>NZ_JAWQUM010000002.1:0-667271 GCF_033447125.1 Rhizobium sp. PL01 | reverse complement strand
GAAGGAAGAAGGCGGCCGTCATACACCGTTCTTCACCAACTACCGTCCGCAGTTCTACTTCCGCACAACGGACGTGACCGGCATCGTGTCGCTTCCTGAAGGCACGGAAATGGTTATGCCTGGTGACAACGTCACGGTTTCCGTCGAGCTGATCGTTCCGATCGCGATGGAAGAAAAGCTGCGCTTCGCTATCCGCGAAGGCGGCCGCACCGTCGGCGCCGGCATCGTAGCCTCCATCGTCGAGTAATTTACTCGGTTGGGAAGCGGCGCGTTATAAGCGCCGCTTCCTTGAAATTTTGCTGGTCGAAGCCTGCACCTGAAGGTGTATGCCTCTCGAATTGACGGAAGTGCGAAAAATCGTGCTTTCGTGGGCGTTCGGTCATTGTGTCGGACGCCGATTCCGTATATGTGCGGGTCGAATTGCAGAAACGGACAGAGAGTGATTTGCTCTTTGTGCTCTTTGAAGCATCAGCACCCGGAAACGACTAACGAACTGCCTCAATTTGTGGCATTCGCTAACAACAACAAGGATAACTCGAATGAACGGCCAGAATATCCGTATCCGCCTCAAGGCGTTTGATCACCGGATTCTTGATGCCTCCACGCGGGAAATCGTTTCGACGGCCAAGCGCACAGGCGCTTCGGTCCGTGGTCCGGTGCCGCTTCCTACGCGGATTGAAAAGTTTACTGTCAACCGCTCGCCCCACGTCGACAAGAAGAGCCGTGAGCAGTTCGAGATGCGCACCCACAAGCGCCTCCTCGATATCGTCGATCCTACTCCGCAGACTGTTGACGCGCTGATGAAGCTCGACCTCGCTGCCGGCGTAGACGTGGAAATCAAGCTTTAAAAACAAGGAAGGTACGTGGACTTCGGTCCAACGGCTTCCAAAAACGGGCGACCCTCAATTTTCCGGCCAAGTGGGCGGGTGATCCGAGGGAGACCTTAAACCAGAGATGTAACGGGGTTTTCTCCGTTGCTAACTCTTAAGAGGAATGAACCAATGCGTTCAGGTGTGATTGCACAGAAGATTGGGATGACCCGCGTCTATAACGACGCTGGTGAGCATATCCCGGTTACAGTATTGCGGATGGAAAACTGCCAAGTGGTAGCCCATCGCACAGAAGACAAGAATGGCTACACCGCAGTTCAGCTCGGTGCGGGTCAGGCTAAAGTCAAGAACACGAGCAAGCCGTTGCGTGGTCAGTTCGCTGCCGCCAACGTAGAGCCGAAAGCCAAGGTCATTGAGTTCCGCGTTTCGTCGGACAATCTGATCGATGTCGGCGCTGAGCTTACTGCAAACCATTTCGTCGCCGGCCAGCTGGTCGACGTGACCGGTACATCTTCCGGTAAGGGTTTTGCCGGTGCCATGAAGCGCCACAACTTCGGCGGTCTGCGTGCAACGCACGGCGTGTCCGTATCGCACCGTTCGCATGGTTCGACTGGTTCCAACCAGGATCCGGGCCGCGTCTGGAAGGGTAAGCGCATGGCTGGCCACATGGGTCAGACACGCATTACCACCCAGAACCTGGAAGTGGTCTCCACCGATGAAGACCGCGGTCTGATCCTCGTCAAGGGCGCCGTACCCGGCTCCAAGGGCGCATGGATCGTCGTTCGCGACGCCATCAAGTCCGGCACTCCGGCTGACGCTCCGCGTCCTGCCGCTGTGCGCGCAGCCAAGTAAGGGGGCCAGATCATGGATCTCAACGTCACCACACTCGAGGGCAAAGAGGCCGGTACGGTTTCCCTGTCCGACGCGATTTTCGGCCTTGAGCCGCGCGAAGATATCATTGCCCGCGTCGTTCGCTGGCAGCTTGCTAAGAAGCAGCAGGGTACGCACAAGGCAAAGGGTCGTGCAGAAATCGCACGCACCGGCGCCAAGATGTTCAAGCAGAAGGGTACGGGCCGCGCTCGTCACCATTCGGCTCGTGCTCCGCAGTTCCGCGGCGGTGGTAAGGCTCATGGCCCGGTTGTTCGCAGCCACGCCCATGACCTGCCCAAGAAGGTTCGTGCTCTCGGCCTGCGCCATGCGCTGTCCGCTAAGCTGCGTGCCGAAGAGCTGATCATCGTTGACAACCTGGTTGCTGCTGAAGCCAAGACGAAGGTGCTGACCGGCGCATTCGCAACGCTCGGCCTGACCAACGTGTTGTTCATCGGCGGCGCCGAACTCGACAGCAATTTCAAGCTCGCAGCTCAGAACATCCCGAACGTGGACGTTCTGCCGGTGCAGGGCATCAACGTTTATGACATTCTGCGCCGCGGCAAGCTCGTCCTGTCCAAGGCTGCAGTTGAAGCTCTTGAGGAGCGGTTCAAATGACTAACCTTCGCCACTATGATGTGATCCTCGCTCCGTCGATCACCGAAAAGTCGACGCTGGTTTCTGAACAGAACCAGATCATCTTCAACGTCGCCAAGGATGCGTCGAAGCCTGAAATCAAGGCTGCAATCGAGGCACTGTTCGGCGTCAAGGTTACGGCTGTCAACACGCTGGTCCGCAAGGGCAAGCTGAAGCGCTTCCGTGGCTTCGCTGGCCGGCAAAAGGACGTCAAGAAGGCTATCGTCACGCTCGCTGACGGTCAGACCATCGACGTCTCCACCGGACTCTGAGGAATAGAACAATGGCATTGAAAAGTTTCAATCCGACCACCCCGAGCCAGCGCCAGCTGGTCATCGTCGACCGGTCCGGCCTGCACAAGGGCAAACCAGTCAAGTCGCTGACCGAAGGCCTGTCCTCCAAGGGCGGACGTAACAACACTGGCCGCATCACCGTGCGCTACCAGGGTGGTGGTCACAAGCGTACCTACCGCCTGATCGACTTCAAGCGTCGCAAGTTCGACGTTGAAGGCACGGTTGAGCGTCTGGAATACGACCCGAACCGCACGGCGTTCATCGCGCTGATCAACTATGCGGACGGCCAGCAGGCTTACATCATCGCTCCGCAGCGTCTCGCTGCCGGCGACAAGGTGATTGCTTCGGAAAAGCAGGTTGACGTGAAGCCAGGCAACACTATGCCGCTTCAGTACATGCCGGTTGGTTCGATCGTTCACAACGTCGAGATGAAGCCAGGCAAGGGCGGTCAGATCGCTCGTTCCGCTGGCGCCTACGTTCAGCTGGTCGGTCGCGACCAGGGCATGGCGATCCTTCGCCTGTCGTCTGGCGAACAGCGCCTGGTGCACGGCTCCTGCCTTGCAACGGTCGGTGCAGTCTCCAACCCTGACCACGGCAACATCAACGACGGCAAGGCCGGTCGTTCGGTGTGGCGTGGCAAGCGTCCGCACGTTCGCGGCGTCGTCATGAACCCTGTTGACCATCCGCACGGCGGTGGTGAAGGCCGCACCTCGGGTGGCCGTCATCCGGTTTCGCCTTGGGGTAAGCCCACCAAGGGCAAGCGTACGCGCTCGAACAAGTCGACCGACAAGTTCATCATGCGCTCGCGTCATCAGCGTAAGAAGTAAGAGAGGAAGTCTCCAATGACTCGTTCAGTATGGAAAGGTCCGTTTGTTGACGGCTATCTTCTCAAGAAGGCTGAGAAGGTTCGTGAAGGCGGCCGTAACGAAGTGATCAAGATGTGGAGCCGTCGCTCCACCATCCTGCCGCAGTTCGTCGGTCTCACGTTCGGCGTCTACAATGGCAGCAAGCATGTTCCGGTTAGTGTCAACGAAGACATGATCGGTCACAAGTTCGGTGAATTCTCTCCGACCCGGACCTATTACGGTCACGGTGCGGACAAGAAGGCAAAGAGGAAGTAATTATGGGTAAGGCAAAAGCCGAACGCCGGCTGAAGGATAACGAGGCGCAGGCAATCGCGCGCACGATCCGCGTCAGCCCCCAGAAGCTCAACCTGGTAGCTGCGATGATCCGCGGCAAGAAGGTCGACCGGGCTCTGGCCGAACTCGAGTTCTCGCGCAAGCGGATCTCGGACACTGTCAAGAAGACGTTGCAATCTGCGATCGCAAACGCAGAGAACAACCACGATCTCGACGTCGACAGCCTGATCGTAGCCGAGGCTTACGTTGGCAAGTCCATCGTCATGAAGCGTTTCCACGCTCGTGGCCGTGGCCGTGCATCGCGTATCGAAAAGCCTTTCGCGCATCTGACGATCGTTGTTCGCGAAGTCGAAGCTAAAGGGGAGGCCGCATAATGGGTCAGAAGATCAATCCAGTCGGCTTCCGCCTCGGCATCAACCGTACCTGGGATAGCCGCTGGTTCGCGGACAACGCAGAATACGGTCAGCTTCTTCACGAAGACCTGAAGATCCGTGCCTATGTCATGGAAGAGCTGAAGCAGGCCGGTATCGCCAAGGTGATCATCGAGCGTCCGCACAAGAAGTGCCGCGTGACGATCCACTCGGCTCGTCCGGGCCTGATCATCGGCAAGAAGGGCGCAGACATCGAAAAGCTGCGCAAGAAGATCGGCGAGATGACCAAGTCGGAAACGCACCTCAACATCGTTGAAGTGCGCAAGCCGGAAGTTGACTCGACGCTCGTCGCCCAGTCGATCGCTCAGCAGCTCGAACGCCGCGTGGCTTTCCGCCGTGCGATGAAGCGTGCCGTTCAGTCCGCAATGCGTCTTGGCGCCGAAGGCATCAAGATCACCTGCGGTGGTCGTCTCGGCGGTGCTGAAATCGCGCGTACCGAATGGTATCGTGAAGGCCGCGTGCCGTTGCACACGCTTCGCGCCGACATCGACTACGGTGTGGCTGAAGCCAAGACCGCTTTCGGTATTTGCGGCATCAAGGTCTGGATTTTCAAGGGCGAAATCCTCGAACACGATCCGATGGCTTCCGAGCGTCGTTCGTCCGAGGCAGATGCCCAGGGCCCCAGCAGCAACAACCGTCGTCGCGAAAACGCGTAACAGTCGTTCCTGGCAGCTAATATCGGAGAATTAAAAAAATGTTGCAGCCAAAGCGCACTAAGTACCGCAAGCAGTTCAAGGGACGCATCAAGGGCGTTGCCAAGGGCGGTTCCGACCTTGCTTTCGGTGAATTCGGCCTGAAGTCTCAGGAGCCGAACCGCGTAAACGCACGCGAGATCGAAGCGGCCCGCCGCGCGATCACCCGTCACATGAAACGTGCCGGCCGCGTATGGATCCGCGTATTCCCAGACGTACCGGTCACGGCAAAGCCGACCGAAGTCCGCATGGGTAAAGGTAAGGGTTCGGTTGAATATTGGGCTTGCAAGGTCAAGCCCGGCCGAATGATGTTTGAAATCGACGGCGTCAGCGAAGAACTCGCCCGTGAGGCGCTTCGCCTTGGTGCTGCGAAACTCTCTGTCAAGACGCGCTTCGTTCAGCGCATTGCAGAGTAAGGAGTAAAGCCCAATGAAAGCCGATACCATCCGCGCGCTCAGCGCCGATCAGCTCAACGAAGAGCTCGCCAAGCTGAAGAAAGAGCAGTTCAACCTGCGCTTCCAAAAGGCCACAGGCCAGCTCGAAAAGTCGTCGCGCATCAATGAAGTCCGCAAGGGCATTGCGCGCGTCAAAACCATTGCCCGCCAGAAGGCGGCAGAAGCCAAGGCTTAAGGATCTAAGAATATGCCAAAACGCATTCTGCAGGGCACAGTCGTCAGCGACAAGAACGATAAGACCGTCGTGGTCCGTGTCGAGCGTCGTTTCGCGCACCCGATCTTCCAGAAGACCGTTCGCCGGTCCAAGAAGTACAAGGCGCATGACGAGAACAACCAGTACAAGGTCGGCGATCAGGTTTCCATCGAGGAATGCGCGCCGATTTCTAAGGATAAGACCTGGACAGTGGTTTCCGCTCAGGCCTAATTCTTAAGAGTTTCGCATCCGGCCCTTGCGTCGGCTGCGAAAATCTGTATGAAGCAGCGTAAGGACGCTCGACTACGAGCGTTCTTTTGCTTTGAGCGCACGGAAGGTCCTGTTTAGGAAACCACCCTGGCAACGATCGATCCCGCGCGAGAACAGAAATTTAGAAGCTGGAACAGGGGGCCCTCAATCTGATGAGGTTGGCCCAACCGGTCCGGTCACAACAAGAAGGCGACCTGACATGATTCAGATGCAAACAAACCTCGACGTGGCGGATAATTCCGGCGCACGTCGTGTCATGTGCATCAAGGTGCTGGGCGGTTCCAAGCGCAAGTACGCTTCGGTCGGCGACATTATCGTCGTTTCGATCAAGGAAGCTATTCCGCGCGGCCGCGTCAAGAAGGGTGATGTGATGAAGGCGGTTGTGGTTCGCACAGCCAAGGACATCCGTCGTCCGGACGGCAGCGTCATCCGGTTCGATAACAACGCAGCTGTTCTTATCGACAACAAGAAAGAGCCGATCGGCACCCGTATCTTCGGACCGGTTCCGCGCGAACTTCGCGCCAAGAACCACATGAAGATCATCTCGCTGGCTCCAGAAGTACTGTAAGGAGCGATTGAGATGCAAAAAATTCGTAAGGGCGACAAAGTCGTCGTATTGACCGGCAAAGACAAGGGTCGTTCTGGGGAAGTTCTCCAGGTTCTGCCTAAGGAAGACCGGGCCGTTGTGCGTGGCGTAAACATGGTGAAGCGTCACCAGCGCCAGACCCAGGCCCAGGAAGCTGGTATCATCAACAAGGAAGCCTCCATTCACCTTTCCAACCTTGCGGTTTCCGACAAGGATGGCAAGCCGACCCGCGTCGGCTTCAAGGTTCTTGAGGACGGCAAGAAGGTCCGTGTGGCCAAGCGTTCGGGAGAAGTGATCGATGGCTGACGTCAAGAAGTACGAGCCGCGGCTCAAGGTTGATTACGTCGAGCGTATCACCAAGGCGATGCAGGAGAAGTTCTCCTACGCAAACGTCATGCAGATCCCACGCCTCGACAAGATCGTTATCAACATGGGTGTTGGTGAATCGACGGCTGACTCCAAGAAGCCAACGGTTGCTGCAGCAGACCTCGCAGCGATTGCCGGCCAGAAGCCGGTCATCACCAAGGCCCGCACCTCGATCGCCGGCTTCAAGCTGCGCGAAGACATGCCGATTGGCGCAAAGGTTACCCTGCGCGGCGTTCGCATGTACGAATTCCTGGACCGCCTGATCAACATCGCGCTTCCGCGCGTTCGAGATTTCCGCGGCCTGAATCCGAAGAGCTTTGACGGCCGTGGCAACTTCGCCATGGGTGTCAAGGAACACATTGTGTTCCCGGAGATCAACTACGACAAGGTTGATCAGATGTGGGGCATGGACATCATCGTTTGCACGACGGCAACGAACGACGACGAAGCTCGCGCTCTGCTCACAGAGTTCAACTTCCCGTTTCGCACGTAAGCCGTAACGACAAGCAGAAGGATTAAGTTGAATGGCGAAGACGAGCGCAATTGAAAAAAACAATCGCCGCCGTAAGTCGGTTGCCCAGGATGCGTCCAAGCGCGCAGTCCTGAAGGCAACCATCATGAACCAGTCTCTTCCGATCGAAGAGCGCTTCAAGGCAACTTTGAAGTTGGCGAGCCTGCCGCGTGACGGTTCCAAGACCCGCGTTCGCAACCGTTGCGAAGTGACCGGTCGTCCGCGCGCATATTATCGCAAACTCAAGATGTCGCGTATTGCGCTTCGTGAACTTGGCAATTTCGGCAAGGTGCCGGGCATTGTTAAGTCGAGCTGGTAAGGAGACGGGTAGATGGCAATGACTGATCCGCTGGGCGATATGCTCACCCGTATCCGCAACGGTGCTGCACGCCGCAAGTCGAGTGTTTCCACTCCGGCTTCCAAGCTGCGCGCACGCGTTCTGGATGTCCTTCAGGCTGAAGGCTACATCCGCGGTTACTCGGAAACAGAATTTGGTAACGGCAAGGCCGAGATCAATATCGAACTGAAATACTACGAAGGTGCGTCGGTGATCCGTGAGATCGGCCGCGTATCGAAGCCGGGCCGCCGAGTTTATGTCTCGGTCAAGTCCATTCCGCAGGTCGCGAACGGTCTCGGTATCACTATCCTTTCGACTCCGAAGGGTGTGATGGCCGATCATCAGGCACGCGAACAGAACGTTGGTGGCGAGGTTCTCTGCTCCGTATTCTAATACGGTAGCAGTGACCTCCATAACGGACAGACAGGTTTGAAATATGTCTCGTATCGGTAAAAAGCCCGTTCAGGTTCCTGCAGGTGTCACGGCCACGGTTAATGGCCAGACAGTGACTGCAAAGGGCCCGAAAGGCGAACTCTTCTTCGTTGCTAACGACGAAGTCGTCGTAAAGCTGGAAGACAACAACGCGGTGTCGGTGACCCCGGTTGACCAGTCCAAGGATGCTCGTTCGAAGTGGGGCATGTCCCGCACGATGATCGAAAACATCTTCAAGGGCGTCAAGGACGGTTACGAGCGCAAGCTCGAAATCAACGGCGTCGGTTACCGCGCGACGCTTCAGGGCAAGAACCTGCAGCTCGCACTCGGTTTCAGCCATGACGTTGTCTACCAGACTCCTGAAGGCATCTCGATTGCTGTGCCGAAGCCGACGGAAATCGTCGTTACCGGCATCGACAAGCAGCAGGTCGGCCAGGTCGCGGCGGAAATCCGCGAATACCGTGGTCCTGAGCCCTACAAGGGCAAGGGCGTTCGGTATGCAGGTGAGCGGATTGTCCGCAAAGAAGGCAAGAAGAAGTAAGGATCACGCGAAATGGCTACAAGGAAAGAGACACTTGTGCGCCGCGCCAGCCGCGTGCGCCGTCAAGTCAAGGCAGTGGCCAATGGCCGTCTGCGCCTGTCCGTTCATCGCTCGTCGAAGAACATCTACGCACAGGTTATCGATGATGTTGCTGGCAAGACCGTTGCGTCTGCCTCGACACTCGACACGGATCTGCGTCCGTCGCTTAAGACGGGTGCTGACACGGCAGCAGCTGCTGCCGTTGGCAAGCTCCTCGCAGAGCGCGCCTCGAAGGCTGGTGTCAAGGACGTTGTCTTTGACCGTGGCGCCTTCATCTATCACGGCCGCGTCAAGGCGCTCGCCGAGGCAGCCCGCGAGGGTGGCCTGAACTTCTGATGCAATTTCCAGGCATTCGTGTCTGGACTTATGAAAGTTGCACGGATACTACCCGGTCGCTTCGGTCTCGTACCGAAGCGACTTTTGTCAATCTGCCGATTGCACCCGGAAAAGAAAAAGGAAAAGGACAATGGCACAAGAAAAAAGAGGTTCGCGCGATGATCGCCAGAACCGCGAGGAGCGCGACAGCGAATTCGTTGACAAGCTCGTAGCAATCAACCGCGTCGCAAAAGTCGTCAAGGGCGGCCGTCGTTTCGGCTTTGCCGCTCTCGTCGTCGTTGGCGACCAGAAGGGCCGCGTTGGCTTCGGTCATGGCAAGGCACGTGAAGTGCCGGAAGCCATCCGTAAGGCCACCGAAGCTGCCAAGCGCGAACTGATCTTCGTTCCGCTGCGCTCGGGCCGTACGCTTCATCACGACGTTCATGGCCGTCACGGCGCAGGCAAGGTTCTGCTGCGTGCTGCCAAGGCCGGTACCGGTATCATTGCTGGTGGTCCGATGCGCGCCGTTTTCGAAACGCTCGGCATGCACGACGTTGTTGCGAAGTCGACGGGTTCCTCGAACCCGTACAACATGATTCGCGCCACGTTCGACGCCCTGAAGAGCCAGATGCACCCGAAGGATATCGCAGCTCAGCGCGGCATGAAGTATGCCACTCTGCAGGGCCGCCGCGTATCCGCCGGCGTTGCTTCCGAAGAATAAGGGAGCCAGACAATGGTCAAGAAAGAAGCTGCAAAGAAGACGGTTTCGGTCGAACAGATCGGTAGCCCCATTCGCCGCCCAGCCGTCCAGCGCGCAACGCTGATCGGTCTCGGTCTCAACAAGATGCACCGGGTTAGCGTTCTGGAAGATACACCTTCCGTCCGCGGCATGATCCGGGCCGTCCAGCACCTCGTTCGCGTCGTCGACGAGAAGTGAGGGGGATACCATCATGAAACTGAATGAAATCAAAGACAACGAAGGTTCTACCAAGAACCGCAAGCGTCTCGGCCGAGGTATCGGCTCCGGATCCGGCAAGACTGCCGGCCGCGGTGTCAAGGGTCAGAAGGCTCGTTCCGGCGTCGCCATCAATGGCTTCGAAGGCGGCCAGATGCCAATCTACCGCCGTCTGCCGAAGCGCGGCTTCAACAACATCTTCCGTTCGGATTTTGTTGTTGTGTCGCTCGGCCGTATCCAGATCGCCATCGACGCGAAGAAGCTTGATGCTTCCAAGACCATCGATGCTGCTGCTCTGACGGCTGCTGGCGTTATCCGTCGCGCCAGGGATGGCGTTCGGGTCCTCGCCGATGGCGAACTGAAGGCAAAGGTAACGATCGAAGTTGCCGGCGCTTCCAAGCCTGCGATCGAAAAGATCGAAAAGGCTGGCGGTTCGATCAAGTTGCTTTCGGGCGCTGCTGAATAATAAGTTGCTGATGAACCGCCCGGGGTGCTTCACACCGGGCGGTTTTGCTCCCATATGAGAGCCTCACAGATTGCACGGCCGGATTCGTCCGGCGCAGCAGAATATTGATCGGGAACCACGGTGAGGCGCGAGATTGCAGTTGCAGTCGTTTCCAAGCCGGTTTTCATAAAAAGAAGATAGCTCTTTCCGGATCTGACCGGGTTTCCCCGCGGGTTCCGAACTGGCTACGCGGAGAATTGCATGGCTTCTGCAGCGGAACAGCTCGCCTCCAACCTGAATTTTGCGACATTCGCAAAAGCCGAAGATCTGAAACGCCGCCTCTGGTTTACCCTTGGTGCGCTTCTGGTGTATCGCCTTGGCACCTATATTCCGCTGCCAGGCCTGAACCCGGAAGCTTTTGCACAGGCATTTGCCGGGCAGAGCGGGGGTATCCTCGGCCTTTTCAACATGTTTTCCGGCGGCGCCGTCGAGCGCATGGCGATTTTCGCCCTCGGCATCATGCCTTACATTTCCGCCTCCATCATTGTTCAGCTGATGACCTCCGTGGTTCCCTCGCTCGAGCAGTTGAAAAAGGAAGGCGAGCAGGGCCGCAAGGTCATCAACCAGTACACCCGCTACGGCACGGTGCTGCTCGGCACGCTGCAGGCCTATGGCATCGCAGTCGGCCTTGAGAGCGGCAACGGCCTCGTCGTTGATGCGGGCTGGTTCTTCCGGATCTCTACGGTCATTTC
Source organism: Rhizobium sp. PL01 (assembly GCF_033447125.1). Taxonomy (NCBI): domain Bacteria; kingdom Pseudomonadati; phylum Pseudomonadota; class Alphaproteobacteria; order Hyphomicrobiales; family Rhizobiaceae; genus Rhizobium; species Rhizobium sp. PL01. The sequence goes on along the minus strand of NZ_JAWQUM010000002.1, from coordinate 656,186 downwards.
GCTGCTCGGTGGCACGATGTTCCTGATGTGGCTGGGCGAACAGATCACCTCGCGCGGTATCGGCAACGGTATTTCGCTGATCATCTTCGCCGGTATCGTCGCGCATCTGCCGACGGCTCTGGCCGGCACGCTTGAACTCGGCCGCACCGGCGCTCTGTCGACTCCGCTGATTCTCGCCATCATCGTCATGGTCGTTGCTGTTATCGCGCTGATCGTCTTCGTTGAGCGTGCCCAGCGCCGGCTTCTGATCCAGTATCCGAAGCGGCAAGTCGGCAACAAGATGTTCCAGGGTGACACCTCGCATCTGCCGCTGAAGCTCAACACCGCCGGCGTCATTCCTGCAATCTTCGCGTCGTCGCTGCTGCTTCTGCCGGCGACGCTTGCTGGCTTTGCCAACAGCGCTGTACTGCCAGGCTGGGCAACGACCATCGTTGCTGCCCTCGGCCACGGCAAGCCGCTCTACATGGTGCTCTACGGCGGCATGATCGCGTTCTTCGCCTTCTTCTACACGGCCATCGTTTTCAATCCGAAGGATACGGCCGACAATCTGAAGAAGCACGGCGGCTTCATCCTCGGTATTCGCCCAGGCGAGCGCACCGCTGAATACATCGACTACGTGTTGACGCGCATCACCGTGCTCGGCGCGATCTATCTGATGTTCGTCTGCATTCTGCCCGAAGTCATGATCGCGCAGACCGGCGTGCCGTTCTACCTTGGTGGTACGTCGCTTTTGATTGTTGTCAGCGTTACCCTTGATACTGTAGCACAGGTGCAGGGTCACTTGATTGCCCAGCAGTATGAGGGGCTGATCAAGAAATCAAAGCTGCGTGGAGGGAAGAGGGGCCGATGAGACTAATATTTTTAGGACCGCCGGGTGCAGGCAAGGGAACACAGGCCAAGCTCCTGACGGAAAAATACGGTATTCCGCAGCTTTCCACAGGCGATATGCTGCGGGCGGCCGTTCAGGCTGAAACCGAGGTTGGCAAGCGCGCCAAGGCCGTCATGGACGCCGGCCAGCTCGTTTCGGACGAGATCGTCAATGAAATCGTATCCGACCGGATCGATTCGGCTGACTGTGCGAATGGTTTCATCCTCGATGGCTATCCGCGCACCGTTCCGCAGGCTGTTGCCTTGGGCAAGATGCTTGCAGGCAAGGGATTGCGGCTCGATTCGGTTATCGAATTGAAAGTGGATGAAGATGCGCTTGTACGGCGCATTGAGAATCGCGTAGCAGAAACCATTGCCGCTGGCGGTAAGGTTCGCTCCGACGATAATCCGGAAGCATTCAAGAAGCGTCTTGTCGAGTATCGCGAGAAGACGGCGCCGTTGTCGCAGCATTATGCTGTGACGGGCGAGTTGAAGACAGTTGATGGAATGGCGCCGGTCGAGACCGTCACGTCTCAGATCAACGCAATTCTGGCATCGGCTTCGGCCGACGCCTAAAAGGCAGTTCTTGAAAAAGGACTGCCGGGGAGTTGACTTTTGCGGTCGATTCCTTCAAAGACCGCGCTAACTCGCAGCATGCTAGGGATCGGCGCGGATTTCAAAGACGAAGTCCGGGCGCGATTCTTTTGACGTGTTCCGAACAGAACTTTCACAGTCGGCCTCTCAAGGGCTGCATAACGAAGCACCTATTGCCGGATGGCAACTGGAAGCAAGGAGAACAGGCGTGGCACGTATCGCTGGCGTCAACATCCCGACGAGCAAGCGCGTAGTAATCGCGCTTCGTTACATTCACGGGATCGGAGCGAAGTTCGCACAGGAAATCGTCGAGAAGGTCGGTATTCCGGCTGAACGTCGTGTGCACCAATTGACGGATGCTGAAGTTCTTCAGATCCGCGAAGCTATCGACCGCGATTATCAGGTTGAAGGCGACCTGCGTCGCGAAACCTCGATGAACATCAAGCGTCTGATGGACCTGGGCTGCTACCGCGGTCTGCGTCACCGTCGTTCGCTGCCTGTTCGCGGTCAGCGCACGCACACCAATGCCCGCACCCGTAAGGGCCCGGCAAAGGCGATTGCAGGCAAGAAGAAGTAATTTCCCAGAAATGGGAAATGCAGAGGCTGGCGCTTGGCGCCGGCCTCTTTTGTGGTTTCGGATGGGCGCGCCTCGCGTCCCTCCGGTGGAGCTGCTGGAACTACGGCAGTGACGATATCGCCGCGCAGAACGGGTTTTCCGTTCGCGCATGACTTGAAAATTCAGGGCAGGGGTTATCCTCCGCCCGGTGGAGCCGCTGGTACTACGGCGGTGCAGAGATCAACGAAAGGTATACCATGGCCAAGGAAGCCACACGCGTTCGCCGTCGCGAGCGGAAAAACATTTCTACGGGCGTTGCACACGTCAACTCGTCGTTCAACAACACGATGATCACCATCACCGACGCACAGGGCAACGCGATTGCCTGGTCTTCGGCTGGTTCGAAGGGCTTCAAGGGCTCGCGTAAGTCGACCCCGTTCGCAGCCCAGATGGCTGCTGAAGATGCGGCCAAGAAGGCCCAGGAACACGGCATGAAGACGCTCGAAGTCGAAGTTTGCGGCCCGGGTTCCGGCCGTGAATCGGCTCTGCGTGCGCTTCAGGCTGCTGGCTTCATGATCACCTCGATCCGTGACGTCACGCCGATCCCGCACAATGGTTGCCGTCCGCGCAAGAAGCGCCGCGTTTAAGTTTACGCATTCATCCTGCCGGTGAGGGGGTTACCTCTCCCGGCGCTTCAAGGCTCGGTTGTCACGATTGGATGGTGGCAACGAACGGAAGGCAAAACATATGATTCAGAAAAACTGGCAGGAACTGATCAAGCCGAACAAGGTTGAGTTCTCCTCGACCGGCCGCACCAAGGTTAGCCTTGTTGCCGAGCCGTTGGAGCGTGGCTTTGGCCTGACCCTCGGCAACGCGCTTCGCCGCGTTCTTCTGTCGTCGCTTCGTGGTGCTGCTGTTACTGCAGTGCAGATCGACGGCGTTCTGCACGAGTTCTCCTCGATCCCGGGCGTCCGGGAAGACGTGACGGACATCGTGCTCAATATCAAGGAAATCGCCATCAAGATGGATGGCGACGACGCAAAGCGCATGGTTGTGCGCAAGCAGGGTCCGGGCGTTGTTACCGCCGGTGACATCCAGACGGTTGGCGATATCGAAATCCTCAACCCGAACCATGTGATCTGCACCCTCGACGAGGGCGCTGAAATCCGCATGGAGTTCACCGTCAACAACGGCAAGGGCTACGTGCCTGCGGACCGCAATCGTTCGGAAGATGCACCGATCGGCCTTATCCCGGTCGACAGCCTGTATTCGCCGGTCAAGAAAGTGTCCTACAAGGTGGAAAACACCCGTGAAGGCCAGGTTCTCGACTACGACAAGCTGTCGATGCAGATCGAGACCGATGGTTCGGTTACCGGTGAAGATGCAGTCGCTTTCGCGGCCCGCATCCTTCAGGACCAGCTCGGCGTTTTCGTCAACTTCGACGAACCGCAGAAGGAAGCCGAAGAAGAAGCCGTTACCGAATTGGCGTTCAACCCGGCACTGCTCAAGAAGGTCGACGAACTGGAACTTTCCGTCCGTTCGGCCAACTGCCTGAAGAACGACAACATCGTTTATATCGGCGACCTCATTCAGAAGACCGAAGCCGAAATGCTTCGTACTCCGAACTTTGGCCGCAAGTCGCTGAACGAAATCAAGGAAGTTCTCGCTTCCATGGGCCTGCATCTCGGCATGGAAGTGCCCGCATGGCCGCCCGAGAACATCGAAGATCTCGCCAAGCGTTACGAAGACCAGTATTAACAATAAAAAAGGCAGGTTTTGACTGCCTTTCCCCGTCAAACAGCAGGCAAAAGTCTGCATGTGCCAGGAAACGGCAGGCCCATACGCAAGAGGGAACCTGCAATTAAAGGAGAATAGCAATGCGCCATGGTGTAGCCGGCCGCAAGCTGAATAGAACTGCAAGCCACCGTAAGGCAATGTTTGCCAATATGGCTGCTTCGCTCATTGAACATGAGCAGATCGTCACGACCCTGCCGAAGGCAAAGGAAATCCGTCCGATCGTCGAGAAGCTCGTCACGCTCGGCAAGAAGGGTGACCTTCATGCTCGTCGTCAGGCCATCTCCCAGATCCGCGACGTTGCTGTCGTCGGCAAGCTGTTCGACGCCATCGCAACACGTTACGCAACCCGCAACGGCGGCTACCTGCGCATCATGAAGGCTGGCTACCGTCACGGCGACAATGCGGCTCTGGCTGTTATTGAATTCGTTGACCGCGACACCTCGGCCAAGGGCGCCAAGGACATCGCTCGCGTTGCTGCCGAAGCAGAAGCTGCAGACGCAGCCTGATCCGACTGGATCTTGTCTAAGATAATAAAAGCGGCCGGGTGGTTTTCACCCGGCCGCTTTTTTGCGTTCTGCCCTGTGCCCGGGAGTTGCCTCTATGGCGCGTCGCTGACCGTTCGCCTGGCCGCAGCCGACTGAACGGATTGGCGTTTGCGGCGCAGATAGGGCTTGCGCACCGCACGCCAGCCAAGCAGCAGGGCGACGAGCGCGAGATAAATTGCCTGCTCCGGGCCGACGACTTTGACGGACATGGCAAAATGCAGCGCGCCGGCGGCAGTGATGACATAGGCGAGGCGATGCAACGTGTTCCAGCGTTGCCCGAGCCGGCGGATAGACCAGGCATTCGATGTCAGTGCCAGCGGCACCAGCACGACAAGCGCTGCCATGCCGATGGTGATGAACGGCCTCTTGATGATATCGGCGACGATAGCCGTGATGTTCAGGGACTGGTCGAGCACCATATAGGTGAGGAAATGCAGCAGTACATAATAGAAGGCGAGCAAGCCGAGAGCACGCCGGTAGCGAAGCCAGTTGATCCCAAATAGATCGCGTAGCGGCGTGATTGCCAGCGTAGCGATCAGAAACCTTAGCGCCCAGATGCCGAGCAGGTGTTCGAATTCCTTGACAGGATTGCCGGGCAATTGCCCGGTCGCACCGAGATAGAAGGCGTAGGCTGCCGGGACCAACCCGATGATATAAAGCGCCCAGACAGAGGGGCCATGCAACCGCTTGGGCAGGGAAGGGAGGGGCGCCATCGTCAGAAGTTCGCCTTGAGGTCCATGCCGCTATAAAGCCCTGCGACCTCGTCGGCATAGCCGTTGAACGGCAGTGTCGGCCGGCGGTTGGAGCCGAAGAAGCCGCCACCGCCGATGCGATTCTCCGATGCCTGACTCCAGCGGGGATGATCGACGGCGGGATTCACATTGGCGTAAAAGCCGTATTCGCTTGGCGCCGAGAGATTCCACGTCGACGGTGGTGGTGTCTCCGTCAGTGAAATGCGGACGATCGATTTGATCCCCTTGAACCCGTATTTCCACGGAACGACGAGGCGCACAGGTGCGCCGTTCTGGTTCGGCAGGGTGTTGCCGTAAACGCCGAGCGCAAGGATGGCCAACGGGTGGTTGGCTTCATCAAGGCGCAAGCCTTCGCGGTAGGGCCATGGTAGTGGCTGGAAGAAACCGGATTGTCCCGGCATTTCTTCCGGCCGGACGATTGTTTCGAACGCCACATACTTGGCGCTGCCGAGCGGCTCGACCTTGTCGAGCAGTGCCTTGAGCGGAAAGCCGACCCATGGAATGACCATCGACCACGCTTCGACGCAGCGCATGCGGTAGACGCGCTCTTCCATAGGGAAGGCCAGAAGCTCCTCAAGGCCAAATTCCTTCGGCTTGCCGACAAGACCGTCCACCTTGATCGTCCACGGGGATGGCTTGAACGACGCCGAGTTTGCCGCCGGATCGCCCTTGCCTGTGCCGAATTCATAATAGTTGTTGTAGCCGGTCACGTCTTTTTCGGGCGTCAGCTCCTCATCGACCTTGTAGGTGCTTTGTTGCGCTGTCAGGGGAGCGGCAGTGGCAGCAAGGCCGCTTCCGGCAGCGATCAGGCCACCGGCCGCCATGCTCAGGAAGGACCTGCGTTTGACGAAACACTGCTCCGGTGTGATCTCCGACGATGCGATAAAGGGTTGGCGGTAGGCTGGCATGGGCGATCCTGACGTTTAGGCGATGATGTTCAAGTAAAGTTGCCGGACTTTCCACCATCGAAAAAATCCGGGAAAGCCACGTTTTCGTGTACGGGATGTGAGCGCTACCGAATTCGACCAGCACAACAGCATGTGCCATTTGCCTTTTTTCCGGCGAGATCCTATCTGATCGTAGGATAACATTGGAGAACGTTTCATGATCTTTGGCTGTCGGGCGCTTGCTGCCATTTTCCTTTCCGTCGTTGTCTCTGGCCCGGTAAGCGCCCAGGATGCAAAGGCCGTTCCGCAATCCCGCATCGAGATGCAGCTGTCGTTTTCGCCGCTGGTCAAACAGACGGCCAATGCTGTCGTCAACGTCTACGCCGAAAAGACCGTTCAGAGCCGGTCGCCGTTTGCCGACGATCCGTTCTTCGAGCAGTTCTTCGGTCAGCGCATGCCGAACCGGTCGGAAAAGCAGTCCTCTCTCGGCTCCGGCGTCATCGTCGGCAAGAACGGCATCGTGGTCACCAATTATCATGTCATCACCGATGCCGATAATATCAAGATTGCGCTCGCCGATGGCCGCGAGTTCGAAACCTCGGTCATGCTGAAGGACGAACGGCTTGATCTCGCCGTTCTGAAAATCAAATCCGACGGCCCCTTTGACACTGTCCCGCTTGGTGATTCCGATGCCGTCGAAGTCGGTGATCTGGTGTTGGCGATCGGCAATCCCTTCGGCGTCGGCCAGACCGTCACCAGCGGCATCGTTTCGGCACTGGCGCGCAATCAGGTAATTTCCGGCGATTTTGGCTTCTTCATCCAGACCGATGCGGCAATCAACCCAGGCAATTCCGGTGGTGGCCTGATTGATATGAATGGTGAGTTGATCGGCATCAATACCGCAATCTTTTCGCGCGGTGGCGGCTCCAACGGCGTTGGCTTTGCCATTCCCGCCAATCTCGTCAAGGTCTTCGTGGCGTCGGCCGAAGGTGGCAATGGCAGCTTTACCCGGCCGTTCATTGGCGCAAGCTTTGAACCGGTGACTTCGGAAGTTGCCGATGCGCTCGGGCTCGACCGGGCGCGTGGCGCGCTGGTGAGTTCCGTCATCGAAGGCGGTCCGGCGGAAAAGGCAGGCATCAAGCCGGGGCAGGTGATCACAGCCGTCAACGGTATTCCGGTCGAGCATCCCGATGCGCTGGGGTACCGCCTGACAACGGTCGGGATCGGCCATGTCGCCAAGGTAACGGTGATTGAAAATGGCAAGACCCGAGATATCGACCTTGCGCTGGCCGAAGCGCCGGAAACATCGCCGCGCGACGAGCGGCTGATTGAGGGGCGCAACCCCTTCGCAGGCGCCGTGGTTGGCAATCTGTCGCCGCGCCTTGCCGATGAACTGCGGATGCCAGCGTCGTCGCAAGGTGTTGTGATTACAGAGATCAATCGTGGATCGCCTGCAGCCCGCGTCGGTTTCCAGCCGAAAGACATCATCATTGCCGTCAATGGTACGCCGATCGACAAGTCCGCCACGCTTGAGACCATTGCCAAGGATAATCCGTCGCTGTGGCGCGTCGAGATTGAACGCAACGGTCAACGCATCCGCCAGTTCTTCCGGTGATCGTTTTGCCGGGTTTAGGCGAACCCAAGGACGTAAGCATCTTGCACCGGCCGGTCATGGAACCGGCCGTTCCGGATGGAGGAGTTGCGTGTGACGCTGTTCGATGAGGCTACCCACCGGCCGCTTGCTGATGCTCTTCGTCCTGAAACGCTGGAAGAGGTCATTGGTCAGGATCACCTTCTGGGCGAGAATGGACCGATTGCCCGCATGCTGACAGGCGGTACAGTCGGATCCTTTATTCTCTGGGGGCCGCCTGGCGTCGGCAAGACCACGATTGCGCGCCTTGTCGCCACCTCGGCGAAAATGGAGTTCGTCCAGCTTTCAGCCGTCATGTCGGGCATCGCCGATCTGCGCAAGGTTTTCGACACCGCAAAAAGCAACCGCACCATTGGCCGCCAGACGATTCTCTTCGTTGATGAGCTGCACCGCTTCAACCGCAGCACCCAGGATGCGCTGCTGCCACATGTCGAAAACGGCTCGGTCATTCTGATTGGTGCGACGACGGAAAATCCGAGCTTCAGCCTGGTGGCGGCATTGCTGTCGCGGCTGAAGGTTTTCACGCTCAATCCGTTCGATGCTGCCTCCTCCGAATTGCTCTTGGCGCGGGTCGAGAATTTTGTCGGAAAGCGCTTGCCGCTGACAGATGATGCGAGATCCTCCCTGATCAACATGGCCGATGGGGACGGGCGCTATCTGGTGGGTCTGGCCGACGACGTTCTATCGCTCGGTGAGGACGGCGATCTCGACATCGGGCGGCTTTCGAAGGCCCTGCAGAAACGTATGCCTGTCTACGACAAGGCGCAGGATGGTCATTACAATCTGCTGAGCTGTTTCCATAAAAGCCTGCGGGGCAGTGATGTCGATGCAGCATTATATTGGGGTGCGCGGATGGTAGATGCGGGTGAAGACCCGACGACCCTGTTTCGGCGGCTCGCCTGTGCTGCCAGCGAAGATGTCGGCATGGCCGATCCGAACGCCATGCCGCAGGTCATCGCCGCCTGGACCGCTTTCGAGCGCATCGGCTGGCCGGAGGGTCGTTTGTTTATTGCCCAGGCGATTGTCTATGTGGCGACCGCGCCAAAATCGAATGCCAGTTACCGGTCTTTTGATGCAGCACTGGAGATGGCCCGCCAGACCGGCTCGATTCCTCCGCCAAAGAGCATTCTTAACGCCCCGACCAAGTTGATGAAGGATCTCGGTTATCACGAGGGTTACAAATACGACCACGATTATCCGGACGCCTATTCTGGACAGGAATTCTTTCCAGAAGAGCTGCGCAGCAAGGACACGCGGTTTTACAAGCCACAGGAACGCGGCTTTGAGCGTGAAACACTCAAACGCCTGGAGTTCTGGCAACGCCTGAAGCGCGACCGCTCGTCAAAGGAATAGGCTGGATCGGTCGCTGCCGACCCAGCCGGAGTTAGTTCACTCGGGCAGTTTGAAGAACGCCTCGAGGCGATAGCCATCGGGATCGACGATAAAGCCGGCATAATAAAACTGGCTGTATTCCGGCCGCAATCCCGGCAACCCGTTGTCTTCGCCGCCGTTTGAGACACCGGCTGCGTGGAAGGCATCGACCGAAGCGGCATCGGGTGCGATGAAGCAGAAATGCAGGCCGGAGCTTCTGTCGGCGGGGACGGGGCTCTCGACCTTTGCAATCCACAGGCTGATCCGGTCCGAACCATAACCGATCACGGTGTCTGTTTTTGACAACCGCTCGTAACCGAGCGGCATCAGAATCGCGTCATAGAAACGGCGCGAACGATCGAGATCTTTTACGCCAATCGACACATGGTCAAACATTGCGGAATACTCCCTGTTTCGCGCCCATCTTCTCCGTTCAAAATCACCCGCACAAGAGCAAACCGTATTTGAACGCGGATTGTCTTTCGCTGGCAGGGGGAGAGCTGCGAATGGTTGGCACGGCTGGCAAGCTCTTGTCACAGTCAAACCGGGGTAGCATAGAGTGCATATGCAGACGGCTGCACGGGATCGGCATACATGCCACGACCCGAACATCCGCGAGGACGGCCTCGCTCCTTTGGACGGAGTCATTATGGCCTGGATTATCCTCTTCCTCGCAGGAATTCTTGAGATCGGTTGGGCGATCGGCCTGAAATATACCGAAGGCTTCACCAAGCTTCTGCCCACAGTTCTGACCGGCGCCTCGATGGTGGCCAGTGTCGTCCTGCTCGGCATCGCCGTACGCACTTTGCCACTGGGCACAGCCTATGCTGTTTGGACCGGTATCGGCACGGTTGGAACGGTGATCCTAGGCATCGTGCTGTTTGCCGAGCCGGCAACAGCCGTTCGCATCGGCTGTATCGCGCTGATCATTGCCGGCATTGCCGGGCTGAAGCTGACCGCCTGAAAATTCTTCGATGCTGAAAAGAAAACACTCCCGTGCAGGTCGTTGCGCGGGAGTGTGGCTGTATCGGTTGCTGATGCCTTGGAAATCAGCGCAGGGCGTCGAGCGTTGCCGTTGCGGCCTGCATTTCCCGCCAGCGGTTTTCGCGGCGCTGGAAGGCTTCGTCGTCGGTGCCCCAATGCTCGATCTGCCAATCCTCGTCGACATGAGCAAGTGCCCAGGCCTCTTCCGCCGATAGCTGCTTTTCGGCAAAGGCTATGGCGAGCAGGGCAGAGCCGGTGAGCGTGGTGATCGTGTGCAGGCAGGCAAGACCGAGTGGTGTCGCATAGGCACGAAGCGCTTCGGCAACGCCGTTGATGGCGGCGCGCGGCTGGACCTGATGCACAACGCCTTCGACGAGAACGAAGCGCGCGCTCAGTTTTTCCGATGCCCAGTTGACGACCGGATCCCAGCGTTCCGACTGGCGAACAACCAGGCCCTCAGGCTCACTAGCCCGGTAGCAGAGAAGATCGGTTCCGGCAAAGTTGAGGATGTCGTCAAAAACGGCGCGGATATCCTTGGAGACGCCATCGATCGCCGTGTTGGCAAGCCGGGTGACGGGCATAGTCGCCGGGTTGATCTCTTCCTTCTGGGCATCCCATTCGGCCACCAGCAGATCAGCGGCGGCTTGGGTCGGAACAGTCAGATACTGTTTTGCCGGGGTGCGCACAGAGCGGCCGTCGAGGAGAATGGCGTGGCCGCCGTCTTCTGCCGGGCCGATGCTCACCGTGGTATAGAAACGCTTCGCCAGCGGCTTGTGCATCTGTATCTGCGCGCGGCGTACGGGATCCGGATCGCTTAGCGCGTCAGACAGATCGTCGCGAATATCAGGCATGATGTGTCTCCATCCAGTCCAGAATATCATGCGGGGTGCGGGCAATGAAATCTGCCCCAGCTTCGATGAGCTCGGGAACGGACGCATAACCCCATGCGACACCGATGGCGGATGCACCGGCGCTCTTGGCCATCTGCATGTCGTAGATCGCGTCACCAATGACGACGGTATCCCTGGCGTCGATGCCAGCCTCGGCACAGCACTCCGTCACCATCGCTGGATGCGGCTTGGAAGGGCAGTCATCCGCCGTCCGGGAAACGAAGAATGTCTTTTCATAACCGTGGCTTGTACAGATCTGATCAAGTCCTCGGCGGGATTTTCCCGTTACGGCACCCAGAAGCAGTCCATCACGGGCCATCAGCGTCGCGATGAGCGGAGCAATACCGTCAAACAGCGGCTCGCGAAAATTCATCTCGGTGCGCACGCTGCCATAAAGCTTCTTGTAATGCGCCGTCATCGCCAGGGCACGATCGTCCACATGCGGCTGGTGCATCAGCCGGGCTATGGCGATATCGAGGGTCAGGCCGATAATGCTTTTCGTGGCATCCAGCGAGATTCGTTCGAGGCCAAAATCCTCGAACGTACGCGCCATGACTTCGTGGATGAGCCCGGCGCTGTCGACCAGGGTGCCGTCACAATCGAATAGAGCGAGTTTCATCAATCGTCGGCTTCCTCGGCGCTGGCCATGTCGAAACCGATCAGATTCCAGCTCTGGACCATGTGTGCCGGCATTGGCGCGGTGACGATCAGGCGTCCGCCGTCCGGATGGGGCACGTCAATGCGCCGGGCGTGGAGATGGAGCTTGTTCTGGACGCCGCCGGGGAATGCCCAATTGAATTCAGCGCCAAAATACTTCGGATCGCCGATGATCGGGTGGCCGATATGGGCGGCATGGACGCGCAACTGGTGGGTACGGCCGGTATAGGGTTCCATTTCCAGCCATGTGAGGTTCTGGCCGGCGGTCTCGATAATCCGGTAGTAGGAAACGGCGTGGTCGGCGCCGTCCTCGCCATGTTTGGCAATCCGCATGCGGTCGCCGTCCGGCGTCTGTTCCTTGACCAGCCAGGTCGAAATCTTGTCTTCCTTCTTGCGCGGAACACCCTTGACCATCGCCCAGTAGGTTTTCTTGGTATCGCGTTCGCGAAACGCTGCCGTCAGCTTCTGGGCGGCGCCACGGGTGCGGGCGATCACCAGAACGCCGGATGTATCGCGGTCGAGGCGATGCACGAGGCGCGGTTTCTCGCCCTTTGGGCTGGTCCAGGCTTCCAGCATGTCATCGATATGACGGTTGATGCCCGAACCACCCTGAACTGCGATGCCCGGCGGTTTGTTGAGAACGATCACCTTGGCGTCTTCATGCAGGAGCATGCGCGATAGAAGCTCATGATCGGAGGCGTGCCGCAGGTCACGGCCGGCAATCGGGCCTGTCCGTGTCTTCGGATCGACTTCCATCGGCGGGATGCGCACGACCTGACCGGGCTGGACGCGCATATCCGACTTGACGCGGCCGCCATCGACGCGGACCTGGCCGGAGCGCAGCAGCTTCTGCAGCGGACCGAAGCCGAGGCCCGGATAATGTATCTTGAACCAGCGATCAAGGCGCATGCCCGCCTCGTCGGATTCGACTTGCTTGTGTTCAATACCCGCCATGTGTTTCTACCTGCATCCAAGTGCCATAGCGCCCCGACATTGGTGCCGACCGGAAATCCGTGCGCAAACTGATTTATGACAGAGCAGGCCGGTCCAATCGGACGCACGGCGCTCTGAGAGGTCCCTTTAGACTATTGTGCGCATAAGGACCAGCCCGGCAAACACCGCTACTGCCGAAAGAAGCACGCTGGAAGCCACATAAATCAACGCCGTGACCGGTTCGCCGCGTTCAAACAGCGTGATGGCGTCCAGAGAGAAGGCTGAGAAGGTGGTGTATCCACCAAGAATTCCGGTGATCAGGAACAATCGCATCTCGGCCGATGCCCCGAATTTGCGCGCGATCATCTCTGCAAAGACGCCGATCAGGAAGGATCCGGTGATGTTGACCGTCAGCGTTCCCCACGGAAACGACGGGCCGAAACTGCGCAGCGTCCAGAGCCCGACGAGATAGCGCAGGACCGAACCGAGAGCGCCACCGGCGGCAACGAGAAGGATATGTATCATGGGAAATGCCATAGCCGAAACCGGCGGGGCAGAAAAGATGGCCGTCCGTTTTGGTGCATCTGAAACCGCCCTGCTGCTAATTGGCGGACAAGCGGAAAACCAATTTTTAACGCGAAAATGCTTATATGCCAGTCTCCCACCAAGCTGTTTTCAAGCGGACGTACCATGACAAAAGTGAAATTCAGCTTCACCCATTACGACCTCAAGCAGCAGCGCGCCGGCGTGACCATCGAGATCACCCTGTCGGCGGTTGCCAATGTCCGGCTGATGACCGGCAACAATTTCCAGCTCTATACGGAAACGCTGAAGCACCAGTTCGTCGGCGGTGTGGCGCGCAAATCACCGATCCGCCTGACCATCCCGCAATCCGGTCACTGGCATGTGGTCGTCGATATGGAAGGCCATCATGGCCAGTGCGAATCGAGCATACGTATCGTTGAAAGTCTCGCCCGTCCGAGCTTCCAATCCGCATCGTGAAACGAACCGCGCCGTAGAGAGACGCGGTTCTTCAATCCGGACGGATAAAGCTTAAGCCAGCCGCTCGGCGTGCCATTTCAGATGCTCGTCCATGAAAGACGAGATGAAATAGTAGGAGTGATCATAGCGCTCGTGCATGCGCAGTGTCAGACCGATGCCGGTGCCCTTGATGGCGTCCTCGAACAGCCATGGACGCAGGCCTGTTTCCAGAAAATTGTCGGCCTTGCCCTGATCGATCAGGAATTCCGGGAAGCGCGCCCCGTCTTTCACCAGTGCACAGGCGTCGTATTGCCGCCAGCTAGCCTTGTCGTCACCGAGATATTTCTCGAAGGCGCCAATGGACCAGTCAGCAGTCGAAGGTTCTACGATCGGCGCGAAGGCCGAGCAGCTCTTGAACCGGTCGGGGTTCTTCAGCGCGATGGTCATGGCGCCGTGGCCGCCCATGGAATGTCCAAAAATGCCCTGCCGTGCCATGTCGGCACGAAAGTGCTGGGCGATGAAAGCCGGCAGTTCTTCAGTGATGTAAGTATACATCTGGTAGTTCTCGGCCCACGGCTCCTCCGTGGCGTCGAGATAGAACCCGGCACCCTTGCCCATCTGCCAGTTTGTCAGCTCGTCCGGAACGTCGCTGCCGCGCGGGCTGGTGTCGGGGCAGACGATGATCAGCCCAAGCTCGGCTGCCATCCGGCGATATTCGCCTTTTTCCATGACGTTGGCATGCGAGCAGGTGAGGCCGGAGAGATACCAGACGACCGGGCAGGGAGCGGTGATCGCCTGTGGCGGAATATAGACTGCAAAGGTCATCTCGACGCCGCAAGCCTGTGAATCGTGCGAAAAAACGCCCTGCATGCCGCCGAATGCGGTGTTTTGGGAAAGGACTTTCAAACTGTGCTCCTTCGAGGCTGAACGCGATCCTATGCCAGCGAAACGGCTGCGTTGACCGCAGCCGCCACCAGCACGGTGTTGAAGAAAAAGGAGACGACCGCGTGCAGAAGGTTGATCTTGCGCATCTCGGTCGTGGTCACGGCGACATCCGAAGTCTGGGCGGTCATGCCGATCACAAACGCGAAGTAGAGGAAATCGTAGCCGCTGGGGTCCTTGGTGCCGGGGAACTCGAGACCGTGGTTTTTGTCGTCGCCTCCGCCCGTCTCCAGTCGCCAATATTGGTGGGCATAGTGCATAGCCGCCATCGTGTGGATGGTCAGCCAGCCGAGCGTGACGGAACCGAAGGCGAGAACAAGTTCAACCACCGTTTCGCTGCGGCCTGCGTTCAACGCCAGGAACAGCGATACGATTGAAATCGCGGCGGTCGCCACCGTGACGGCAAAGATGATGATCGCCGGCTCGTCGGTACCGGCCGCGTTGTGCTTGAGGTAGGCCGCGGTGAGCTTGGGCAAACGTTGGCCGATCATCACCAGGTAGACGAGGAAGAAGACCACCGCCGCCCAATTGATGGCGAGCTTCGGTGCGGCAAAGGCGGAGATGGCCAGCGTGATCAGCGCGCAAATGCCGCCCGTGTAGAACGGTGCATGGCGGCGACGGGCGATCTTGCTGTCCATCTTGCTCATAGGGCCTCCCAGCCGTTCTAGCGTTGTTTGACGCGGCGGCAAAGCCGGTCGAGCGTTTCGAGGAAAGCCGACCGGTCGCGCGGCGAGAAGGCGGCATTGTAACCCTTGCTCTCCCCGGTCTCGCGCAAATGTGCACCGAGATCCCGCATGGCGGTTGCCATGCCGATATTGGCCTTGTCGAAGACACGTCCTGTTGGTCCGGTGACCTGTGCACCGGCGGCAACGCAGCGGCCGGCCAGCGGCACATCGGCGGTAATCACGATGTCACCGTCGCCAGCGCGTTCGGCGATCCAGTCGTCAGCGGCGTCGAAACCCGCCGAGACGATGACATTGCTCACCATCGGGTCACGCGAAGGTCTGAGGCCGGAATTGGCGACCAGTATGACCGGCAGGCCGTGGCGCTCTGCGACCTTCAAGATTTCCGGTTTGACCGGGCAGGCATCGGCATCGACATAGATGGTGCTTTTTGGCAGGGTTGGGTCTGACATGGCTGCTAGTATCGCTTCCCTGTTGTCATGGCCGCGCCGGAGAATTGCTCATCGGCTTTATCGCTTCGCCGGTCGTGGCTTTTGGCCGCTCGAGCGATCGCGCCGCGCCGCTGCGGATCCACGTTTCCGTCGAAATCTTCTCGCCATCGGCGTAGGCCCAATGTCCTTTCCAGGAACCATCCGGCTGCCGATCATATTGCGAAATTCCAAAGCCGCTTTCGTTGCCGTAGCCGACGGTGATCATATCGTCATTCGCTGAGGCAATCCCCGTCGTTTCTTTGCTGCCACGCCTGCCGCCGATGCCGACGCCGTTTGATTCCGTTCCGGCAATCGTCCACGCCACCGAATAGGTTTCGCCCGTGCGGCTGACGACGACGGTTCCCTGATATTCGCCACCGTCGTCGGGATTGGTGCCGATGACGTCATAGGTGCCGACCGGATCGGCGAGGGCCGGGGCGGAAAGGGCGGCAGCCAAAAGAAGGCTGGCAATGCCAAAACTAAGCCTGATCATTCCGCCCCGCATGCTTTTCTTCCCTGGACCATTTTCGGTCGTTGTCTTTTGAACGCATAGCTGTCCGGCTGTTCGAAATCCAGAACCATATCAAGCGGGCAAAGATCCCCTGACAAATAAGCGCCGCGCCTTGAACAGACGCGGCGCCCTGGAGACGGTTTTTCGATGATCAGAAAACCAGGGCCGTATCGGCCGGCTTCTGCTAGTAGATCACCACGCTGCGGATGCTTTCGCCCCGGTGCATGAGGTCAAAGCCCTTGTTGATGTCTTCGAGCGGCATGGTGTGGGTGATCATCGGATCGATCTGGATCTTGCCCTCCATGTACCATTCGACGATCTTCGGCACGTCGGTACGGCCGCGCGCGCCGCCAAAGGCGGTGCCCATCCAGTTGCGGCCGGTGACCAGCTGGAACGGACGGGTGGAGATTTCCTGGCCAGCACCGGCAACGCCGATGATCACCGACTTGCCCCAGCCGCGATGCGACGATTCGAGCGCCTGGCGCATCACCTTGGTGTTGCCGGTGCAGTCGAACGTATAATCGGCGCCGCCGATCGTGTCGCCGTTGCGTTTGGTCAGGTTGACCAGATAGGGCACGATGTCGTCGCCGACTTCCTTCGGGTTGACGAAATGGGTCATGCCGAACTTTTCGCCCCAGGCCTTGCGGTCGTTGTTGATATCGACGCCGATAATCATGTCAGCGCCGGCAAGGCGCAGGCCCTGCAGCACGTTCAGACCAATACCGCCGAGACCGAAGACGATGGCGGTCGAGCCAATTTCGACCTTGGCCGTGTTGATGACGGCGCCGATGCCGGTCGTCACGCCGCAGCCGATGTAGCAGATCTTGTCGAACGGTGCGTCCGGGTTGACCTTCGCCAGCGCGATCTCGGGCAGGACCGTGAAATTGGCAAAGGTCGAGCAGCCCATATAGTGGAAGATCTTGTCCTTGCCGATCGAGAAGCGCGACGTGCCATCCGGCATCAGGCCCTGACCCTGTGTTGATCGGATCGAGGTGCACAGATTGGTCTTGCGGCTGAGGCAGGAATAACATTCGCGGCATTCCGGCGTGTAGAGCGGAATGACGTGATCGCCCTTCTTCAGCGAGGTGACGCCTGGGCCGACATCGACGACGATACCGGCGCCTTCATGGCCGAGGATGGCCGGGAACAGGCCTTCCGGATCGGCGCCCGACAGGGTGAACTCGTCGGTGTGGCAGATGCCGGTCGCCTTGACCTCGACCAGCACTTCGCCGGCGCGCGGCCCGTCCAGCTGAACGGTCATGACTTCGAGTGGCTTGCCAGCCTGCACGGCAACAGCGGCGCGTACGTCCATAGTTCGTCTCCCTGAAATGATTTCGCGCCACAATCGCAGAGTGGACGATGGCGCTCAAGCCGGAATCGGCCCAGAATCGGTCGTAAATATTACATGTCCTGTAGGACGCGGTTGATCTCCATCTCAAGGGCGGAGATCGCCTTTCCTGTCTGCTCGTGCAGTTTCTTCACCTGTATCAGCTGGTCGCGCAATGGACCGGATGCCGTGCTTGTGAGGTCATCCTTTGGTGCTTCGCCGATCCCGGCGATAAGCCAGGCCGGTGCTACGCCGAGCACACCGGCAAGCATGAAGAGCCGGTTGGTGCGTGGCTCGGAGCGGTCGCGCTCCCAGGCAGAAATCGTATCGGTGCGCA
Source organism: Rhizobium sp. PL01 (assembly GCF_033447125.1). Taxonomy (NCBI): domain Bacteria; kingdom Pseudomonadati; phylum Pseudomonadota; class Alphaproteobacteria; order Hyphomicrobiales; family Rhizobiaceae; genus Rhizobium; species Rhizobium sp. PL01. The sequence continues at coordinate 638,451 of NZ_JAWQUM010000002.1, read as the reverse complement.
CCCCGAGCTGGTTGGCCAGATCCTTTGTCGAAAGATTCATCGCATCGCGGGCACGCCAGATACGGCCTCCCAGCGTATCATTGTCGCTTGGCTGGCGAATCATGGCTAAAGCGGTATCGGTCGATAGACGCATCGGTCTCTCCTTTGTGCCTTGCTGGCTTGGATGGGTCGAGTTCCGGGGCGGCCGCGTGATCGCGGTCGATGACTTTATCGTTGCAATTTATAGGTCATCCGGCGAGATTGGACACCCTTCCACGTCAAAAATGCAGCCAAAAACGTCTTCCGGTCGTTGCCGATGTTCGACGATGCCGAGAATGGGACCTCCACATTGACCGCTTCCCATCGCCCTTCCGATAGCCCGGCCCATACCGTCATGCAGGGGCTGGCGATCATGGTGTTCGCCATGCTCATCCTGCCTTGCATGGATGCGATCGCCAAGTACATGGCGGTCTACCAAGGCATGTCGCCGGCGCAGGTGACATTCTACCGGTTTTTCTTCCAGCTGGTCTCCATCCTGCCGATGCTGCTTTCAACCGGCGGTCTTCGGGCGTTGAAACCGAAGCGTCTCTGGTTCAATCTTTTGCGCGGCGTGCTGCTGGCTGCGGCGGCCTTGCTGTTCTTCGTCTCGGTCAAATACATGCCGCTTGCCGATGTCTTCGCCATCTATTTCGTCGAGCCGTTTATCCTCACATGCCTGTCGGCTCTGATCTTGCGTGAAAAAGTCGGCTGGCGGCGTTGGTTTGCGATCTTCATCGGTTTCGGTGGAGCGATGATCGTCATCCAGCCGAGTTTCGAGATCTTCGGGTTGAAATCCTTGCTGCCGGTTTTCTGCGCCTTCCTGTTTGCCTGCTATTTGCTGTTGAACAGGGTTGTCGGCAATGCGGACACGCCTTTGACGATGCAGACGATCGCTGGCATTGGCGGCTCGCTGTTCATGATAGCCGCCATCGCGGTCGGCTACAGCGCCGGGTCGGTGGATTTCATACCGTCACTGCCGCACTCCACCCTGGGCTGGGTGCTGGTTATCGCGCTCGGTACCATCTCCGGCTACGGCCATCTTCTGGTGGTCAAGGCATTTCAGGCAGCCCCCGTGTCGCTTCTGGCGCCGTTCCATTATCTGGAGATCATTACCGGCACCGCGCTGGGCTTCCTGATTTTCGGCGAATTCCCGACGCTGTCGAAATGGCTGGGTATCGCCATTATTGTCAGCTCCGGATTGTTCATGATCTGGCGGGAGCGGAGAGCCGGGTTAATGGTAAAAATTGATTGAATCTTTCAAGCCTTTGCTAACGCTCATTCTTTCCGAATTCGCAACCGCCCGTGTCTTAGATTCAATCCAGTTTCATGATGAAACGGGAGAGAAACGATGGGTGAACTTCGTCTTTCTTATCCGGCATGTGTCATCGCCGGAAAGACGCGCTTGACGGTCGACGATATCGCCATTCTGCGTGAACATGTTTTCGTTCCAGGGATTACCGCTTCGCAAGACGCGGTAATCCTCCTGGCGATCAACGGCTCGTGCAGCGAAAAGTGCCCGGAATGGCATCGCTATTTCATCGACGCGATGACGGAATTCATCGTCCGAACCAGCTACCCGCAAGGCGCCATGGATGAATGGAATGCCGATTGGCTGATTGCGATGATCTCCACACGCGGCGTGGTGAATTCGCGGATCGAGCTCGATCTGTTGTTTCACATCATCGACATCTCCACGAAAATTCCAGACAGCCTGTCCATCTTTGCGCTGGAACAGATCCGTATGGCGATGACCGAGGATGCCAGTGCCAGTGCCAGTGCCTGGGCCGGGCTGCGCGGCAGCCGGCAAAATGGGCTGCAGAAAGCCGATATCCTTCTGATTGCCCGGGTCATGAGCGCCATTGCCCGCTCTCGCGGTAGCCAGTTGACCTTACGGGAACGCAGGATGCTTGAGCAGGTTGGTATTCTGACCGGGCTTTCGGGCGAGCGGATTGAAGCAGCATAGCGCTTTAACAGCAGGGAAGCCGGCAGATGCCGGCTTCCCGCACGATTTGTTCACGCTCTGCAGCTAGCGTTCGGCTGACGATCAATTGGAGAGCGCATATGGCGACGCATGCACCGGCGATCGCGCTGCTTGTCATCAATGTCGGGCTGCTCTGGCTTCTGCTGGCCGTTCCTCTCGGATTGCGCACTGTGCGTGTGCGTGGATCGTTTCGTGCAAGCCGGGAAAAGGTCTGGAATGCCGTTTTTCCCCTTGGAACGTCGGCCGACTGGCATCATTCGGTTCTGACCAGCCGGATTATACCGGACACCCCCAACCGGGTGCAGCAGACCTATACTCATCTCGATCGGCACGGCCAGCCAATCGTCCGGTTGCTGGAGATCACCGAAACGGTGCCGGACACTGAGTATGATGCCCGCGTGCTCGATGACAGCGCACTCGATGCCATATTCTGGAAAGATTTTCGCGAACGCCGGCGGCTGGTCGAAGACGGCGACATGGTTCACCTGACGATCGAGCAGACGGACCGCTATCGTGGCCTGGCATTTCTGATCTTTCGCTTCTTTGCCCTGCGGCGCGAGGTAAAAGCGCTGCAGCAATGGCTCGAGACCGGACAGAGCAAGCCGGCGCGCGTCGTATTCGAGCATCCGCTTGTCCAATGTGGGTTGGCGCTTCTATCGACACTGCTTCTGTGGCCGTTCTTCGGTCTCACCCGTGGCGGCCTGTTACTGTCGGCACTTTTAACGCTGGTCATCGTCCTGCACGAACTGGGCCACATGGCCGCTTACCGTGCCTTCGGACACAAGAGGGTGCGGATGATCTTCGTGCCGCTGCTGGGCGGTGTCGCCATCGGCGGAAGGCCCTACAATTCTCTTTTCGAGGTTGCCACCTGCGCCCTCATGGGCGCCGGCATGTCGGCCTTCCTCATTCCCCTGGCCATCATTCTGTACGAGGCAGCGGGTAATGAGGTGTTCGGGTCGGGAACGGCGGTTCTGATTTTCCTGCTGATCCTCGGTGCCTTCAACCTGCTCAATCTTCTGCCAATGAACAGGTTCGATGGCGGCCAGGTCTTGCGCCAGGTTTTTCATTCACATGTCAGCCGGATGGTGGGAAGTTTTCTCATCACCTTGATCATCGCCGGTGTCGGCTGGCGGATCGGTATGCCAACACCGGCATTGCTGGCAGGGCTCGCCGTGTTTGCCCTTTTGAGCATGATGGGCACCAGCGGCGTCAAGCCGCGCCACCGCCTCGACGAGATGACGGGCGGCCAGCGAATACTCAGTGGCCTGGGCCTATACTCCGCTGTGGCACTGCATGGTTATGCCATCGTCTATGCGACCGACCGGTTGTTTTCCTGATCCAGCGGCGGACAGTCGGCGTCATTGACGGCGGGGCCGAAAATATCTCCGAATGCTTGCCGAAGCTTGATGTCGACATCGGTCATCATCACCGGCAGGCCGAGATCGACCAGGCTGGTGACGCCATAGCCGCGAATACCGCACGGCACGATGCCGTCGAAATGTTCGAGGTCGGGATCGACATTCAGCGACATGCCGTGAAAGCTCACCCATCGGCGCAGGCGGATGCCGATCGCCGCAATCTTGTCCTCCGCTATTGAGCCGTCTGGCAGGCTCGGCCGTTCCGGACGCCGGACCCAGACGCCGACGCGGTCCTCGCGCCGTTCACCCCTGACATTCATGCTGGCGAGCGTTTCGATGACAAGGCTCTCCAGCGCCGCGACAAAGGCGCGAACATCCTGCTTACGCCGCTTGAGATCGAGTATGACGTACACGACGCGCTGGCCCGGGCCATGATAGGTGTATTCGCCACCACGGCCGGTTTGAAACACTGGGAATCGGCCGGGCATGACGAGATCGTCGGCATTGGCGCTGGTTCCTGCGGTATAGAGGGGCGGATGTTCGACGAGCCAGACGAGTTCGTCCGCTTCGCCCGCAGCAATTGCCGCTGCCTCACGCTCCATTGTTTCGATTGCGTCGGCATATTCGACCGGCGAGGGCGCGATTCTCCACCGCACCGGCGGACAGCCATCGGCTGCGAAGAACGTTTTCCCTAGATTTTCGCGTTGCATGGTCAAAGCAATCCCGTTGATTTGTTTTTCTAAATGGTACGCCGAAGGCCAAGAGTCCAGCATTCTCAGGGGTGCGAGAACTGGCCTGTTGAAATAGTTGATGTTGCCGTCAATTTTCTGTCATCCTGCCCTTGTGCACCCCAAATGCTTTTGCTACATGCAGCCCCGCTGGAGCAGTTCGGCACCTACCACGATGCGGTCGTGGCGGAATTGGTAGACGCGCAGCGTTGAGGTCGCTGTGGGGCAACCCGTGGAAGTTCGAGTCTTCTCGACCGCACCATTTGGCCTTCGGGCCAAACAAGAAACCCGCTTTTAGCGGGTTTTTTTGTGTCTTATCATCGTGTTGGTTTTCGATGCGCCCCGTGGCAAAGCGAAGCCTGCGGCAACCTAACCCGGTAAAGTGCCGATTTTCGGCGCACTAGAGCTACAAATCCACCTCTCCGGATAGAGAGTAGCGGCACACATCAAGGCTGCGGCACTATGAGCGTTCGCAAGCAGACTATGCTGTTGTGTGGGACGACGACGCCACCATTCGCGTATTTTCACAATCCACCATGGTCGTTCAGTCTGAAGTCTTCGGCTCTGCGTCTTGAAATGATTTTCAGCGAGCGATCTGGCTGTATTTGATAGGTCTCGCTCCAATAGTTGCCGCTGTTGTCGTGGAAGGTGTGACTGAACGTGCTACCGGCTGGCGACTTCGTCAACTTGGTGCGCGGCTGGCCATTGTAGGTGATGCTGCCCGGAATTGGCTCCACGTCCACTGCTGTGCATGAGGCAAGCAGTACCGCTGCCACCATAAACATGCCCCGTTTCATTGCCGGTTTCCTCCTATCGCCCTTCGTTATTTTATACTCTTCTAATTAAAACGCGCCAGCATGAAATCCAACGATGAGATCCAGTCACGCATCTGCGCGTCCGCCAGCGTTTTCGGTTTCGCTGGGGCTCGTTCCCACTTCAGGTGATGCTTGATCGCCAAATGGCATGGTTGCGGCGTGGCCGGTATCTGGCACTCGCTCTATGCTCCTGCACTTTTGCAGCTTTTTTCAAGAAGCAGCTGCCTTCTCCTGCTTGGCAAAGCGCTTGATCGCCCGCTCGCGTTTCAGGCGCGACAACCTTTGAAGCCAGAAGAGACCGTCGAGCTGATCGATCTCGTGCTGGAGGCAGATGGACAGAAGGCCGTCTGCTTCATCTTCCTTCAATTCTCCCAGAATCGTCTGGTAGCGGACGCGCACCTGACTGGGCCGGGTCACATCTTCGCTTACTCCCGGCATCGAAACGCTGCCCTCCGTATGTGATGCCGTTTCAGTCGATGACCATGTAATTTCCGGGTTGACGTAGATTTTCACGCCAGACTGAGGATCGAGTTCGATGACGGTCAGGCGCTGCAGCACACCGATATGCGGCGCGGTAATGCCGATTCCGGGGGCCGCCCGCATGGTGTCGAGCAGGTCTGCCGCCAGCGTCTCAAGCTCTGCATCGAATTGCGTCACCTTGCTGGTGGACATGGATAGAAAGGGATCGGGAAAACGCTGGATGGGTCGTATGGACAAGGCGTGTCTCCGTGGTTTTTCGCTCCGTCAGAGCTAAACATTTCATATTATTTTGCAACAGCTTGAGTAAAAACGGCGGCAGGATCGGATTGCCAACGCATCGGGTTGTGGACCTCACCGGTTTGTTGGGCTAGCAGGACAGGGCGGTTCAATTTTTCAATCCGGCCGTGGCCTTCGGTCGATGACATTGCCATCCTGCTCCCGTCCGGTTCTGCCGGCGTCTTGGATGGCTGCAATTCTTTTGAGGGCGGGCACATGAGCAGTACCGGCGACCAGGACAAAGACCGCAATCCTCCGGAAGCCGATGTTTATGACGGCTCGGATATCTACGCCGAAGATGGCTCGGTGCGTTCCGATTATCTGATGCATGTCGGTGCCGCCATTGCCGACCGTGATCTTCTTTATCTGCGCCAGCACGTCGCTCGCCTGCACGCATCCGAAATGGGTGACCTTCTGGAAGCGATACAGCAGGACCAGCGCCGGGCGCTGGTTTCGCTGCTGGGCGACGATTTCGATCTGTCGGCGCTGACCGAGGTGGATGAGGCCATCCGCCTCGATATCGTCGAACACCTGCCCAACGAACAGATCGCCGCAGCTCTTGGCGAAATGGATTCCGACGACGCCGTCTACATTCTGGAAGACCTCGATCAGGAGGATCAGGAAGAGATCCTGTCAAAGCTGCCGTTTACCGAACGCGTGCGGTTAAGAAGGTCCCTTGATTATCCCGAAAGCACCGCCGGCCGCCGCATGCAGACGGAGTTCGTCGCGGTGCCGCCGTTCTGGACGGTCGGCCAGACCATCGACTACATGCGCGAAGACGAGAACCTTCCGGAGAGCTTTACCCAGATCTTCGTCATCGATCCGACCTTCAAGTTGCTAGGCGCGCTTGATCTCGACCGTGTGCTGCGCACCAAGCGCTCCGTCAAGATCGAGACAATCATGCGCGAAACCAACCATCCGGTGCCGGCCGAGATGGACCAGGAGGAGGCGGCACAGCTTTTCGAGCAGTATGACCTTCTGTCCGCAGCCGTCGTCGATGAGAACAACCGCCTGGTCGGGGTGCTGACCATCGATGACGTAGTCGACGTGATCCAGGAAGAAGCGGAAGAAGACTTGATGCGCCTTGGCGGCGTCGGTGATGAAGAGCTGTCCGATTCGATCGGCAGCACGTCGCGTTCGCGCGTGCCGTGGCTGATGGTCAATCTCTTCACTGCATTTCTGGCCGCTTCAGTCATCGGGCTGTTCGAAGCAACGATCCAGCAGATTGTCGCCCTTGCCGTACTGATGCCGATCGTTGCCGGCATGGGCGGCAATGCGGGCTCGCAGACGATGACGGTGACCGTGCGCGCGCTCGCCACCCGCGATCTCGATATTCACAATGCCTGGCGCATCGTTCGCCGTGAGGCCGGTGTTGGCCTGTTAAACGGGCTGTTGTTCGGCATTCTGATCGGTATCGTCGCCGGTGCTTGGTTTCAAGACTACAATATTGGCGGTATCATCGCGGTTGCGATGTTGATCAACATGATTGCCGCCGCGCTTGCCGGGATCACGATCCCGTTGCTGCTTGACCGGTTCGGCGCCGACCCTGCCGTGTCGTCTGCGGTTTTCGTCACGACGGTCACGGATGTCACCGGCTTTTTGGCATTTCTGGGGCTTGCAACGTGGTGGTTTCACATCGGTTGACGCTCACGCCGAAGTTTGACTTTTACGTCAAAGTCAATCAAACTACCCTCTGACATTGTAGCGGCCCCAAATCAGGTGGCGGACCGGTGCGACACTTCAACCGCAATTGCATTCTCAGGCGCACTGTGCCCGATTTTCGCGATTGCGGCGTAAGGCGAGGCAGGCGTGGACAAGTACTATACCATTACGGAGCTGACGCGGGAATTCGGAGTTTCGACCCGTACTCTGCGCTTCTATGAGGACGAGGGACTTATCCATCCAGAGCGGCGCGGCAGGACACGTTTGTTCCGTTCGGCAGACCGCCGCCTGATCATGGAAATTCTGCGCGGCCGCCGTATCGGCTTCACCATCGCCGAAATCCGCGAGATCATCCAGGTCTACCGGGATCCACCGGGTGAGGCCGGTCAATTGCGCCTGTTGATGAAGCGTGTCGAAGAAAAGCGCGACGATCTCAACCAGAAGCGCAAGGACATTGAGGAAACCCTGGAGGAACTCGGCAATGTCGAGGAAGCCTGTCTGACCCGGCTCGCCGAAATTGGCGTTGGTACCTGATCGTCACGGCTTTCTACCGGTTCATTTCTAAAACAACCTGATCCAAATTCTGCCACCGAGCATTGGCGGTCTGCACGTCACAGCACGTTCACAGCTGCATGCAATATCGCCTTCGTCACACAAATCGGAGGCTTGCATGTCAGATCGCCAGAAAACCCGCGCCCGGCCAAACCCACGCCGCGCCTTTTCCTCGTCCTACGGTGAAATTCTCGCAGAGGGCGTCAATCGCCGCACTGTTCTCAAGGGCCTTTTCGGCTCGGCCGCCATTGCCGCACTCGGTAATGGCTTTTCAGCCCATCCGGTTCAGGCTGCTGGCACGTCCACATTGACGTTCAAGGAATTGCAGCGGGTCCGCGATACCGCCGACCACTGGCCGGAAGGGTATGGCCGCCAGATCCTCGCCCGCTGGGGCGATGCACTGTTTCCCGACAGCCCCGCCTTTGACATTGCCAGCCTCGACGGCAAGGCGGCGGAACGCCAATTCGGCTACAACAACGACTTTACCCAGTTCCTGCCCTTGCCGCAGGGCTCGACGTCGTCGGATCGCGGGTTGATGGTCGTCAGCCATGAATATGCCTCACCCTTCCTGATGTTTCCAGGCCTCACAGACGAGGATTATCGCGAAAAGCTGACCGAAAACCAGATCCGCGCCCTGATGGGCTGTCTTGGGGTGAGCGTCTTTGAAGTCGCAAAGACTGGCACCAACTGGAAGATTGTTCTCGATAGCAAACACAATCGCCGCATCCATATGGGCACGGAGATGGATATTTCCGGCCCGGCGGCTGGTGATGATCGCCTGAAGACCAAGGCCGATCCGACGGGACGGATTGTCTTCGGCACGATCTCCAACTGTAACGGCGGCATCACGCCCTGGGGCACGATGCTATCCGGCGAGGAAGGCGCAATGGATGTCTTTGCCGGTGATTACAAGACGCTGCCCAATCAGGAACTAGTCGAACGGCAGGGTTGGGACGAAGACGAGAACGACATCTATGCGGTCAGCCGCATCGACCCACGCTTCAAGTTCGAGGAAGAACCAAACGAGTGGATGCGATTTGACTGGGTGGTCGAGATCGACCCGTTCGATCCGGATGCAAAGCCGGTGAAGCGGACATCGCTTGGCCGCATGACCCATGAGGGTGCGCAGGTCACCGTGGCGCCGGATGGCCGTGTTGTGGTGTTCATGGGCGATGATGACGACTTCGAATATCTCTACCGTTTCGTCACCCGCGATCCCTGGAACCCCGCCGACCGGGCTGCCAACAAGGACCTGCTCGACAATGGAACCTTGTCCGTCGCCAAATTCGCAAGCGACGGCACCATGGCCTGGTTGCCGCTGGTGGCAGGGCAAGGGTCGCTGACGGCGCAGACCGGTTTTGCCACGCAGGCAGACGTTGTGCTCAACACCCGCGCTGCAGCCGATCTGGTTGGCGCTACGCCCATGGATGCGCCGGAAGGGTTTGTGCCGCATCACGGTACCGGGAAACTCTACGTCGCGATGACAGAGAACGAGGACCGGCTGGCCGTCGGCAAGGGTGACGAGCGCGAAACCGTCAATATCGCCAATCCGCGCGGACCAAACCCGCATGGTCATCTGCTCGAACTCGTACCGCCCGGTGCGCCGGAGAAGCCGGATCATGCCGCCGATACCTTCACATGGGATGTGTTTGTGCTCTGTGGCGATCCCGCAAAGCCCGAGGATGAGGCGATGTTCAATCCCGCGACAACAGCGTCGGGCTGGTTCACTGACCCCGACAATCTCGGTGTCGATCCGGCCGGGCGTCTGTGGGTCACCACCGACGGTCCGCCACCGGAAGGCATCGCCGACTCGATGTATGTGATGGACACCGAGGGCCCGGGCAGGGCGTTGCCAAAGCTGTTCTATATCGCGCCGGTCGGTTCGGAATGCTGTTCGCCGACCTTCACGCCGGATGGCACGAATGTGTTCGTCTCCATCCAGCATCCGGGCGAATTGCGGCTGACCGACAATGAAGATGCAACGGCGATCGCCGATGCCGGAACCGCTTGGCCGGACTTTGCCGACGGCATCCCGGCGCGTCCGTCACTGGTCGTGATCACGCGCGATGATAAGGGTGTGGTTGGAAACTGAGACCGAAAAAAGTGTCGAGGCCGGTGGGTTCAGATCCACCGGCTTGTGGCGCGGCAATAGCGTTCGAATTCGAAGCCGAAGCGCGACAGGAGGTGGCGTTCTTCGTTGCGGACGGCAAACAGCGTCATGACCGCAACGGCAGCGCTGGCCATGATGAAGAACCAGGGATTGAGCGTGATCAAGCCGAAACCGACCATCATCAGGGTGTAACCGAGATAGATGGGATTGCGGGTGAAAGAGAATGGTCCGCAGGTGACCAGATAGGATGAACCTCGATGCGGCAGAACCGCCGTACGCCGTTCGATCAACGTCTTCACCGCCCAGACATCCAGGCAAACTGCAATGACGATCAGCGCCGAGCCTGAAAGCCAGGGGAACCAGCCATGGCCGTGGATGACCGAAATCGGCAGTGTCCGCCCCAGCGCCACTGCCCCCGAAAAGGCCGCCACATAGAGAAACGGGGGCCAGGGATAGGTCAACGGTTTGGCGCGATAGGCGTTCATATCCTATTCCTTGGGTTGTGACACCATGGTGCATTGCCCGGCGATTCGCGCAATGCGCTCATCCGTCTTGACGTCAATTTTGCCTTCGTTCAGCGGCTCGAAGAGGTTTTCTTCCATCAGCTTGTCCAGCGTGCAGCCGCAGAAGGTGGTGCAGAGTGCCGCACTTTCCTGCAGGCTGCAGGAGGCCACGCAGTTGTTTTGATAGGTCTCGACCGGATCGGGCTTGGCAGCTGGAAAACCCAGAGAATAGACATAGACCAGCGCGAAGAGCAGCGGCTGATGAACAAGATAGATGATCAGGCTGTGACGGCCGGCGGCCGTGAGGATCGTCTTCCAACGGGCGCTGCCATCGGTGCGCAGTTTCTCGAACCAACCGAGGCTGAGCGAAATACGTGCGATGGCGATACCTGCCAGGAACGGCGCCAGCCAGGGAAGCAGCGGCACGTAATCGTTGGAGCGCGGCAGTGTCTCCGATAGTCCGACCCACCAGAGCGCCGGCGTGTCGAAAATAGACGAGCGCAGATAAAACGGTGCCGCAAATGCAGCCGCAGCAGCTATCATCGTCAAGATTGGGGGCAGGCGCAGGAAGAGAAGACCGATCAGGCTTGCCGCAGCAATTGAATGCAAAATACCGAAGAAGATGAAGCCATCGGGAAAGGCAAACCAGGTAGCGATGGTGATGACCAGCGCGGCTGCGGCGATCTTGGCAAAGCGGATGGCGAAGGCGCGCGGCTTGAAGGCCGGATAATGGCCAAGCACCAGGCCGACCCCCGCCAGAAACAGGAAACTGCTGGCGATCATCCGCGCATAGATCTTGAATGCACCTGTGCCGACCGTTCCCGGATCGAGATAGCCGAAATATTCCAGATCCCAGGAAAAATGGTAGGTTGCCATGGCGATCAGAGCGAACCCGCGCAGGGCATCGATTGCCCAGATACGGCCACGCCGTTCTGCGGCTACCGGCGGTGCCGTCCCGTTGTTGGTTTCGCTGGCTGCGTTGGTAATCAACATGGCTCAATCTTTTCCGATGGCGAGATCATAGCGCGGCGAGCTTGCGTCAGGCGCAACGCATCGCAAGGCTTGTCGCCCGAGACTTTCAGGGGTTTGTGTCGTCAAGAAGGGCTTCGCGCGCTTCCGAATAGAATTGCCGGCGTGTCAGCACGAAAATGACGAAAACCGTCAGCGCGATGAAGACATAGGGGCTGATGAACCAGCCGAGATAGCCGATCGACAGGAAAACGCTGCGCAGTCCGGCATTGAAATGCTTGGCCGCAAGAATGTTCATTTTCACTGCCCGCCCGGCGGCGCGTTCCGCTCCAGCGCGATCCTGCATGATGTCCGACATCATCGGAATGCAGCCGACGAGAATGGAGCAATAATTGAACAGGCGGTAGGACCAGGCAAATTTGAAGAAGGCATAGGCGAACAGGCAGGCAAGGCCGCCAACCTTCAGCTCAAAGGCCGTGCGTCCGCCATGGAAGACATAGGGCAGGTCGCCCATGATCGCCTCGACCCGATCGGTGGCACCCAGAAGCGCAAAGCAGCCGCCGAGCGCAAAGATTGTCGTCGAAGCGAAGAACGCGGTTCCCGCCTGCAGTCCCGCCACGATCTGGGTGTCGATCATCTTCAGGTCGCGATTGAGGGAATTCAGCAGCCAGCGCCTCCGGTTCTCCATCATCAGGCGCGTCAGGCTGATGCGCTTGAGGTGCACCTTGCCGTCCGTTGCCCAGTTGTAGCCGGTCCACAGCAGTGCAAAGACTGCGAGCGCGATATAGTCGGTGAGTGTCATGCCTCGTTTTTGGCATGCTTTGCTGAAATTGCAAGGTATCGCGAAACTTTACCCTGCCCCTTGAAATCTGTGGCCGGGCATGGCGACTTATGGATCAGGAATCATGCTACAGCCACCCAGCAGCCGCTCGTGTCGCACGCACGGGAGCGGATGTCGGTTGATCACCTGATGACCAGCGCAGTATGGCCTAGTTTCGATGCAATGATTATGGTCCGGCAATCTTGCCCGGTCCTGCAGTCCCGGGGCGGAGTTCGCATGTTTCTTTCGGTTTTTGATGTCTTCAAGATTGGTATCGGCCCCTCCAGTTCGCACACGATGGGACCGATGTCGGCCGCCAATCGCTTTCTCGACCTCATCCTGTCGAGCGACTGGCCGCGCCCCGCCAATGCCACTGTAGCGTCGATCAAGTCGAGCCTGCATGGTTCGCTGGCCTTTACCGGCATCGGTCATGGGACGGGCAGGGCGGTCGTTCTCGGGCTGATGGGCGAGCGTCCGGACCGGGTAGATCCCGATCGTATGGATCCGATCATAGAGGAAGTCGAGCGTACCGGACGGGTTACGCCTGCGGGGCATCCGAGCTACGAATTCCAGCCTAAGACCGATCTGGTTTTCGATAAGAAAGTGCCGCTGCCCGGCCACGCCAATGGCATGTCCTTTTCCGCTTTCGACAAGGACGGACGGCTGCTCCTGAAGCGGGTCTACTACTCCATTGGCGGCGGCTTCGTCGTTACCGATACCGAACTTGAGGCGATGAAGGCGAGCAAAACCAAGCCGGGCGGCGTCAAGGTTCCCTATCCTTTCTCGACCGCAAAGCAGATGCTTGACATGGCCCAGCATTCCGGCCTGTCGATCGCCCAGATGAAGCGGGCAAACGAGGAATGTTCGATGTCAGCCGAGGAGCTCGACGAAGGCCTCGACCGGATCTGGGCGGCGATGAAAAGCTGCATTGATCGTGGACTGACCGGGTCCGGCATTCTCCCGGGCGGCCTTAAAGTGCGCCGCCGCGCCGGTATGATCCATGACAAACTGCAGGACGAATGGCGTTCCAACAAGATCAACCCTTTGCTCGCCAACGATTGGCTGAGTGTTTACGCCATGGCGGTGAACGAGGAGAATGCCGCTGGCGGCCGCGTCGTCACCTCGCCGACCAATGGTGCTGCCGGTGTCGTGCCGGCGACCATCCGTTACTACCTGCATTTTCATGAGGATGCCGATCACCACGGCATTCGCGACTATCTGCTGACGGCGGCCGCAATCGGCGGCATCATCAAGTTTAATGCCTCGATCTCCGGCGCTGAAGTCGGCTGTCAGGGCGAGGTCGGTTCAGCCTCGGCAATGGCGGCGGCGGGACTTGCCGCTGTGATGGGTGGCACGCCGGAGCAGATTGAGAATGCCGCTGAAATCGCGCTGGAGCATCACCTGGGCATGACCTGCGATCCGATCGCCGGTCTCGTGCAAGTGCCGTGCATCGAGCGCAACGCGCTGGGTGCGGTCAAGGCCGTCACCGCGGCGTCCTTGGCGCTCAAGGGCGACGGCCAGCATTTCGTGCCGCTCGACGCCTGCATCGAGACGATGCGCCAGACCGGTTTCGACATGCACGATAAATACAAGGAAACGTCGACAGGCGGCCTTGCCGTCAACGTTGTCGAGTGCTGACAGGTACCCATCTGTGGAGCGGTCGAGAACAGGCTTGACCGCGACCGCTTTGCGGGTGTTCAACTCCGGCCATGGCCTTGCATCTCATCAAGCTCTGCGTCGGCGCAGAATCGATTGACGACCTTCGCGAATGGGTGTCGCGCAAAGCACTGACGGCAATCGCCGCCGGTCTCGAACCACATTCCTACCATACGACGCGCATGGTGCCGAAGCGTGTCGAGGAATTGCTGGAGGGCGGATCGCTCTATTGGGTGATCAAAGGGCAGGTGCAGGCGCGTCAGAAGCTGACCGGCATCGAAACCTTCACCGATTCAGAGGGCATCGGCCGCTGCAATCTGATCCTCGGCCCGGAAGTCGTCGAAACGACCTATCAGCCGCGCCGTGCTTTTCAGGGTTGGCGCTATCTCCAGGACACTGAAGCGCCGCGCGATTTGGCGGCATTGGGCGCTGCTGCGGAAATGCCGCTGGAGCTACGCCGCGAACTGGCCGAGCTCGGCCTTCTCTGAAAATTGAAGCCATCATGAAAAAGCCCGGCGGTGCCGGGCTTTGATCGTTGGATGTCCATATTTCTATCGGATCCGCAGCCGGATCGGATACCGCCCGGACGGGGACGTCACGTGCACGTGGATTTGTGCATCCGGCTGTGTCGAGCGCCATGCCCGTGCCCCATGCGTCAGAAGCAGCGTTACCAGATCCTTGGTCTTCGACCGCGGCCTGCTGCCGAGTTCGGCAATCCGCATCGCCGCTTCGTGCAAAGGATGCAGGCCGGAACGCGGTGATTTCCGCTTCTTGTCCGGCGCAGGCGTCATGCCCGATCCATTCTCATTCATTCCCATAACTAACCTCGTTACGCAAAACCAAATCCGAGGAGGATCACCGGCAAACGCTACACGCCGCTGATCGAAACTTGTGTGATGTTGTTACTGCAGGCTTGCCCAGCAGGCGAAGCCCTTGCTCTTCAATGTCTTGCAGGCGGAAACGGCCTTGTCCTGATTGGAGAAGCCGCCGAAGCGCGCCCGGTAGAGGTGGCCGTCGCCGCTCGCAAAAGCGACCGTGAACGGCGTTGCATTACGTAGGGCCTTGCCGCCCTTGTCTTTGGCGTTTTCGAGCAATGTCATGGCTTGGCCCTTGTCCGGTGTCGCACCGATCTGGATTACCCAGCCAGCCGGCGCGTTGTCGGCGGCCGCAGCCGTTTCGGCAGCAGGCTTGGCAACCGAATTGGTGACCTGGTTATCGACATCGGCGGCCGGGACGGGAGCAGCTTTGGCAAGCTTGCGGCTCTGTGCTTGCAGCGTGTTCGGCATGACCTTGTCATTCAAAAGCGGATTGGCACTGGCTTTGACCGGCGCTGCATAGGCAACTTCGATGCTTTTGGTGGTTTCGCCGCTATAACGGAAATCCGGGACCGGGCCGTTGTTCGGCAGGTTGAAGCTTCCGCCCGTCGCGGCAACGACCGTTTCAGCCGGCTCTGTCACAGCTTGCGCCTGCATGGTCGGCGCATCCGCTGTTTCGGCAACGAGATTACCACCGCCACGGCGCGAAGCGGATGGCATGTACTTGGCGACGAGAGCGCGCATCTGTGCGTCGCGGGCACCACCGGACTTGCCGCCCAGAACGACGCCGACGATGCTGCGTCCGTCCGCCTCAGCAGATGTCACGAGGTTGAAACCGGCTGCGCGGGTATAGCCGGTCTTGATGCCGTCAACGCCGCGCACATTGCCGAGCAGGCGGTTGTGATTGCCGATCGTTTGCTTGCCGAAGCGGAAGCTGCGGGTGGAGAAATAGGAATAATACTGCGGAAAGTGCTGGCGAAGCGCCATGCCGAGCCGGGCCTGATCGCGTGCCGTCGTCATCTGCGCGTCGTTCGGCAGGCCGTTGGCGTTGCGATAGGTGGTTCGAGTCATACCGAGCGCACGTGCTTTATTGGTCATGATGCGGGCGAACCGGTCTTCGGAACCTCCGAGCAATTCGCCCAGCGCAGTCGATGAGTCATTGGCGGAGCGTGTGACCATAGACAGGATTGCCTGTTCCACGGTGATCGAATTACCGGAACGCACGCCGAGTTTCGACGGCGGCTCAGCCGATGCATTCTTGGAGAACGGAACAGGCGTGTTCTTGTTGATCTTTCCGGCTTCCAGCGCCTCGAAAGTCAGATAGAGCGTCATCATCTTTGTCAGCGATGCTGGATAGCGCAGGCTATCGGCGTCTTCGCTGTACAGTACCTTGCCGGTCTTGGCATCGACCACGATACCCGCATATTGCGCGGCGTAAGCGACGGGGATTGCCGTAAATGTGGCGGCCAGCGATACCAGCAGTACCCGGCACGCCTTCTTGAAAAATAGCACAGGGGCGTATGGAGCGGAGCCGTTGAATATGGATTTGGACACTACACTACTCTTCATTCTATTTTCACAGATGCCGTCCGGGCGTGGCCTGCAGAAACGACTGTTCTCGAAACTCTATCGGGATAGCGTTACCAATCGGTTTATGATGAATGATTGGTTTCAGTAGTCTGATGTCTTCTTTTGCATTTTGGTACAGTCCCGCTGCTGGTGCGGACTCCGGAACGCGACACGCGCGGCGAAGAAATTCAAGGGATCAGCTTGTTGTTCAGGAATGTTGCGACGGCGGTGTCGATGGCTTGCCATTGTGGCAGCAATTGGCTGGAAAAGCGGTAAAGCACAACAAGATCGCGGCCGATGTGAATATCGCGCTGGCAATCGGCGCTGGTCGATAGGGCAGGCGTTGCTGGCATCATGCAGCGCACGGCGTAAGGCGTATCGCCCTCGCGGTTCGCCGTAAAAAAGACTTCCTGACCATAGCCGGAGTTTTGTTTCGTTTCGTGCCGCACCAATCCTGCCGGACCGGGCAGCATCGTTCCGTTGAAAAGATGCTGGTAGATAGGCTCGATCCGTCCCGACATGTCGCGTGACATCGTGCTTTGGGAGATATCAAGGAAAAGCAGCGATTCCGGCTGGTTGACATCATTGAACAGAGCGCGTGTCTCGTCTGTATACCCCTGCAGTCCCGGCCAGGTGAGGTAGAGATCGACGCGTTCGGCGCGGCCGGTCACACGCTGCTGTTCGAAGCGGATGAAATTGGAAGAAAACCGCAGATGATCCTGGCCGATGAAGATATCGGTCGGCTCCGTGTTGGTCGTGTGCCCGGCCAGCGCCAGGTTTTTTCCATACCAGCGGCCGGCAAGGCTGATGGTTGCGGTCAAGACTGCCAGCCCGACGACAATGGCCGTCAGGGTGTAGACGAAACGTGCGGAGATCAGCGGAGCGTGACCTTCATTATTGGCTGTCATGGACGGTTCGCGGTCTTGCTGTCGTTAACTGGAAGTATCGTCGCCGGGTTGGCTTGTGCCGGAATGGAGCAGCGCAACGCGGCACGGAAATTGCTGATCGAGGGAGCAATGCAAGGCTGGCTTAACATGGTTAATTTTCAATGAATATCGCGATGCTTCTCATCCTGCTGGCCACCGGTTTCGGTACCTCATTCCTCGTGCTCGATATCAGTCGCGCCGCCGCTCGCCGCCACTGGCCGACAGTTGATGGTGCCGTGGCCGAACGATTTCGGCCGTTTGCAGTATTTCTAGCGCTATTTGCTGGTCCAGCTTTGTTTGCCGGTTCCGTATGGCGGATGCGGATGGCTGACACCTTGTCTTCGATCGAAGTCCTTGTTGCCGCTACGATCGCTTCCGGTTGGGCCATTTGCTATGGACTGGTGATTGTGCAGGGGGCCTGGCGTCTGTTCCCAGCAGGCCTCTGAGTTTCTGACAATAGAAAAAGGCCGGTTCCGGGGACAGCGGAACCGGCCAGCAGGGCCTTGGTCTGGGGCGGGGATGGGGACTGACCGAAGCCCTTTTCACGCGCAGCCCGGGCATCCTGAGCCGGGTCGCGAATGTCAGGTATTCATCTGCCTTACTGGCTGACGCTGCCGACAGCCACGGTGCGGCCGTCCTGAAGTTTCACCCAGCGGCCGGAATGCTGTTCCGACTGGCGCTTGAGATAGGTGTATTCGGTCTCAGACCACAGCAGCACCTTGTTGCGCATGTTGTCGAGGACGAAGTCGCCGCGATCGGTCCGCACCGTCAACACCGCATGGCCTTCGCCGTTTGGCTGTAGCACGACGGTGATCAGCAGATCTGACGGCGAGAAGCCTGCCTTCATCAGGCGTTTGCGCTTCAAGAGCACATAATCTTCGCAATCGCCGACCTTGTCGGGATAGGCCCAGTGCTCTTCGACGCCGTAGATTTCCATATCGGTCAGCGGCGCCACGGATTCGTTGACGTCGTAATTGACCTCGAGAATTTTCTTCCACCCTTCGCGGGTGAGGGGCAGAGGCCCGTTATTGCCCGGGTTGGCGCGGCATTCCTGCGGCAGGCTCCGGCAGAATTCATAATGTCCGACAGGCGGGTTGGTGCTGCCGCTGGTGATCATGTTGGCGGGCAGGGCAAAAGCCGATTGTACCGCTGCTGCCGAAAGAAATGCGCCGATCAGGCTGGCCTTCAGGAATGATGTCGTTGTCATGCTTGTCTCCCCGTTCTGGAGTGACAATGACACCGAGATTTTTATCGCTCGCGAAAATTGGAAGTAAAATAAAGTACAAAACAAATTGAAATAAGTAGAAAATTCGAATTAATCTTGAATAGATATTGAATCTTGTTTTATTCAAATTCATCTAAAATTTGAACTGTTCTCACATTGATGCACGAGCCATTAACGCCAGAGAAACCACTTATGTTACTGTAAACGCAGGGGGTTATTTCGGTCCGGCAGGTTTTTCGCGGCGATTTTTTACGCTCGATCTGAAAGTCCGGTACGTCAGAAATGAGTGAAGGGGCACCGGTTTAGACTTGATTTACCAAAGCAACTGCCGATTTCGGCTGGAATTTGCTGAAAATCACGGAAAAATTATTTTCTATTCTGGCACGGAAAATGATGGCCAGACTGTGTTTTCATCAAAACGGCACGCATCAGGGGCAGGATTTGTATCATATTGGGTCGCCGCGCTCTGCGCGCAAAGCGGGATTACGGCGCGCGTGCTTGGCCGCCGGCTTGCATTTCGGGAACTGGCTCACGGAACCCGCGTTATCCTGGCTGGCGACGGACCAGAACAGCAGGAGGCAAATAGCCATGACCGAACTCCCGGATATCTACAGAAGCTATATCGCCTGCCTGAACAAGCAGGATTGGCCAAACCTGGGAGCGTTTGTTGCCGACGGCGCCTGCCACAACGGCAGGCAGATCGGATTGGCCGGGTATCGCGACATGCTCGAAGGCGACTACCTCGATATCCCCGATCTCCAGTTCAATATTGAGCTGCTGATCTCGGATCCGCCCTTTCTCGGGAGCCGCCTTGCGTTCGACTGCACGCCGAGAGGGATGTTTCTCGGTCTGCCGGTCGACGGCCGGAGAATTTCCTTTGCCGAGAATGTCTTCTACGAATTTCGAAACGGAAAGATTGCGCGCGTCTGGTCGATTATAGACAAGGCAGCCATCGAAGCTCAGCTCTAGGCGATTTCTATCGCGTTGCGGACGCGTGCCATTGCGGATAAATTGTGCCGCAGGAAATGGCCATATGTCGAGGCATGAAGACCCATGGAAGCATCGGAGCAGATCGATCGGCTGATCGCTGGTCTTACCGACTGGCGTGGCGCTACGCTCGCCAGCATTCGCAAGGTCATCCTCGAGGCCGATCCCGCGATCGTTGAGGAATGGAAGTGGATGGGTAGCCCGGTCTGGTCTTGCGACGGGAACATGGTGGTCGGCAATGCCCATAAAGACAAGGTGAAGCTGACCTTTTCCCATGGTGCGAGCCTGCCTGATCCCGACACGCTGTTCAACAACGGCTTCGGAGGCAAGGTCTGGCGCGCGATCGATGTTTTCGAGGGCGATAGGATTGACGAAGGTGCGCTAAAACAGCTCATCCGTTCGGCGGTCGAGCACAATCAGAACAAAAAGAAGGAAAAAGCGGCGGCTGCTTCACGTGCGAAAGCGCAGAAGAAGGACGCCTGAACCTACGGTAGGTCCTGTCGCATCTAGCACCGAGAACTGGATAAGTGTGTATCAAGCTGTGGGTGGCTTTCAGGTGAGGGCGCTGCGGACCTAGAGAAACTCGCGCAGAGCCTCACGTGATTGAATTCCGAGGAATTCGATCGCCACGCCTTCCTGGAAATGACGCACCACGCGGCCTTTCATGCTGCCGAGCAGAATCGCTGTGCCGAGCGGAAGGCGGGTCTCCATGTCGACGGCGGCACCGGACAGGGAAAGGTCAATGATACGGCAGACATATTTGCTGCCGTCTTCCAGGGTGATTTCCGTGCGGATCTTGCGCGGCGCAAGGCGGTCGTGGCGCCGGTCTTCCGGCAATCCCAGTTCGTGCTTGTTGGCAATCCAGGTCAGTTGTGCCGCGAGCTTTTCGCGCTTGCGGTCGGTGGCATTGATCTGGATAACGAAGGCGTTTTCGGCGAGGCGCGAAACCGTGCCTTCCAAGCGTCCCACATGATCGACATAGGCGATGATACGTTCGCCGGCTCGCGGCCGGGCATCGCAGGTGAACAGCACATCACCCGGAGACATATCGATAGCGGTGCACTCGAATTCATCGTGATTGGCAAGCATGAGGCGGCCTGTCAGGTTCACAGAAACGCGCTGGAAAGCGCCTTCGTTGTGCTGCTTGGGGCCGGCCGTCTGCGATTGCTGAAACGAATACATGACCACACTTGTGCAATGTCCATCCAAGTCACAGCTTTAACCTCTTCCAGTTAACAGAAGGTTTTTGTGCGTGCCTGTATTTGAACCGTATTAATCTCTGCGGCCACCCTCAAGCACCCGAAGATGAAGCACGCGGCGGATGGCGCCGGCTATACTGTGATCGCCCATCGGTTGGTGGGCCGTCTGCTGGCGGGTTGCGGACGGGGCGGTTCCTGGAGCGTTATGTAGAAACAGGTCGGTCTTCTCGATATCGAGAACACGCATGCCGTCGAGTTCGAGATAATTGACCGGGGTAGCCTCAAGCCAGTGCGGGCGCGACAGCGGAACCAGCGCGCCGATGATGCGATCGACATTGCCGTCCGGCGAGCGCAGCGGCAGGAGGATGATCTCGGTCGGCAGGCGGTCGGCAACGCCCGCAAGCGAAACGGACGACAGAACGACCGGCGTCTTCTGTGTCATTACGTCGTTCGCGATGCGGGCAAGACGACCGGTTTGTTCGGCAAGCCAGAGCGCATCAAAGGTCGAACCACGCAGTTCGCGCGCAAACAATGCACAGATGCGCGTGCCGGCGAGCCGGAAACGGATATCGCCACGCGGTGTTTTTTCCAGGATAAAGAGATCCGCCAGGATATTGCGGATCTGACCGGGCTCAATCTGGCTGCGGGCAGGCACCTCGCGATGCCCCCGCAACTCGTCCCAATAGGCGTAGATCTCTATAGCGGTCTTGCTGCGCATGCTCTCATTCCATTCGACACATGTTTGTGCCGCTTTGGCACATCCGGCCGGAAAAATGCTCCGGTAGGGATTACTCAGCGATTTTCGTGCCAGCTCGGTATTAAGGTTAATGTTTGGTTTAGATTGAAAGTGCCCGGCTCTGATGGCATGAAAGGGCATCACTTCACGAAGGGTTGCCTTCGGCACACTGACTTAAGGGCTCGGGGTTTTTGGGGGCTCACCGGCCGTTCAGTTTTTTGACTGAACGGCCTTTTTTTGTCGGCAAACCTGCGCCTGAATTGCAAAACCTTTTGATTTGATCTCTTCCCGCAAGCTGTGCGAACAAGTGCCGCGCATCTCACCGCTTTTGACGTGACCGTGAATCGTATAGAGCGAGACATGAGAGCCCGGTGAGGATGAGCCGGCGGAAGGAAATGTGAGTAGCATGACGGACCAAACCGACGGTGCGACGCCGCCGCAGGGCGCTGAATCGGACTATGTAACGCGGGTCAGCGAACCGGCGTTCAATCTGCCGTCAGGTCTTGTTGCCATGCTGGCATTGCTGGTGGTCATTCATGTCGTGCGCACGTATCTCATATCGGCCGCCATCGACAGCGAAGTGATTTTGAACTTCGCGTTCTGGCCGGCGCGGTACGATCACCCCTTCGCGGACCAGAATTTTGCCTGGCTCTGGAGCCCGCTCACATATTCCCTGCTGCACGGCTCCTGGGAACACCTGATTTTCAACGGATTCTGGATGGTGGCGTTTGGCGCCCCGGTTATTCGCCGGATCGGCCCGGCGCGTTTTATGCTTTTCTGGTGCCTTTCGGCTGTTGCCGCCGTCGCGTTGCATGTCGCGTTCCATTGGGGTGAAACGATCTTTGTCGTTGGTGCCTCCGGCGTGGTCGCCGGTCTGATGGGCGCCGCTGCCCGCTTCGTCTTTTCGCCCAGCGGCCGAATCAGCCGGCAGTTTGCCCATCTCAACCGCCGGCTGACCGTCGGCGAGGCGCTGTCGAACCGCTCGGTCGTGGTTTTTACCGGCATCTGGTTCCTGACCAATTTCCTGATCGGCCTTGGCGTCTTTGCCTTTGGCGGGGCAGGCGGCATTGCCTGGGAAGCGCATATTGGCGGCTTCCTGTTCGGCTTTCTGCTGTTTGGCCTTTTCGACCCGCGCCAGTAACCTTCGCAAGGCTGTGGCTGGTTTTTGAAAGCCCGTTGCTCGTTTTTTAAAGATTGACGGTCTCACCGAGAGCGCTTGATTTTCGGCGGCCTGTAGCGCACCATTCCCATCCGAAGGCAGTGAACCGCGAGGAGTCTGGTTTGCTGCCAGTGGGCAGATAACGCGACAGGAATGATGTCTGTCTTGCGAATTGGTCCATAATCGCAGCGCGAGGAGCGCTTATGCGGTTCGCCAATATCCCGGTCAGATGCAGGTCGCTGAAACGGGAGGGTTTGAATGTCTGTTAAGGCAATACTCAATGAAAAGGGCCGTCAGGTCGTGACGGTCGATCCGCAGGCCAAAGTGCGCCAGGCGGTCGCCTTGCTGAGTGAACATCGCATCGGTGCCGTTATCATCGTCAAGCCGGGCGACAAGATCGCTGGCATATTGACGGAGCGCGATGTGGTGGCGGCGATGGCCAAGTTCGGTGCAGACTGCCTGGACAAGACGGTGTCTGCTGTCATGTGGTCAAAGGTGTATAGTTGCACCGAGGACATGAGCATCAATGACATCATGGAAATCATGAACAATATGCGCGCGCGCCATCTTCCCGTCGAAAAAAATGGACGGCTGGTCGGCATCGTTTCGATCGGCGACGCGGTTCGTCACCATATCCGCGCGATCGAACACGAGGCCGAGCAGATCAAGGCCTATATCGCCGGCTAACGGCGTGTTTCTCATAGAAATGCCGCGCTGCTTTGAAGGCCGCGCGGCATAAGTTTTGATAGTCATGCCGCGACTATCGCAGCATGACTTCCTGAAGCCGTTGCAGTTCGCTGAGCTTGGCCTTGGTTTCGTAGTAACCGCGATCGATCGCTTCGCCGGCGCGGTGAAACTCCGACAGGCCTATATCGTTAAGCTTGGGATGCAGCGCCAGGTCCGGTGGATCTCCTGCAAGGCGCGCGCGTGAAATGCGGTCTTGGATGATGTTGAAAGCCTGGACCATGACGCTGGTCATGCCCAGCCGTCCTGCCTGGCCTTGCGGTTGTTTCGGCATCTGCGGCTGCTCGGCGGTATGGCTTCCCGCATTGTGCTTGATGACGGCGGAGCGGCCGTAGAGATCATAGTTGAGGTTGACGGCAACGACCAGCTGCTGCTCGTGGGCGCGGCAGACAGATACCGGAACCGGATTGACCAGCGCGCCGTCCATCAAGGTGCGATTGTTGCATTTAACCGGCTCGAAAATGCCGGGCAGCGCATAGGAAGCGCGGATCGCGGTGATCAGCGATCCCTGTCCGATCCAGACTTCGTGGCCCGAATTGACCTCGGTCGCGACAGCGACGAACGTCCGATCGAGGCCCTCGATCGACAGGTCCTGCAGGTGTTCCTGCATGCGCTTGGTCAGGCGGAGGCCGCCGAACAATCCACCGCCGCCGATGGCGAAATCAAGCAGTCCGGCGATGCGGCGCATGGTGAGGGAGCGGGCGAAGGTTTCGAGCTCATCGAGCTTTCCAGCCAGATAACAGCCGCCGACCAGCGCGCCGATCGATGTGCCGGCGATCATGCCGACTTCGATCCCTTCCTCGTCCAGCGCTTTCAGCACGCCGATATGGGCCCAGCCGCGGGCAGCCCCGCCGCCAAGGGCAAGGGCGATTTTGGATTTGGGAGGTTTGATCTCTATGGGGGGAGGAGACGCCAGGGCATGGGAAGGGCCGCCGGGCGCCGATGCATCTGCGGTGATACCGCTGCGATTGAATGTCCAGTTCAACATTCGGCACCTCCATGCCGCAGAACACACTGTTACAGGCCGTCACGTCTCGCTTTACTGCGTTGCAAGCGCATGCCGTAAGAACTCAATCTACTGGAGGGCGTTCCGTGCGGGTGTTCCCGGCGGAACGCTTCCTTGTTGTCGAGATTACGCGCCCAGTCTGGTTGCGAAATCGTGAATCTGCGAAGAATGTGAGCCAAAAAGCGCCAGATGATTAATTTTTGCCGTAAACGTCGTCCGGATGGAAATGAATTTCGGTGTCAACAATGTTAAGCAACGTGACGCCGTCCTTGGCTTCGACAGCGCGATAGAAACAGGAACGTCTGCCGGTGTGGCAGGTCGCGTCATGGCCAGCCACGCGAACCTTCAGCCACAGGGCATCCTGGTCGCAATCGGTGCGCAGTTCCACGACTGTCTGCAGATTACCGGAGGTTTCGCCCTTCTTCCAGAGACTTTTGCGCGAGCGGCTATAGTAATGCGCGATCCCGGTCTCGATGGTTAGCGCCAGCGCTTCGGCATTCATGTGTGCCACCATCAAAAGCACGCCGTCATTTGCGTCGGTGACGACGGCGGTGATCAGCCCATTGGCGTCGAAACGGGGCGTGAAAGCGGAGCCGGATTCCAGCTCCGCCTTGTCGGCGGACGGGCGGTCGAATTCAATCGTCATCGGAAGGCTCCGGTTGACGGAGCTTACTTGAAGCCCCGCAGCATGGTCATGAAGCGGGCCTGCTCGGCAGGCTCGGTCTTGAAGGCGCCGGTGAAGGTGGTGGTCAATGTCGTCGAGCCCTGCTTCTGGACGCCACGCATTGCCATGCACATATGTTCGGCTTCGATCATCACGGCAACGCCGCGCGGCCGCAGCGTGTCGTCGATCGCCTTGGCGATCTGTGCGGTCATGGTTTCCTGCGTCTGCAGACGGCGGCCGAAGATATCGACAACACGGGCGATCTTCGACAGTCCGAGCACCTTGCCATCCGGCAGGTAGGCGACATGCGCCTTGCCGATGATCGGAACCATGTGATGTTCGCAGTGCGAGAAGAACGGGATGTCCTTGACGAGAACGATGTCGTCATAACCGCCGACCTCCTCGAAGGTGCGGCCAAGCACGTCCTCGGCGGCAAGGTCATACCCGGAAAACAGCTCTTTATAGGACTTGGCAACGCGCGCCGGCGTATCGAGAAGCCCTTCACGCGCCGGATCGTCACCGGCCCAGCGCAGGAGAACGCGTACCGCGTCCTCGGCTTCCTTCTGGCTCGGCCGGCCGTCGGTGGCGGGCAAGGCAGGAAAATTCTTGACTATGGCGTCCATAATGGCCTCTTGCGTAACGCGGGGTTACTTGACGTTTATCTTTTCGGACAACTCGCCACTGGCCATTGACCTGACGTTTTCAGGTCTGGTTTCCGTCGGCGGGCTCCGGGGCTTTCCGATTTGCAGAGGTTAAGGGCTCTGGATCATCCGGCACGGTTTCCCAAACAACAGGCGACTGTTCGCTCTTGCGAACCTGTCGCCCCCACACGACATACCATATAATATGCCGGGATACATGTGGAAGGGGCACAGATGGAGACAGTGTGTTTTTTTCCAGGATACGATAGAAAATCATGCGCCGTTTGCCTGAAAACGCGCAAAAACAAGCGGATCGCGCCGAATGATGGACGAAATCTATAATAGCAGGATCCTTGAGTTTGCCGGCAATATCCCCAAAAGCGGCACGCTTGCCGATCCCGATGCAGAAGCGAGCGCCCATTCCAAGCTGTGCGGCTCGAAGGTGCGCATCGGCCTGAAGATGGACGGCGATACCGTCACCGACTTCGCTCATGAGGTAAAAGCCTGTGCTCTCGGGCAGGCGTCATCCTCGATTATGGCGCGTCATGTCGTCGGCGCGACATCCACCGAAATCCGTAAGGCCCGCGAAGACATGCTGGCGATGCTGAAGGCAGACGGCGAGGGGCCATCGGGCCGTTTCGAGGACATGCGCTTCCTGAAACCCGTCAAGGATTATAAAGCCCGCCACGCCTCGACCATGTTGACCTTCGATGCTGTCGTTGAGGCCATCGATCAGATTGAAGCGTCGCGCGTGGCCAAGGCTGCCCGCTGAGATGTGTGGCGAGCCGGGATGCCAAGGGCACGATGATAGCGGCGCAAGGCGTCCCTATTCAGGCCGGAATTATGCAGGCCCGTTTCGCAAGACGCCGGGGCGGCTTTTCGGCATGGCTTTCGTCCGGCTCTACCAACTGACGTTGTCCGGCTTTATCGGCAATTCCTGCCGTCATATCCCGACCTGTTCTGAATATGGCTATGAGGCCATCGCCCGCCACGGCTTCTGGCCGGGGGGCTGGATGGTGCTGTTCCGCTTCCTGCGCTGTGGTCCGGGCGGCACGAGCGGGCTCGATCCGGTGCCGGAAAAACTGTCGCCGTCGAAGCATTGGTACACGCCGTGGCGCTACTGGCGGCCGACCGCGGTCTTGCAATGACGGTCTATGTCGCTCTTCTCCACAGCATCGTTCTTGGTGCGGGGCGCCGCGTCATAATGTCGGATTTGCGGGCAACGGCCGAGCGCATCGGCTTTCGATTGCCGCGGACATTGGTTGCAACGGGAAATCTGGTCTTCGACGTCGACTTTGACAGTGTTTCCGAAGTGGAGAATGCGCTTGAACTGGCCTTTGCCGAGGATTTCGGCACGCCTGTCGATATTATCGCGCGGACTGGGGAGAGTTGGCTTGCCCTTGCTGCCGGCAATCCCTTTCCCGCCGCAAGTGATGCGGAAGCGCAAAATATCGTCGTGCGGGTGATGCGCACGCCGTTGTATCTCGGTGTCTTGCAGGATTTGGAACGCCGCTGTGATGGTGGCGAGCAAATTCGGATTATCGATGGCGACCTCTGGATCCATTTTCCGGGCAAGCCGAGTGAGTCCAAACTGCTTTCGGCGTTGACCGCCAAACGCCTTGGTCCCGGCACGCTGCGCAACTGGAACACGGTGCGCGGTCTTGCAGATATGATCAAAGCCTGATCAAGCCTGTTCTTTACTCCGCCACAAAAACGCTCTATCACCCGCGCGTCAATTTGCCGGCTGTGCCGGTCATTAAAACCACCCGCATTCGTTGGCGGGACTGGACAAGGAAGAAATCATGTCTGACGCTGTTTCCCTTACATTTCCCGATGGTTCCGTCCGCGGTTACGCCGCTGGCACGACGGGCCGTGAAGTTGCCGAATCGATCTCCAAGTCGCTTGCAAAGAAGGCCATCGCGATCGCGCTGGATGGCGAATTGCGCGACCTGTCCGATCCGGTCGTCTCCGGCAAGCTCGAGATCGTAACGCGCGAAGACGCCCGCGCACTCGAACTGATCCGCCACGACACCGCCCACGTGATGGCCGAAGCCGTGCAGGAACTGTGGCCCGGTACGCAGGTGACTATCGGTCCAGTGATCGAGAACGGCTTCTATTACGACTTTGCCAAGAATGAGCCTTTCACGCCCGACGATCTGCCGAAGATCGAAAAGCGGATGAAGGAGATCATCCAGCGCAACAAGCCGTTCACCAAGGAAATCTGGCCGCGCGACAAGGCGCGTCAGGTCTTTGCCGACAAGGGCGAGGCCTACAAGGTTGAACTGGTCGATGCGATTTCCGCCGATCAGGATCTGAAGATCTACTATCAGGGCGACTGGTTCGACCTTTGCCGTGGTCCCCACATGGCCTCCACCGGCCAGATCGGCAATGCCTTCAAGCTGATGCGGGTGGCCGGTGCCTATTGGCGCGGTGATTCAAACAACCCGATGCTGACACGCATCTACGGTACGGCCTGGCGCACGCAGGAAGAACTCGACCAGTATCTGCACATTCTGGCCGAAGCCGAAAAGCGCGACCATCGCCGCCTTGGCCGCGAGATGGATCTGTTCCATTTCCAGGAAGAAGGCCCGGGCGTCGTCTTCTGGCATGGCAAAGGCTGGCGCGTTTTCCAGACGCTGGTCGCCTATATGCGCCGCCGTCTGGCGGGCACCTATCAGGAAGTCAACGCGCCGCAGGTGCTCGACAAATCGCTGTGGGAAACGTCCGGCCACTGGGGCTGGTACCGCGACAACATGTTCAAGGTGACGGTCGCCGGTGATGAAACCGACGACGAGCGCGTCTTTGCGCTGAAGCCGATGAACTGCCCCGGCCATATCCAGATCTTCAAGCATGGCCTGAAATCCTACCGCGAACTGCCGATCCGTCTTGCGGAATTCGGCAATGTCCATCGCTACGAGCCTTCGGGCGCGCTTCACGGTCTGATGCGGGTGCGCGGCTTCACGCAGGACGATGCGCATGTGTTCTGCACCGACGAGCAGATGGCGGCCGAGTGCCTGCGCATCAACGATTTGATCCTGTCGGTCTATCAGGACTTCGGCTTCAAGGAAGTCGTGGTCAAGCTATCGACCCGTCCGGAAAAGCGCGTTGGTGACGATGCCCTTTGGGATCGCGCCGAAAGCGTCATGATGGACGTGCTGAAGACGATTGAAGCGCAGTCGGAAGGCCGCATCAAGACCGGTATCCTGCCGGGCGAGGGCGCTTTCTACGGTCCGAAGTTCGAATATACGCTGAAGGATGCCATCGGCCGTGAATGGCAGTGTGGCACGACACAGGTCGACTTCAACCTGCCGGAACGCTTTGGTGCCTTCTACATCGACAGCAACTCCGAAAAGACGCAGCCGGTAATGATCCACCGCGCCATCTGCGGCTCGATGGAACGTTTCCTCGGCATCCTGATCGAGAACTTCGCCGGCCATTTCCCACTGTGGCTCTCGCCGCTGCAGGTCGTCGTCGCCACGATCACCTCGGAAGCCGACGATTACGGCCGTGAAGTTGCCGAACTGCTGCGCGACGCGGGGCTTGAGGTTGAGACTGACTTCCGTAACGAGAAGATCAACTACAAGGTTCGCGAGCATTCGGTGACCAAGGTGCCGGTGATCATCGTCTGCGGCATGCGCGAAGCCGAAGAGCGCACCGTTAACATCCGCCGTTTGGGCTCGCAGGCCCAGACGCCAATGACATTGGACGACGCGATTGTGTCGTTGGTGTCGGAAGCAACGCCGCCGGATGTGAAGCGCAAGGCGGAGCGCCGGAACAAGGCCAAGGCCTGATCATCGCGAAAGTGTGTATGATCTAATTAAGAAGGTGTGGCAGGGCCACACCTTCAGTTTACTGTCAGAAAACTGTAACATTCGCAGACTATCCGGTTGATGCGTGATCGGCGGGCATGAACACTCGCCTTTGCAGCGCAAATCCGGTGAAACCGAAATGCCTGTGCTGCGTCGCTTCGGACGCACATTTTGGAACGGGGAACAACGTGCAGTTCAAAGAGCTGTCTTACGCCAACGAAAACGATCGACGGCTGAAACGTTGGTTTATCCGTTCCATGGAAGGTCTTGCAGGGCGCAATCGTTATGCCAGGCTCTACACCCAATGGCGCGATACGATTGTCGGCAAGAGCGACCGGATTTTCGGGGAAATGCTGGAGCTGATCAATGTGCGCGTTCGCGTGCAGGGCGAGTGGCCACCACGCAATCTGCCGGATACGCCCGTGGTCATCGTCGCCAACCATCCCTTCGGTATCGGCGATGGCATTGCCGTGCTGTCGCTTGCCGAACAGCTCGGCCGGCCGTTTCGTGTGCTGATCAACAATGAGCTTCTGAAAGTGCCGGAAATGGCACCCTATTCGTTGCCGATTTCATTTGAAGAAACCAAGGAAGCTCTGGCGATCAATATGCAGACGCGCCACGAGGCCGTACGCCTCCTGAAGGAGGGCGTCACACTGATCGTCTTTCCGGCCGGTGGGGTTGCCACGGCGAGGAAGGGATTTGGCAGAGCCGAGGATCTTCCGTGGAAAATGTTTCCGGCCAAACTTATCCAGGCGGCCAAGGCAAGCGTTATTCCAATATATTTCGAAGGTCAGAATGGCCGGCTGTTTCACCTGGCAAGCAGGGTATCGCTGACATTGCGCATCTCCCTGCTGATCCGCGAGTTCCGGAGGCTTTCCGGCACGACCATCTCGTCGCGCATCGGTCAGCTGATCGCCTGGGAAGAACTGAGCGCCATCGGTGACCGCAAAGATATCTTGACGCGGATTTATGACGGCGTGTTCTGCATGGCGCCGCCACGCCGCCGGTTCCTCAGCAGGGCTACGTCCTGATACTTCAATCCTGCGCGTCTGACGCGCCGGACGCGGGCTGCGTGCCCTTGTCGTTGAGCAGGACCTCGACATCGGTGTTGACGCCGGCTTTCACAGTGAAATCACGCTGGAAAATCTTTTCGTTGTTGCGGGCGATTGCTGAATAGCTGCCTTCAGCCAAGACTAGCGTTGGAAACGCGCCGACACTTTCACTGACGACGTCGCCGGATGAGGTCAGGATCGACCAGGCCGTGTCGGCGATCGCTTCGCCGCCGGGCTCGGAGACAAGCTTCAGCGTCAATTTCGCCGCGCGATGCTGGATCGTTGCTTCCGTCAGTTTGCCGGCTTCGATCTGGATATCGGCGCGAATAACGGCATTGACCGAACCGTAGTTGGAAACGACGTGATAGGTGCCAGTGTTCAACCGGACGACCGTGTTCGCCTTGACGTCGGCAACCACAAGCGCGCGTTCGCCATCTTCCTTCGAATCCGCTGAAAAGATCGAAAAGCTCAGTTCGCCTGGCGGGATGCGCACATCGCTGCCGGATACGGCATTGAGCATGACACCGCCGGCATCAAGCACGAGCACTTGTTTTTCGACGAGGCCGGCGTCCGCCACCCTGATCTTGCGCGTCGCACCAGCGCGGCCGAAGGCGACATTGACGAAATATTCGCCGGGGATCAGTTGGAACGCGGCCGATCCACCTTCCGACGTTGCCACCAGCGGCAACTTGCCGTCCGAGCCGGGAATAGGGCTGAAAACGCGCCAGGTCAAACCTTGTTCGACAGACTTGCCCTTGTCCGTCAAATGCGCTTCTAGCGCAATGTCCTTTGCTGTCGGACCTTGCGTCGCGGCATCCGGGACCAAGGGATTGAAGCTGTTGAGCTTCGGCATTTTCTTGGATGGAGCGGATACAGCCGGAAAGGCCTTGAAGGGGTCGGCAAGCTCCTGCGCCCGCAGCCCGCTATTGCCTGCTGTTGCAAGAACGAGCGCTACGACGATAGCGCGAACGTGACCGGCCTTGATGTGCATGGGGTGGTTGACATCCTGAGTGTGTGGCTCCACTTGAAACGCCGATATGGCAATTTCGTGGCTGCCTGTGTGGCGGCGGCGTGCGATGGCAAACTAGTGGAAATGTATAGCGATGAAAACTGAAATCAGTCTGCGCGATTATCTGGCAACCCGCCGGTCTATTCCCGCCTTTCAGATGGGGGGACCGGGACCGGGCACGGCTGAGATCGAAGAGATGCTGACACTTGCATCGCGGGTGCCGGATCATGGCAAGCTGGCCCCCTGGCGCTTTATTGTCTATCGCGGTGAAGAGCGGGTTCGCATCGGTGCCGAACTGGCAAAAATGGCGCTCGCAGCCAAACCTGATCTTTCCGAAGAGATGGTCAAGGTTGAAAATGCCCGGCTGTCGCGCGCGCCAGTCGTCGTCGCCGTCGTCAGCAAGGCGGCCCCGCATTTCAAGGTGCCCGAATGGGAACAGGTGATGTCCGCAGGTGCCGTCTGCCTCAACCTGCTGATGGCTGCTAACGCGCTCGGATTCTGCTCAAACTGGCTGACGGAATGGTACGCCTTCGACGAGAAGGCCTATCCGCTGCTTGGCGTAAACCCCGGCGAAAAGATCGCGGGCTTCATCCATATCGGCACGCCGCAGGTTCCTCCGACGGAACGCCCGCGTCCGGAGCTCGCTGAAATCGTTACCTGGGTTGGCGAGGACGCCTGATGTTTTATGCGACCGCGGAAAATGCGCACGGCCTTGCCCACGACCCATTCAAGGCCATCGTCTCGCCGCGGCCGATCGGCTGGATCGGATCAAAGGCTGCCGATGGCAGCCTCAATCTCGCGCCCTATTCGTTTTTCAATGCGATCAGCGATACGCCGAAGCTGGTGATGTTCTCGTCATCCGGCCGCAAGGATTCTGTTCGCAACATCGAGCAAACGCGGGAATTCACCGCCAATTTCGTCAGTTTCGATATTCACGAGGCGATGAACATCACATCGGCTCCGGTTCCGCATGGTGAGAGCGAATTTGCGCTTGCCGGATTGACGCCGGTCGAAGGCCAGTTCGTCCAGGCGCCGTTTGTTGCCGAAGCTTATGCAGCACTCGAATGCAAGGTGACGGAAATATTCCAGCCCAAGGCGCTTGATGGCACTCTGTCCGAAAACCATGTGGTCATCGGCCAGGTCGTCGGTATCCACATTCGCGAGGAAGCGATCCGGGATGGCCGTTTCGACATGGCAAAGGTCCGGCCGGTCGGCCGCATGGGATATATGGATTATTGCGATGCTGGAGACGTTTTCGAGATGTTCCGGCCGAAGCGTTAGGGCCGGTCCCTATTATCCCGCAAGTGCCGCGAGTTGCGCGGCATTCCTGGCAACCACGCCGGAAAAACCATCGGCAAGAGCGATCTGGCGCGTGGTTTGCGGGTCGTTATCCGTGTCTTTCAGCAGCTCATAGCAGGCAATACCCGCCTGCCTTGCCTTGATGACAGCGGCCGCGCGAGCAAGGAGAAGCGGCGCGCCAGCTCTTGACGCTGCCATATTGAACGCCTGGCTTGCCGTTGCCTGCGTCACGCCTTCACCGTCGAAAATAATGGCTTTCAGCCGGTGCGACACGACTTTCAGCGAGGTGAGCGAGAGAAGGAAAGCCGCATCCTCGCCAAGCTCGGCAACCAGCGCAGTTGATCCCGCCTCGATCCCGTTTCTGGCTTCCGCGACCCGCAGCATCACGTCGAATGTCTGGATATCGGTGGCACCGCCACAGCCGGAAAGCACAAAGCCATGCGGGCGCAGCTTAAGCAGCCGCTCGATCGCGGTCTGGCCAGCCTCGTCATCGGGCCTGCGAACACGAAACAACATGCAGGTTGCCACCGACTGCCCTTGCGTGAGGATCGGCTGTATCTCGCCGGCTGCGCTCACGGTTGCCCAGTCCTTGCGGATATCAAGGATCACCGTCGCAGCCCCGCCCGCATCGATCTGCGGCGGCAGCGCATCCGGCGCTGCGCAAATCATCGGCAGCGCGATTTCGAAGCGGTTAACGGACATGGTGAACCAATCTTAAACCTTTGATCGCTAACGTATGAGGCACCATGATTGTGGCTGGTTGGTGTGTAGTGAGGCGTCGGTGATCATTCAAGCATTTCTTCGTTGGGTCGAAACCGCCAAAACTGGCGATCGGGTTCGGGCGGCGCAGGCTTTGGGCCGTGCCTATGTTGCGGCAGAAATGAATACGCTCGACGTGCATGCAGCTGAAATGGCGATGACATTTCTTCTCGACGATCCCTCACCAAAAGTCCGGTTGGCGCTGGCCGAAGTGGTCGCCGATTGCGCCCGTATTCCCCGCTCGATCATCCTGTCGCTTGCCGAGGACCAACCTGAAACCGCCTACGCCGTCATTTCACGCTCTCCTGTGCTGAACGATATGGACCTTGTCGATCTTGCTGCCAAGGGCACGCCGGAGACCCGTGCGGTCATCGCTGCCCGTCAGGCCATGTCTCGGCCGGTTGCCGCCGCCATCGCTGAAATCGGCGGCGAGGAGGAGGTTTTGATCCTGCTCGAAAACGAACAGGCGCGGTTCTCCTGCCGGACGTTGAAGCGCCTGAGCGACCGGCTCGGCCATCTCTGGTCGGTCCGCAACACCCTGCTTGACCGTGACGATCTGCCGGCCGATGCGCGCCATGCGCTGGTTGAGAAGGTCGGGGCGGCCCTGTCCGGGTTTGGTCTCGTGCAGGCCGCAATTGGCGAACGCCGGGTCGAGCGCATTACCCGCGAAGCCTGCGACAAGGCTGCCGTCGGCATGGCAGGGGCTGCGCAGGCGGATCAGATCCCCAATCTGGTGGAGCACCTTCGGGTAACGGGACGGCTGACGCCGGCTTTCCTTTTGAACGCGCTGTGTTCCGGCAAGATCGATTTTTTCGCAGCCGCCATCGTCAACCTGTCTGCGGTCGCCGATAAGCGGGTTCGCTCGATCCTGTCTGACGGCCGCATCCATGCTATTCGTGCCTTGTTTGAAAGTGCAGGCCTTGGCCGTGACGTCAGCACCCTCTTTGCAGAGGCCGTATTGATCTGGCGTAAGGAAAACCGGGTCGGTTCACCGGGCGTGACATCAACAATTTCCGCCGTCTTGCTGTCGAAACTGCGCGGTAGAAACTATGTCTCTGAGGCATCCGGTGGTCTTGCTGATCTGATCGAGAAGCTGACCATTGCCGAGCAGCGCCAGACCGCCCGCGACTATGCGCAGCTTGCAGCACGAGAAGCTGCCTGACCTTTTAGGCACCCGCGCTTCCTGTTGCCCGACCATGCTGACAATCGGCCTTTGACACAGGGTCCCAAACTTACCATGTAGCGTGTGGATATTAGAGCGGTAGGTTGCAGGGGTAGAGCCGTGAATAACGATAGGACAAGACCAGTCGCTGTAACCGGCATAGGCGGTTTTCTCGGCCGTCATGTTGCCGCGCATTTGTTGTCGGCTGGCTACGAGGTTCGTGGAACCATTCGGTCAATGCAAAAGGCGGAGGCCATCGAGGCGGCGATCCGCTCTGTTGATGACGCAGCTCAAGGAAAGCTCTCCTTCGTTGTTGCTGATCTCACGGCTGATGCGGGATGGGATATTGCCTTTGCAGGGGGCAGCCATGTCATTCATACCGCATCGCCCTTTCCTTCGCGTACTCCCAAGCACGAGGATGACCTTATTCTTCCCGCTCGCGAGGGAACGTTGCGTGTCCTGCGGGCCGCAAAAAATGCCGGGGTCAAACGCGTGGTGCTGACGTCCTCGATCGCTGCCATCAGCTATGGTCCGGGCATAGCGCCTTTTACGGAAGCCGACTGGACTGATGTCAACGGGCGGCTTGCCACCCCCTATTACAAGTCAAAGACGCTCGCCGAGCGCGCTGCCTGGGACTTTGCGCGCGAACATGGCCTTGAGCTGGCCGTCGTCAATCCGGGGATGATCCTCGGACCTATCCTTGGCACGGAAACCGGCACATCGGTTGGCCTCGTGCAAAGCCTGTTGAAGGGCCGTTATCCCGCCATGCCGGATTTCAGCGTGCCTGTTGTCGATGTGCGCGATGCTGCAGAGGCCCATGTTCTTGCCATGACGGCCGCTACTGCTGCTGGCGAGCGTTTCATCATTGCCGAGGAGGCGCTATCGATCAGCGATATCGTTAAGGTCCTGAAACGGGACTTCCCGGCTTATCGGAAAAAAATGCCGAAATTCGTTCTGCCCAACTGGCTGGCAGGAATTGCGTCGCGCTTCGATCCTGGTCTGAAACTGATTGTCGGCGAACTGGGCCGCGACGCGCGCGTGTCGAACGACAAGGCGAAGCGTTTGCTGGGCTGGAAGCCTCGTTCAGGGGACGAGGCAATCCGTGCCAGTGCGGAAAGCCTGATCGCAGCCGGGCTGGTATAGGCCTATTCGGTGAATTTCCGCGCCACCCAGG
Source organism: Rhizobium sp. PL01 (assembly GCF_033447125.1). Taxonomy (NCBI): domain Bacteria; kingdom Pseudomonadati; phylum Pseudomonadota; class Alphaproteobacteria; order Hyphomicrobiales; family Rhizobiaceae; genus Rhizobium; species Rhizobium sp. PL01. The sequence continues at coordinate 602,588 of NZ_JAWQUM010000002.1, read as the reverse complement.
AATAGCCATCCTCGATATAGTGGACGGGCTTGGTCACGGCGTTGCGCAGCGCCGACGCGTCGGGCAGGGCTCCGGTGATCATAGCCAGGGTCCGGCGGGGCAGGTTCGGTTGTTTCTGTTCGGTGGTGGGCGGTGCGGGTACGGTGTCCTGCGTGACGGCAGGCGTCTGATCGAGCGCCGTTTGGTTGGTCGGTGCGGGTGCCGGATCCTTGGCATTGGCCATATTGTCACCGGATGTTTCGCAGACTGCGACGATCACCGGGTAGTTGACGTTGGAGAATTTTGGCAATTGTTTCTGCGATTCCGCATCGCATAGGGCAATCGTCTGCCAGGTGCCGTTGACCGTCGAGACGTAGTGGCATTGGCTGACACCGTCGTCGCAGCCGAGAATTGTCATGACGATCAGGGCAGGAACCATTGTGGATGTTTCTCCAAGTCGGTGAAGATGTGGCTCGCTAGGAAGCGATTCTGTATTCTCTGAACTAAAAGTCCGTTTGCTCCGGAAGTAAGGCGAAATGGGAAACGGTTGAAAACAATTTGTTTCTGCCGGTTGCGCCGGGTGAGAGACGATTGTCGAGCATTGCGAGATTTGGCGTCTGTCGTTTTCTGCGCTGTGCGTTAGTGTTGACCTTGAGCGGCATGAATCGACCTGTGAGGGAATAACGCCAAGTGACTCTGACCATTGAAAAAGAACCGCCACGCCAAGCGGGTGTCCTACACCTGCTCGACCAATCAGACGCCTATGCACAGTCGCTTTATCCGGCAGAAAGCAATCACCTGGTCGATATCTCGACGCTGGAGAAACCATCCGTTTCCTTCTTTGTCGCCCGCCACGAAGGACAAGTCGTCGGTTGTTGTGCGCTGGTGGATTCAGGCGATGGCAGCGCCGAGATCAAGCGCATGTTCGTTGATCCGCAGGCACGCGGCCTGAAGATCGGCCGCAAGTTGCTGGAGCATCTCGAAGGTCACGGCCGCGATGCGGGGCTTTCGGCGATCCGGCTTGAGACCGGCATCTATCAACCGGAGGCGATCGGTCTCTATAAGACTGCTGGTTATGTCGAGATTGGGCCGTTCGGTTCCTATCAACCGGACCCGTTCAGCCTCTTCATGGAAAAGGCAATCGCCTGACGCAAGGCGAACTCCCCGAGAGGAAAAGCGTTTCCGCTCCGTGAGTTGGAGCGGAAAGCTGAATCAATTCAACAACGTGTTGAATCGGCCCGTGAAGGTCCTGAACTAGATATCCAGGTTATCTGCAAACACGGCGCGTTCCTGGATGAAGCGGAAGCGGGCGTCGGCCTTGGTGCCCATCAGGTTGTCGACGGCTTCGCGCGTGCCTTCGAAATCCACCTCGTCGATGGCGACCTTCAGCAGCGTCCGCTTGGAAGGATCCATCGTGGTTTCCTTCAGCTGCGCCGGCATCATTTCGCCAAGGCCCTTGAAGCGGCCGATCTCGACCTTGCCGCGGCCGTTGAATTCCGTCTCCATCAGTTCCACCCGATGAGCGTCGTCGCGGGCGTAGAGTGTCCTCGCGCCCTGGGTAATGCGGTAGAGCGGCGGCACGGCCAGATAGAGATGGCCGCCCCGGACGAGATCCGGCATTTCCTGATAGAAAAAGGTGATGAGCAGCGAGGCGATATGGGCGCCATCGACGTCGGCATCGGTCATGACGATGACGCGCTCGTAACGCAGGTCTTCCTCGCGATACTTGCTGCGCGTGCCGCAGCCAAGCGCCTGGATGAGGTCGCTGATCTGCTGGTTGGCGCCGAGCTTTTCACGCCCGGCGCTGGCAACGTTGAGGATCTTGCCGCGAAGCGGCAGGATTGCCTGGTTAGAGCGGTTGCGCGCCTGCTTGGCCGAACCACCGGCCGAGTCGCCTTCGACGATGAACAGTTCGGCACCCTCGGCCGAGTTCTGCGAGCAGTCGGCAAGCTTGCCCGGCAGGCGCAGCTTGCGGACCGCCGATTTGCGGGTGACTTCTTTTTCCTTGCGGCGGCGCACCCGTTCGTCGGCGCGCTCGATTACCCATTCCAGGAGCTTGTGGGCTTCCTGCGGGTTGTCGGCGAGGAAGTGGTCGAAGGGATCGCGCAGGGCATTTTCGACGATGCGCTGGGCCTCGACCGTCGCCAGCTTGTCCTTGGTCTGGCCGACGAATTCCGGTTCGCGGATGAACACCGACAACATGCCAGCCGCGGAAATCATCACGTCTTCTGTGGTGACGATAGCGGCGCGCTTGTTCTGCGTCAGTTCCGCATAGGCTTTCAGGCCCTTGGTCAGGGCGATACGGAAGCCGGCTTCGTGCGTGCCGCCTTCGGGGGTCGGGATGGTGTTGCAGTAGGAATGCACGATGCTGTCGCCGCCATACCAGGTGACGGCCCATTCCATTGCGCCATGGCCGCCGGTCTTTTCGGTCTTGCCGGCAAAGATTTCGCGGGTGACGGTGAATTCCTTGCCCATCGTCGCCTGAAGATAGTCTTTCAGACCGCCGGGGAAGTGGAACACGGCCTTGTCAGGCGTATCTGTGCCTTCGATCAGCGAGGGATCGCAGGACCAGCGGATTTCAACGCCGCCGAACAGATAGGCTTTCGAGCGCGCCATGCGAAACAGCCGGGCCGGATCGAATTTTGCGTGCGAGCCAAAAATCTCCGGGTCTGGATGGAATTTGACCTTGGTGCCGCGCCGGTTCTGGATATCGCCCAGTTCCTCCAGCCCGCCCTGCGGAATGCCCCGCGAAAACCGCTGGCGATAGAGCTTGCGGTTACGGGCAACCTCGACTTCGAGAATGTCCGAGAGAGCGTTGACGACCGAGACGCCGACGCCGTGTAGACCGCCGGATGTTTCATAGACCTTGCTGTCGAACTTGCCGCCCGCATGTAGGATGGTCATGATCACTTCGAGCGTCGACTTGCCCGGAAATTTCGGATGGTTCTCGACCGGAATGCCGCGGCCGTTATCGGTGACAGACAGGCAGCCTTCGGCATCGAGATGGACGTCGATGAAATTGGCGTGGCCGGCAACCGCTTCGTCCATCGAGTTGTCGATGACTTCGGCAAACAGATGGTGCAGCGCCTTTTCGTCGGTACCACCGATATACATGCCCGGACGCCGGCGCACCGGCTCCAGGCCTTCAAGGACTTCGATGGTCGACGCATTGTAATCGCCGGTATCGGCCTTCAGCGTGGTGGACGCGCCGCTGCGCTGCTCCGCCATGGGAGAGGCGGCGGGCGTAGCAACAACCGGCTTCGGCACGACGGGATCCGTCGCAGGCTTGGGTACCAGGGGCATTGCTGAAAAGAGATCGTTGCTGTCGGTCATAGTCTGTTTTGATGTCTTTCCGTGGTGGCGGCTTCAGACCCGGCCCGGAGTGCGGACTTGGTCGTCATGCTGGGCCGTCATGAATGTCTGCACGAATCGCCGGAATTCTGCCAAATTCTTGGCGCGAGAGCGACCAGGCCATATGGCTCAGTCGGCGCGCGCCGATACGCTGCCTTCAATAGCCCCAACTGTTGCGTTGCGGAAGGTCTGATGGCAAGGCTTGGATCAAACGAGGAACATTCAGGATGCACCTGTCCACAGCTCATTTGGTCTTTCGCGTTCTTTTGGGCTGTGCCGTCGGCACCGCTCTGGCTTTGCCACTGCAGGCCGCACCGCTGAAGCCATTCAAGGACGAGCTGTTTTCCTACGGAATTGTGCTTGAGACTGCGGATGACGGTGATTACCGCGTCGTAGACTACCAGAAAATGCGCGATCTCCACGCCCGCGATCAGGAACCGGAGCGCCGGGTAAAACGTGCCTATGTGTCGCTCGGCGTCAAGCGTGAGCAGGTCAATGAGACGATCGATACCGGTAACCGGCCACTTGATGTGATGCGCGTCGGCGCCGCGGCCGGTGCGGCATTCACAGTCATTTTCATCCATGGCCGGGGCGGCGACAGGCGGTTGGGTGCCAATGACTGGTCGTTCGGCGGCAATTTCAACCGGCTGAAGAACCTCGCTGTCGACAATGGCGGTGTTTATTATGCACCGAGCATGCGCTCGTTTGATGATGCGGGCGTTGCGGATATCGCGGGATTGATCGCCTATGCCCGGCAGCAATCACCGGACAGGCCGGTCGTGCTTGCCTGCGCCTCGATGGGTAGCTTCATCTGCTGGGGCCTCACCCGCAATCCGCAGGCGGTTGGTGCTCTCAAGGGCATGATGATCATGGGAGGCCCGACCGACCCGGCCTTCAGCAAGAGTGCCGCCTACAAAAAGAAGCTACCGATCTTCTTCAGCCATGGCAGTGATGACACCGTCTATGCCGCAGCCGGTCAGATTGCGTTCTACCGTTCCTTGAAGAAAGCGAATTATCCCAGCCGCTTCGTCCTGTTCCAGACCGGGTCGCATGGAACCCCCGTTCGCATGACCGATTGGCGCGATGCGTTGAACTGGATCGGACTTGATTGAAGCTCCTAATATATCCGGGATTTGTTAACCAACGCAGCAATTTGAAACTCTAACGCGAGCGCTGTTTGCACTTTAGAAAGCTGATCATGGGACTGTCCCGGGTATATATTCTTGGGGTTTGATCTTATGGATGCTCGAACAGAAACGCGGCATATTCCGCTGTGCGTCGATCTTGATGGCACATTGCTTGCTGCTGACACGCTCTGGGAGGGCGTGGCGATCATTCTTTTGCGCAATCCGCTGATGTTGTTTGCAGTGCTTGTCTGGATGTCGAAGGGCAAGGCACGGCTGAAATACGAAGTTGCTGCGCGCTCCGGACGGCAGGCGGCCGACTGGCCTTATCGCGAGGCGGTGCTCAAGCGTCTGACGCGCGAGCGCGAAACCGGCCGGCAGATCATCCTTGTTACCGGCGCCGCCGAAAGCGTGGCACTCGGGGTTGCTGCCCATACCGGCGCTTTTTCGTCTGTCCTGCACAGCACCACGGACATCAACCTTACCAGCCGCCGCAAGCGGGAAAAGCTGATCGAACAGTTCGGCGAGGGCGGTTTTGACTATATGGGCAACAGCCGCGATGACGTGCCGGTGTTTGACGCAGCGCGCAAGGCGATTGTCGTGGCGCCGGATGCCGCCGCCGAGAAATGGCGCCGGGCGCATGATGCCGAGCGGCTTGATCTCGGCAAGGCCTCTCGTTTTGCAGCCTTGAAATCGATCCGCGTGCATCAATGGGCAAAGAACGTGCTGATCGGCGTGCCGATGATCCTCAATCATGACATTCTGCACATGGATGCGGTGGTCAATGTCATCCTCGCGTTCTTTGCCTTCAGTTTTCTTGCCTCTGCCGTCTATGTGGTCAACGACCTGTCGGATCTCACCAACGACCGGCGCCATCCCAAGAAACGCAACCGGCCGCTGGCCAGCGGCCAGATGTCGGTGCCGATGGGCCTGATGATGGCGCTGTGCCTACTGGTGGCTTCGCTGTCGCTGACGGCTGTGCTGCCTTCTGATTTCGCCCTTGTACTCGGCTTCTATGCCCTGGCGACGACGGCTTATACGTTTGTACTCAAGCGCAAGCTGCTGGTTGATGTCTTCACGCTGGCAGGGCTTTACACGGTTCGCATCATCGCCGGTGCAGCGGCGACCGGCACAGAACTTTCCTTCTGGCTGCTGTCGTTCTCGATCTTCTTTTTCCTTAGCCTGGCGCTGGTCAAACGCTATGTCGAACTCGACGAGTATGATGGCCGTGACGGCAACCAGGTGCCCGGGCGCGGCTATCTGGCCGTCGATTTCGAAATGGTCGGGCAGGCAGGCGTCTCTTCTGCGTTCGCTGCCGCGCTGGTTCTGGCGCTCTATATCCACAGCAAGGAAATGCAGGAGATGTACACGCTGGACTGGGCGCTCTGGCCGCTTTGCCCTCTGGTGCTCTACATGCTGCTGCGCATCTGGATGCTGGCGCGCCGTGGCATGCTGCATGAGGATCCGGTGGTGTTCATCATGCGCGACTGGCGCAGCCTTGTGACCATGGCGATCGGCGCAGGGTTTGTGCTCGCCGGTGCTATGGGAACGCCATGACCGCCGCTGAATTTGACAGCTGGGGCCGGATTGATTGCCGCGCCCGGCAGTCCGTATCGCCCGATGCCTACGAGAACCTCCGTGAAAATGTGGCACCTGGCGCCTTCCTGCCGTTCGGCAACGGAAGATCCTATGGCGATAGCTGCCACAATGATCACGGCAGGCTGATCGAAAGCCGGGTGCGCACTCGTATCATCGGGTTTGATCCGGGAACCGGGATCATCTCCTGCGACGCAGGCGTAACGCTTCGCGCCATTCTCGAAACGGCGATCCCGCACCGGTTTTTCCTGCCGGTGACGCCGGGAACGGCTTCGGTCACCGTCGCCGGTGCTGTCGCTAACGACGTTCACGGCAAGAACCATCACGCACGCGGCACGTTCGGCAAGCATGTGCTCAGTCTGACATTGTTGCGGTCGAACGGCGAAGTGCTGACGTGCTCGCCAGCGGAAAACCGTGATTTGTTCTTTGCCACCATCGCCGGCATGGGCCTGACGGGATTGATTGTGTCGGTTGATCTGCAGCTGATGAAGGTGCCGTCAGCCCACATCCAGCAGCACGCCATCCGTTTCGACAGTCTGGACGAATATTTCGGTATGGTCGAAACCGTTGACGGCGAGCATGAATATTCCGTCGCGTGGATCGATCAGTTGGCGACCGGAAAACGCACGGGCAGGGGCGTTCTTCTTGCTGGCGACCATGCCGATGCTTCCTGCGAGTTTCCCGACATGCCGCGTGCAAGGCGGTTGGCTGTGCCGTTTGCGCCGCCGTTTAATCTCCTGAACACGCTCACGCTGAAGGCGTTCAACGAGCTGTATTTCCGTAAGGAAAAGCCGGGTGAAACGGTCAAGACAGTCAAGTGGCCGGGTTACTTCCACCCGCTGGATGCCATCGGCAACTGGAACCGGCTGTATGGCCCCAAGGGCCTCTACCAGCACCAGAGTGTCTATCCGTCAGAGAACGCGCCGGAGCTGACGGCACAGCTGCTGGAGACCGCCCGCAAGGCTGGCCACGCCTCCTTCCTCACCGTTTTGAAAAAGTTCGGGGAGCAGACATCCGGCGGACTTTTATCCTTTCCGAGGCCTGGTTTTACACTGACGCTGGATTTCGCCAATCAGGGTGAAGAGACCCTTAAGCTCCTCAACCGTCTGGACGCCATGGTTGTCGAGGCTGGCGGTGCCATCAATCCCTACAAGGATGCCCGGATGAGCCCGCAAACCTTTGATTTCTCGTTCCCGCAATGGCGCAAGCTGGAAGCACTACGTGATCCGGCAATGGTCTCGAATTTCTGGAAGCGGACGGCTTTGGCTTTGCCAAAATGAGAATACGAACAATTTGAATTAAATAAACGCGGGAATTTCACGGAATATACGGCTCTTGCCTGTAGGTATTGCGACGGGAATAGGGGATTTTAACATGAAGTATATCGTATTCATTCTCTTCACCGTGATTACCAACGCTGCGGCACAAGTCATGCTCAAACAAGGCATGCTGTCGCTCGGACCGTTGAGCTTCACGGCTGATACTTTCATTGCCCGCATTTTCCAGGTGGTTTTCAACCCCTGGGTTTTCGCCGGACTTGCGACCTTCGTCATTTCGATGGTGTCGCATCTTTACGTATTGTCGAAGGTGGAACTTTCCTTCGCCTATCCATTTCTGAGCCTTGCCTATGTGGCAGTGGCCGTCTTTGCCTATTTCGTCTTCCACGAGGATCTGAACGCCTGGCGCATCGCCGGCATTGGCTTCATCTGCGTCGGAACCATTCTCATCGCCCAGTCCGGCATGTCCTCGCACGAGGAGCAGCCTTCGCTTGAAGCAGCGGGCGCAAAAACAGCAAAAATCGGGAGTGCATCATGAAACATATCATTTTCGGCGGTGACGGTTTCGTCGGTCGTCATCTCGCAGAGCGTTTGGTCCAGGACGGTGAAGAGGTTCTCGTTGCCGATATAGCCAAGTCCGACCTGCCACATTACGCCCGTGCCCGTTTTGTCCATTGCGACGTCACCAACGCCGATGATGTGATGAAGGTCGAGATCGGCCCGGACGACATGGTCTACAACATGGCGGCCAAGATGCTGTCGCCGTTGCAGGTGCGCTCCAAGCGCTGGCAGTTCTTCTGGCCGGTCAACTATTACGGCGCTGAAAACATCATGAAGGCGACGGCAAAGTCCGGCGCCAACCGGCTGGTGCAGTTCACCACCGATATGATCTACGGGCATACGGTGATGTCGCCGCAAACCGAGGCGCATCCGGCGAAGCCCTTGGGTGAATACGGCAAGTCGAAATGGGCAACCGAGCAGCTCGCCGCCGAATGGCGCAAGCAGGGCATGAACATCTCGATCTTCCGGCCGCGCCTGATCATCGGCCCTGGCCGCCTCGGCATCCTGGAAAAGCTGTTCAAGCTGATCGACGCCAACCTGCCGGTGCCGATGATCGGTTCGGGCAAGAATCCGTACCAGTTCATCTCGGTGTTCGATTGCGCCGAAGCTGCGCGTCTTGCCTGGAAGGGCGGCGTACCGAACGAGGCCTACAATCTCGGCTCCGACAATCCGCCCTCGGTGAAAAAGCTGCTCGGCGACCTGATCGTCCATGCCGGTTCGAAATCGTTCCTTTTACCGACACCGGGCTTTGCGGTGAAGGCGACGCTGGCTGCCTTCGATTTCGTCAACATGCCGATCATGGATCCGGAACAGTACCTGATCGCCGACGAGATGTGCATTCGCGAAACCGGCAAGCTCAAGAAGGAGCTTGGCTGGAAGGCGCAGTACAATGACGGCGCCATGCTGATCGCAGCCTATGACGAATACCGCGCCAAGAAAGCCGGTAAGCTTTTCGCACAGACAACCGCCGTACCGGCCGAATGAACCAGGGGATCAGGACAATGCTCGACAAAACGCAATCTGTCGCCATCGACGCGCCCGCCCTTTCAGGCGGCATCAGCAAGCCCAACCTCCTGACGGTTGAACAGGCCAAGGATATGAGCGTCGCCGACATGACGACGCTGTTCAAGGAGCACCTGAATCCGGGGCAGCTTCACTTCATGAAGCTGCTCGGTTTCAACAAGATAAAGATCGAGACGGCCGAGGGTATGTATTACGTCGACCAGAATGGTCGAAAGATTCTCGACTTTTTCGGTGGTTTCGGTTCGTTGGCGCTCGGCCACAACCATCAGCGCCTGATATCCGCGCGAAAACAGTTCCAGGACGAGAATCGCCACGAGATCGGTATCGCCTTCATGTCGCAATATGCTGCGGCACTCGCCAAGAACCTCGCCGAGATCGCGCCGGGCGACCTCGACATGGTGTTCCTCGGCTCCTCCGGCTCGGAGGCCATGGAAGCTGCCATCAAGCTTGCCGAGCGCGTTGCCGGCCCGAAGCGGCCGCGCATCGTCTATGCCGAGAACTCCTTCCACGGCAAGACGCGCGGTGTATTGTCGATCACCGACGGTCCACTTTATCGCGGCGAGTTCAAGCTGCTTGAAAACAACGTCAAGGTTCCCTTCGGCGAGATTGAGGCGATCCGCCGTGCTTTCGAGAGCGATCCGACGATCGGCGTCCTCGTGCTGGAAACCATTCAGGGCGGCGGCGGCATCAACATCGCACCGCCAGAGTTCTGGCAGGAAGTTCGCGCGCTCTGCAACAAGCACGGCGTCATCTGGGTGGCTGATGAGGTGCAGTGCGGCGTCGGCCGGTCCGGCCGCTTCTTCGCCTTCGAATATGCCAACGTGGTGCCTGATATCACCGCGGTCGCCAAGTCGCTCGGCGGTGGCAAGACGGCCATGGCCGCGATGATCGCCCGCCGCGAAATCTACATGAAGGCCTATGGCACGCCGAAGACTGCGATGATCCATGCCCATGCCACGTTCGGCGGCATCGGCGAGGCCTGCATTACGGCGATCGAGACTTTGAACGTTCTCTATGACGAGGACCTGATCGAGAACTCAGCCGTGCAGGGCGAGTACCTGTTGGAACGCCTTACCACGCTGAAGGAAAAATATCCGAAGATCATCAAGGACGTGCGCGGGCAGGGCCTGATGATCGGCCTTGAGTTCCAGGATTTCAGCCAGACGTTGCCGCTCGTGCTGCGGCCGGTGGTGGCGGTGTTGGACGACAAGTTGAAGGGCTCGCTGTCGGGCTTCATCGGCGCGCTACTGCTGCGCGACTACGATACGCTGGTGGCGTTCACGGAGTATAACCGTAACGTCATCCGGCTTTTGCCGCCGCTGATCTGCGAGCGCCAGCATGTCGACCAGCTCTGCGACGCCCTCGATGACCTGCTTGGCCGCGGTATCATCCGCATCGTCAAGGATTTCGTCGGCAGCCAGTTCGGCTGATCGAAGCGTTGAACTCGAGAAAGGGGTACGGTGCCGCATGCGCCGTGCCTTTTTTGATTCCGCCGTCAGGGCGGCGCTCTGCCAATTGGCGTATCGAAGTGAAGTGCCTCCGAGCTTGCCTTGGGCGAGACGTGATAACATCGTTATCCGCTTTGCGCCCTATTGTGGTTCATCGCCTACTTGACATATCCCAGCCTACCAACTCGGTACGAAAGCAAGATAACGGGCAGAATGAAACTAACCGCCGCTCATATTTTCCTCGTATGCGTTTTGACAGTCTATCCGCTGAATGTTGTGCCGCCTGCTTGGACGCTTGGGACACCACGGGTGCTGGAGAGGCCCCAACTGATTGCATGGGCGTCACTCGCCGGGTTCATCGATGGATGCGATTACGCCGTTTATCGGCTTTCATTGAGCATGACGGAAAAAGTTCGCACGATAGGCTTGAAAGCCTTTGAAGGACCCAACGCGAAACCGATCAGCAATTCCGAGCGTAATCCGTATAGCAAGTGGGCCCAGACCCCTGTGCCACTGGACGAACCAGTCTATGCGCTCAACAGTGGCGGTTGTAATGGCCCAGGCTATAGCTTCGATCTGCAAAAGGTGGCTGGTGGCAACACATCCTATTTCAGCCTATCTCGTAATCATGAAGGCATCTGGCTAGTTGATACCGTCGAGGGCATTGTTGTATTCAGCTATTCCGGCTAGCGCGGCCTTACGCTCCATGCAGCGAGTGCACGGAATACAAACTTGCAATATCCGATTTCGGCGTATTCTGGTCAGCACGGCGCGGCGGTTTATTTGGACCATAATCGGCCTCCCACTTCGCGGCATTCAACATCTTCTCGCGGGCTCATGCTTCCCGCCGGGATAGCTTCAGTCCGGCCACAATGGAGACTGCGGATGGGCATAAAGCCAATCGGTCAATCTACTGTTTCAGCGTCGAAATCTCGACCCGGCGATTGCGGCCGTCTTCGGGATCGGCCGGAAAGAGCAGGGCGGTTTCGCCGAAGGCGCGCAGGACGAGCCGCCGAGGATCGATCTGGTAATGCGCCAGCAGATACTGCGTCGCCGATGCGGCTCGCGCCCGGCTGAGATCGAGATTGTCTGCATCGCTGCCGGCCGCATCCGTATGGCCGCCGATGACGAACCGGTAGGATTTAAGGTCGCTGGATTGCAGCGCCATGCCAACATTGTCGAGAAGGCGCTCTGCCTGCGGTGTCAGTTCGGCTGAGCCGAAGCGAAAGTTGACGGCGAGATTGACCGTCGCTGCGAGCGTGTCGCCATAGCTGTTGACCTGCTCCAGGTCCTTGGCGCCGACGATCTTCAATCCGCGCGTTTTTTCCCTTTGCACCAGCACGGGATTGAGCGAGCGGACCAGAAGGTCCGGCGTTGCCGTGGTCAATACGTCCTGTGCGCTTGCGGCGACCGGAAGCAGGCCGAGGCTGAAAACCAGAGATTTGAAAAAGCATACCACATGCATCCGCCCCGGGTTCCCAAGCCATGAAATAAGTGAAGAACAAGCAATGCAGGCAAGAGTAGAATTGCATCCATACGCCGTCAATTCCCAGACAGGGAGCGGCGACGTCAAGCCATCTTGGGCCTTGAGCGGCTGGCTGACCTGTTCCCGCAGGAACAGTCTGCGGACATTGGAAGGGCGCAGCCCGGCGGTATCGTGAAGACTAGTGTTTTTGCCCGTTCACCATCATGTCGAACTGCACGATGTTGGAATAGATCGGTATTCCCACCGACATGTCATAGCGGGTGCGGTAGACGCCACCTTGAATGTGAAAGCCGATGATCCGCTTGTTCCATTTGGTCAGCGTCGCGTCAAAATGTTCGGTTCTGGTCGTGCCCTTGGCCGTGAGATTGCCTTCGATGTCGGCGGTGTCTTCACCGGTACGGGTGATCTTCGTCGAGCGGAAGATGATCTTCGGATAGTTCGTGGTGTCGAACACGGCGGTGGAGCGCAGGAAACTCTCGATACGTGGCTCGCCGGTCTGGACCGTTTCCGGAAAGAGCGCAAATTCCACCACGGATTTGCCGATGTCACCGCTATCCAGCTGGAACGTGCCAGAGAATTTTGTGAATTTTCCGGAAATGCCACCGCCACCGCCGACCTGGCCGACTTTGAAATTGATCTGCGAGGATCCATCGATGTCGTAGCGGCCGGCTGCGTCATCCAATGTCGGCGCCTTGGCCTGAGAGGCGGATGCGGGCAGTACGAAGCCTGCGAGTGTTATCCATGTGGCGGTGATTGTCGTGAAGTGTGCGGACATTGTTACGATCCTTCCCGATGCTTGGTTGGCGCTCGGTAAGACGCACGATGGGTGAGGAATATTCCTAGCCATTCTGTCGCCTGTTGCGCAGCATGCGGACAAGCACCGCATCGTGCCGGATGAAATGATGGTGCAGGGCCGCACCGGCATGCAGCAGGACAAGCGCGGCCAGACTATAGGCGAGGACTGCATGGGCGGTTGTCCACAAGGCCTCGGCGAGGGCGGATTTCTCCAGCGGCAGATGCGGGATGACGACGATATTGAAATAGAAGCTCGGAATGTCCAGCGTCGAGGTCGAGGCAAGCGCCCAGCCGGTGACCGGCACCGCGAGCGTCAGGCAAAGCAGCAGGATATGAACGAGAAAGCTTGCATGTCTTTCGCGGGCCGAAAGCCCGGCCACGGGCGCCGGATGCTTTCCGGCAAGCCACCAGAGGACCCGGATGACGCAAAAGCCAAGCGCGGTGAACCCGAACGACTTGTGCCACTGGAACAGGTCGAATTGCAGCACCGGGTCGATGCCCGGCCGGGCCATGGCGTAACCGAGCACCAGTAGCCCGGCGATCAGAATGGCAATCGTCCAGTGAAGAAGGATGGTCACCCATCCGAACGCGTCCAGCCCGTTGCGCAGCATCACTGATCTCCGACTGTCAAAAGCTCTGTCGAATCATCGCTCTTTCCGCATGGCCGAACAAGCCGTGTGTCCTTCACGGTTTCGATACAGGAGCTTGGGATATCAGGCGCAGCATGGGTGCCGTGTTCGCCGGCGTGCTTTTCTTTGTCCGGCTTATTTGCTAGGGCCTTTGCCGGGAAAAGGACAATGCCCTTAAGGAGACGACATGACGCCCGACGTAAAACCGCTTGTTGCCGGAAACTGGAAAATGAATGGTTTGCGGGCTTCGCTCGATCAGATCAAGGCGATGGCGGAAGGCGTCAAGGGCGGTCTGTCCGCAAAGGTCGAAACGCTGATCTGCCCACCGGCGACGCTGCTCTATGTGGCAACGGCGCTGTGCGACGACAGCCCGCTTCTGATCGGTGCGCAGGATTGTCATGACAAGGTTTCCGGCGCCCATACCGGCGATGTCTCGGCTGAAATGATCGCCGATTGCTTCGGCACCCACGTGATCGTCGGCCATTCCGAGCGCCGCACCGACCATAAGGAAACGGATGCACTCGTTCGGGCAAAGGCCGAGGCTGCCTATGCCGCCGACCTGATCGCCATCATCTGCATCGGTGAAACCGGTGACGAGCGCAAGGCAGGCCAGACGTTGGACGTGCTGAAGCGCCAGCTGGCAGGCTCCATTCCGAATAGTGCGACTGCTGAAAACACCGTTATTGCCTATGAGCCGGTCTGGGCGATCGGCACCGGCCTGACGCCGACCGCAGCGGACGTCGAGGAGGCGCATGCCTTCCAGCGTTCCGAACTGGTCGCACGCTTCGGCCCGGCCGGCGCCAAGATGCGCATTCTCTACGGCGGTTCGGTCAAGCCGGGTAACGCAAAGGAATTGATGGGCATTGCCAATGTCGATGGTGCTCTGATCGGCGGAGCAAGCTTGAAAGCCGACGACTTCCTCGCCATTTACCGGGCGTATGAAGAATTGACGGCTTGATGCCAGCGATTGGCGCTAAGCCGTCCTTTAGGTTTCTGTCCGCCGATCCTTGGTATTAAGTCCATGGAGAGACGGGCAGGGGCTTTTAATGCGCGGTGGCTTGGTATATGCAGCCGCCAACACTAATCTTTTCCGCTTGGAGCGGACGTCGAAACTTGCGTTGCAATTTCGCTGCGTCTCCTATGACGGACGATCACTCGATCGCGTGTCAGGTCTTCGGCTTTTGTGAAGCCGGACTGAGCGTGATCTAAGGCAGGACTGGACAAAATGCAGACCGTATTGCTTGTCATCTATCTCATGGTTGTTCTGGCGCTGATCGGCGTCGTGCTGATTCAGCGTTCCGAAGGCGGCGGCCTCGGCATCGGCGGCGGTTCGGGCTTCATGTCTGCCCGTGGTACAGCCAATGCTTTGACCCGTACCACCGCGATCCTCGCAGCCCTGTTCTTTGTTCTGGCGCTCGGCATGGGCATTCTGGCCCGCTACCAGCCGAATGCGACCGACGTTCTCGACCGGATCCCCGGCACGACCAACAACGGCAAGGGCGTGCTTGATTCGCTCGGTGGTGGCACGACGCCGCCAGCTGGCGAGACGCCTGCGCAGACACCGGCGCAGTCCGGCGCCAATACACAGACGCCTGCGACCACCACGCCGGCGACGACACAGACACCTGCCACGCAGACCCCTGCGACGACCGAGACAAAGCCGGCAACATCCGGTTCGGACGTTCCAAGCGGCCAGTAAGGCCGGAAGCAGATATAATCGCCGGCGGAAGCCAGTCTTCCGCCGGTTTTCTTTTGTTTGAATTTTGCCACCTGAACTTTTTGAACGGAAAAATTCTGAAAGATGAATTTTTCGGTGGCGGAATCATTTTTGAAACGGTATCCGGTGAAGCCCATGGCGCGATATGTATTCATCACTGGCGGCGTGGTTTCGTCCCTTGGTAAAGGGATCGCCGCAGCTGCTCTCGGAGCGTTGCTGCAGGCCCGGGGTTACCGGGTGCGGATTCGCAAACTTGACCCCTATCTGAACGTCGATCCGGGCACCATGAGCCCGACGCAGCACGGCGAAGTGTTCGTGACGGATGACGGCGCGGAGACGGACCTCGATCTCGGTCACTACGAGCGCTTTACCGGCCGCTCGGCGACCAAGACCGACAACATTACCACCGGCCGCATCTACAAGAACATCATCGACAAGGAACGCCGCGGCGACTACCTCGGCGCGACCGTTCAGGTCATTCCGCATGTCACCAACGAGATCAAGAATTTTGTCACCGAAGGTAATGACGATTTCGATTTCGTCATCTGCGAAATCGGCGGCACCGTCGGCGACATCGAAGCGATGCCGTTTATGGAGGCGATCCGCCAGCTGAAGAATGATCTTCCGCGTGGTACCGCGATCTATCTCCACCTGACGCTGATGCCATATATCGCTGCGGCCGGCGAGTTGAAGACCAAGCCAACCCAGCATTCCGTCAAGGAACTGCAGGCGCTCGGCATTCATCCCGATATCCTGCTGGTGCGCGCCGACCGCGAAATCCCGGAAGCCGAACGCCGCAAGCTGTCGTTGTTCTGCAACGTTCGTGCGTCTGCCGTTATTCAGGCACTGGACGTGGCTTCGATTTATGACGTGCCGATCGCCTATCACCGCGAAGGCCTCGACAACGAGGTCTTGGCCGCCTTCGGTATTGAACCGGCACCGGCGCCCCGTATCGAGAACTGGCTTGAAGTCGCCAACCGTATCGGCACGCCGGAGGGCGAAGTCACCATCGCTATCGTCGGCAAGTACACCGGCCTCAAGGATGCTTACAAGTCGCTGATCGAGGCGCTCTACCACGGTGGCATTGCCAACCGGATCAAGGTGAAGCTCGAATGGATCGAGGCGGAGGTCTTCGAAAAGGAAGATCCGTCGCCTTATCTCGAAAAGGTCAACGGCATTCTCGTTCCCGGCGGTTTTGGCGAACGCGGTTCCGAGGGCAAGATCCAGGCTGTGCGGTTTGCCCGCGAGCGCAAGGTACCGTATTTCGGCATCTGCTTCGGCATGCAGATGGCGGTCGTTGAAGCGGCCCGCAATCTCGCCGGCATCGAAAAGGCCTCGTCGACCGAATTCGGCAAGACCGAAGAGCCGGTCGTTGGCCTGATGACGGAATGGGTCAAGGGCAATGCGCTGGAGAAGCGCGCAGCGTCGGGCGATCTCGGTGGTACCATGCGTCTTGGCGCCTACAAGGCGAGCCTGAAGAAGGGCACCAAGATCGCCGATATCTACGGTTCGACCGAGATTTCCGAGCGCCACCGTCACCGTTACGAGGTGAATGTCGATTACAAGGATCGGCTGGAAGCCTGCGGTTTGGAATTCTCCGGCATGTCGCCGGACGGTATCCTGCCGGAAACCGTCGAATACCCGGATCACCCGTGGTTCATCGGCGTCCAGTACCACCCGGAACTGAAGAGCCGCCCACTCGACCCGCACCCGCTGTTTGCCAGCTTCATCGAAGCCGCAGTCGAGCAGAGCCGACTGGTTTAGGAACGAGGTGGTCCCATCCGGTCCACTTTGAAAGCCAAATATTTCTAGCTGCAAAAACACCCGCAAAAGCCACGCTTTGCGGGTGTTTCCATGTCGAAGACGTCTCAAATTTCCGGTAAGATGAAGTTTGTCGTGAAGTTTAGCTGTTGCGCGACAAAAATGCGAAACTTTGCCGGGAAGCTGGTACAGGTCGAAGCTGATCCCTTCTTGTTGCACGCGGCCCATGACATCCTCCATCAGCTTTCGCGAACGCATTGCCCTCTATGCTCTTCTGACCTCGCTGACTTCGCTCAGCATCGACGCATTGTTGCCTGGGTTACGCCAGATCAGCGAGGATGTTGGTACCGCGCCCCCGCTTTCCACTCAGCACGTCATATCGCTCTTCATTTTCGGTATGGCGTTCGGTGAATTGCTCCTGGGGCCACTGTCCGATGCGATGGGGCGGAAAAAGGCGCTCGTGCTCGGCCTCGGCGTCTATATGGCCGGAACAATCACGGCCATGTTGGCCGGATCGCTCGAAATGGTGATCCTTGGCCGGTTTCTTCAGGGCCTTGGCGTGTCCGGCCCGAAGATCGCAACGCGCGCCATGATCCGTGATCAGTTCGAGGGCGAAGCGATGGCGCGTGTGATGTCCCTGATGTTCACGCTCTTCATTCTCGTGCCAATGCTGGCCCCTGCCTTGGCACAGGGATTGATTTCGTTCGCCGGGTGGCGATCGGTCTTCGGCGTCTATCTTGTGATGGCGGTGTTGCTTGGCCTTTGGCTGGCGATGCGGCAACCCGAAACACTGCCTGCCGAAAAACGCATACCCTTCCGGCCGAAGCTGCTGTTTTTGAACGGCCGGCGTATCCTGTCAAAACGCCGGGTAGTGTTGCTGATTATTGCGACCGGTATCGTGTTCGGTGCGCAGCTTCTCTATCTCAGCACGGCGGCCGATCTGTTCTTTGACGCCTATGGAATCAAGGACACCTTCCCTCTCTATTTTGCGATGCTGGCCACGGGCGTGGGACTTTCTTCCTTTCTCAATGCAGAGCTCGTGCTGCGGTTTGGGATGGATACCATGGCGCGTACCGCCTTCATGGGATTGGCATCGACCGGTCTTCTGATGCTGCTCGCATCCGTGCTCTGGGGCGGCCTTCTGCCGCTTGCCGCGTTGATGGTGTTCTGTTTCTCAGCCTTCTTCGCCATTGGCATATTGTTCGGCAATCTCAATGCCATGGCGATGCGTTCTCTTGGACAGGTTGCGGGCCTGGGCGCATCACTGATCGCGTCGGGATCGAGCCTCATCGCCACCCTGTTCGCTATCGGAATCGGTCATTTCTACGATGGTATGACCACGTACCTGGCAGCAGGTTATTGTATCGCAGGTGTCAGCGCGCTCATTCTGGCGGAACTGGCAATGCAGGGCGACCCTTCGCCAGTCGAAGCGGCTCGCTAGGTAGCAGACGGCGACTATCTGACGGCTTTCATTTCACGGCAGACACCGTGCGGGGGCGCTTCCTGATGTCTTGGGTTTCCGGTTTTCGCCTTTACATCGCGCCCTTCGGCGCTAGGTCGCTGGAATGGCTTTTGTAAAGGCGCGCATCATTTCCTCCAATGGAAGCCGGCTGCGCACCTGAGGAAGGAATGTATGATGACGGATGCTGCCGGCACGGAAACACACAGGACTTTGCAGGCAGAAGTCCCGGTCAGCGCAACGCTTCATGTCTGGTTGAAGGCGGTCACGCCGGATGCACCGGGGACAATGGCCTTCATGCTCGGTGGCGACAAGATCGGCGAGGTTTCGGTCAGCAATGCGGAGGAATATGTCTTCCGCACCTTCATCGCCACAAGCGGTGGCGACCTTGCCTGCATCTATGACACCGCGACCACAGCGGTTTCCGTCGCTTATTTTTTCAACGCAGCCGAGGTGGTGGAAAAGGGCATTACGGTGATGCACACCAGTGCCGCCAATGCGCCGGCCCCCGTGCCGCACGGCTATCACTTCCGCCCGCCGTTCGGCTGGATGAACGATCCCAATGGTTTTGGCCGGTTTGCCGGGCGACCACACCTGTTCTATCAGCATTATTCCCACGGTCTTCGCTGGAACACGATGCACTGGGGACATGCGGTGTCGGAGGATTACGTCCACTGGCATCACATGCCGATCTTCCTGTTTCCCTCCGAAGACCTGACCGCACGCCCGGATCGGCGGGGCGGGGCCTTTTCTGGTTCCGCCATTCCGATCGACAATGAGGGTGGCATCCGCGTCTTCTTCACCGAGCAGGTGATCGACCGCACGCCCGAAACCCAAGTGCAATTGACCGCTACCTCTCACAACATCATCACTGCCAGCGAGGCGCAGGTTATCTTGCCCAGTCGGCCAGCGGGCCTCGGCCTGACGCTCGATTTTCGCGATCCTTACGTGGTCAAAGGGCCGGATGGACTGTGGAAAATGGTGCTCGGCAGCCTTAGCCAGCAGGGCGGTGTCATTCTTCTCTACGAGACGGACGATCCGGCAGCCGCCGATGGCTGGCGTTTCACTGGTACGCTGCTTCTGGAGGAACGGTTCGGCACGGCGGTGATCGAATGCCCCTGCCTCTTGCCGCTCGATGGTCCGGCCGCCGATCCACAGACTCGTTGGGGGCTGATCTATGGGCTTATGAACAGCACGCACGCCGATACCGGACGCAAGAACTTGACGCTGATTGCCGTCGGTCATTTCGATGGCGTTCGTTTCCAGACGGACTTTGAGCAGGAACTGGACTTCGCCACCGACAATTATGCATTTCAGGCCTTCGTCGACGACGGTATACCGGTCGGCATCGGCTGGCTCGCCAACTGGGCGGATGTCTCCCACACGATCGATTTTCCAACGGCGATGACGTTGCCACGCAACCTGCGTCTTCACGATGGCGCTATCCTGACGCCACCGGTTGCGGCGGTTGACAGCATACGCAATGGGGTGATCGACGATACTAGGCTTGTGGCGGGCGAAACTGTCCGGCTCGAGAACGGCGCGGTCGAAATCGTTCTGGACTTGTCGTGGCCTGGCGCATCCTTCGTTCTCCATTTCGATCATCCGGACGTCGATCTGGCGCTGCAACTCGATGCGGAGGGGTTGTCGATCCTCTACGCCCTGCCGGGGGCGGCGCCCGGTCCGCGTTATATCGCGCGCGGTGCGCGGCCTTCCACCCTGCGGATTTTCCTCGACGCAGGCTCCCTCGAAGTCTTCGCCGATCATGGCCGGTGGGCAGGAACAAAGCGGATCGAAGGGTTTGAACCGGTCCGCTCGGTGCGTCTTGACGCGGCGCAAGGTTACGTAACGTCAGGCAGAATTTTTGCATTGAAATTATAGAGTTTTTCGGCGTGAGGGCGCACTAGGGCAGGGGTCGATTTATCTAAAAACCGATCTTTAACGTTTACCGGTTAGTAATCTCTCTGAAAGTGAGAGATCTGAAGCGATGCGTATTGCGTTTATCGTCGCCCTTCTGCTGCTGGCTGGCTGTGCGAGTGCCCCTAGAGACACACGGAACGCCTGCGCGATTTTCGAGCAGCGCGACGGCTGGTTCAACAATTGGCAGCGCGCCGCAAACCACGCCGAGCGCGAATATGGCGTTCCCGTGCATATCCTTATGGCGACGATTTACACCGAATCCGGCTTCCGCCCGAATGCCCGGCCGCCGCGCACCAAACTGTTCGGGTTCATCCCCTGGAAGCGGCAATCGACGGCCTATGGTTTCTCGCAGGCGCTGAATGGCACGTGGTCAGAATACAAACGCTCGACCGGAAACCTGATGGCGCGGCGGACGAAATTCTCCGACGCTATCCATTTCGTCGCCTGGTACCACAATAAAAACAGCCGGAAGAACGGTATCGCCCGCAACGATGCCTACAATCTCTATCTGGCTTATTATCTTGGGGATGCCGGCTACAGAAAGGGCGGCTGGCGCGGCAATACCCAGTTGCAGAAAGCCGCCCAGCGCTCAGCAAACATCGCCAATTCCTATGCCAAGCAGTTGCGTTCCTGCAACTGATCCGAATGCCTCATTTTGAAAATGCCGGATCCCAGTAGGGCGGGCTGCCGAACGCGGCGCGCAGATGATCGGCCAGCGCTTTTAACTTGACCGACGGCCGCCGTCCTTCCGGATGGGCGATGTGGATATATTCAAGCTCCGGCTGGACGCCTATATCGATTGTCTCGAGTTCGCCGGCCGCAACCTGTGCGCCGACGATGAACATCGGAATGAGTGCGATGCCGAGCCCGGCGATGGCGGCGTCGCGCAGCATGTCGCCGTTGTTCAGGCCAAGGCCCATTTTCCCACGCACGATGACGGTGCCACCGACGCTGGGAAATCGCCAATCGGCCACGCCGCGGTTGGTGTAGAAGATGCCGCGATGCTGTTCGAGGTCCTCGATGGACGCCGGCTTGCCGTTGTCTCTGAGATAGGCCGGTGAAGCGACCAGCACGCGCCGGCTCGGTGCGAGACGCCAGGCCATGAGCCGGGAATCGGCGATCGGGCCGTTGCGCACCACGGCATCATATCCGTCCGCTGCTGCATCGACACGCCGGTCATCGAGATCGAGTGTCAATTGAAGTTCGGGATGGTCCGCCAGAAACGGATAGAGCGCTGGGCCAAGATGCATGCGGCCGAAAGTGACCGGTGCGGAAATGCGCAAGGGGCCGGAGATCGTGCCGCGCCGCTCGGCCATATCGGATGTAGCCGCCTCGATCTCCTGAACGATCCGGTGAGCCCGCTCGAGAAAAGCGGCTCCATCCTCCGTTAGGGTGAGCTTGCGCGTCGTGCGGTGGAGCAGGCCGGCGCCAAGGCTGCGTTCCAGTTCGGCCAGCCGCTCGCTGACCACGGATTTCGACAACCGCAGCCGCCGCGCCGCCTCGCTGATCGAGCCGCTTTCGGCCACGGCGACAAAACTGGCAATCCCGTCGAGCTTCATCATCGTTCGGTTTTTCCGGATACGAGTTCCTTGATTTGAAGACTAATCCGAACGCTGGAATAAAGCCATATTCACCTCAAGCAAACGGCATGAAACGGTATGAAGAGGCAGCCGACACGGCGTCTCAACCGATCTGCCGAAGAGGAAGACATCATGGAACGCCTGTCCAACAAAGTCGCAATCGTCACCGGTGCCAGCGCCGGTATCGGCCGCGCCACCGCCAAGCTTTTTGCAGCCGAAGGTGCAAAACTCGTTGTCGGCGCCCGCCGCCAGAACGAGCTTGATGAACTCGTAGCCGAGATTAAGGCAGAGGGCGGGCAAGCCGTCGCTCTGGCCGGTGACGTCCGCTCGGAGGAATACGCCAAGGCACTTGTCGCTCTGGCGGTTGAAAAATACGGCCGCCTCGACATCGCCTTCAACAATGCCGGTACACTTGGCGAGGCGGGCCCTTCCACCGGTGTCTCCGAACAGGGCTGGAGTGATGCAATTGCCATCAACCTCACCGGCTCGTTCCTTGGCGCCAAGCACCAGATCGCCGAAATGATCAAGCATGGCGCAGGCTCGGTGATCTTCACCTCGACTTTCGTCGGCTACAGTTTTGCCTTTCCGGGCGTTGCCGCTTATGCCGCCTCGAAGGCCGGCCTGATCGGCCTGACACAGGCACTTGCTGCAGAATTCGGTCCGCAGGGCGTGCGCGTCAATGCCATCCTGCCCGGCGCTGTTGATACGGATATGTACCGCGAGATGAACAACACGCCGGAATCGCAATCCTTCATCACCAATCTGCATGCGCTGAAGCGTGTCGCAGCACCTGAAGAACTTGCCCGCTCGGTATTGTATCTCGCGTCCGACGATTCTGCCTTCGTCACCGGCACTGCCTCGCTGGTTGACGGCGGCGCCTCGATCACCCGCACCTGACTTTTCAACTGAACCCCAGTAATCACGCATCATTCAAGGAGCTTCATCATGTCACGCCTGCAGAACAAGACAGCCCTGATCACCGGCGGCACCAGCGGTATCGGTCTTGAAACCGCCCGCCAGTTCATCGCCGAGGGCGCTCGCGTCGCCGTTACAGGCACAAACCCGAAAAATATTGAAACGGCGCGCGCCGAACTCGGGGATGGGGTCGTTTTCATCCAGGCCGACGCCGGTGATGTCGCCGGACAGAAGGCGATCGCCGAGACTGTCGGGGAGGCATTCGGTCATCTCGACATCCTGTTCGTCAATGCCGGTGCCGCGGATTTCCGGCCGATCGAGCAGTTCGACGAAGAGGCTTTCGATCGCTCCGTCGCAATCAACGTCAAAGGCCCGTTCTTCCTGATCCAGGCGCTTCTGCCAATCCTGGCCAATCCGGCTTCCATCGTGCTGAATACGTCGATCAACGCCCATATCGGCATGCCGAACACCAGCGTTTACGCGCTGACCAAGTCTGCCTTGCTGTCCTTTGCCAAAACCCTGTCCGGTGAATTGATCGGCCGCGGCATCCGCGTCAATGCCGTCAGTCCTGGTCCGGTCTCGACGCCGCTCTACGGCAAGCTCGGAATGTCGGCTGCGGATACGCAAGCCATGGCTGCGGCCAAGATCCCGGTCGGCCGATTTGGCAATCCGAGTGAAATCGCCAAGGCCGTGGTTTTCCTCGCTTCCGACGAATCGGCTTTTACGGTTGGCAGCGAATTGATCATCGATGGCGGCATGAGCACTCTCTGATCGATGATCCGCATGGCCCGGCCTCCAGCGTTGGGCCATGCGGTTGCGATCAACACAAAGTCGACAATTCAACATTTCCTTGAAATCGACGGTCAAAAAGGGCAAAGCACCAACCAACGACCAGTTACAGGGAAATTCATGAGCGCCGCCTCCCGTACACCCCGTCTGCTCGACCATCTGGTCCTGCCGGTTATCGATCTGGCAACGGCCAGGTATCGCTACGAGCAGCTTGGCTTTACCGTCGCTGCGGATGCGCTCCATCCCTTCGGCACCGAAAACGCCTGCGTCTTCTTTGCCGACAAGACCTATCTTGAGCCTCTGGGGATCGCCCAGCGCGAGCAATGCGAAGCGGCTGCACTGGCCGGTAATGTCTTTACAGGCCGGGACCAGGCCTACAGGTTCCGGCGCGGACAGGACGGCTTTTCCGCAATAGTGGTAAGCACGGACGACGCAAAAGCCGACCACGTCCGGTTTCAGGAACGAGGCATTTCGGCTGGCGACATGTTGGAGTTTTCGCGGCCGATGAAGCTGCCGGATGGTTCCGAGGCTGTCGGCAGCTTTCGCCTGTCCTTTGCCGCCGATTTGCGCGCGCCTGATTTCTTTTTTTTCAGCTGTCAGCGCGTCAAGTCGTTGCCATCGGACCGTTCCGCTTTGGAAACTCATGCGAACGGCGTCAAGGGTGTGGCCGAAGTCGTGCTGTCGGAGCCCAATCCGACCGATTTCCAGTATATCCTGCAGGAAGTGGTCGATGAGCGCGAGGTTTCTGCGCATTCTTTCGGCATGGACATCGAGACGCGCAACGGCGTCAAGATTTCCGTCCTCAACCCGGCCGGCATGGCGGGCTTCTTCGATAAGAAGACACCGGGCCATTCGCGCGGCCTGCGCGGCCGGGCCATTGTCTTCAAGGTTGCCGATCTCGCTGCGACCGAACAGCTACTCACTGCCAATGCAGTGTCCTTCATCAGAAAAGACAATCGCCTGATCGTTCCGGAGACTCCGGGGCAGGGTGTCATCTTCGCATTCGGAGAATAATCATGCAGACCAATGCAAACGTGGTGGCCGGTAGCGGTGCCTCCCAGGTGGTGTTTTCCAACACGCAGAAACTGTCGCTGATCGCCGGTCCCTGCCAGATGGAAAGCCGCGATCATGCCTTCATGATAGCCGGCACAATGGTCGAACTCTGCAAGTCGCTCGGTCTTGGCTTTGTCTATAAATCGTCCTTCGACAAGGCTAACCGCACGTCGATCTCCGGCAAGCGCGGCATCGGCCTTGAAAAGGCGATGGAAATCTTTGCCGATCTCAAGAAGGAATACGGCTTCCCGGTTATCACCGACATTCACACGGAAGAGCAGTGCGCACTGGTCGCGCCGACGGTTGATATCCTGCAGATCCCTGCTTTCCTCTCCCGTCAGACGGATCTTTTGATTGCCGCTGCGAAGACCGGCCGTGTCATCAACGTCAAGAAGGGTCAGTTTTTGGCTCCTTGGGACATGAAGAACGTGCTCGCCAAGTTCACAGAAAGTGGCAATCCGAACGTGCTTCTGTGCGAACGCGGCGCTTCCTTCGGCTACAACACACTCGTCTCTGACATGCGCTCGCTGCCGATCATGGCGAGCCTTGGCGCCCCGGTGATCTTCGACGCCACCCATTCCGTGCAGCAGCCGGGCGGGCAGGGCGCATCGTCGGGCGGGCAGCGCGAATTCGTCGAAACCTTGGCACGTGCAGCTGTTGCTGTCGGCGTCGCCGGTGTGTTCATCGAGACGCATGAGGATCCGGACAATTCGCCGTCCGATGGCCCGAACATGGTGCATCTGAAGGACATGCCGCGTCTGCTGGAGACGTTGCTGGCATTCGATGCGGTTGCAAAACGCTGAAGGCGGGCTTTGTGAATTTTTTTTGAAGGCCGGGCGCCGGGCTGCAATTGCTCGGGCCCGCCATTGTAATTTCCGGTCCATGAATTATGACAGGGCCATCCTCCACCACCACGTTTGAAGCAGGGAAGAGATCATGACTGCAATCATCGACATCATCGGCCGCGAAATTCTCGACAGCCGGGGTAACCCGACCGTCGAAGTCGACGTCCATCTCGAAGACGGCAGCTTTGGCCGCGCCGCCGTTCCGTCGGGCGCTTCCACCGGCGCACATGAAGCCGTCGAACTGCGCGATGGCGGCAAGCGCTATCACGGCAAGGGTGTCGAAAAGGCAGTCGAAGCCGTCAACGGTGAAATCTTCGAAGCGATCGGCGGCATGGATGCTGAAGACCAGCTCCACATCGACGCCACGATGATCGAACTGGACGGTACGGCCAACAAGTCGCGTCTCGGCGCCAACGCCATCCTCGGCATTTCGCTCGCCGTTGCCAAGGCCGCTGCCGAAGCCTCCAACCTGCCGCTGTTCCGCTATGTCGGCGGCCCGAACGCCCGCCTGCTGCCGGTGCCGATGATGAACATCATCAACGGTGGCGCCCATGCCGACAACCCGATCGACTTTCAGGAATTCATGATCCTGCCGGTTGGCGCCGAAAGCCTGCGCGACGCCGTCCGCATGGGGGCGGAAGTGTTCCACGTTCTGAAGAAAGAACTGTCGGCCAAGGGCCACAACACCAATGTTGGCGATGAAGGCGGTTTTGCACCGGGCCTCAACAGCGCGTCGGAAGCGCTCGATTTCATTATGAAGTCGATCGAAAAGGCTGGCTACAAGCCGGGCGAAGACATGTTCCTCGGCCTCGATTGCGCCTCGACCGAATTCTTCAAGGACGGCAAGTACGTCATGGAAGGCGAGGGCCGCACTCTCGAGCCAGGCGCCATGGCCGAATACCTGGCCGAACTGGCTGCAAAGTACCCGATCGCTTCGATCGAAGACGGCATGGCTGAAGACGACTGGGAAGGCTGGAAGACACTGACCGAGCTCGCCGGCAAGAAGTGCCAGCTGGTCGGCGACGATCTGTTCGTCACCAACTCCTCGCGCCTGCGCGACGGTATCAAGATGGGCGTCGCCAACTCGATCCTCGTCAAGGTCAACCAGATCGGTTCGCTCTCGGAAACGCTCGATGCGGTCGAAACAGCCCACAAGGCCGGCTACACCGCCGTCATGTCGCACCGCTCGGGCGAAACCGAAGATTCGACGATTGCCGATCTCGCCGTTGCCACCAATTGCGGACAGATCAAGACCGGTTCGCTGTCGCGCTCTGACCGTCTTGCCAAGTACAACCAGTTGATCCGCATCGAGGAACAGCTTGGTCCGCAGGCAAAATATGCTGGCCGCTCGATCCTGCGCGGCTGATATCCGCAAGCTTTGACATGAAGACACCCGCGTCTGGAAACGGACGCGGGTTTTTTGCTGCCATTTCTTATGGTCAACGGTCGGTTAATCAATGGCTGGTAGCGTGTCTTTGTATTGCGTATCAGGGCATGATCTATGTGGACCAAACACCATAAGAAACGGCAGCTCGGGCGGTTTGTGATGCCGCTCATCACCGTCGCTTTCCTCTCCTATTTCGGATATCATTCTATCCATGGCGATTATGGATTGAAGGCGACCGAGAAGTTCGACCGGCAGCGTATCGAGCGCCAGGCTCGTCTGGATGAGCTGACGAAGCAGCGCGAAACTCTGGAAAAAGAAGTCGCGTTGCTGAGTGACGGCTCGCTTGAGCGCGACATGCTTGATGAAAAAGCACGGTTCGGCCTGAATATGTCCCGCAGCGACGAAATCGTTATTTTTCACTAAGTTGCCGCATTAACCGAAAACAGGTTAATTCGAAATATGTCATTTTTATCAACGTGTTGATAGGAATGTGAGCCATGCAAATATGGCATTGCTGTGATCGCATTCTTTCCCTATGGTACCGCAAAAGCCAACCATAGGGAGGATTGAATGGCACCGCGAAAATCCGCGTCCGTTTCCAGTCGCAAGGCCGCTGCAAAGCCAGCTAAAAAGGACTTCACAAAGGGCACGATCGCCGAGTTCGATCGTGATACCGATCTGAAGGCCTACCGCGAAATGCTCCTCATCCGCCGTTTCGAGGAAAAGGCCGGCCAGCTCTATGGTATGGGCTTCATCGGTGGTTTCTGTCACCTCTACATCGGCCAGGAAGCTGTCGTCGTCGGCATGCAGATGGCGTTGAAGGAAGGCGATCAGGTCATTACTGCCTATCGTGACCACGGCCATATGCTGGCCTGCGGCATGAGTGCGCGTGGTGTCATGGCTGAGCTGACCGGCCGCCGCAGCGGGCTTTCCCGCGGCAAGGGTGGCTCGATGCACATGTTTTCCAAGGAAAAGAATTTTTATGGCGGCCACGGCATCGTCGGCGCCCAGGTGTCGCTCGGCACCGGTTTGGCATTTGCCAACCGCTACCGCGGCAATGACAATGTCTCGCTTGCCTATTTCGGCGATGGCGCTGCCAACCAGGGGCAGGTCTACGAGAGCTTCAACATGGCTGCTCTGTGGAACCTTCCGGTGATCTATATTGTCGAGAACAACCGCTACGCCATGGGCACCTCGGTGTCGCGCGCCTCTGCCGGTCATGATTTCTCGCAGCGCGGCGTCGCGCTTGGCATTCCGGGCTTCCAGGTCGACGGCATGGACGTGCGTGCGGTCAAGGCTGCCGGTGATGAAGCCGTCGAGCATTGCCGTGCCGGCAAGGGCCCGATGATCCTCGAAATGCAGACCTACCGCTATCGTGGTCACTCGATGTCCGACCCGGCCAAGTACCGCTCGAAGGACGAAGTGCAAAAGATGCGCTCCGAGAACGACCCGATCGAAAAAGTAAGGGTGCGCCTGCTGGAGAACGGCTGGGCGAGCGAAGACGAGCTGAAGGCAATCGACAAGGATGTTCGCGACATTGTCGCCGACAGCGCCGATTTTGCCCAGGCCGATCCGGAGCCGGATGTATCCGAGCTCTACACCGATATTCTGCTTTAAGACCGGGACGAGGAAAACATCATGCCTATCGAAATTCTGATGCCCGCTCTGTCCCCGACGATGGAAGAAGGCACGCTCAGCAAGTGGCTGAAAAACGAAGGTGACAAGGTCACCTCCGGCGATGTGATCGCCGAAATCGAAACCGACAAGGCAACCATGGAAGTGGAAGCCGTTGACGAAGGCGTTATCGGCAAGCTGCTGATCGCCGCCGGCACCGAAGGCGTCAAGGTCAACACCGTGATCGCAGTCCTCCTTCAGGACGGCGAGAGCGCCAGCGACGTTGCCGCTCCGAAGGCAGCGGCACCTGCTGCCGAGCCTGTTAAAACCGAAGCTCCGGCCCCTGTTGCCGCAGCAACTGTTCCTGCTCAGCCGAAGGCAGCCGTGCCGTCCGATCCGGATATTCCAGCTGGCACCGAAATGGTCTCGACCACCGTGCGCGAAGCTCTTCGCGATGCGATGGCTGAAGAAATGCGCCGTAGCGAAGACGTCTTCGTAATGGGCGAGGAAGTCGCCGAATATCAGGGCGCCTACAAGATCACGCAGGGATTGCTGCAGGAATTCGGCCCACGCCGCGTTGTCGACACGCCGATCACCGAACACGGCTTTGCCGGCATCGGCGTTGGTGCTGCGATGACTGGCCTGCGTCCGATCGTCGAATTCATGACGTTCAACTTCGCCATGCAGGCGATCGACCACATCATCAACTCGGCTGCCAAGACCCTTTATATGTCCGGCGGCCAGATGGGTGCGCCGATGGTTTTCCGCGGTCCGTCGGGTGCAGCAGCACGCGTCGGTGCGCAGCACTCGCAGTGCTATGCCGCATGGTACAGCCATATTCCGGGCCTCAAGGTCGTCATGCCGTACACGGCAGCGGACGCCAAGGGTCTCTTGAAGGCTGCGATCCGCGATCCGAACCCCGTCATCTTCCTTGAAAACGAAATGCTCTACGGTCACTCGTTTGATGTGCCGAAGATGGACGATTTCGTCCTGCCGATCGGCAAGGCGCGTATTCACCGCGTCGGCAAGGATGCCACCATCGTTTCCTTCGGTATCGGCATGACCTACGCGGTCAAGGCTGCGGCCGAACTGGAAAAGGAAGGCATCGACGTCGAGATCATCGACCTGCGCACGATCCGTCCGATGGATCTGCCGGCTGTGATCGAATCGGTCAAGAAGACCGGTCGTCTGGTCACCGTCGAGGAAGGCTTCCCGCAGTCCTCCGTCGGCACGGAAATCGCCACGCGCGTCATGCAGCAGGCCTTCGATTATCTCGATGCGCCGATCCTGACGATTGCCGGCAAGGACGTTCCGATGCCTTACGCCGCCAACCTTGAAAAGCTGGCCCTGCCGAATGTCGGTGAAGTCGTCCAGGCGGTGAAGACCGTCTGCTACAAATAAGGGAGGGTGAAGAGATGCCTATCAACATCACCATGCCAGCCCTTTCGCCGACCATGGAAGAGGGCAACCTTGCCAAGTGGCTCGTCAAGGAAGGCGACAAGGTTTCTGCCGGCGACGTTCTCTGCGAGATCGAAACCGACAAGGCGACGATGGAAGTCGAAGCCGTCGATGAAGGCACCGTTGCCAAGCTCGTCGTTGCCGCCGGCACCGAGGGCGTCAAGGTCAATGCCCTGATCGCAATCCTTGCTGCTGAAGGCGAAGACGTTGCTGCTGCCGCTTCCGGCGGTGGTGCGGCCCCGGCTGCAAAGGCTGAACCTGCCAAGGAGGACGCTGCTCCGGCAAAGACAGAGGCTGCACCTGTTGCCGCTGATCCAGCGCCGGTTGCTGCACAGGCATCCGCTTCGGCGCATTCGGGCACGCGGACTTTCTCTTCGCCGCTGGCCCGCCGTCTGGCCAAGGACGCCGGGATCGATATCTCGGCTGTTTCCGGCACTGGCCCGCATGGTCGTGTGGTCAAGAAGGACGTGGAAACCGCAGTTGCCGGTGGCGGAGCAAAGGCTGCTCCTGCAGCCGCCGCTTCTGTAACCGCTGCTGCTCCGGCACCGCTCGCCAAGGGCGCATCGGACGAAGCTGTTTTGAAGAACTTCGCCGAAGGTTCCTACGAACTCGTGCCGCATGACGGCATGCGCAAGGTGATCGCCAAGCGCCTGCAGGAATCCAAGCAGACCATTCCGCATTTCTACGTTTCCGTCGATTGCGAATTGGACGCGCTTCTCGCTCTCCGTGCCCAGCTCAACGCTGCAAGCCCGGAGCGGGATGGCAAGCCCGCCTACAAGCTCTCGGTCAACGACATGGTCATCAAGGCGCTTGCCCTAGCCC
Organism: Rhizobium sp. PL01; assembly: GCF_033447125.1. Lineage (NCBI taxonomy): Bacteria > Pseudomonadati > Pseudomonadota > Alphaproteobacteria > Hyphomicrobiales > Rhizobiaceae > Rhizobium > Rhizobium sp. PL01. Next base: position 571,999 of record NZ_JAWQUM010000002.1, on the reverse strand, counting down.
TGCGTGACGTGCCGGATGCCAACGTATCCTGGACCGAAACCAACATGGTCAAGCACAAACACGCCGATGTCGGTGTTGCCGTGTCGATCCCGGGTGGCCTGATCACGCCGATCGTTCGTAGCGCTGAACTGAAAAGCCTGTCGGCCATCTCCAACGAGATGAAAGATCTCGGCGCCCGCGCCAAGAGCCGCAAGCTGAAGCCCGAGGAATTCCAGGGCGGCACCACTGCAGTGTCGAACATGGGCATGATGGGCGTGAAAAACTTCGCCGCCGTCGTCAATCCTCCGCACGCAACGATCCTTGCGATCGGGGCTGGCGAGGAGCGGGTTATCGTCAAGAAGGGCCAGATGGTCGTTGCCAATGTCATGACCGTGACGCTGTCGACCGACCACCGTGCCGTCGATGGCGCGCTCGGAGCCGAACTGCTCGGCGCCTTCAAGCGCTACATCGAAAGCCCGATGGGCATGCTGGTCTGACCAGGAGAGAGCGTCGCGACGATGTCTTCCACCGTGGAAAACACAGCTGAAAAGAAACTGACGTTGCGGCGCTTCTGCGCCGCAACTGTCGCTGCCATTTTCCCCTTGTTTTTCGTGACGTCGGCTCAGGGGGAAGACCTGAACCAGCAGGTTTCCCAGCGTATCGAGCAGATCACGGGCCGGACGCTTTTGTTTCGCAACGACAGCGATCGGATACCCCAGCTCGAATATCTTCGACCCGACGGCACCGGTGTCGTCTGGTCGGCGGCACTGGGCGATAAGGTGGTGCCGGTAGTCTGGACCTCGAGCAACGGCGCTGACGGTATGGGCTCTCTCTGCTTGCTGTTCAAAGGCGCGGATATCGGTACGGCCCAGGACCTCCGGATGTGTGACGGCTTGGCCGTTATTGAGGCCGGCATTCGCGATGCCCGAGATGGTGACCCCTATGGTCTCACAGATGCGACGCGCATGAAGATCGAGCTGCCGCAGGACGTTGACGGTTTGGCTGATATAGACCGTTTGTTGGGACAGGAATGACGCTATGAAAACAGTCCTCTGCTACGGCGACAGTCTGACCTGGGGTTATGACGCCGAGACCGGCGGCCGGCATGCGTTGGAAAATCGCTGGCCAACTGTCCTGCAAAAGGCGCTGGGCAATGACGTTCACGTCGTCGCCGAAGGTTTGAACGGCCGCACAACGGCTTATGACGACCACCTGGCTGACTGCGACCGCAATGGCGTGCGCATCCTGCCGACTATCCTTCAGACCCATGCGCCGATCGATCTGGTTATCCTTCTGCTCGGCGCAAATGATATGAAGCCCGTGGTGCACGGAACCGCTTTTGGCGCAGTGAAGGGCATAGAGAGACTGGTCAAGCTCGTCTGGCACCACAGCTGGCCGGATGTGCAGGCGGAGGCTCCGGAAATTCTGATCGTAGCGCCGCCAGCAATAAGCGAAACGGCGAATGCAAATTTTGCGGCCATGTTTGCCGGGGCTGTCGAGCAATCGTCGATGATGGCCTCGCTTTATGCTGATCTCGCCGATGAACTCGGCTGCGGTTTCTTCGATGCCGGCTCGGTAGCGCGCACGACGCCGCTCGATGGCGTGCATCTGGATACGGACAATACGCGCGCCATCGGACGCGGCCTTGAGCCGATGGTCCGAATGATGCTCGGGCTCTGAATGACTGCGGCTTTGCATTTACGGGCGGCAGAGCGGCGGGATGCGGCGGATCTGGCCATTCTGGTCGATATCGCCTCTCATGGTTTTGCGACATGGCTTTGGCACGGCGCCGTGATGCGCGGAACCAAGGATAGCGCCATGGAGCAGGGCCGGTCGCGGTTGCGGATGGACGACGAGCTGGGCACCTGGAAAGATGCGACGCTGGCCGAATGGGACCGCGAGATTGCCGGTGTGTCGATCGGTTACGATCTGGATGAGAATGTTCGCGAGGTCGTGGCACCGCATCCGGTGATCAAGCCGCTGTTGGATTTGCAGGTGCAGGTGATCGGTAGCCGGTTCATCGACAGCCTGGGTGTCTACCGGCATCATCGCGGCAAGGGTATCGGGCGGGTGCTACTTGCCCACGAAATTGACAAGGCGAACGGCAGGCAGGTCAGCCTGATCACCGAAAGCCACAATGATACGGCGCTGGCGCTTTACGCAGCCAACGATTTTACAGAGAAGGCGCGGCTTCCAGCCGTGCCGCTCTTTGAAGATAGCAAAAGGCATGAATGGGTCCTGCTGGCCCGGAACATGACCTAAGGAAGAGGCAGGAAACAAGAATGGCAAATTCCTACGACGTCATCGTTATCGGTTCCGGCCCCGGCGGCTATATTGCGGCTATCCGCGCAGCACAGCTGGGCTTGAAGGTCGCTGTTGTCGAGCGCGAGCATCTGGCCGGCATCTGCTCCAACTGGGGCTGCATTCCGACCAAGGCGCTGCTGCGCTCCGCCGAAGTGTTGCACCTTGCCGAACACGCCAAGAATTACGGCCTGACACTCGAAGGCAAGATCTCGCCGGACCTGCAGGCCATCGTCAAGCGTTCGCGCGGCATTGCCGAGCGCATGAACGGCGGCGTTGCCTTCCTGATGAAGAAGAACAAGGTTGATGTGATCTGGGGCGAAGCCAAGCTCACCAAGGCAAACGAGATCGTCGTTGCCAAGACCACCAAGGCGATCGTCCAGCCGCAAGGCCCGATCCCGAAGAACACGCTGGGCGAGGGCACCTACACCGCCAAGCACATCATCGTTGCGACTGGCGCCCGTCCGCGCGCGCTGCCGGGCATCGAGCCGGACGGCAAGCTGATCTGGACCTATTTCGAGGCGATGAAGCCGGAAGAAATGCCAAAATCGCTTCTGGTCATGGGTTCAGGCGCCATCGGTATCGAGTTCGCCTCGTTCTACCGCACCATGGGCGTCGATGTGACTGTTGTTGAACTCATGTCGCAGGTCATGCCGGTCGAGGACGCGGAAATCTCCGCCTTCGCCAAGAAGCAGTTCGACAAGCAGGGAATGAAGATCATCCTCGACGCCAAGGTGACAAAGGTCGAAAAGGCTGCCAACTCTGTCACTGCCCATGTCGAGAAGAAGGACGGCTCGGTCGAAAACATCACTGCTGACCGGATGATTTCGGCTGTCGGTGTTCAGGGCAATATCGAAAATCTTGGCCTCGAGGCGCTTGGCGTCAAGACCGATCGCGGCTGCATCGTCATCGACGGTTACGGCAAGACCAACGTGCCGGGCGTCTACGCAATCGGCGACGTTGCCGGCCCGCCGATGCTGGCTCACAAGGCCGAGCATGAAGCCGTCATCTGCGTCGAAAAGATCGCCGGCCTGCCGAACGTGCATCCGATGGACAAGCTGAAGATCCCGGGCTGCACCTATTGCAACCCGCAGGTCGCTTCCGTTGGTCTGACGGAAGCCAAGGCCAAGGCCGAAGGCCGCGATATCCGCGTTGGCCGCTTCCCCTTCGTTGCCAATGGCAAGGCGATTGCGCTCGGCGAAGATCAGGGCATGGTGAAAACTATCTTCGACAAGAAGACCGGCGAATTGCTCGGCGCGCATCTGGTTGGCGCCGAAGTTACCGAGCTGATTCAGGGCTTTGTCGTCGCCATGAACCTCGAAACGACCGAGGAAGACCTGATGCACACGATCTTCCCGCATCCGACCATTTCGGAAACGTTGAAGGAAAGCGTGCTGGATGCCTACGGGCGTGCACTGAACGCTTGATTGTGTTACGGCTCGCCTCCATGTGAAAGGCGGGCCAATTTTTCCGGCCCGATGGACGCGGCTTGAACGCGGCGCCCGATGGAAAGTGAAAGTTTCGATGGTCACCATTCTCGACAGAACCAACCCTGCCGAAACCACGAGCATTGCCCGTATTCGCCACCCGGAAAAGGCTCACAAGCCCGATACCGAGATGCTGCGCAAGCCGGAATGGATCCGCGTCCGCGCGCCGACTTCGAAGGGCTATGCCGAAACCAAATCGATCGTGAAGGAGCACAAGCTCGTCACGGTCTGCGAAGAGGCAGGCTGCCCGAATATCGGCGAGTGCTGGGACAAGAAACACGCCACGTTCATGATCATGGGCGAGATCTGTACCCGTGCCTGCGCCTTCTGCAATGTCTCCACAGGCAAGCCGAACGCGTTGGATATGGCCGAGCCTGAAAACGTCGCCAAGGCCGTCAAGCAGATGGGCCTGTCGCACGTTGTCATCACTTCCGTGGACCGTGACGATCTGGCCGATGGTGGCGCCGAGCATTTCGAAAAGGTGATCTGGGCGATTCGCGCAGCGTCACCACTGACAACCATCGAAATCCTGACGCCGGACTTCCTGAAGAAGCCGGGTGCGCTGGAGCGCGTCGTCGCCGCCAAGCCCGACGTCTTCAACCACAACATGGAAACCGTTCCGGGCAACTATCTGACCGTTCGCCCAGGTGCACGTTACTTCCACTCGATCCGGCTCTTGCAGCGGGTCAAGGAACTCGACCCGACCATGTTTACCAAGTCCGGCATCATGGTCGGCCTCGGTGAAGAGCGCAACGAAGTGCTGCAGCTGATGGATGACCTGCGCACCGCGGATGTCGACTTTCTGACGATCGGCCAGTACCTGCAGCCGACCCGCAAGCATCATGCGGTCATGAGCTTCGTCACACCGGAAGAGTTCAAGTCCTACGAGACCGTCGCCTATACCAAGGGCTTCCTGATGGTCGCGTCCAGCCCGCTCACCCGCTCGTCGCACCATGCCGGTGACGATTTCGCCCGGCTGCGGGCAGCACGCGAGAAGAAGCTGGCGGCCGCAGCCGGATAATGATCCGGAGGTTGCCAATCCTGATTTGAACCTTATGGTGCGCGGCTTCAATGTTTGGAGCCGCGATGCCGTTCGATATCCCCGAAATCGAGGATGCTTTGCCGATTTTACGGCAAGCACGCCGCATTCTGGTGATCGGCTGCTCCGGCGGTGGCAAAAGCACGCTGTCCCGAAAACTCTCTCAAAAACTCGATCTGCCCTACATCTCGATGGACCGGGATTTTTTCTGGCTGCCGGGTTGGGTCAAGAGACCGAAAGCCGAAGAGCGTGCTTTGATAACAGCCAGTGTTGCGAAGGAGCGCTGGATCATGGATGGCAGTGGCCCATCCACATTTGATCTGCGGTTTCCACGAACCGATCTTGTTATCTGGGTTCGCGTGCCACGCCGGGTCTGCCTTTGGGGACTGATATGCCGGGTCGCGTCGAGCTTTGGCCGCGTCCGTCCAGACATGGCGCCGGGTTGCCCCGAACAATTGCCGGATTTGGAATTCCTGTCCTATATTTGGAATTTCGAACGTCGTGTTTCTCCCGTCATCGCCCGGATGCTTGACCGGTACGCGCCGGATATTCCGGTTCTGGCGCTTCGCAGCCGCCGGGACATCCGGGCTCTGACGGACAGCGTGCAGCGGGCGATGGAAGCCGTGAATGTCAAATAAGCTCTTGAATGTTGAACAGACCGCGGCGGCCCTTCGCTCTGCCGAGCGTATTCTCGTGATAGGCTGCTCCGGCAGCGGCAAGAGCACTTTAGCACAAACCCTCTCGGGCCTATTCAAGCTTCCCTACGTCTCCATGGATAGGGACGTCTTCTGGATGCCGGGGTGGACGCAACGTCCAAGGGCCGAGGCGCTTGGCATCGTCGAGCAGGCGGTGACTGAGCCATGTTGGATCATGGATGGGACAAGCCCCGGCACCTTGCCGCTGCGTCTGCCGCGCACCGATCTCGTCATATGGATGCGGCCGCCTCGCCACGTTTCGCTGTACGGCGTCATCAGCCGCTGGATTCGGTTTCGCGGCAAGACACGTCCGGAAATGGCCAAGAACTGCCCGGAGCGTCTGACGTTTGAGTTTCTGACTTACATCTGGAATTTCGAAAAGACGGAAAGTCCGGAAATCGAGCAGAAGCTGGCCGACTATGGCAGCGACGTACCGGTATTGATCCTGAAGTCGCATTCCGAGACGCGCAGCCTGCTGGAGAAACTTCGCGACCATTGAAGCAGTCGCGGGTTCCCTCTATTCTGGCGCCGGGTTCGCAAATCTTGGGAGGCAGGCATGAATGCTGGTGCACTTTTCCAGAGGGCTGCAACATATGCCGCGGAGTTCCGGCGCTCGGTCGCTGACCGGGCACAACGGCCGGCCCATGATTATGCCCAGTCTGTTGCCGTATTTTCCGAGGAGTTGCCGGAGCATGGCTCGCCGGCCGATAGCGTGCTCGACACTCTGATTGCCAAGGCTGAGCCAGGACTGCATATGCCGACGGGGCCGCGATTTTTCGGCTGGGTCATGGGCGGCTCCCATCCCGCCGGTGTTGCTGCCGATTTCCTGACATCCGCCTGGGGACAGAACGCCGGCAACCATGTGGTGGCGCCATCGGCGGCGGCCGTTGAAGCGATTGCGGCGCGCTGGCTGCTTGAACTGCTCGACCTGCCGCGTGAAAGTTCGGTAGGCTTTGTCACCGGTGCGACGCTGGCGAATTTCACCTGTCTTGCCGCGGCGCGCGGCGAGGTGCTGCGCGCCGTGGATTGGGACGTGGACAAGCAAGGCCTGTTCGGTGCGCCGCAGATCACGGTCGTCATCGGCGATGATGCGCATACCACGGTCTTTTCGGCCCTCCAGTTTCTGGGGCTTGGTCATGACCGTGTCTTGCGGGTGGCCACGGATGATCAGGGGAGAATGCGACCGGCTGCCTTTTCCGAGGCGTTCAGATCGGTCCGTGGCCCAGCAATTGCGATCTTGCAGGCCGGGCAGATCAACACCGGCGACTGCGACGACTTCGCAACGCTCGTTCCCATCGCAAAATCGCAGGGAGCATGGGTTCATGTGGATGGAGCATTCGGCCTATGGGCTCAGGCTTCGCCGCAGAGACGTAGCCTGACGACGGGCGCCGGTTTGGCCGACAGTTGGGCGACGGATGGCCATAAGTGGCTGCAGACGCCGTACGACTGTGGTTATGCGATCGTTCGGAATGAAATGGCGCATCGCAGGGCAATGTCCATCGCGGCAAGCTATCTGCCGCTGCCGGCAGAAGGCGAGCGCGATCCCTCGCATTACGTTCCCGAGTTGTCGCGCCGGGCGCGGGGATTTCCAACCTGGTCGATGATCAAGCATCTGGGGCGTGACGGCATCGCCGCATTGATAGACCAAAATTGCGACGCGGCAGGGGACCTTGCCGGAAGGCTTGACGCGGAACCGGGCATTGAGATCATCAACAGGGTCGTTCTCAACCAGGTGATCGTCCGCTTTGGCAGCGGGCTGGGCGATGACGATGCAGATGATCTGACCAAGCGGACGATCGCACGCCTGCAAAAGGACGGCACGGCATTCGCTGCCGGGGCGCTCTGGCGGGGCAGACATGTGATGCGGCTGTCATTCAGTAATTATCAGACGGATGCAACGCAGGTGGAGATAGCAGCGCGCGCGATCATCGAAGCCTATCGTAACGTTAGGCGTGAGGGTGGTATCCCCTGACGTAACGTTTGCACTGGGAGTACGGTGGGAAGACATCTTGTTTTTCCGCACGTCATTGAATATCTGAACGCCATGCCACAATTCGAGACCCGCCGGCCCGTCAAGCATACGCCCGATCAGATGTTCGACCTGATCGCCGATGTTGAAAAATATCCGCAATTCCTGCCGCTGTGCGAGGCGTTGACCGTGCGTTCCCGCAAGGAGCGCGATGGCAAGGAATTGCTCGTCGCCGATATGACTGTCGGCTATAAGGCGATCCGCGAGACGTTCACGACGCAGGTCCTGTTGAACAAGGCCGAGCGTATCATCGACGTCAAATATATCGATGGACCGTTCAAATATCTCGACAACCGCTGGAGCTTCGAAGCGATGGGCGAGGGCGGCTGTTCCGTCAACTTCTTCATCGACTACGAATTCAAAAGCCGCATTCTCGGCGCCGTCATGGGCTCTATGTTCGACCGGGCATTCCGGATGTTTTCCGAAGCCTTCGAGAAGCGCGCCGATACGATCTACGCGACGGCGTAGCGGAAACCTCAGCTCGCCGCCGTCTCTTCCAGCATATCGAGTGCCGTGCGCACTGTCGCCATCCTGACCGCATCGCGGCCGATATCGCCGTAGCGCATCTCACGATGATGCACTGCGCCGTTCCGGCTGGCTGCGGCCAGATGCACCAGCCCGACCGGCTTGTCTTCAGATCCGCCGCCAGGACCAGCGACGCCGGTGACCGCAACCGCCATATCCGCCTTAGAATGGCTGAGTGCGCCGCGCACCATTTCGATCGCCGTCTGGCGCGACACGGCGCCGTGGACTTCAAGCGTTGCGGTGTTGACGCCGAGCATCTGTATCTTCGCATCGTTTGAATAGGTGACGAAACCGCGATCGACCACAGACGACGAGCCGGGAATTTCAGTGAGGACCCCGGAGATCAGGCCGCCGGTGCAGGATTCCGCAGTCGCCACCATAAGGCCGCGCTCGGAAAACGTGGCGATCAGCCTGCCTGCCTGGGCTTCGATATCGTCGGGCCATCCACTCATTTGCCGCCTCTCGCATAAACAACCGTCGCCGTGGCGATCGCGGCGATGCCTTCGCGCCGGCCGATGAAGCCGATCTTCTCGTTGGTCGTTGCCTTGACCGAGCAGCGATCCAGCGAAATGTTGAGCATATCCGCGAGGTTTTCACGCATCGCCAGCCGGTGCGGGCCAATTTTCGGAGCTTCGGCGATCAGCGAAACGTCTGCATTCATGATGGTGCCGCCATTGTCGCGGACGATCTTTGCGGCGTGCTCGAGGAAGATCCGCGAGGCGGCGCCTTTCCACTGCGGATCGGACGGCGGAAAATGATCGCCGATATCGCCTGCGCCACAGGTGGCAAGCAGGGCGTCGGTCAAGGCGTGAAGGGCGACGTCCGCGTCGGAATGGCCGAGCAGAGTCTGGTCATGCGGCATGAAGATACCGCAAAGCGTTACGCCGTCACCATCGATCAGTTGATGGACGTCATAGCCATTGCCTGTGCGGACATCCGGAAGGGCGTTCCGGTTCAGTTTTTCATCGGCCATGGCTATATCCCGTTTGATCGTCAGTTTCACATTGTCCACCGATCCTTCGATCAGCGTCACGGGTATCCCAACCCATTCGGCGATCGAGGCATCGTCAGTAAAATCGGAGCGGCCGGAGGCGGCGGCATCGGTATGCGCTTCCAGGATCGGCGCGAAGCGAAAGCACTGAGGTGTCTGGGCGCCGTAAAGGCCCGTCCTCGGCACGGTTTCCAGGACCTTTCCGTCCGTTGACCCGCGTTTCAGCGTGTCGGCAACCGCAACTGCGGGCAAAAGGGCGTCAGCACCCTGTGTCAGTGTTGAGACGCACCGGTCGAGCAATGCGTGGTCGATGAACGGCCGGACCGCATCATGGATCATCACATGGGTAATGCCGGATTGTTCCAGCGCCTTTAACCCTGCTAATACCGAAAGCTGCCGCGTCGGCCCGCCATGGACGAACGTAAGGGTCGAAGTGTCGCCGGAAACGAGGCTGCATGCCAGGTGGAACAAGGCTTCGTCATCGGGATGAATGACGACCACAATTGTTTTATCCCTCGGCCATGTCGTAAAAACGTCAAGCGTGTGGGTCATAACCGGCCGCCCGCCGATGGCGCGGTATTGCTTCGGTCCATCCTGCAGCGAGCCGGCGCGTTCACCCCGGCCGGCAGCAACAATGACGACACCACAGGAAAACTGTTCTTTTGCGTGCATCTTCTATATGGGTTCCTGCAAATAGATCGCCGTCATGGCTCTATGCCGAATGTCCGGACAGCTCTCTCGTTCCAGTCTTAGCGTCAAAAACACCCGGCCCATGCCGTTTCGGTATGTGGGCTTCAAATCGTTGGGGTGATTTACCGCGAAGGGTGGGGCTTTACCAGTTGTCCCGGGAATTTTGTCGTAGAGCTCTGAAATCGCTTGGCAAGCCCGTCAGTTATGTCTAAAAATAGTGCAGATTAAAGATGTGCCCGAAAGATAATCAATTGCAGATACCGGATTTGTCATCCCCGTTCCGGGTTGGCCGGCTCTCCTTCAGGAACCGCGTCGTGCTTGCGCCGATGTCGGGCGTGACGGACTTGCCGTTCCGGCAATTGGCCTGGCGGTTTGGCGCGGGTCTGGTCGTGACCGAAATGGTAGCAAGTCGCGAACTGGTCGGCAACGCCTCGGAAAGCTGGTCGCGGCTGAAAAGTTCCGGCATCGATCCGCATATGGTGCAGCTCGCCGGACGCGAGGCGCACTGGATGGGCGAGGCGGCAAAGATCGCTGCGGACAACGGCGCCGATGTCATCGATATCAATATGGGCTGCCCGGCCAAGAAGGTGACCGGCGGTTATTCCGGCTCGGCCCTGATGCGCGATCCCGATCATGCCCTGTCGCTGATCGAGGCTACGGTCAAGGCGGTCGATGTGCCGGTGACGCTGAAGATGCGTCTCGGCTGGGATGAAAATTCCATCAATGCGCCGCTGATCGCCAAACGGGCAGAAGAGGCCGGTGTCCAGATGATCACTATTCACGGCCGTACCCGCATGCAGTTTTATAATGGCACGGCCGATTGGGATGCCATCCGCGCTGTTCGCGACGTGATCTCGGTGCCACTGGTTGCCAACGGTGATGTGGCGACACGGGACGATGCCAACGAAATTCTCCGGCGCTCCGGTGCCGACGCCGTTATGATCGGTCGCTCCAGTCAGGGGCGGCCCTGGCATGCCGGCGTGCTTGCCGGCGCGGTCCAGCATCCGGACGCAGCAGAGATAGCGGACCTTGTTGCCGAGCATTACGGCATGATGCTGGAATTTTACGGAACCGACATCGGTCTCCGGCATGCGCGAAAACATCTTGGTTGGTATTTGGGCCGTTTTGCGCCGCAGCTCGCAGCGCAGGAGAAAGCGGCGATCATGACCTCCACAGAGCCTGCCGCCGCCCTATCCGGCGCGGTTGCTGCTATTGCGGCCGGGCGTGGCCTCGGCGAACAAAAGGATGCAGCATGACCGAGAAAATGAGCGATGAGGAGCGTAAGGCTGTCAATTCGCTGCCGATGGCCGTTCTGAATGCCATCCAGAATCCCGTCATTCTCGTCGATGAAAAGGGTCTTGTCGCCTTTGCCAACTGGGAGGCCGAGGCATTCTTTGGCGCCAGCGCCAACTATCTCGCCCGCCACGACATCAGCGCCTTCATTCCGTTCGGGAGCCCGCTTTTGACTTTGATCGAGCAGGTCCGCGAGCGCCGCGCCGCCGTCAACGAATATCGTGTCGATCTGAGTTCGCCGCGGCTGGGTGCTGACAAGCTTGTCGATCTCTATGTGGCACCGGTTCTGTCCGAGCCGGGCTCGGTCGTGGTGGTCTTCCAGGAGCGCTCGATGGCTGACAAGATCGACCGGCAGCTGACCCACCGGGCAGCGGCGCGGTCTGTCACCGGTCTGGCGTCGATGCTCGCTCACGAGATCAAGAACCCGTTGTCTGGTATTAGAGGGGCGGCCCAGCTTCTGGAGACCTCCGTGAATGACGAAGACCGGGCGCTGACGCGGCTGATCTGCGACGAGACCGACCGGATCGTTTCGCTCGTTGACCGCATGGAGGTGTTTTCAGACGAGCGCCCCGTCGATCGTCATCCGGTCAATATCCACTCAGTTCTCGATCATGTGAAGGCCATTGCCAAAGCTGGTTTTGCCCGGAAAATTCGGATTACCGAGAATTACGACCCATCGCTGCCGCCGGTCTATGCCAACCGTGACCAGCTGATCCAGGTTTTTCTCAACCTGATCAAAAATGCGGCCGAGGCAGTTGCCGATAAGCCGGAAGGCGAGATCATGCTGACGACGGCATACCGGCCCGGAATACGCTTGTCCGTCGCTGGAACGCGGGAGAAAATCTCCTTGCCGCTCGAGTTCTGCGTCCATGACAACGGACCAGGCGTGCCCGCCGATCTGGTGCCGCATCTGTTCGATCCGTTCATCACCACCAAGACCAACGGTTCCGGTCTCGGCCTTGCCCTCGTCGCCAAGATCATCGGCGGCCATGGCGGCATCGTCGAGTGCGATAGCCAGTCGAGCCGTACAACATTTCGCGTTCTGATGCCTGCTTCAAAAGGACCGACGGCCGAAGACAGCGAGCCACTGACCCTCATAAAAGGACAATCCCGATGACTGGCGCCACTATTCTCGTCGCTGACGACGACGCTGCCATCCGTACCGTTCTGAACCAGGCGCTGAGCCGGGCAGGTTACGACGTTCGCATCACCTCGAACGCTGCGACGCTGTGGCGCTGGATTTCGGCTGGAGATGGCGATCTCGTTGTCACCGATGTTGTGATGCCGGACGAGAACGCCTTTGATCTCCTGCCGCGCATCAAGAAGGCGCGACCGGATCTGCCGGTGCTCGTCATGAGCGCCCAGAACACCTTCATGACGGCGATCAAGGCTTCGGAAAAAGGTGCCTACGACTACCTGCCGAAACCCTTCGACCTCACTGAACTGATCGCCATCATTGGCCGGGCCTTGGCCGAACCGAAGCGCAAGCCGGTGAAGCTGGAAGACGATCCGCAAGACGGCATGCCACTGGTTGGCCGCTCGGCCGCCATGCAGGAGATCTACCGTGTTCTCGCCAGGTTGATGCAGACCGATCTGACGCTGATGATCACTGGCGAATCCGGTACCGGCAAGGAACTGGTCGCCAAGGCGCTGCACGATTACGGCAAGCGCCGCAACGGGCCCTTTGTCGCGATCAATATGGCGGCAATCCCGCGCGATCTCATTGAGTCTGAATTGTTCGGTCATGAGAAAGGTGCCTTTACCGGCGCGCAGAACCGCTCGACTGGCCGGTTCGAACAGGCCGAGGGCGGCACGCTGTTTCTCGATGAAATCGGCGATATGCCGATGGATGCGCAGACGCGCCTGCTGCGTGTTCTGCAGCAGGGTGAATACACCACCGTTGGCGGCCGCACGCCGATCCGCTCCGATGTTCGTATCGTCGCTGCAACCAACAAGGATCTGAAGCAATCGATCAACCAGGGGCTGTTCCGCGAGGATCTTTATTACCGCCTCAATGTCGTGCCGCTACGGCTGCCGCCGCTGCGCGATCGTGCCGAGGATATCCCCGATCTCGTCCGTCATTTCGTCCAGCAGGCGGAAAAGGAAGGACTCGATGTCAAGCGCTTCGATCAGGAAGCGCTGGAGTTGATGAAGGCGCATCCCTGGCCCGGCAATGTCCGCGAGCTCGAAAACGTCGTGCGGCGCCTGACCGCACTTTATCCACAGGACGTTATCACCCGCGAAATCATTGAAGCCGAATTACGCTCCGACATTCCCGACAGTCCGATCGAGAAAGCGTCAAGCCGCTCGGGATCGATGTCGATTTCGCAATCCGTAGAAGAGAACATGCGGCAATATTTTGCCGGCTTTGGCGAGGCTCTGCCGCCAGCGGGCCTTTATGATCGCGTGCTGGCTGAAATGGAGTATCCGTTGATATTGGCTGCCCTGACGGCAACGCGCGGCAACCAGATCAAGGCGGCCGACCTGCTTGGCCTGAACCGGAACACTCTGCGCAAGAAAATCCGCGAACTTGGTGTGTCGGTTTATCGAAGCTCTCGCAGCGCTTGACTCGGTAGCAATAAGCGTTGCATTTTCGCCACAATATGTTGCTTAGAAAGCACACGGGTGACGGCGATTCTTTCCGCTCGTTACCTGCCGGATCTGGCCTCTCTGTGTTTGAAAGCAGAGAGACGATCGGGTCATGGCGGTCATTTCTTGACCAAGGCGCGTAAAAACGCCCGCTGCTTTCTGATGGAAAGCGAGGCGGGCCGGGGATGCATTTTTGATGGCCGAAGGGCTGACTGTGCCACTGGCGAAAGAAGACGTTGCCGTAATCGGCCATGACCGGCGCGCATCCTTTGCGTTGCCGGGTCTGTTGCTGGCGACCGGGGCCTTGGTCTGCGCGATTGTATCGCTTCTTGTTTTGCTCGGGCTCACTCCGATCAAGCCGGAAACCAACGTTATTATCGGCTCTGCAGCGATCAACGCGCTGTTCGTGCTCGGGCTGTTGTTTCTGATCGGCCGCGAGATCCTGCGCCTGTTGAAGGCGCGGAGCCGTGGAAGGGCGGCCGCCCGTCTGCATGTGCGCATTGTTGCGCTGTTTTCGATCGTCGCCATCACACCCGCAATCCTTGTGGCGATCTTTGCCAGCATTACGCTCGATGTCGGCCTCGATCGCTGGTTCTCGCTGCGCACGCAGTCGATCGTCAGCTCTTCTCTCGACGTGGCGCAGGCCTATATGCTGGAAAACGCCAGCTATCTGCAGGGCCAGACTGTCTCCATGGCCAATGACCTGGAGCGCAACCGGCAACTCTACAGTCTCGACCGGACGGGCTTTATCGAGCTGATGACGCGGCAGGCCCGCGGACGCGGCATGCTGGGTGCCTTTCTGGTGCGGGGCGACGGGTCTCCCATCGTTCAGGCCAATATCCCCACAGAGCGGCCGCTGCCGGCGATTCCGAAGGACGCGCTGCTCAGCACCGTCTCCGGCCAGCCGACCCTTATTCCGCCGGGCGTCACCAACCTCGTCGGCGCGATCATCCCGATCGACAATATCGAGGGTGCCTATCTCTATACCGTGCGCAGCGTCGATCCAAAAGTCATGCGCTCGATGCGGCTGATGGAGGAGAACACTGCCGAGTACAAGAATCTCGAGGCTGGCCGTACATCGCTGCAGGTGGCCTTCGGAGTGCTCTATCTGGGTTTCGCACTGATCGTGCTTCTGGCGGCGATCTGGACTGCCATCGCGGTCGCCGACCGGATCGTCCGGCCGATCCGGCTTCTGATCGGCGCTGCCGATAGCGTTGCGAGCGGCAATCTCAATGTCATCGTGCCCGTGCATGCGGTAGACGGCGATGTCGGCAGCCTGTCGCGGACGTTCAACAAGATGATCGCCGAGATCCGCACACAGCGCGACCAGATTCTTGAGGCGAAGGACGAGATGGATGACCGGCGGCGGTTCATCGAGGCCGTGCTCTCAGGCGTGACGGCGGCTGTTATCGGCGTCGAGGACGACCGGCGCATCACCATCGCCAATCCATCGTCTGAGCATTTCCTCTCGCGCACCACGCTGGAACTTGTGGGCGAAAGGCTTGCCGATGTGGCGCCGGAAATCGAGCAGGTGCTCAACGAGGCCGCCAGCCGCCATCGCAACGATTATCGCAAGCAGATCAACATCATGCGCGGCGGTACGGAGCGGACGCTGAACGTCCAGGTGACGCGCGAGGAATCGCACGAAGCCAAGGATTCCTATGTCATCACCGTCGACGATATCACCGATCTCGTCATCGCCCAGCGTTCAACCGCCTGGGCTGACGTTGCGCGACGCATCGCCCATGAGATCAAGAATCCGCTGACGCCGATCCAGTTGTCGGCCGAGCGCCTGAAGCGCCGCTATGGCAAGCAGATCAACCAGGACGACCGGGCGGTGTTCGATCAGTGTACCGACACCATCGTTCGTCAGGTCGAGGATATCGGCCGTATGGTCGATGAATTCTCCGGTTTTGCCCGCATGCCCAAGCCGACCAAGGAAAAGGCCGATCTGCGCAATATCCTCAAGGATGCGATCTTCCTGCGCGAAATGGGCAATACCCATGTGACCTTCATCCGTGATCTGGGCGAGGAGCCGCTCGACGGCACGTTCGATAGCCGCATGCTGGGCCAAGCCTTCGGCAACATCATCAAGAATGCGGTCGAGGCGATCGAGGCCTTGCCGGCCGATGCCGTTCGCGGCGATCGCAAGGTGATGGTGCGCTCTCGGCTGAATGAAACGAGCGGCCAGTACGTTATCGATATCATCGACAACGGCCGGGGACTGCCAACTGAAAATCGCCATCGTATTCTCGAGCCCTACATGACGATGCGCGAAAAGGGCACCGGGCTTGGTCTGGCGATCGTCAAGAAGATTATCGAAGACCACGGCGGACAATTGGAACTGCATGATGCTCCCGCCGATTTCGATCGCGGTCAGGGCGCGATGATTCGCATTATTTTGCCGCCGGCTGGACAGAGCAGCGGCACCGAAGACAGACAAGACAAGGATACTTCCTATGGCCGCTGACATTCTGGTTGTGGACGACGAAGAAGACATTCGCGAAATCGTCTCCGGTATCCTGTCCGACGAGGGGCATGAAACCCGCACCGCGTTCGACAGCGACAGCGCGCTTGCCGCCATCAGCGATCGCGTGCCACGCCTCGTGTTCCTCGATATCTGGATGCAAGGCAGCCGTCTGGATGGTCTGGCACTGCTTGACGAGATCAAGAGCCGCTATCCTGATCTGCCGGTGGTGATGATTTCCGGGCACGGCAATATCGAGACCGCCGTTTCGGCGATCCGGCGCGGTGCCTATGACTTCATCGAAAAGCCCTTCAAGGCGGACCGGCTGATTCTCATTGCTGAGCGGGCGCTGGAAAACTCCAAGCTGAAGAAGGAGGTGTCCGAGCTCAAGAAACGCTCCGGCGATCCTGTCGAACTGATCGGCACGTCTGTTGCCGTTTCCCAGTTGCGCCAGACCATCGAGAAGGTTGCACCGACCAACAGCCGCATCATGATCCATGGTCCGTCCGGCTCCGGCAAGGAATTGGTCGCCCGGATGATCCACCGCAAGTCGTCGCGGGCTGCAGGTCCTTTCGTGGCGCTGAATGCGGCGGCGATCACGCCAGATCGCATGGAAATGGCGTTGTTCGGCACAGAGGGAACACCGGGCCAGCCGCGCAAGACCGGCGCGCTCGAAGAGGCCCATGGCGGTATGCTCTATCTCGACGAAGTCGGCGAGATGCCGCGCGAGACACAGAACAAGATTCTGCGGGTGCTGGTCGACCAGCAGTTTGAGCGGGTCGGTGGCTCCAAGCGCGTCAAGGTCGATGTCCGCATCATTTCCTCGACCGCCTACAATCTCGAAACCCAGATCGCCGAAGGCGCTTTTCGCGAAGATCTCTACCACCGGCTGGCCGTTATTCCAGTTCGTGTGCCGCCGCTGGCCGAACGGCGTGAGGACATTCCGTTTCTGGTCGATATATTCATGCGCCAGATCAGCGAGCAGGCGGGTATCCGTACACGCAAGATCGGCGATGACGCTCTGGCCGTGCTGCAATCGCATGACTGGCCAGGCAATATCCGGCAGCTGCGCAACAATATCGAACGGCTGATGATTCTGGCCCGCAGCGATGGTCCCGATACGGCCATCTCTGCCGATATGTTGCCGAGCGAGGTCGGCGACAGCCTGCCGAAGATTTCGACGCAGGGCGATCATCACATCATGACGCTGCCGCTGCGTGAAGCGCGCGAAATGTTCGAGCGGGATTATCTGATCGCCCAGATCAATCGTTTCGGCGGCAATATTTCCCGTACGGCGGAGTTTGTCGGCATGGAGCGTTCGGCGCTACATCGCAAACTGAAGTCGCTTGGGGTCTGAAAACCCGAATTTTATCTTTCTGAGACAGGTCATCCATGTCGCGCATTGCCTATGTCAACGGTGCCTACCAGCAGCATACCGAAGCTACTGTTCATATCGAGGATCGCGGCTTCCAGTTCGCCGATGGCGTCTATGAGGTCTGCGAGATCCGTCACGGTTTCATCGTTGATCTCACCCGCCATCTCGACAGGCTGGACCGCTCGCTGAGTGAACTGCGGATCGCGTGGCCGATGACGCGGGCAGCACTCATCGTCGTCATTCGCGAGGTCGTGCGCCGCAACCGGGTAAAGAACGGCTTGTTCTACCTGCAGGTGACGCGCGGCGCGGCGCGGCGGGATCACGTCTTTCCAGCAAGGGATACGCCGTCGACCATCGTTGTCACGGCCAAGCGTACCGATGCGTCGGTGATTGCCAGGAAGAATGCCCTGGGGATCAGCGCCATTACCGTTCCGGAAAATCGCTGGGACCGCGTCGACATCAAGTCCGTCGGTTTGTTGCCGAACGTGCTGGCGCGCCAGGCTGCCAAGGACGTGGGCGCTCAGGAGGCGATCTTTATCGATCCGGATGGTACGGTGAGGGAGGGTGCCGCAACCAATGTCTGGATCGTCGATAAGTCAGGCCGGCTGCGCACGCGCCACGCCGAGCATGGCATCCTGCGCGGGATCACCCGCACGACGCTGAAGGATGTCACTGCCGCGATCGGGCTGGAGATTGTCGAACAGGCTTTTTCGGTCGAGGACATGCTGGAAGCGCGTGAGGTTTTCATCACAGCTGCCACGAGTATTTGTTTTCCAGTCGTTGCCGTTAACGGTAAAACCATCGCCAACGGCCATCCGGGCAGTGTGTCACAGAAAATTCGTGAAGCCTTTTTCGACATTGCGGAAAAGACCGCGATTTGATACCAAATCCGGGGGGACGCTATTAAGACGAGTTTTTTTCAGCGTTCGGGCTATTCAGATCGTATAATCAACCGGTTAAATCGGACCGGAAAATAAGAAAGTAGCGGCGCTATGGCGGAACGTTCTCAGAACTTGCAGGATCTTTTTCTCAACACCGTCCGCAAGCAGAAGATATCTCTGACGATATTTCTTATCAATGGTGTGAAACTGACGGGCGTTGTCACGTCTTTTGACAATTTCTGTGTGCTTTTGCGGCGTGACGGGCATTCCCAGCTCGTATACAAGCACGCAATCTCGACAATCATGCCGGGCCAGCCGATGCAGATGTTCGAGAGCGAAGAATCCGCATCCTGACGGGATACAAGACACATTACCAAACGTGATACAAAATCGGCGTCGATCATCCCGGAGCTTGAAAAGCTTCGCGATGACATGCGCGCTGTCGTCATCGTCCCGGTCCTGAAAAAGACCGGCAGACAGAATGCGGATATCATTGCCGCGACCTCGACGCGCACCGATGAAAGCCGGCTGGAAGAGACGATCGGGCTTGCGCTCGCCATCGATCTCGAAGTCGTGCACGGTATGATCGTGCCCGTCGCCCAGCCAAAGCCGGGCACGCTGCTTGGAAGCGGAAAGATCGAGGAGATCGGCCATTTGCTCAGCGAGCATAATGCCGGCCTCGTCATTATCGATCACCCGCTCACCCCGGTACAGCAGCGTAATCTGGAAAAAGAATGGAACTGCAAGGTCATCGACCGGACCGGTCTCATCTTGGAAATCTTCGGCCGTCGCGCGTCCACCAAGGAAGGCACGCTGCAGGTCGAGCTTGCCCATCTGAACTATCAGAAGGGCCGTCTGGTTCGCAGCTGGACCCACTTGGAGCGCCAGCGCGGTGGTGCGGGCTTCATGGGTGGTCCGGGTGAAACCCAGATCGAAGCCGACCGCCGTTTGCTGCAGGAAAAGATCGTCAAGCTCGAGAAAGAGCTGGAGCAGGTACGTCGCACCCGCCAGCTTCATCGCGCCAAGCGCAAGAAGGTGCCGCATCCGATCGTGGCACTTGTCGGCTACACCAATGCCGGAAAATCGACGCTGTTCAACCGGATCACCGGTGCGGGCGTTCTCGCCGAAGACATGCTCTTTGCGACGCTCGACCCGACGCTGCGCCGGATGAAACTGCCACACGGCCGCATGGTCATGCTGTCCGACACTGTCGGCTTCATTTCCGACCTGCCGACCCATCTGGTCGCCGCCTTCCGGGCGACGCTGGAGGAGGTACTGGAAGCCGATCTGATCCTGCATGTGCGCGATCTCGCCGATCCGGACAATCAGGTACAGGCGCAGGACGTCCTGCGCATTCTCGACGATCTCGGTATCGATGAGAAGGCGCGCTCGGAACGCATCATCGAAATCTGGAACAAGATCGATCTGCTGGATGAAGAGGCCCGTGAGAGCCTCATCCAGAAAGCCGAGAACAGCGACAACACCGTTGCCGTTTCGGCGGTGACAGGCGAGGGTGTCGATCACCTGCTTGGTGAAATCAACAAGCGCCTGTCTGGCGTCCTGATGGAATGCAATGTCGTCCTGCCGGCCAACAAGCTGCAATTGCTGTCATGGGTCTACGAGCACACGATGGTCGATGGCAGAGAAGATCTGGAAGACGGTTCCGTCAGTCTCGATCTGCGCATGACACCCAGCGAATCGGAAGAACTCGACCGGCGCCTTGGCAATAGCCCTAAGGCAGCTGCACAGGACTGGTAGGCCTTAAAAATAACGCTGACGTTACGGCATGCCGTTACGTCAGCGTACGCAATGCGCTATTTCAGCCGCCTTTCGATCGCTTTGGCCGCCTGCCAGAGGTCTTCCATTCGCTCCAACGTTGCCTCTTCGAGATTTTCGCCGTTGGCATTCAACTCGGTCTCGATATGCGAAAAACGGCGCCGGAATTTGGTGTTGGTGCCACGCAGCGCCATTTCCGGGTCAGTGCCGACATGGCGGCCGATGTTGACAATAGCGAAGATCAGGTCGCCGAGTTCGTCCGCCACCTTTGCCTTGTCATTCGACGCCAAAGCCTCGCGCAGTTCGGCGATCTCTTCCTCGATCTTGTCGAGGATGGGCTCTGGCGAGGACCAGTCGAAGCCGACTTTGGCTGCCCGTTCCTGTAGTTTCAATGCTTCGACAAGTGCGGGGAAACTGCGCTGGACGGAACCGAGATGGCCTTTGTCGGCATCTTCGGGCAAGCCGCGCTTGGCCCGTCGCTCGCGGCGCTCGGTTTTCTCCGCCTGTTTGATTTCATCCCACTGCAATTTCACTGCCTGCGGCGTATCCGCATCGGAGCGCGCAAAAACATGCGGATGACGGCGGATCATTTTCCGGGTGATGGCGTCGACCACGTCACCGAACGAAAAATCGCCGGCTTCCTCGGCCATGCGGGCGTGAAAAACCACCTGCAGCAGCAGATCGCCGAGCTCGTCGCAGAGATCGTCCATATCGGCGCGCTCGATGGCGTCGGCGACCTCATAGGCTTCTTCCAGCGTATAGGGCTTGATGGTCTCGAAGGTCTGGACGATGTCCCAGGGGCAGCCGGTTTCGGGCTTCCGCAGGGCTTCCATGATGTCGAGCAGGCGGGTGATATCCTTGGAGGACTGCATGGGGGTCAATTCAGCGGAATGGCGTTATCGTCCTTGCCGGACTGGTAGGCATCCGACAGCGATTGATATCTTGCGCGGATGCGCTGGTCCTGTGCCCGTAGTGCTGGCTTGCCGGCTTCATTCGAAGTCGCCACCAGATCAGCGATCGAGGACGAGCGCCAGAAGGCGTTGGTCTTGGCGTAGCCGCCGGGATCGAGCCGGAAAACTTCTTTGAGGATTTTCAGATCGTGCGGGATCGAGAAGGCGTCACGCGAATCCTCGTGGCTGAAGAAATAGTAGAAATTGTCGAAACCCGCCCAGGTAATCGCCGAGAGACACATCGAGCAGGGCTCGTGGGTGGAGAGGAAGATCAGGTCCTTGGTATCCGGCTTTTCCGCGCGCTCGTAGAAGCGCTTCAGCGCATGCACCTCGCCATGCCAGAGCGGGTTTTCCGTCTCGTTGTTGGTTTCGGCAATCACCAGCGACAGGTCCGATTTGCGCAGGATCGCCGCACCGAAAACCTTGTTGCCGGCGGCCACGCCTTTTTCCGTCAAGGGAAGGATGTCCGCTTCAATGACGGTCAACAGGCGGTCTGCAAGGTCGGAATTGTTCATCAGCGCATGGCTCCGGTCTATGATAATGGTGGCATTTAACGGATATCGGCTGGAATAGGCAATGCCAGATGGCCGTTGCGGCAGACTGTTGCCGCGCGGCCCGGCCGGAGATATTTGCTCAAATTGTGCTGGAGTCGAGCAAAAGAATATCCACTCGCAAAGGCATCGGAATTTCTGTTTCTTCAATTTCAGCTGTATAAAAGAGATATTCCGCAGAACCTGTAACAGGATCAGAATCCCGCGCTATGACCGAGCAACTGACCGTCTTTCCGGCCTTCTTCCGCGTTGCGCAGAAATGCGTGGCGGTTTTCGGCAATGGTGATGAGGCATTTGCCAAGGTTCGGCTGTTGCTGAACACGCAGGCGCGGATCGTTGCCTATGCGGATGCGCCGGAAGCTGACTTTGCCGCGTTCCTGTCCGTCAACGCCATCGAGCTCGTGCGGAAGCATTTCGAAGTGAACCAGGTTGATGGTGCAACGCTGGTGTTTGCCGCAACCGGCGATGCCGCGCAGGACCGCTTGATTGTTGCTGCTGCCCGCGCGCAAAAAATCCCGGCCAATGCGGTTGATCAACCCGAATTCTGTGATTTCCTGACACCGGCACTGGTCAACCGTGCGCCCGTTGCTGTTGCCATCGGCACGGAGGGGGCTGGCCCGGTGCTGGCCCAGATGATCCGCGCGCAGATTGACCAGCTTCTTTCGCCGTCGCTTGGCGCGCTCGCCTCGCTGGCGCAGGCGTATCGTGATGCAGCCGACCGCGTTCTGCCGCGGGGCGTTTCCCGCCGTGTTTTCTGGCGCCGCTTCTTTTCCGGTCCGGTGGCTGATCAGGTGTCGCTTGGCAATGTCGCCGAAGCCCGCCGCGAAGCTTCCCGGTTGCTGCAATCCGTTGACCGTGTTCCCGGCCATGTCTGGCTGGTTGGCGCCGGTCCAGGCGCTGTAGACCTTTTGACCTTGCGTGCGCAGCGCGTGATGATGGAAGCCGACGTGATCGTCTATGACGCGCTGGTGCCGCAGGCAATTGTCGATATGGGCCGTCGCGATGCTGAGCGCCTGTCGGTCGGCAAGCGCAAGGGCTGTCATTCGAAGTCGCAGCATGAGATCAACCAGCTGCTGGTGCGTCTCGGACAGGACGGCAAGCGTGTCGTGCGGTTGAAGTCCGGCGATCCGCTGGTCTATGGCCGCGCTGGCGAGGAAATGGCCGCATTGCGCGAAGCCGGCGTCACCTACGAGATCGTGCCCGGCATCACCTCGGCCTTTGCGGCGGCAGCCGATTTTGAATTGCCGCTGACGCTGCGTGGTGTCGCCTCGTCGTTGATCTTTACCACCGGCCATGACCTGACCGGTGATGTCTTGCCGGATTGGGCTCGTCTCGCCATTTCCGGCGCGACCATTGCCGTCTATATGGGCCGCACGGTTGCGGCTTCCGTGGCCGCGCGCCTGATCGAAGCGGGCTTACCGGCGGAAACCACGGTTGCGGTGATTGAAAATGCCAGCCGCGCGGAGCGCAAGCTGCTGCACGGGACGCTGAAGGACCTGCCGGACCTGCAATATCGCGACGAACTCGATGGTCCGGTTATGGTGATCATCGGCGACGCGGTTGCAGGTGCGAATTTTGAGCGTTCCGAGCCGTTGGTGAAGGGGCAGTCGCTTAAGAATACCGTCGCCAGGACCGTGGCGACGCACAAACAGACTGATGAAGTGAGGAACTGACATGGCCGACAAGGTATTGACCGCAAACCGCCTGTCTGACGGCATCTCCGTCTGGCTCGATGCCTCGGGCAATTGGGTGGAATCGCTGCAGGATGCGTTTGTCGCCCGCCATGCCGAAGCTGTCACCGCTCTGGAAGCAACTGGCAAGGCGGCGTTCGCCGACAACAAGGTGGTTGACGTGAATGTCATTGATATTGAAGAAGTGGCAGGCATTCTGCGGCCCTTGCGTATGCGCGAGCGCGTTCGTGCCGAAGGCCCGACAATCGATTATGCGCCAGGATACAAGGGCCTGACCGGCCCCGTGCACGCGGCTTAAGGAAGACAAGACCGATGTACCGTTACGACGAATTCGACCATGCCTTTGTTGCAGACCGCGTCGCGCAGTTTCGCGATCAGGTAACACGCCGCCTCTCTGGTGAGCTTGCCGAAGATGCCTTCAAGCCGCTGCGGCTGATGAACGGCGTCTATCTGCAGCTTCACGCCTATATGCTGCGCGTTGCGATCCCCTATGGCACGCTGAACAGCAACCAGATGCGCATGCTCGCCCATATCGCTCGCAAATACGATCGCGGCTACGGGCATTTCACCACGCGTCAGAACATCCAGTACAACTGGCCAAAACTTTCCGAGACGCCGGATATTCTGGCAGAACTCGCCTCAGTCGAGATGCACGCCATCCAGACCTCGGGCAACTGTATTCGTAACGTGACGGCTGACCATTTCGCGGGTGCCGCTGCCGATGAAGTTGCTGACCCGCGTCCCTATGCCGAAATTTTGCGTCAGTGGTCGTCGGTTCATCCGGAATTTTCCTTCCTACCGCGCAAGTTCAAGATCGCCGTCACCGGCGCCGAGCGTGACCGTGCAGCCATTCAGGTGCATGATATCGGTCTGCATCTGAAGAAGAACGACAAGGGCCAAATCGGCTTTGCCGTCTATGTCGGCGGCGGGCAGGGACGCACGCCAATGATTGCCAAGAAGATCCGCGACTTTCTGCCGGAAGAGGACCTGTTGTCCTACACGACGGCAATCATGCGCGTTTACAACCTGCATGGCCGCCGCGACAACAAGTACAAGGCGCGCATCAAGATCCTCGTGCACGAAACCGGAACCGAGGTTCTGACCGGCCAGGTCGAGCAGGAATTCCTGCAGTTGAAGAACACCGAGCTGAAGCTGCCGGAAGCCGACATCCAGGCCATCACCACCTATTTCGAGCTGCCGCCGCTTGCCGATCGTCCGGAAGGCTGGGCCAGTCTGGCGGGCTGGAAGAAAGCCGATCCGGATTTTGCCCGCTGGGTGCAGCAGAACGTCCAGCCGCACAAGCATCCGGACTATGGCATGGTGACCGTGTCGCTGAAACCGATCGGCGGCATTCCGGGCGATGCCAGCGACAGCCAGATGGATGCGATCGCCGATCTGGCCGAAGAATATGCCTTCGACGAAATCCGCATCAGCCATGAACAGAACATCATCCTGCCGCATGTAGCACTTGCCGATCTGGAGGCACTCTATCGCGGTCTTGTTTCGATCGGTTTGGCAACGGCCAATGCCGGTCTGATCACGGATATCATTGCCTGTCCCGGCTTGGACTATTGCGCGCTCGCCAATGCGCGCTCGATCCCGCTGTCGCAGGAAATCTCCATGCGGTTTGGCGATCCTGACCGGCAGGCGGAGATCGGCGAGCTGAAGATCAAGATTTCCGGCTGTATCAATGCCTGCGGCCACCACCATGTCGGCCATATCGGCCTTTTGGGCGTGGAAAAGAAGGGCGCCGAGCTCTACCAGATCACGCTCGGCGGTTCCGGCGACGAGAACACCTCGATCGGTGAGATCATCGGCCGCGGCTTCGAGCCTGAAAAGGTCACGGATGCTATCGAAACAATCGTGAACGTCTATCTCGGGCTTCGCAACGATGCCTCGGAAATCTTCCTCGATGCCTATCGCCGGGTCGGGCCACAGCCCTTCAAGGACGCGCTCTACGGTGGTAATGCGCAGGAAGCGGCCTGAGGTTCAAGGACAAGCATATGACAAAGATCTGGAAAGAAACCGGCTTCGTGACCGACGATCCCTGGGTTGTCGAAAGTGAGGAAACCAAAGCTGGCTCCAACGAAAAAGCCATTCTCGGGATCGATGCCTTCCTTGAAAAGGCATCGTCCGGTGACAGCGGGCTAGGTGTTTTGGTCAATCCGGCTGACGATGTGACGCGGCTGCAGCCGTATCTGGAGCAGGTGTCGCTGATTGCGGTGGCTTTCCCCGCCTTCAACGATGGCCGGGCGTTCAGCCATGCGTCGCTGCTGCGCGTTCGTCTTGGTTATGGCAAGGAAATCCGTGCGGTCGGCGACGTGTTGATCGACCAGGTGCCGCTGATGCTGCGCTGTGGCGTCGATAGCTTTGCCGTCAGCAACGAAACGGCTCTGAAGCGCCTGTCCGAAGGGCGGCTGCCGGGGATCGACAATCATTACCAGCCGACCGCCAAACCATCGACTGACGCGAAATCCTACAGCTGGCGCCGGGTTTCCTGAGACCGCGACATACTGAAGCACGCATCAATCTGCAAAAGGCGCTATAATTGGAACGGAATTGCTTCCAAATCAGCGCCTTTTGGAATATCCGCTGATACCTGAAAGAGTTACTCATCATTACAGGACCTGACGCCGCAATGAATGCTCCTGCCAAGATCGAAGAATTTGCCGCAACCGTACCCGCTGGCGTGTTCGCTGAAACGGTGACGAAGGTCACGCATTATACGGACCGGCTGTTCAGCTTCCGCATGACGCGTCCGACCGAGTTTCGTTTCCGCTCGGGCGAATTCGCCATGATTGGCCTGATGGTTGATGGCAAGCCGATCTACCGCGCTTATTCGATCGCCAGCCCTGCCTGGGACGATGAGCTTGAATTCTTCTCGATCAAGGTTCCGGACGGGCCGCTGACATCGCATCTGCAGGGTATCAAGCCAGGCGACCAGGTGCTGATGCGCAAGAAGCCGACCGGCACGCTGGTGCTTGACGCACTGACGCCCGGCAAGCGTCTTTACATGTTTTCGACCGGAACCGGCATCGCACCGTTTGCAAGCCTGATCCGCGATCCGGAAACGTTCGAGAAGTTTGAAGAAGTCATCCTCACCCACACAACCCGGGACGTCGCCGAGCTGAAATACGGCTTCGATCTGATCGAGGAAATCCGCAATCACGAATTCCTGGCCGAGCTGGTCGGCGACAAGCTGCGTCACTATGCGACCGTCACCCGCGAAGATTATCCGTTCAAGGGCCGCATCACCAACCTGATGCGCGACGGCAAGATGTTCTCCGACCTTAGCCTCCCGGCTTTCGATCCCGCGGTCGATCGCGGCATGATCTGCGGCTCGACCGAGATGCTGAAAGAAACCAAGGAGATCCTCGAAGCCGCCGGTTTGCACGAAGGTGCCAACAACAAGCCGGGCGAATTCGTCATCGAACGTGCATTCGTTGGCTGATAACCTTAGAAACGCGGAATAGGAGAGGCGGCTTTCGGGCCGCCTTTTTTGTTTCACCGCAGAGCGGTTTGTGAGTCTCGCAAACCCGTTACTCCTTCAGGTGGAGCACAAGCTACGCCTTTTTGCTGAAGGAGGCACTAAAGGGTTGTCTGATGTGGATTTCAGTAGCTGTGAATTGTCTGTTTGGCCGGTCTGCGCCCACAACGGAAATTGCCAGCAAACACAGAAGCTTGGATGTCCGCGAATAAAGTCCGCTGCAAAATCGTATGTTCTACAATAGCAGTTGACGAAGCCGGAGCGCCTTGCCAGTCTTGCCTTTGGGGCTCCGCTGCTGCGGAACGGTGGGGATTTCGCGTGAGCATGGGTGCTGTTCTTGTCTGGTCGTTGATAGGATTTGCGGGGCTCTTGGCCGTCCCTGCGGTCAGTCACACCAACGCGGGCACCACGTTTTCACTGATGGCATCCTCCATGGCCTTTACCGGAATGGCGCTGGCCCTGTTCATGGCAACCCGCCCGCCGTTGGTCGAGCGCCTTTTCGGCGGACTGGACCGGATTTACCAGATGCACCGGCGGGTCGGTATCACGGTGCTTATCTTGATCCTCGTGCACTATGTCATCACCCCGGATTTTAAAGGCCTGTCGCTGACCGGCGGGCTGAACAAGCTGGCGGCTCAGGCTGGGGAATATGCTTTCTATGCGCTGGTGGTTCTGCTGGTTCTCAGTATGATCAAGATCATTCCGAAGACGAAGATCGAGATACCGTATCATTTCTGGCGGCTGACGCACCGTTTCATCGGTTTGCTGTTCATCATGGTCGCGTTCCACCAAACCTTCATCAAGCGGCCCTATGACGGCACGGCCATGCTGGCGACCTATCTCAATATCTTTGCGATGATCGGCACGGGGAGCTACATCTACACGCAGCTTTTCCCCTGGCTGCGCACCCGGACCTACGAAGTCTTCGACGTGACGCGCCATGAAGGCGCGACGATCATTTCCGCCCGGCCAACACGGAGTCCACTGCGCGCAAAGCCCGGCCAGTTCGGGTTTTTCCGGGTCAACAAGCCGGGCCTGCGCGAACCGCATCCCTTCACGATTGCCGGCATGGATGACGATGGCGTCGTCCGTTTCGCTATCAAGCCGCTGGGTGATTACACCAAGGCCCTGCGCGAAGGTATCGCCGTCGGTGATCGCCTCAAACTGGAGGGCGGCTATGGCCATTTCAACCATCGCCGTGGCGGCAAGAAACAGATATGGCTCGCCGGTGGCATTGGTGTTACGCCGTTCCTGGCGATGGCGGGGCGCCTAAAGGGGGATGAAGGCCAGGATATTCACATGGTCTATTGCGTGCGTGATCGAAGCGAGGCGATCGGCCTCGATACGTTCGAAACGCAGGCGGAAAAACTATCGAATTTCAGTTTTACTTTGCACGATTCCAAAATCGATGGACGGCTCGACGCGGCAAAGCTTGCGGCATCGAGCGTCGTCGATCCGGCGGGCGCGGACCTTTGGTTCTGTGGACCGCCATTGCTACGGAAAGCTATTGAAAAAGGACTGAAGGACCTCGGCAAGAAACCCAGACGGGTTGAGTTCGAGCAGTTCGAGTTCCGATAAGGCATCGCCTTTTGTCGTTTGAGAAAGCAAGGAGAACAAGCCATGCGCATGTTCGATCAATTGTCCGGGAAAATGATCCCTGGACTGCGCCTGCCGCGCTCTATTCTAGCAATAGTGGCGACAGTGCTGGCATTGACCCAGTGTCCGGGCGCTGCATCGGCCCGCGATGCCTTTGCTGACGACGCCTACACGACCTACAAGGCGAATACTGACAACGGCAAATATCTGTTCAACGCTTCCGGCTGCGGTGCCTGCCATGGATCCGGCAGGAGTGCCGAGATCCTGTCCGGCGGTCTGGAGATGGATACGGCGATCGGCAAGTTCTATGCGCCGAATATTTCATCCCATGCCAATGGTATCGGCGGCTGGACCAATGCCCAGTTTCTCAATGCAGTGATGCAAGGGATCGATCGCGAAGGCGACAATCTCTATCCGGTCATGCCTTATACCGCCTATGGCGGTATGAAGCCGGAAGACGTGCTCGATATCAAGGCCTATATCGACACGCTGATTGCCTCGGATGCCGTGTCGAAAGAACATGAGATTGCATTCCCCTATAGCCGCCAAACGACGATTACGCTCTGGAAACGCAGCCATTTCGATGTGCCGGAATATCAGTCACGTGAAGAAACGCAGATGGAGCGCGGGCGCTATCTCGTCGAAAACGTCGGCGGGTGCGGCGATTGCCACACGCCGCGCACCACCACCTATGGCCTCGATATGGAAAACGCCTATACCGGCGAAAAGGGCCTGACGGGTGCGGTCGCTCCAGATATCTCCAAGGCGCGGATGGCGGGCCTTGCTTCGCCGGAGGTGTTTACCGTCGGTCTGATCGACGAAGGCAAAAAGCTGTCCGGTGCACCTTTGACCGATCCGGTGATGCGCGAGATCGCTCACGGACTGTCGGCGCTGACCGAAAAGGACCGCACGGCGATTTACGCCTTCCTGTCCGACCGTGAGGTCAAACCGCCGCAGCCAGTGGCGCAATCGGCAACGGCTGTCTGCAAGGAAAGCACGCCGGCATCCGCTCTTGCCGGTGATAATGCGGGTCTGGCAACCCAGGCCGATGCCTTCATCGGCAAATATTGCCGCAATTGCCACGGCCCAGGCGAAAGCTCGCAAGGCTCCTATCCGGCCGGCGACCTCCACACCATCGCAGCTGACGCCGCCTTCGTTGTTCCGGGTGATGCCGCCAAATCCCGTCTGTTCACCTCGGTCACCAGCGGCCGCATGCCGCTTGGCAAACGTCCAACCGCCGAGGAGGTCAAGAGCCTCGAGGACTGGATCAATTCGCTCAAGCAATCGGACCTGCCGCAGACGGCGGCCAGTAAACCGCAACGCACGCGGCCTATGCTGTCCTATCGCGACTTCGTCGAGGCTGGGCTGAAGGATATTTCCAAGGTCAACGATCTCGACCGGCAATACATGCGCTACTTCTCCTACCGCAACCAGTACAACGGCATGATGGGCTGCGAGGAGGACAAGACCTTCATGAAGCGCATGGACGTTTTGGCTGGCGGCTTCAAGAAACTGTTGAACTCGCTCTCCTATGGTCCGAAACTGGTCTTGCCACAGGAGGTCGAAGGCACCAACGGACTGATGGTCCGGGTCGACCTGCGTGACCTGCAATGGTCGGCGGACGACTACAATTTCCTGATCTCGCAATATTTCTACGGTGTCGATCCCGGCAGTGATGCGTCGCTTCTGGCGCTGACCAAGCAGACCGACACCGTCCTGCCGATCATGCGCATCGACTGGTTCATGGCCAATGCGGCCAAGCCGAAGATCTACAACCAGCTGATGAAGCTGCCGACGCACATTCGCGAGCTTGAACAGCGGTTCCAGATCAACGTGGATGAGAATATCCGCCGCCGCCAGGTGCTGCGTGCGGGGTTTGCTGACGGCTCGTCCGGTGTCTCCGATCATAACCGCATGCTTGAGCGTCATGAGATGCCGTTCGGCGGTTACTACTGGAAATCCTATGATTTTGGCGGCGACGTTGGCCGCCAGGTGCTGAAGCGTTTCCCGCAAGGTCCGAAGGAACTGGAGCCGTTCGACGGCGGGCTGACAGCTTTCGAACATGATGGCGGCGAAATGATCTTCTCGCTGCCGAATGGATTGCAAGGCTATTACCTGTCGACGTCGGCAGGCAAACAGCTGGATGTCGGTCCAACCACGATCGTTTCCTTCCGCAAGCGGCCCATCGGCAAAGGTGTCGAGATCATCAATGCCCGCTCGTGCTTCGACTGCCACGCCAACGGCATCCTGTCGAAACGCGACCAGTTGCGCGAACATATCCAGACGTCGACGCTGTTCAACAAGGATCAGCAGGCCATCCTGCTCGATATGTATGTGCCTCAGGAAGAGCTTGATGCCGCCTACAACAAGGACCGGCAGCGTTTCGTCGAAGCGCTGGTCAAGCTTGGAGTGACCGAGCCGACACCGGATGGCAGCGCCCAGAGCATGCAGGCGCCGGGCAATGCCGAACTCGTCACATATTTTGGCGACAAGTATGAGGATGAACTCGATTTCGATGCGCTGGCCGCCGAATTCGACATGACCCCGGCCGAACTTTCCTCGGCGATCAAGCGGGTGGAAGATGTCGATACCCTGCGGCTTGGCATCGACTGGGTCACGACACTGGAAGCCGGAGCAACGATCCCGCGGGCGGAAGTCGAACAGCAGTTTCCGCTGCTGCTGTATCCATTGATGCAGTTGAAGCCGCTCGATACGACCACCGTCCATGTAGCCGTGCTAAGCCAGAGCCAGGATGTGGCGGGTCAGACGGCGCAGCAGGATTACGTCAAGCCGGAGACGGTCGCTGCCGCAACCCCTGCCTATCGCCAGGAGCAGCCCGCCGACTATAACAAGCTCGAACTGGCACTGCATGTCGCAACGACCACCGCGAAGGTCGGCGACCAGCTGTCTTTCGAGCTGAGTTCCAACAAGGCCTGCGAGCTGCAGATCCTTTATGTGGAGGAAACCGGCAACGTCGAAGTCATACCGGATGAAATGATCGGCAACACAACGCTGCAGGCGGGCGAAAAACGGCAGATCCCGCAGCCGGGCACCGGCAATCTGACGTTCGATACACCGGCACCGGCCGAAACCATGATTGCCTATTGCCGCGAAGGCGGGCTGGGTGACCAGAAGCTCTCGGTCGAGCGGGCACGGCAGCTGGTGGCGCAGTCGCATCTACCGCCGACGCGCGGACTGGCGATCAACCTTGCCAAGAAGGCTGAGGATGACAAAGGCGCGAGCGGCCTGCAAGTGGTGACATTCGAGATCAGGCAATAAGGAACATGCCGGCCGCGACGTGGCGGCCGGCAGGTTCGCGCGGTATTTTGGAATGGCATGGGAAGGCGCGTGATGACATTGAAGGTTTTGGTTGGCGTATCGCTGCTGGCATTTTTCGCCGCCGGGACGGCGTCCGCAGCGTGTGATGCCCTGACGCAGGTTGCCGAGGCCACCAATGCCGGAAACGAGGCGCTGGCGAAACAGATCGCTGGCAGGCCGAAGCCGGGCTGCACGGTGGACGACAAGGCGATGATCAACCGTGTGGCGACGCTCGCATCCTTCAACCGGATAGTCGGCGCTGTTGGACAAGGTGCCAATCTGGTAGATTTCGAGGAGGAACTCGAGACGATCCGCACCAGTAGTTCAGCGCCCTGGCAGGTTTTTGACGCACTCGGCGATATCAACCGCGACCGGCGGGATTATGAGGCGGCCGCACGCTACTATCAGCTGGCGCTGGAGGATGCCGCCAACGAGATGCTGACGCCGCAGTGGATGGCACCGGATGACGCCTATATCGTTCGTCTGGATCATATGGCGACAGAGATGCGGCTTGCGGCACCCAAACCGATCAAGCTCGCCATGCGCGGCGCCTGCAAGATCAGCTATCGTGGCGTGTCGCTGAAAAAGAAATCGACGCCGGTGCGCTACGTCTTCGGCACGGCCGAGTTCACCCAGGAGGGACTGATCTCGGCCAAGGATCTGTCCGAGTGCCTGAAATCGGTCAAACCCAAGGCGATTACCCTGATCGGCCATACGGATCCGGTTGGCACGGCTGAGGCCAATCGGGTGCTTTCACTGGAGCGTGCCGAGGCCTTAGCCCAGTACCTTGTCGCAGAAGGCTATGCCGGGCAGTGGACAACGTTCGGCAAGGGCGAAGACGAGCCGTTCAAGGCGGATGACGCCAGCGCCTATGACGAGGAGACGCTCAACCAGATGAACCGGCGTGTCGAAGTCGATGTGGAGAACTGAGTGATGTTGCGCCGTCTGGTTTTCGCTCTCGTGCTTTCCGCAGCGCCCATCGGTGCCGCATCGGCAAAGACCTATGCTTTGGTGGTCGGCATCGACGCCTATCCCTACGAGGTGAGCCTGGATGGGGCCGTCAAGGACGCCAAGGATGTGGAAGGTGCCTTGCGGCGGGCGGGGGTCGATCGGATAACGGCGTTTTTCGATGCCGCCGCCCGCAAGGACGATATTCGCGCGGCCTGGATCGATTTGGTCGGCAGTGCGGGGAAGGGCGACACGATCATCTTCACCTATGCCGGGCACGGTGCGCAGATGCCGGAGCTTGTTGCCGGTGATGAGGCCGATGGGCTTGATGAGTTTCTGCAGCTACCGGGTTTCGACCGAAGCCGCGCTGAAGAGACCGATCACGAAATCATCGTCGATAACGAGCTGAATGCCTGGTTTTCCGAGGCCGAGGCAAAGGGGGTGCAGGTGCTTTTCGTTTCCGACAGCTGCCATTCCGGCGGCATGAGCAGATCCTTTTCCGGCAAGACTCGTCTTGCCCAGGCTGTCACCGTAAAACTCAAACCGCCGTCACAAGAGGCGGTGTCCGGTGCCGGAGTGAAAGAGGCACAGTTCCGCAACGTGACGGTGCTTGCCGCTTCTCTGGAGAGCCAGCCGTCACCCGAAGTGATCATTGACGGCGAGCCGCGCGGTGCGTTGAGCTGGAGTTTTGCCCGTGCCGTGGAGGGATCGGCGGATCGCAACGGCGATGGCCGTCTGTCTCGGGTGGAGCTGGAGGATTATGTCTTTGCCAATGTGAAAACCCAGTCAGAGGCACTTCAGGTTCCGAACTTTACACCGCAGTTGCCGCGTTCGGAAGACGAGGTGGTCATGCCACTGACCCGGAGTGTGGCCGTCACCACCGAGCCGGCAGTAAAAAAGACCTATAAATCCGTTCGTGAGATGGGCTGGGATGGCAAACTGGCACTGTCCGTCGAAGCGACTGATGCCGTACCGGACAATACCGGTGGAACGGGCGTGCCTTATCGTTGGGATGCGGCCAGCGGCATCTTTTACACACCGAATGGTGACGTTGCGGGCGAGCATATCTATGCCGGGATGATCCAGTCTGTTGTGAACAAATTCATCCTGCTCGATTTTCTGAAACTCATGGCGAGCCAGCATCCGGGTGCCGTGTCCTTGACGCCACAAAAGGACATCTATGTCGCCGGCGACAAGATTTCCTTCGATGCGCCGGAAGCAGACTACAAGAACATGGTGGTGTTCAATCTGGCCAATACCGGCCAAGTGCAACTGCTCGACGTTCAGTCTGAAGGCACGGCAAGTGTCGAGTTCAAGCTCAGCAATCTACAGGTCGTTGAACCTTTTGGCGCGGACCATCTGATTGTGATTGCTACCAATGAACCCATTGATGCGATTGGCGCGGCATTGGCCAGCAAGAATGTCGATGCGGCGACCGTGTTGCAACTCCTGTTAACGCGCGTAGACGGCACCGATACAAGCGTGGCGATCCAGCCGCTCTACACCCGGGAAAAATTGTGATGACCGTTTTCCGCATGATTGCCGCCGCAGGGCTATGGTGCCTGTCCTCGTTGGCCATGCAAACCGCAGCGGCATACGCGGAAGACCGGGCGCTTGTGATCGGTATCGGCACCTACGAAAACCTGCCTCCGGATATGTTCCTGCATGGTCCGAAAAACGACGTGAAGGCAATCCAGGCGCTGCTGACGGGGACGTTGAGCTTCAAGCCTGAGGCAATCCGGGTTCTAACGGATGAAAAGGCTACGAGACAGGCGATGCTATCCTCGATGGACGAGTGGCTGGTTAACGGAACAGTGCCCGGCGACCGGGTCTATCTCTATTTTTCCGGGCATGGTCTGCAGGTCAAGGATGTTAGCGGCGATGAGGAGGACGGAATGGACGAGGCCATTTCGACCTACGACATCAAGGCCGGCGAGGACGACTGGTCGAACGTCATTCTGGACGACGACCTCAAGGCGGTATTGGAAAAATTGAAGGGCAGGGCAGTGACGCTGGTGATCGATGCCTGCCATTCCGGCACGATCTCGCGGTCGTTGTCGCCACAGGCAGTATCGGGCCTGAAAGGCGCGCGCTATCTGCCGCGTCCGTTTGCCCGCGCAGGCAAGCAGCCGCTAACCCGAGGATTGCGCATCGACCTCGGCGTTGTCGACAAACCCGCGCAATTGACGGCGGGTGGACTGACCGCCTGGAGTGCTGCCGCCGCCTATCAGGTGGCCTGGGACGATACCCGCCTGCCGATCGACGACCGGCACGGTGTTTTTACTTCCGCTTATATAGCCGGCTACGCACCAAAGGAATCTGATGCGAATGGCAACGGTCTTGTCAGCAATGCCGAGCTTTTCGAATATGTGACCCGGAAATCGAAGGAGTATTGTTCGACGCTAGAAGATTGCGACAATCTCGATCCGCAGTTGGAAAGCGTGCCGGAGGCCCTTGGCAGCAGCGTCGCCAAGCCTGAGCCATACGCGGCAGAACAGGCGATAGCGAATCAACCTCTGAGCAAGCCGGAGCCGGTTTACCAGGAAGCAAAGGTCGAAGCCGGCGTTGCACCGGCCTATGTCGATGCCAATCCTGTAACGGCTGTCGGAGATATTACCGGCAAGGCGGATACCGGTGAAGTCATGGTTTCACTGGATACCGGTCCGAAGCTGAAAAAGGGCCAGGTCTTCAAGATCTCGGTCACCAGCCAATATGACGGAGATCTCGTCTTGCTGGATGTGAATGGCAAAGGCATCGCAACGCAGATTTTTCCAAACGATATGGCGCAGAAAATCACGCCGCTATCGGCCGGTTCGACATTGACGATACCGGATGACTATTACGGCTTCGATTTCGAGGCTGACGGTAATGGCGAGAATATGTTGGTCGCCATCGTCGTTGGCGATGCTGTGGATATGAAGGACGTGGCACCGTCGGCGCAGGGCCTCAATGCCGAACTCGATGCCCGGCAGTCCCTCAGTGAAATCGTCGCCAGGCTCCAGAAAACCTGGACCGGTGATACCGAAAACCGCGGCGTGCATTGGTCGCTGGGAACGCTGAAATACACCGTCGAGTAGTCTCCAGACGCGCGGTATCTGAAAACAGAAAGGCCCGCAGCGAATGCTACGGGCCTTTCTGATTCAAACAGGTGTTCCGCTTAGTGCAGGATCTGGCTGAGGAACAGCTTTGTGCGCTCGTGCTGCGGATTGTCGAAGAAGGCAGCCGGCTCGTTCTGTTCGACGATCTGGCCCTGGTCCATGAAGATCACGCGGTTGGCAACCTGACGGGCAAAGCCCATCTCGTGGGTGACGCAGATCATCGTCATGCCTTCCTCGGCAAGGCCGACCATAGTGTCGAGCACTTCCTTGATCATTTCCGGATCGAGCGCCGATGTCGGTTCATCAAACAGCATGACACGTGGGTTCATGCACAACGAGCGGGCGATCGCCACGCGCTGCTGCTGACCGCCGGAGAGCTGGCCCGGATATTTGTGTGCTTGCTCCGGAATCTTGACGCGCTTGAGGAAGTGCATCGCCACTTCCTCTGCCTGCTTCTTCGGCATCTTGCGGACCCAGATCGGTGCAAGCGTGCAGTTTTCCAGGATCGTCAGATGCGGGAACAGGTTGAAGTGCTGGAACACCATACCGACTTCGCGGCGCACTTCATCGATCTTCTTCAGGTCGTTGGTGAGTTCAATGCCATCGACGGCGATCTTGCCCTTCTGGTGTTCTTCCAGGCGGTTGATGCAGCGGATCATCGTCGACTTGCCGGAGCCGGACGGGCCGGCAACGACGATGCGCTCGCCGCGCATGACCTTGAGATTGATGTCGCGCAGAACGTGGAAATCTCCATACCACTTGTTCATGCCGACGATTTCGACGGCGACGTCGGTGGACGAAACTTCGATTTTTAGCGGTTTGGCTTCAGCTGCCATTTTATTTCACCTCACTCATTATCGTTTGTGGCCCTTGTCGAGCTTTCGTTCCATGAACCCTGAATAGCGCGACATGCCGAAGCAGAAAAGCCAGAAAGTGAATCCGGCAAAAACTAGGCCCGACAGCGGTGTGACCGGCGATGCCCAGTTGGCGTCGGAGAAGTTCTGGCGGACGATGCCCAGCAGGTCGAACATGCCGATGATCGAAACCAGCGATGTGTCTTTGAACAGGCCGATGAAGGTGTTGACGATACCCGGGATGACCAGTTTCAGCGCCTGCGGCAGGATGATCAGCCGCATCTTCTGCCAGTAGCTCAAGCCTAGCGAATCGGCGCCTTCCGCCTGTCCCTTTGGAATGGCCTGCAGCCCGCCGCGCACCACTTCGGCCATATAAGCAGAGGCGAAGAGCGAAACCCCGATCACGGCCCTCAGAAATTTATCGACCGTCATGCCCTGCGGCAGGAACAAAGGCAGCATGACGCTGGCCATGAACAGCACCGTGATCAGCGGAATACCGCGGACGATTTCGATGAATGTGGTGCAGAGCAGGCGGATAACCGGCATTGTCGATCGTCGGCCGAGCGCCAGAATGATGCCAAGCGGGAGTGAGACTGCAATGCCGACGAAGGACAGGATCAGCGTGACCATCAGGCCACCCCAGAGCGGCGTTTCCACATAGGGAAGGCCGAACACGCCGCCGATCAGGATGAAGAATGACGCGACGGGCAGCACACCGAAAAGCAGGATGGCGTTGAGGCCCTTGTAGGGAACCTTTGGAATCAGGATTGGGACCAGAAGTGCCACGAACAGGATGCCCACCAGCATCGGACGCCAGCGTTCATCGATCGGATAACGTCCGAACATGAACACGTCGAATTTTGCGCCGACAAAGGCCCAGCATGCTCCACTCCAGCCCTCCGGCTGCGAGCCGCCTTGAGCGGCCGTTGCGCAAACACCGCGCCCACCGCCTGTCCAGGAAGCGTCGATGAATAGCCATTTGATCGCGGGCGGCAGCGCCCAGGCGAGAACCAGAAGGGCGATAATTGTCAGCGCCGCGTCGAGCGGCGTGGCCAGCAGGTTTTTCCGGATCCAGGCGATATAGCCTTTCTCCAGCACCGGCGGTGTGGATTGTTCCAGCATGCTGGTGCGAACGAAGTTGGTCTGATGTGTGTTCATGATCTTATCTCTCCACCAGTGCCATCTTGGCGTTGAACCAGTTCATGATCGCAGACGTCGACAGGCTGAGCGTCAGATAGACGACGATCCAGATGCTGACGATTTCAATAGCTTGGCCGGTCTGGTTGAGAATGGTGCCGCCGGTCGATACCAGGTCTGAATAACCAATGGCGATGGCGAGCGACGAGTTTTTCGTCAGGTTGAGATATTGGCTGGTCAGCGGTGGGATAATGATCCGCATGGCCTGCGGCACGACGACGAGGCGTGTCGTGAGACCTGGTCTAACACCGAGTGCATGCGCCGCTTCCGATTGGCCATGGCTGACGCCGCGGATACCCGCGCGGACGATTTCGGCGATGAAGGATGCCGTATAGAAGGACAATGCCAGGAACAGTGACAGGAATTCCGGGCCAATGACCGATCCGCCCGTCAGATTGAACTTGCCGGCTACCGGTATATCGAAAGAGATCGGCATGCCTGTCGCAAAATAAGTGAGCAGAGGCAGGCCTATCAACAGGCCAATCACTGTCCAGAGCACGGGCATGCGTTGGCCTGTCTCCATTTGCTTCTTGTTGGCATACCGGGAGAAGAGAATGCTGCCGACAACCGCGATGAGAAAGGCAATAAGGATAAAATGCGAACCGCTGTCGAAGACCGGGCGCGGGAAGGCGAGGCCACGATTGTTGATGTACATGTCCAGCGGAAGCGCCAGCGATTCCTTCGGCTGCGGCAGAACCGCGAGAACGCCGGAATACCAGAAGAAAATCACCAAAAGCGGCGGAATGTTGCGAAAGATCTCGACGTAGACCATCGACAGCTTGGCGATCAGCCAGTTCTTCGACAGTCGGCCGATACCGACCAGAAAGCCGATGATTGTGGCGGTGATAATGCCAGCAACGGCAACCAGGATGGTGTTGAAGAAACCGACCACAAGTGCGCGGCCATAGGTCGAATCGCTGGAATACGCGATCAGCGACTGGCCGACATCGAAACCGGCACGTCCTTTGAGAAAGCCGTAACCGGAAGCAATGTTTGCACGCTTCAGGTTTTCACTGGTGTTCATTGCGACCCAGTAGATGAAAGCGATCAGCAACAGCAGCGTCACGGCCTGGTAGATGATACCGCGAACCTTGGGGTCGTTTAAAATTGAGCCGGTCGGCTTGTCCTTGCCGGGCGGAATCGTGGCGTCGATCGTCATGCAGAGCCTCTTAATCCCCTGATCACCCTGTTTCGAGCGATTCTTATTTTTGGGAAGGAAAGCGGCCAGAGCCGCTTTCCCAATTGTCGTAAAGTCTTAGCGCACTGGCGGTGCGTACTGGATGCCGCCCTTGCTCCACAGCGCGTTCAGGCCGCGTTCGATCTTCAAGGGGCTGCCCGTACCGATGTTGCGGTCGAACACTTCACCGTAGTTACCAACGGCCTTGATGATCTTCACAGCCCAATCGTTTTCGAGGCCGAGGTCAGTACCGATCTTGGTGTCTGCCTCAACGCCAAGAAAGCGCTGGATATCCGGGTTGGTCGACTTCTTCATCTCCTCGACATTCGCCTGGGTGATGCCGAAGTCTTCAGCGCCGACAAGCGCGTAGTGAACCCAGCTGACAATGTCAAACCACTGATCGTCGCCCTGACGGACGGCCGGTCCAAGCGGCTCCTTGGAAATGATTTCCGGCAGGATGATGTGATCGTCCGGAGCAGCCAGCGTCAAGCGCAGCGAGTAAAGGCCCGACTGGTCGGTCGTGTAGACGTCGCAACGGCCAGCGTCATAGGCAGCGTTCACTTCTTCGAGCTTTTCGAAAACAACCGGATTGTACTGCAGGTTGTTGGCCTTGAAATAGTCGGCAAGGTTCAGTTCTGTCGTCGTGCCGGTCTGGACGCAGACCGCAGCGCCGGACAGTTCGAGAGCCGATTTCACGTTCAGCGACTTGCGGACCATGAAACCCTGGCCGTCGTAATAGTTGACGGGGCGGAAGTTGAAGCCGAGCGCGGTGTCGCGGTTGATCGTCCAGGTCGTGTTACGAGCCAGAACGTCGACTTCGCCGGACTGCAGAGCCGGGAAACGGTCCTTGGCGGATGTTGGCGTGTACTTGACCTTGGTTGCGTCGCCGAAGATGGCAGCGGCAATCGCCTTGCAGTAATCGACGTCAAAGCCGCTCCAGTTGCCGGATGCGTCCGGGGAGGCAAAGCCGGTCAAGCCGGTGTTGACGCCGCATTGAAGGAAGCCCTTCGCTTTTACGTCGCCGAGCGTCGTTGCCGATGCAGCCTGAGCGCCAATCCCCATGACGGCAGCGCCGATCAGCGCTGTCAAAATTCTTTTAGCCATTTTAGAACCTTTTTCTGTTGTCTTTGTTCTCGTCCCGGACAGCTGCGCTTTGGATGCAGCTACGGCCCCCGCCACCCTCCTGGCGCGAGTACCGTCTATCTCATGCTCAAAACCGCGCAGGGTCAAGACACGTTGCCGATTTTCCGGGCTGGGTCACGAGAATCGTTGATTGCGCCGCATGTTTAGGCAGTTTTGGATCGTTTGGTGCACGTTTTTGGTCAAAAAATCGCCAAAAACTGAGTTTTCCACCCTTGTGCCGGTGTGCCGCAGCGGAAGTCTCTTGACCCTCCGGGTCTGCGGGCGGAAAAGTGTTCGCACATGCAATTTCATAAGCGGACGTTCCCCATGACTGAAAAGAATGATTTCCTCGCCGGCGCTGGCGTGAACACCCGGCTGTCGCATATCGGCAATTCGCCATCCGACTTTCATGGTTTCGTCAATCCGCCAGTCGTGCACGCGTCTACGGTGTTGTTTCCAAATGCAAAAGCCATGGAAACAAAGTCGCAGAAATACACGTATGGGACGCGCGGAACGCCGACGACCGATGCATTGTGCGAGGCAATCGATGCGC
Source organism: Rhizobium sp. PL01 (assembly GCF_033447125.1). NCBI lineage: Bacteria > Pseudomonadati > Pseudomonadota > Alphaproteobacteria > Hyphomicrobiales > Rhizobiaceae > Rhizobium > Rhizobium sp. PL01. Next base: position 531,340 of record NZ_JAWQUM010000002.1, on the reverse strand, counting down.
TCGAAGGCTCGGCTGGCACAGTGCTTGTGCCATCGGGTCTGGCCGCCGTTGCGGTACCGTTCCTCGCTTTCCTGTCGGCAGGCGATCATGCGCTGATCGTCGATTCGGTCTATTTTCCGACCCGGCATTTCTGCGATACGATGCTGAAGAGGCTTGGCGTCACCGTCGAATACTACGACCCGATGGTCGGTGCGGGTATCGAAGGCCTGATCAAGCCGAACACCAAGCTGGTTCATACCGAAGCGCCGGGCTCCAACACATTCGAGATGCAGGATATCCGCACGATCTCGGCTGTTGCGCATCGCCACGGCTGTGTGGTGACAATGGACAATACCTGGGCAACGCCGCTTTACTTCAAGCCGCTTGATCACGGCGTCGACATATCGATCCACGCGGCGACCAAATATCCGTCCGGTCATTCCGATATTCTGATGGGAACGGTCTCTGCCAATGCGGCGCATTGGGAGCAATTATTGGACGCGCATGGTGCTCTAGGCCTTTGTGGCGCACCGGATGACAGCTACCAAATCTTGCGCGGGTTGCGCACGATGGGCATCCGTCTCGAACGCCATCAGGAAAGCACACTCAACATCGCCCGCTGGCTGGAAGAGCGGGACGACGTCGCGCGCGTGCTGCACCCGGCCTTGCCGAGCTTCCCGGGCCATGACCTTTGGAAGCGCGATTTTACCGGCTCGAGCGGCATCTTCTCGTTTGTCCTCAAGACTAACAAGCCGGAACAGTTCAAGCCCAAGGCGCATGCTTTCCTCGACGCCCTGTCGATTTTCGGGCTCGGCTGGTCCTGGGGTGGTTTTGAGAGCTTGGCCGTCCATGTCGGTCTTTCCGATCGCAAGATCTGTAAGGCGCCAACAGAAGGCCCGGTTATCCGCCTGCAGATCGGTCTCGAGGATGTCGCGGATCTGCGCAAGGATATCGAGGCTGGTTTCGCGGCGGCAAAGGCCGTCTGATCCTCAGTCCTTGGGCTCGTATCCATAGAGCCAGTCGAAATCGGCGGCCAGACTTTCCGGCCGCCGCAGCGACAGGACGAGATCACGCCCGAGCCGCACCGGGCCGCGGGCGTGATAGGCAAAGCGATTGAAGGTACCGCGCGAGCGGACGCGTGCGATCCGGCTTTTGCGGTGATCGGCAAAGGCGGCAAGCGGCTTTCCATCTGCCACGAAGGATGCGAGTTCAAACGCATCCTCGATCGCCATCGCCGCACCTTGGGCCGCAAACGGCATCATTGCATGGGCTGCGTCACCGATCAGAACGATCTCCTCGCCCCGGTGCCAGGCTCCGTCATTCACGTGATACAGTGGCCAGACCGTTGGCTCGACCGCATGCCGCAGCAGATCGACGATCCGGGGATGCCATCCGGAAAAGGCCTCAAGCAACCGCTGCTCGCTCGTTTCCTGGGGCAGGGAGCGGCTCCATGATTCTCCCGAATCGGCACCACTGGTGATGGCCACCATGTTGAAACTGCGCGTCTGCTGCAGCGGATAAACGACGAGGTGCGAGCCGCCGCCAAGAAATGCGGTGACCTTGGTTGTATCGAAAAACGCCGGAGCGTCGCCCTCACTGAGCGTAAACCGCCAGGCGACATTACCGGAAAAAGTCGCTTTTCCAGCACCTTCTATCCGCTTTCTCATTGTTGACCAGACGCCATCGGCGCCAACCACAAGGCGCGGCTTGGTAGCGGTCATGTGTGCGGAAAGATCGAACTCGGCGCCGAGATGAAGGCGGCACAGCGGATTGGCCGTTACGGCATCAAGCAATGTCTTTTGGAGGTCGGCCCGGTGAAGGACCCCATAGGGTGCCCCCCAACGATCGCGTGCAAATTGACCGGACGGCACGGACGCAATCATCCGCAGCGATGATCCGCTGACGAGGGTGACGGCTTGCGGTTCACGCCACAGGTTTTCCAGCTGCGGGAGAAGGCCGAGCTTTGTCAGGAGGCGTGTTGCATTGGGGGATAGTTGCAGTCCGGCGCCGGTTTCGCTGAGAACGCTCGTCCGTTCGAAAATTTCGGCGGAGATACCCTTGCGGGCAAAGCTGAGCGCCGCCGTCAGGCCGGCTATACCGGCACCGACGATTACAACGGGCTGGCTCGTTGTCATGCCAGGAGCGTTTGCAGCTCAGGCCGCCTTTGCATTGAACGTGCAGCCGTCCGGGACAGTCTGGTCCGCATGGAGCTTGGCGTTGTAACGGTACAGCGTCGAGCAATAGGAACAGACTTTTTCGTTATCGTCGCCCATGTCGATATAGATGTGCGGATGATCGAAAGGCACGGATGCGCCGGTGCACATAAATTCCTTGACGCCGACCTCGATGACCGCGTGACCGCCATCGTTTTGAAAGTGGGGAATACCGTGCCCGGCCATGTCATGCTCCGTCGTGTAGAAGAATAGTCGAATTTCGCCGCACCATAGAAAGCTTTGCGTCAAAAGTGTAGCGGCAAAGATGCCGCGCCTGTGCGTTTTTTGGCGTGCCGGGGTTTTCCCGGCGCTGGCGCTGTCATAGGGTCGCTCAAAACAGGACGCATGCCATGGATCTGAACCCGCCCGCCTTTTCGACCTTCACTCACGATGGCCTGTCGATCGCCTACTTCGACGAGGGCGATCCGTCCGGCGATCCGATCTTGCTGATCCACGGATTTGCCTCTAGCGCTAATGTGAACTGGGTCTATCCGGGTTGGCTGAAGACGCTGGGCGATGCCGGATACCGGGTGATCGCGCTCGACAATCGTGGCCATGGCGCCAGTGACAAGCCGCACGATCCGGCAGTCTATCACCCGCCCGCTATGGCTGGCGATGCCGTGGCGCTGCTTGATCATCTGGGCATCGCCGACGCTCACGTGATGGGCTACTCGATGGGGTCCCGCATTTCCACTTTCCTGACGCTGGCGCATCCGAACCGTGTGCGCTCTCTCGTTCTCGGCGGACTTGGCATCGGCATGGTGACCGGCGTCGGTGACTGGGATCCGATCGCCGACGCATTGAATGCGCCTTCTCTCGATGTTGTTACTCATGAGCGCGGGCGGATGTTCCGCGCCTTTGCCGACCAGACGAAAAGTGATCGCAAGGCGCTGGCTGCCTGTATCTCGACCTCGCGCGATCTGCTCTCAGTCGAGGACATGGGCCGCATCGATGTGCCGGTCTTGATCGCGGTCGGGACCAAGGATGATATTGCCGGTTCCCCACAGGAATTGGCCGCCCTTGTTCCACATGCCGTGGCATTGGATATCCCCGGCCGCGATCACATGCTTGCCGTTGGCGACAGGGTCTTCAAGAAGGCTGCGCTTGAGTTTTGGGCCAAGGTCGGGCAAGCGTAACCCGCGAAGGCATTTCGAGCGGCCATTTATATTCATCGTGATTTGGCCTATATCTGATGTGCACGGATTTCGAAGGAGAGTGGCGATGGTCGCCAGGACTGACATACGCCCGACCGAGACTGTGAAGGTCATGGATCCGATCTGGGATAGTCTGCAGGAAGAGGCGCGGCTCGCTGCCCAGCAGGATCCCTTGCTTGCTGCATTCCTCTATTCGACCATTATCAACCAGCGTTCGCTGGAAGACAGCGTCATCTACCGGATCTGCGAGCGGCTCGATCATCCCGATCTTCAAGCCAATCTGCTGCGCCAGACCTTTGCCGAAATGCTGGAAGACTGGCCGGAATGGGGTACCATCCTGCGTGTCGATATCCAGGCCGTTTATGACCGCGATCCGGCCTGCACGCGTTTTCTGGAGGCAATCCTTTATTTCAAGGGGTTCCACGCCATCCAGACCCATCGTCTGGCGCATTGGCTGATGAACCGTGGACGCCGTGATTTCGCGCTGTATCTTCAAAGCCGTTCCTCGTCCGTTTTCCAGACGGATATCAATCCGGCTGCGCGTATCGGGAAGGGGATTTTCCTCGATCACGCCACCGGCCTCGTGGTCGGCGAGACCGCTGTGATTGGCGACAATGTTTCCATCCTGCACGGCGTGACGCTGGGCGGCACCGGTAAGGAAGGCAGCGACCGCCATCCGAAGATTGGCAATGGTGTACTGATTGGCGCGGGCGCAAAAATTCTCGGCAATATTCATATCGGCAATTGCTCCCGGGTGGCGGCTGGGTCCGTCGTGCTCAAGGAAGTTCCGGCAAAGACCACTGTTGCCGGTGTTCCGGCGCGGGTCGTCGGCGAAGCCGGCTGTTCGGAACCATCACGCTCTATGGACCAGTTGCTCGTGTCCTTCGAGATTTGAGCCCGGAAATTTGTCTGTTGCCTCACTTTTGCGGGGGTTTACACCGATTGAAGCTCTATGCGAGAAGCGGCGCAAATCAAACCGCCATGGAGAAAAGACGTGAAGCCCGAAGAAATCAAAAAGCTCGAAGCCTATTTCAAGCGCACGTTCAACCAGGAAATGGTCATCAAGGCACGGCAGAAAAAGGATGAATCCGCCGAAGTTTATCTGGGCGACGAGTTTCTGGGCGTGGTGTTCCGGGACGAGGAAGACGGCGAATTGTCTTACAGCTTCTCGATGGCTATTCTCGATATCGACCTTTAAACGCAATTTTCAGTTGAGCGCGTAATTTGGCCCGGCCCTGTTCATCAGGCCGGGTTTTTTGATAAAATCATACTTTTTGTTTATTTTTCTGGCGAAATGCGACCGGTTTCGCCCTTTTTCATCAAGCTGTTGCAATGACAACGTTTTATTGCGTTGCACGCCTACATTGACTTTATTGTGCAGTGCACATAAATTGTTGCTATTGCGAGCGTCACAAAAGGAGCAGCCTGATGTTCAATTTCGAAGATGCGAATAAAAAAAGCAAAGAGAACATGGATACGATGTTGAAGAGCTATGCGTCATTGACGAAGGCTTTCCAGGCAATCGCCACCGAAGCAGCCGACTATTCCAAGAAGGCCTTTGAAGACAGTGTTGCCCACATCGAGAAAATCAGCACGGTCAAGAGCGTCGAAGCCGCTTTCGAGCTGCAGACGGGCTATGTGAAGACCGCTTATGAAGGTTATGTCGCCGAAGCCACCAAGATCGGCGAAATGTATGCCGATCTGGCCAAGGACGCCTACAAGCCATACGAAGCGCCGGTTGCCAAGGCAACGGCCGCTGTCAAGGCTGCGGTCGCCGCTTAAGGCTCCAATCCCATACTTTAAAGTACCGAATAACCGGCTGCGCTTTCTGCAGCCGGTTTTTTGTTGTCTATCTGGTGGATTGGCGATAGGCGGCCTGAAGAAAGTTGCGCAATCTTGTGCCTGACGACGCAAATGTGATTGCAGTGCAGACGAACAGCCTTAAAATCTGAAAAAGAACCACTAGATTAAGTGTCACGAACAGGTCGCGAATTTCTCCCAAGCATTTGCGGCTGGACAAGGGAATGAAGTAGAATGATCGCCATGCCGGTCCGGATGCAAAAAGACAGCGACGGGGATGGGGGCAACGCCAACCGTGGCACGTCCGTTATCACTCGGACACAGCCGAAGACCAAGAAGCCGAGCCTTTATCGCGTCCTGCTTTTGAACGACGACTATACGCCGATGGAATTCGTGATCCACATTCTGGAGCGTTTTTTCCAGAAGGACCGCGAAGCGGCAACTCTGATCATGCTGCATGTTCACAATCACGGCGTGGGTGAATGCGGTGTTTTCACCTACGAAGTTGCCGAAACCAAAGTGACGCAGGTGATGGATTTCGCCCGCGAGCATCAGCACCCGCTGCAATGCGTCATGGAAAAGAAATGAGGAACTGACGTGCCAACATTTTCAACAAGCCTTGAAAAAGCCCTGCACCAGGCTCTGACGCTGGCCAATGAGCGCCATCATGAATATGCGACCCTGGAGCATCTCCTGTTGGCATTGATCGACGATGCCGATGCGGCGGCTGTCATGGGCGCGTGCAACGTCAATCTCGATGCACTGCGCAAGACCGTCTCCGATTATGTCGATAACGAACTCGGTAACCTGGTCACGGGTTACGATGAGGATTCCAAACCGACGGCGGGTTTTCAGCGTGTCATCCAGCGCGCGGTGATCCATGTCCAGTCGTCCGGGCGTGAAGAAGTAACGGGCGCCAACGTGCTTGTCGCTATCTTCGCAGAACGCGAGAGCCATGCGGCCTATTTCCTGCAGGAGCAGGAGATGACGCGCTACGACGCGGTCAACTTCATCTCGCATGGTATCGGCAAGCGCCCCGGTGCATCCGAGGCGCGCGCGCCACGTGGCGCCGATGAGCCGGAATCCGAACAGAAGGCATCGCGCGAGCAGGACGAAAGCGGCCCGAAGAAGCAGCAGGATGCGCTGACGGCCTATTGCGTCAATCTCAACGAGAAGGCCAAGGTCGGCAAGATCGATCCGCTGATCGGCCGCCATGCCGAGGTGAACCGGACGATCCAGATCCTGTGCCGCCGTTCCAAGAACAACCCGCTTTATGTGGGCGACCCCGGCGTCGGCAAGACGGCGATCGCCGAAGGTCTCGCCAAGCGCATCGTCGAGAAGAAGGTTCCCGAAGCGTTGCAGGACGCGACGATCTTCTCGCTCGACATGGGCACGCTGCTCGCCGGTACCCGCTATCGCGGTGACTTCGAAGAGCGTTTGAAGCAGGTGGTCAAGGAACTGGAAGAATATCCGGGCGCCGTGCTGTTCATCGACGAGATCCACACAGTGATTGGTGCCGGTGCGACCTCCGGCGGGGCTATGGATGCCTCCAACCTGTTGAAGCCGGCGCTGTCCTCCGGCGCGATCCGCTGCATCGGTTCGACCACCTACAAGGAATACCGTCAGTTCTTCGAAAAGGACCGCGCACTCGTGCGCCGGTTCCAGAAGATCGACGTCAGCGAACCGACGATTGACGATGCTATCGAGATCATGAAGGGCCTGAAGCCTTATTTCGAGGACTATCACAAGCTGAAGTACTCGAACGAGGCGATCAAGTCGGCCGTCGAGCTTTCTGCCCGCTACATCAATGACCGTAAGCTGCCGGACAAGGCGATCGACGTGATCGACGAAACCGGTGCGGCCCAGATGCTGCTGCCCGTCAGCAAGCGTCGCAAGCTGATCACCGAGAAGGAAATCGAAGCGACGATCGCGACGATGGCCCGCATTCCGCCAAAATCCGTTTCCAAGGATGACGAGGCCGTTCTCGCCAATCTTGAAAAGGAGCTGCGTTCGGTCGTCTACGGCCAGGACCTGGCAATCGAGGCGCTTGCGTCGGCGATCAAGCTGGCCCGTGCCGGCCTGCGCGAGCCCAACAAGCCTATCGGCTCCTATGTCTTCTCCGGCCCGACCGGCGTCGGCAAGACGGAGGTTGCCAAGCAGCTGGCCGCATCGCTCGGTGTGGAACTCATACGCTTCGACATGTCGGAGTACATGGAGCGCCATACCGTATCGCGTCTGCTCGGTGCACCTCCCGGCTATGTCGGCTTCGATCAGGGCGGCCTGTTGACCGATGGCATCGACCAGCATCCGCATTCGGTGCTGCTGCTCGACGAAATCGAGAAGGCGCATCCGGATCTGTTCAACATCCTGTTGCAGGTCATGGATCATGGCTCGCTGACCGACCATAACGGCAAGAAAATCGACTTCCGTAACGTCATCCTGATCATGACGACCAATGCGGGCGCGTCCGAGATGGCAAAGGCTGCCTTCGGCTTTGGCTCTGCCAAGCGCGAAGGGGATGATGTGGAGGCGCTGAACCGTCTGTTCACGCCGGAATTCCGCAACCGTCTCGATGCGGTCATTCCGTTCGCGTCGCTGCCGACACCGGTCATTCATCAGGTGGTGCAGAAGTTCGTCATGCAGCTGGAAACCCAGCTGGCAGAACGTAACGTTACCTTCGACCTGCAGCCGGAAGCCATCGCCTGGCTGTCCGACAAGGGCTATGATGAAAAAATGGGCGCGCGGCCACTGGCACGTGTCATCCAGGAACACATCAAGAAGCCATTGGCGGACGAAATCCTCTTCGGCAAACTGAAGAAGGGTGGCGTCGTCAAGGTGACGGTCGGGACCAAGCCGGATGGCGCAAAGGGTCTGCTGCTTGACTACGTTTCGGAGACAGCGCGCATCAAGCCCAAGGCTGAAGTTGTGACCCCTGTAAAGAAGGCGTCGAAGGCAGCAAAGCCGAAGGAACTGGAAAGCGTCGGAGCCGAACCTGATGTCTCCATCAAGCCGAAAAAAGCAGCCAAGTCCACTAAGGCTGAAGAACCGGTGAGCGCCAAGGCTGCCGAGCCGCCGCGCAAGGGAAGCACGGTACCCAAGGTGCCGCGCAAGAAATAACGCATCCTAAAATGAGACACGGTGCCGGACTTGATCGTCCGGCACCGTTTTTTTGTGGCAATGAACAGACGGATGTTGTGATGGACGATGGCCAGACGATCGGCTCCGGGCGGACATGGTTCCTGGCGGGCATGCGCGGCATTTTCAGCCTTCCGGCAATGATGCTGATGCTGTCTTTCGTCGGCTTTTGTGCCTTTACGGCTCAGGCCGGTATTCCGGTCGAGCAGGTCGTGTTCATGGTCGGTGCCGTCTGGGCCCTGCCAGCCAACGTTATCCTCGTCAGTTCGATCCTCGGCGGCGCCAATCTGCTTGCTGCCTTTATCGCCGTGACCCTGTCTTCCATCCGGCTGATGCCGATGGTCGCAGCGCTTGTCCCGGAAATCCGCACCGAAAAAACGCCCACTTGGCTGCTTCTGTTGCTGTCGCATTTTGTGGCGATTACCGCGTGGGTGTTTGCGATGGAGCGAGTTCACGCGGTGCCGCGTAAGCATCGAGTCGCTTTTTTCGCCGGTTTCGGCATCACGCTGGTTCTGGTCAACATGGTTCTGGTGGCCGCCGTCTATCAATACGTTGCGGAATTTCCACCCATCGCGGCCGGCTGTCTGTTCTTCTTGACGCCGGTCTATTTCCTGGCGTCGATCTGGAGTTCCGCGCGTCACCCGGTGATCTACGCGGCATTGGTCGTTGGTCTCGTGGCTGGACCGTTCTTCTACTGGCTGGTACCGGAGTTCGATATTTTGCTGGCAGGTGTTGGTGGTGGAACGTTGGCATGGTTGGCGGAACGCCAGTGGCGCAAGCGCGGGGAGGTCCGTGCATGACAGCGTTTGAAGGCTGGTGGCCGTATGTGTTCATTGCCGTTGCCGGTTGGTTGGCCACCGATCTCTGGCGCTGGCTCGGCGTCCTTGCCGGCAACCGGCTGCGCGAAGATTCCGAAATCCTGAATTGGGTGAGGGCGGTCGCAACAGCATTGGTAGCGGCGGTCATCGCCAAGCTCATTCTTTACCCAACCGGCGTTCTTGAGCACTCACCGCTGTGGCTGCGAATAGGATCGGTCGCGGCTGGTGCAGCAGCCTTTTTCATCGGCCGGCAGAAGCCAGCGATCGGTATCGCCACGGCCATCGCTGTGCTGGTGATTGGTTTGTGGGGGCTCGGTTTTTAGACCGTTTCAGGCGGCATTCAACTGCGCTTAGCCGAATCTTAAACGCCATGGCGTATGTGTTGCCTAACTTCAAAGGATAGCAGATGCGCTTTTTGCCCGCGGAATGGTTTGTCGTTCGAATTCTTCTGACGCTAGCCGCGTTGGATGCCGTGCTGCTCTATTCTAAAAACATCCGGGTAGATGTTGCTGGCTACGCGAGCCTCATTGGCATTGGATTGCTTCTGCTAGGGGGGGGGCAATATTATCGTGTCATCCGTAATGAAGCCCGCATGGCATTGGCGTTGACCGCAGCTGGGCTATTTGTGCTGTTCACAATCACTGGCTCGATCTTTAACTACACGTTCTTTCCTAACACCTTCCCGCCAATCGATAGGTTTTTGCTCCAAGTCGATGCGGCGATGGGATATCGTTGGGATGTATTGATGATTTGGGTATCGCATTATCCTTGGTTCGGGGCCTTGTTGTACCATGTCTATTTGACATCCCTGCCACAGCTTTTGATCATTATTCTCCTGCTCGGCTTTATGGGGGAGGCTCAACAGCTGCACCGGTTTCTGCTGACCGGCGTCATTGGCGGACTTTTAGCCATAATGATATGGGCGCTGTTCCCAAATTTTGGTGCGAAGAGCTCTGATCATCTATCGCAAGCTGTATTGGCTGCATTTCCCATCGCTGTCACACCAGCCTACGGTGAGACGCTGCTCGCGCTCAGCCGAAATGGGGTAGATTACCTAACCCCCAAAGATGTGCTTGGTTTAATCGGTTTTCCGTCATTTCATACCGTCATGGTTTGTATGTCGGTGTGCTTCGTGCCCCGTCAGCGCATGCTGACGCCCATCTTCTTCTGCCTCAATGCTCTTATGGTACCGGCGATTCTTGTACAGGGGGGCCATTTCCTGATCGATATGATCGGTGGCGTTGGGGTGTTCTTTTTGGCCTATTTGCTATCGAGTGCAACTATGCGCCGCCTCAAAGGGGGCTACGAAACGCCCCCTGAAGCCGGAAGAAAATTGATCTCGTCGATCAAAGAGAATCCCTGATCCTCTCAGCGTTCGCCGCAAGCACTGCGCCATCCTCCATCTTGCCGGAATGCGGCCGCAACGGCATGCCTTCCTTGCGCGGAATAACGTGGAAATGCAGGTGGAACACCGATTGTCCTGCCGGTGCTTCATTGAACTGCATGATTGTCACGCCGTCTGCTTCGAATGCATCCTCGGCTGCAATCGCCACTTTTTGAACAGCAGCGATAAGGGCGCCCAGTGTCGCCGGGTCGGCATCGAGAATGTTGCGTGACGCCGCCTTCGGAACGACCAGGACATGGCCTTCCGCCTGTGGCATGACATCCATGAACGCCAGCACGTTGTCGTCCTCATAGACCTTGTGGGCGGGAATTTCGCCGCGCAGGATCTTGGCAAAGATGTTGTTGGTGTCATAGGCGGCGTTGGTCATGTGCGTCTCTCCTCAAAATGCCCGTCACTTTTATTCAGTCGTCGGTCTCTTGCCGCTCGCCTTTGCGAAACGGGCTGTGTTCGGCCAGGATATCGCTCATCTGCTCGACCTCCTGCCGTTCGCGTTCGAGATAATCCGCAACGGCGCGCTTTAATCCGGGATGGGCGATGAAATGGGCCGAATGGGTCGTAGCGGGCAGATACCCGCGCGCCAGCTTGTGTTCGCCTTGGGCGCCGGCTTCAACGCGCTTCAAACCCTTGGCAATCGCAAAGTCGATGGCCTGATGATAGCAGACCTCGAAATGCAGGAATGGATGATCTTCAATAGCACCCCAATGCCGGCCGTAGAGCGCATCGCTGCCGATGAAGTTGATGGCGCCGGCGATATATTTGCCATTACGCTTGGCCATCACCAGCAGGATGTCGTCGGCCATGCGTTCGCCGATCAGTGAATAGAATTTTCGGGTCAGATAAGGGCGGCCCCATTTGCGGCTACCTGTATCCATATAAAAGGCGAAGAACTGATCCCAGATGCCTTCCGTCAAATCCTTGCCGGTCAGCCAGTCGATGCTGATGCCGCCTTCGAGTGCTGCGCGGCGTTCCTTCTTCAGCGCCTTGCGTTTGCGTGAGGCCAGCGTGTCGAGGAAGTCGTTGTGCGATGTATAGCCATTATTGAGAAAATGGAACTGCTGGTCGGTCCGGTGCAGGAAGCCGGCATGCTCGAATGTCGGGATTTCGTCTTCCGGCAGGAAAGTCACGTGCGCCGACGACACTGTGTGGCGGCGGGTGAGTTCCTGAAGACCGGCGGCAAGTGAGCCGCGAACGATAGCGGTATCTGCCGCCGTGGCGGTCAGGAGCCGTGGCCCCGTGGCCGGCGTAAAGGGAACCGAGCATTGCAGCTTTGGATAATAGCGCCCACCGGCCCGCTCCAGAGCGTCGGCCCAGCCGTGATCGAAGACATATTCGCCCTGGCTATGGTTTTTCAGGTAGCAGATCAACCCGCCTGAAAGCCCGCCCTGGCCGTCTTCCATGAGCAGATGCTGGCCGAGCCAGCCGGTATCGGCCGTAGCAGAGCCTGATTCTTCAAGCGATGACAGATAGGCATACGAAATGAACGGATTGTAGAGACCGCCGGGTTGCCCCTTGGCGGCACCTGACAATCCGTCCCAGCTTTCTTTCGAAATATCCTGAAAGGACGTCTCGACGCGGATTTTGACCTCGCCTGTCATTCTTTAAGCGATAAGCCTTTCCTTGGGATCGAACCCCTCGAATGTCATCTGATCCGCCTGAGCATAGGTGTGATCAACGCCCGCCTGATCCCGCACTGTCCAGGTCAAAATCGGCCGGCCAAGGGAGCGTTCCTTGGTGATGAACGAGTTTGGCAAATCCCCGTAGAAATAGGAAATGAAATCAAGTCCGAGCTGCATCGCTTCTTCGTGAACGAGGAACTGCTCAGGCTGGTTGCCGCCTGCCGTCAGGCCTATCGGGTAGGGCGGGTCTTGCGCCTTGAGATCCTGCAGCAGCCAATGGTCGAAACTCATCAGGGCAACAGGCCCGTCATAGCTTTCAAGGGCCTCCAGCACGGCGTCGGCAAAGCCCTCGTCGTCACCCTTGCGGCCCTTCAGTTCCAGCAGGATCGGCACGCGACCCTTGACCAGCCTCAGAAGCTGCCCGAGCGTCGGGATTTTGTCGGCGGTGCCGCCGATGGCGATGAGGCCCAGCTCACCCGCAGTCTTTTCGCGGATGTCACCCTTGATGCCGCACAGCCGCTGCATGTCGTCATCATGGAAAACCACCGGCACGCTGTCGGCGGTGTATTGCAGGTCGCACTCGATGGCGAAGCCGTTTTCGGCCGCGCGGGAAAACGCCGAAAGCGTATTTTCCCAGATGGCATGGTTCATGTCGTGATAGCCGCGATGAGCGACCGGTTGCGCCGTCAGCCAGGACAGATCTTTCATGGGTATCGTTCCGCTCAGGCGATTTCGATCACGGCGTCGATTTCGACGGCGGCATTGAAGGGCAGGGAGGCCATGCCGACAGCGGCGCGCGCATGAATGCCGGCGTCGCCGAGAACCTTGGCGATCAGGTTGGAAGCGCCGTTCATGACCAGATGCTGCTCGATGAAGGTCGGCTTGGAAGCGATGAAGCCATTCAGCTTGACGATGCGTCGAATGCGCGAGAGATCGCCACCCAGTGCTGCCTTTGCCTGTGCAAGAATGTTGATGGCGCAGAGTTCGGCGGCGCGCTGGCCTGTGGCAACATCGATACCGTCGCCGAGATGACCAGTGATCGCGATCTTGCCGTTTTCCATTGGGAGTTGCCCGGAGATATAAAGGTGCGATCCACTGATGACAAAGGGAACATAGTTGGCGGCAGGTGCCGCAGCCTGGGGCAGGGTGATTCCCAGTTCCTTGATGCGTGCTTCAATATCTGCAGACATGGATAACTCCGGTCATTGTTGTGTTTTGTCGTCAAATGCTGCATGCACAGCATGTTTCATGAAGTGGTAAAATACCGCATCTCGAACATTGATGCCTCGCTTTTGCCCGATGTGTTCTTATAGCATCGGTAGCGAATCCAACAGGAGGAAACGGATGTTTCGTTCAGGCTTTGCCTCTGTCATTCTGACATGGGCGTGTTTATCGGGTGTGACGGTCGGCGGTGCTTCCGCTGCGTCAGCCAACATCCTGGTGCCTCACCGCGCTGTCTATGATCTGGAGCTGAAAGACGCATCGGAGCGTTCCGGAATTTCCGGGATGTACGGCCGCATGGTCTATGAATTCAATGGCTCGGCCTGCGAGGGCTATACCGTCAGCTTCCGGTTCGTGACCAAGGTCGATACGGGTGACGAGGTCAAACTGACCGACCAGCAGACAACGACCTACGAGGATCTGAAGAGGGGAAGCTTCCGCTTTTTGACTCGTTCCTTTACCGACGAGAAGCTCGACAAGGAAGTGCGCGGTTCCGCCCATGAGGCCAAGCAGGGCCTGACGGTCGACCTGACCTCGCCGGACAAGCGCAAGGTCGATCTTGCGCAGGGTCTGTTTCCGACCGAGCACATGCTGGATGTCATCGAGCGGGCAAAGAAGGGCGAGACGCTGTTTGAATCGCGTATCTTCGACGGCTCCGATGCGGGCGACAAGACGCTGATCACCACCACCATGATCGGCAAGCCGCAGAAAGCTGTTGCTGGAGATGCCGATGCCGACAAGGCTGCTGCCATGGCAGAGAAACCCTATTGGCCGGTGACCATTTCCTATTTCAACGACAACGCAACCGGTGACGCTTTGCCGATCTACCGCATGGAGTTCAAGCTCTATGAAAACGGCATCACTCGCGACCTGACCATGGACTATGGCGATTTCGTCCTGACCGGCAAACTCGCTGATCTGAAAGTCTTCAAGCAAGAAAAGTGCAAATAGGCCTCAGGGACCTGTACCCGCTATTTTCTGCCTTCACCCTTGATTTATCGGGCGGCAGGGGGTAAGGGCAGCGCATTCCACACGTAAGGTTTGGGATTGTTCGGGAGAAATCCGGACAGTTCCACCCGGTGGTGCTCTCAAAGAGAGTGCTGTTTGCCTTGCGGAGGTTCAACCGGAAAAGGAGAAAAAGGCATGGCATTGCCCGATTTTAGCATGCGTCAGCTTCTGGAAGCTGGCGTTCACTTCGGTCACCAGACTCACCGCTGGAACCCGAAAATGAAGCCGTACATCTTCGGCGATCGTTCGAACGTTCACATCATCGACCTCGCGCAGACCGTTCCGTTGCTGTCGCGCGCTCTGCAGGTTGTCAGCGACACCGTTGCCAAGGGCGGCCGCGTTCTGTTCGTCGGCACCAAGCGTCAGGCATCCGAGATCATCGCTGACGCTGCCAAGCGTTCGGCCCAGTACTACGTCAACGCGCGCTGGCTCGGCGGCATGATGACCAACTGGAAGACGATTTCGAACTCGATCCAGCGCCTGCGCAAGCTCGACGAAATCCTGAATTCGGAAGCTTCTGGCTTCACGAAGAAGGAACGCCTCAACCTCGAGCGCGAACGCGAGAAGCTCAACCGCGCCCTCGGTGGTATCCGCGATATGGGCGGCGTGCCGGACCTGATGTTCATCATCGACACCAACAAGGAATCGATTGCCATCGACGAAGCAAAGCGTCTTGGCATCCCGGTTGTTGCGATCATCGACTCGAACTGCGATCCGGACCGTATCGACTTCCCGATCCCAGGCAACGACGACGCTTCGCGTGCGATCTCGCTTTATTGCGATCTGATCTCGCGTGCAGCGCTTGACGGCATTGCCCGTCAGCAGGGCTCGTCCGGCCGCGACCTCGGCGCTTCCGCCGATCTGCCGCTTGAGCCGGCTCTCGAAGAAGCTGCCGAAGCCTGATAAGGCCGAATGGCGGGTCTGCCCGCCATTTTATCACACGATCAGGACGAGGCCGTTTACGACTAAAAAAGTGAACGGCCTTGTTCTTTTGCATCGGATCAGCCCATCGAGCGCTGGTCGCCACGATGCCAATCGTCGGGATGACCCTTTCATCACGATGTCACATTCAGGGGTCATGCCCTGCCACATCCTCCTGGTATCGCGCCGGTTTTCTGGCAGCGCGCCAGCCGAACAAACGAAGAGGCAAAAAAGATGAGCACTATTACTGCAGCAATGGTGAAGGAACTGCGCGAAAAGACCGGCGCAGGCATGATGGATTGCAAGAAGGCACTTGGCGAAACCAATGGCGACATGGAAGCTGCGATCGACTGGCTGCGCGCCAAGGGTATCGCAAAGGCTGACAAGAAGTCCGGCCGTGCAGCTGCCGAAGGCTTGATCGGTATCGCCAGCAGCGGCACCAAGGCCGTCGTCATCGAACTCAACTCGGAAACCGATTTCGTTGCCCGCAACGATGCCTTCCAGGACCTCGTTCGTGGCGTCGCAGCTGTGGCTGTCGGCACCGACGGTTCTGTTGAAACCATCAGCGCTGCCAATTACCCGGCAACCGGCAAGTCGGTTGCTGAAAGCATCACCGACGCGATCGCAACCATCGGCGAGAACATGGCTCTGCGCCGTTCGGCCATTTTGTCGGTCCAAGAAGGCGTTGTTGCCACCTACATCCACAATTCGGTTGCTGACGGCCTCGGCAAGCTCGGCGTTCTCGTCGCGCTGAAGTCGACCGGCGACAAGGATGCCCTGAACGCTATCGGCCGCCAGGTCGCCATGCACATTGCTGCGACCAACCCGCTGGCCATCCGCTCGACGGAAGTCGATGCTGCTGTCGCCGAGCGCGAACGCAACATCTTCATCGAGCAGGCCCGCGAATCCGGCAAGCCGGAAGCGATCATCGAGAAGATGGTTGACGGCCGCATGCGCAAGTTCTTCGAAGAAGTCGCGCTTCTGTCGCAGGCTTTCGTCATGAACCCTGACCTGACCGTCGAAGCTGCCGTCAAGGAAGCTGAAAAGACTGTTGGCGCACCGATCGAAGTTGTCGGCATGGCTCGCCTGCTTCTCGGCGAAGGCGTCGAAAAGGAAGAAACCGACTTCGCAGCTGAAGTTGCTGCTGTCGCCAAGGGCTGATTTCTTCATCCTGATTGGGAAAACCGCCATCCTTGTTGGGAAACAGTTAGGGCATCGCGTGACAACGCGGTGCCCTTCGTGTATCCGGCATCATCATCACATTGGCGCAGGCTCCTTCGGGGATCATCCGGATGATATCGGCCGCGCTGGGGTGAATAGACCAGTTTTATGCACCATCTCGCATGTGTGCCTTCTTGGACAGGAGTGACGATGTCGGCCGAACCTCTCTACAAACGTGTGCTGCTGAAAGCTTCAGGCGAAGCGCTTATGGGCAACCAGGGGTTCGGGATCGATGTTGCGGTCGCTGACCGCATTGCCTCGGACATTGCCGAAGCCCGCGCCATGGGCGTTGAGGTCGGCGTCGTTGTTGGCGGCGGAAACATTTTTCGCGGTGTCGCGGTTGCTTCCAAGGGCGGCGACCGGGTGACCGGCGACCATATGGGCATGCTGGCGACGATCATCAACGCACTGGCGCTGGCGACCTCGCTGCGCAAGCTTGACGTTGATACCGTCGTTCTGTCAGCCATCGCCATGCCGGAAATCTGCGAGAGTTTTTCGCAGCGCGCCACGCTTTTTCACCTCTCGCTTGGTCGCGTGGTGATTTTTGCCGGTGGTACCGGCAATCCCTTCTTCACCACCGATTCGGCAGCCGCACTGCGCGCAGCCGAAATGGGCGCGGAAGCGATCTTCAAGGGCACTCAGGTTGACGGCATCTATACCGCCGATCCAAAAAAGGATCCGACAGCGACCCGTTTCGACCGCCTGACGCACAGCGAAGTCCTGCAGAAGGGTCTGGCCGTCATGGATATCGCAGCCGTAGCACTGGCGCGCGAAAACAGCATTCCGATCATCGTCTTCTCGATTCACGAGAAAGGCGGGTTCGCAGAAATCTTGACCGGCGGCGGCCGGGCGACCATCGTAACAGACAATTGAGCAGTTAAAGGGTGGTCGAAGGACCGCCGTGATAAACGGGAGTTTGATCCATGAGTGAAGGTATTGACCTGAGTGACCTGAAGCGCCGCATGGATGGCGCCATTGCTGCGTTCAAGAGCGATATCGCATCGCTGCGCACCGGCCGGGCATCGGCCAACGTGCTCGATCCGGTCATGGTCGAGGCCTATGGTTCGCGTGTGCCGCTGAACCAAGTTGCCAATATTACGGTTCCGGAATCGCGTATGCTCGGCGTGTCGATCTGGGACAAGTCGATGGTCAACGCCGTCGATCGCGCCATCCGGGAATCGAATCTCGGCCTCAATCCGATCATGGACGGTCAAAATCTGCGCATTCCACTGCCGGAGCTGAACGAAGAGCGCCGCAAGTCACTGGTGAAGGTCGCTCACGATTATAGCGAAAAAGCCAAGGTCGCTGTGCGAAACGTGCGCCGCGACGGCATGGATGGCCTGAAAAAGGCCGAAAAGGATGGCGATATCGGCCAGGACGTCAGCCGCAGCCAGTCGGAAAAGGTCCAGAAAATGACCGATGAGATGATTTCCGACATCGACCGCTTGCTCGCTGACAAGGAAAAGGAAATCATGCAGGTTTAGTCTGCGCTTTTGCGAGTCTCTGTTTTTGGGCCATCGATGACGAACCCCTTGCTTAGAAATGTTCCCGCGCACGTTGCCATTATCATGGATGGCAACGGCCGTTGGGCCAATTCGCGCGGACTTCCACGAACGATGGGCCATCGCAAGGGCGTCGAAGCCGTGCGCGAGGCGGTGCGCACCGCAGGCGAGGTGGGCATCCGCTATCTGACGCTTTTTGCGTTCTCGTCCGAGAACTGGAGCAGGCCCGAGGCCGAGGTCTCCGATCTGATGGGGTTGCTAAAAGCCTTCATCCGCCGCGATCTGGCCGACCTGCACCGCCAGAACGTTCGTATCCGGGTGATCGGCGACAAGAACAATCTTCGCGGCGATATCCTGCCTCTGCTTCTGGAGGCCGAGGATACGACGCGCAACAACACGGGTATCACACTGGTTATTGCCTTCAATTATGGGTCCCGTGATGAAATGACCCGCGCCATGCAAGCACTGGCGGTTGATGTCGCCCAGGGGCGATTGACGGCCGATCAGATCACGCCAGAGCGCATTGCCAGCAAACTTGATACGGCCGGTATTCCCGACCCTGATCTCGTTCTGCGTACCAGCGGCGAGGAGCGGTTGTCGAACTTCCTGCTCTGGCAGGCTGCCTATTCCGAATTGTTATTTGTCCCCGAACTGTGGCCGGACTTCAACCGCGAAGTCTTCCTCAATGCCTTGAAGACCTATGCCGGACGCGAACGTCGATTCGGTGGTCTGTCGCAGCCGACTCTTGCGGTTGGTTCATGATGCAGAGCGAACTGCGACTGCGCATCATCTCCGGCATCGTGCTGGCTGTTGTCACCCTGGGTGCGACCTGGGCCGGCGGAACCGTTTTCGAACTTCTGTCCGTGGCCATTGCAGTACTCGTCTATTATGAATGGTCCACGATCACCCGGCTTGCCGAGCGTGATTTCCAGGGCAACGCTTTCGGCTGGCTGGCGCAGGCGGTAATTTCCGCTCTCATTCTGTTTGATGGCGCGCATGTCACACTGCTTGTTTTGGCCGGGTTTGCGGCGCTCGCAGCGCTCTGGGTGTTTTTGCGCGGCGGCACCTGGTGGCTGCCCGGCGGCATCGTCTATGCCGGCCTGACGGGCATTTCGCTCTCGGCCATTCGTGGCGAGGGCGATATCGGACTGATCGCCATGGTCTTCATCTTTGCCGTGGTCTGGGCAACGGACATTCTGGCCTATTTCACCGGCAGAGCGATCGGCGGCCCGAAGCTGGCTCCACGCATTTCCCCCGGAAAAACCTGGTCCGGTGCGATCGGTGGCACGGTTTGCGGGGTGATCGCGGGCGTTGCGGTGTTCATGAGCTATTTTTCGCTGAACGATGCGCGCATTCCACTGCTGGCACTGGCACTCTCGGTGTCGAGCCAGATCGGCGACCTGTTTGAATCCTATATCAAGCGACGGTTTGGCGTGAAGGATTCAAGCAAGCTTATTCCGGGGCATGGCGGTGTCATGGACCGGGTCGATGGACTTGTTTTTGCCTGTTTTGCCGCGCTTTTGATTGCTTTGGTGCAAGTCGTGTCCACCGGTGGACAGAATGTGCCCCTGGGGGCAATCCTGCTGGCGCCGTAAAACGCCCGCATACCTGATCGAGGATCTTATGGCTTACCTGGCCGATACGCTTCAACTGATTGTCGGCTATATCGTGCCGTTCCTGCTGGTTCTGACGTTGCTCGTCTTCGTGCACGAAATGGGACACTATCTTGTCGGCCGCTGGTCCGGCATCCGTATCCTCGCTTTTTCAGTCGGCTTCGGCCCGGAACTGTTCGGCTATACCGACAAGCAAGGGACGCGCTGGAAGTTTTGCGCCATCCCGCTTGGCGGCTACGTGAAGTTCTTCGGCGACGAGGATGCTGCAAGCGTCCCTGATTATAGCCGCCTTGAGCAATATTCAGCCGAAGATCGCGACCGGACATTTCTCGGAGCCAAGCTCTGGAAGCGGGCTGCCACGGTGGCTGCCGGGCCGATTGCCAATTTCATCCTGGCAATTGCGATCTTCGCTGTGCTGTTTACTGTCTACGGCAAGCCGATCGCCGATCCGGTCGTTGCCGAAGTTAAGGAAAACAGCGCTGCTGCCAAGGCGGGCGTCTTGCCGGGCGATCTGCTGGTGGCGATCGATGGTACGCATGTCACCACCTTCGACGATGTGCGCCGCTATGTGAGCATCCGTCCGGAAACGCCGATCACTATCCAGATCAAACGCAAGGGCGAATTGCTGGATCTGCCGATGGTGCCCCAGCGCACCGAAATCACTGACCAGTTCGGCAACAAGATGGAACTCGGCATCATCGGCATCCTGACGAATCAGGAGACAGGAAATTTCCGGCTGGAGACCTTTGGTCCGATCGAAGCCGTGGGGCAGGGTGCGGTCGAAAGCTGGCACATCGTCACCGGCACGTTCAATTATCTCGCCAACCTCGTGACGGGCAGGATGAAGGCCGATCAACTGGGTGGTCCCATCCGTGTCGCCCAGGCTTCCGGGCAGATGGCGACGATCGGTGTCGCTGCCGTTCTGCAGCTCGCGGCGGTTCTGTCAGTTTCCATTGGACTTCTTAATCTAATGCCGGTTCCTGTACTTGATGGCGGGCATCTGATGTTTTATGCGGTGGAGGCCGTTCGTGGAAAACCGGTTGGACCACGCACACAAGACGTCGCGTTCCGGATCGGGTTTGCCATGGTGCTGATGCTGATGGTGTTTGCCACATGGAACGATATAAGTTCGCTTTTGGGCTAGTATTGGAGGCCTGCGGCGGGCATGTAGGCGCAGGAGAGGCGATCGGCTTTGTTGAAAATTCAACGGGTTGATCGAAAGGATTTGTTTACGATAAAACAATTCCGTAGTGGCCGTTAGGACACGGTTTCAATTGAAGTAAACAGAAATTAACGAGCTGGCTTGCTTGTATATGAAAAGCGGTTAAAACGGCAGCCGTGACCGGAGTCGGTACGAGTTCGCTGCGGGGCATTGGGAAGAAGGTAAGATTTATGAAAGCTGGTTCAAAATTTTTGAACGCGGTGTCGGCGGTTGCGCTGTCTGCTAGCATGGTCGCAACGGGGTCTGGCATCGTAACGCTTGCAAGTGCGACTGTCGCTGAAGCTGCAACGATCAACCGTGTCGAAGTTCGCGGCGCCACACGCGTCAGCCCCGAAACGGTCCGTGCAAACATCACGATCGTTCCCGGCAAAAGCTTCAGCAATGGCGATATCGATTCTTCCGTAAAGCGTCTTTATTCCACAGGCTATTTCTCCGATGTCAGCATCAATGTCTCCGGCGGCACGCTCGTCGTCACCGTGAGCGAGAACCAGCTGATTAACCAGGTCGTTTTCAACGGCAACCGCAAGATCAAGGACGACAAGCTTCAGGCTGTCGTGCGCACACGTTCGCTCGGTCCTTACAGCGAAGCGACTGCCGAGGCTGATATTCAGGCCATCAAGGATGCCTATGCTGGCATCGGTCGCGAAGATGTGACGGTGACGACGCAGGTCGTTCCGATCGCGGAAGGTCGCGTCAATCTGGCCTTTGTTATCAACGAGGGTGATCGTACCAAGATCACCGCAATCAATTTTGTCGGCAACAATGCCTATAGCAACGGTCGTCTCGAGGCTGTGATCTCGACGAAGGAATCGGGGATCTTCTCCTTCCTGAACCGCAAGGATGTTTACAACGCCGACAAGCTGCGCGCTGATGAAGAGCTGCTTCGCCAGTTCTACTACAACCGCGGTTATGCCGATTTCCGTGTTGTGTCCTCGGATGCTGTGCTGGATGAAGCCACCAACGAATACACCGTAACAATCACTGTCGAAGAAGGTGAGCGCTACGACTTCGGAACGGTCAACGTTGAATCGACCGTTGAAGGTGTCAATCCTGAGGAGCTGAAGGCTCTCGTACGGACTTCGGAAGGTACGATCTACAAGGCTAAGGACGTTCAGGATAGCATTTCCGCGATTTCGAAGCGCGTTGCATCGCAGGGCTATCCGTTTGCTCGTGTAACCCCGCGCGGCAACCGCGATTTCGGTAACCGCACGATCGCTGTTGATTATCTCGTCGATCAGGGCGAACGTGCCTATATCGAGCGCATTGAAATCCGTGGCAACACACGCACACGTGACTATGTTATCCGTCGCGAGTTCGACATGAGCGAAGGCGATGCGTTCAACCAGGAAATGATCACGACGGCCAAGCGTCGCCTGGATGCCCTTGGTTACTTCTCCACCGTCAATGTTTCGACCCAGCCTGGTAGCGCTTCCGATCGCGTCGTTGTGATCGTCGATGTGCAGGACCAGTCAACCGGTTCGTTCGGTATTGGTGCCGGCTATTCCGCTGGTAGCGGTGGCGGCTTCCTGCTGGAAGCCTCGATCGAGGAAAAGAACTTCCTCGGCCGTGGCCAGTACATCCGTCTTGCTGCAGGTCGTGGGCAAGATAGCCGTACCTATAACGTTTCGTTCACCGAGCCCTATTTCCTCGGTTATCGTCTTGCTGCCGGTTTCGATATCTTCAAGAACGAAAACGACTATGATGACGACAACTACAGCTACGAAGACAAGGGCTTCAGCCTGCGTGTAACGGCGCCGATCACCGAACGGGTGTCGACGACGTTCCGATACAATCTGACGCAGATGGACTACAGCGGTAATACCGCCGACCTGTCCAGCCCGTATGACCGTGTTGTCAACGGCTCGCCGTGGACGCGTTCGTCGATTTCGCAGACGATTAGCTACAACTCGCTGGACGACTCGACTTTGCCGCATGAAGGCATTCTCGCTTCGGCAACGCAGGAATACGCTGGTCTCGGTGGCACCTCCGATTTCTACAAGCTGACCGGTAAGGCCAAGTGGTATTATACCGTGAACGACGATGCCGATATTATCGCATCGCTTGCTGGTGGTGCAGGTCACGTGTTCAATACCGGTGGAAAGATGGAAGTCTTCGACCAGTTCCAGCTGGGCCAGAACGACATTCGTGGTTTCGAGCGTAACGGTATCGGCGCGCGCAGCGGAAAGTATGGCGACTCCATCGGTGGAACGACCTACTTCACCGCGTCTGCCGAAGCGACGTTCCCGTTGCCATTCGTTTCGCGCGATGCCGGTTTCCGCGGTGCAATCTTTGCAGATGCAGGTACGCTGTATGGCAATGAAGTCGATACGACGGCTGACGACCAGATCAAGGGCACCAACAGCTCGCTGCGTGCCTCCGTTGGTCTGGGCCTGATTTGGGCATCGCCCTTCGGTCCGCTGCGCGTCGACTATGCGTTCCCGATCGCCAAGGAAGATTTCGACCGCGTACAGAACCTAAAGTTCGGTATTTCGTCGTCCTTCTGATCCTTGCAGTCCAGAACTGCCTGCCAAAACTGTTCTGGAGTGTTGGCCATGGAAAACAATTGGTTCTTCCCACCACATGATGGGATCCGCCTGAGCGATCTGGCGGATCAGATTGGTGCGACACTACAGGCCCCGGAGTTGGGCGACCGGCTCGTGCGGTCTGTAGCGCCGACCTATCGGGCTGGCGAGTTCGATGTCTGCTACATGTTGCAGCGGCGCTTTCGCGATGAGTTTGAAACATCGAAAGCCGCCGCCATCATTTGCGACGATGCAATCGCTGCGATCGTCCCACCGCATATCCCTGTTCTTCTGGCCCGTTATCCGCACACGGCCTTCGCGCTTGCCGGAGCAATCCTGCATCCGCAGGCCGTGCGCCCTGAGCAGAACCTGTCGGGACCTGGCGGCATATCTCCTTCTGCTTTTGTCGATTCATCTGCGCAGATCGAAGACAATGTCGATATCGAGGCGACGGCTGTTGTCGGCGCCGGTGCGCATATCGGCACGGGTACACGGATCGCTGCTGGCGCCGTTATCGGTCCAGGCGTCCGTATTGGCCGGGATTGCACGATTTCTGCCGGATCAAGCGTGATGTACGCGCTTATCGGTAACGAGGTTATCGTCCACCCCGGTGCCCGTATCGGTCAGGACGGTTTCGGCAATGCGCCGGGACCAAAGGGTGGCATGATCAAGATCGTCCAGATTGGCCGCGTTATCCTGCAGGATCGAGTCGAGATCGGCGCCGGCACGACGGTTGACCGCGGTGCGATGGACGATACGGTCGTCGGCGAAGGAACGAAGATCGATAATCTTGTTCAGGTCGGCCACAATGTTCGTATCGGCCGTCACTGCGGCATCGCGGCGCAAGTCGGCATTGCCGGTAGCACACGTATTGGCGACGGCGTGATGATCGGCGGCGCTACAGCGATCAATGGGCATATAACAATTGGTGATAGGGCGCAGATTGCGGCCATGAGCGGTGTCGCTTCGGATGTGCCTGCCGGTGAACGCTACGGCGGTATTCCGGCGCGGCCTATGCGCGATTTCTTGCGCGACATCGCGGAAATGACAACGCGGGCAAACAATAGACAGAAGAAATCAGGAGGCAAAGATGAGTGAAGCTGGAGCAACCGTTCTCGGTACGGCTGACATCAGGGAAATCCTGAAGCTTCTTCCCCATCGCTATCCGTTCCTGCTGATCGACAAGATCATCGAGATCGATGGTGACAATTCGGCAATCGGCATCAAGAACGTGACAGCTAACGAGCCGCATTTTACGGGGCATTTCCCCGAGCAGCCGATCATGCCAGGTGTTCTTCTCGTCGAGGGCATGGCTCAGACGGCTGGTGCGATCTGCGCCCGCAAGAATGGCGGCGGCAGCAACCTGGTCTATTTCATGACCATCGACAATGCCCGCTTTCGCAAGCCGGTCATTCCGGGCGACCGGGTCGAGTTCCATGTCGTCAAGCAGAAGCAGCGCGGCAATATCTGGAAATTTCATTGTGATGCAAAAGTTGACGGGCAACTTGTTGCAGAAGCTGATATCGGCGCGATGATTATCAGCAAGGAAGACGCCTGAACATGATTGCCTCTACTGCGAAGATCCATCCGCTTTCGGTTATCGAAGACGGGGCGGTGATCGGCGATAACGTCGTTATCGGGCCGTTCTGCCATGTTGGTCCGAAGGTGACGCTCGCAGACAATGTCGAGTTGATCAGTCATGTCGTCGTGCTCGGACGTACGACGGTCGGCAAAGGATCAAAGATTTTCCCGTCGGCGGTGATCGGCGGCGATTCACAGAGCGTGCATCACAGTGCTGTCGATACGACATTGGTGATCGGTGAAAACTGCACCATCCGCGAAGGCGTGACGATGAACACCGGCACTGTCGAGCACGGCGGTACGACTGTCGTTGGCGACAACAATCTGTTCCTGGCCTATTCCCACGTCGCCCATGATTGCCGGCTCGGAAACAACATCATCCTGTCCAACAACGTCATGCTCGCAGGCCACGTTACGGTCGGAGATCGCGCCATTCTCGGCGGCGGTTCGGCCGTTCACCAGTTTACCCGCATCGGCCACCATGCGTTCGTCGGCGGTCTCTCCGCCGTTGCCTATGATGTCATTCCCTACGGCATGCTCAACGGTAATCCGGGCCTGCTTGGTGGCCTGAATATCGTCGGCATGAGCCGTTCTGGCATTGAAAAGCCGGTCATCCATGCCGTGCGCCGCGCTTACAAGCAGATTTTCGAAGGTCCGGAGTCGATCCGTGCCAATGCAGCGGCCATCCGCGCTGACTATGTTGACTGCCCTCCGGCGATGGAAATCCTCGATTTTATCGCAGCTGAAAGTGATCGTGCGCTGTCGTCCCCGACACGGGGCAGCAAGGGCTGAGGCATATGAGCATGCACAGCCGGCCAGAGATCAAAGACCGGCTGGCCATCATCGCCGGCAGCGGCTTGCTACCGGTGCATGTCGCAGAGGCGGCACGGACGCACGGCGAAAATCCTTTCATTATCGCGCTTGCCAATGAATCGGACCAGGACTGGTCGTCTTTCGATCACACGACACTTGGCATCGGAAATTTCAAGGCAATCAGCGGCGTCTTTCGCGACGCTGGCATTGGCCGCGTCGTGATGTCGGGTGCAGTGCGCCGCCGTCCGGACTGGCGCGACATCAAGCCGACGCTGAAAAGCCTTGTGAAGGTGCCGAGCGTTCTGCGCACGCTTTTGTCCGGGGGCGACGATGCCGTTTTGAAAATGGCGATCGAGCTTATCGAGACCAACGGCGCGCGGGTCATCGGTGTGCAAGACATTGTTCCAGAACTTCTGGCCGAGATCGGTCCTTTGGGCGCCCGCACGCCGGGGGCGGAAGATCAGGCAGATATTGAAGTCGCTGAAGCCGCGGCGATCGCACTTGGCCATCTCGATGTCGGGCAGGGCGCCGTCGCCGTCGGTGGGCGCGTCGTGGCCCTTGAGGGGCCGGAAGGCACCGATGCGATGCTGGAGCGGGTGGCCAGATTGAAAGCCGATGGACGCATTTCCAGCCGCCGTCGCGGCGTGCTGGTCAAGCTCTGCAAGCCGCAGCAGGATCTGCGTGCCGATCTTCCCTCGATAGGCCCATCGACAATCAGGGGCGCGCAGGCGGCCGGACTTGCCGGTATCGCGGTTGAGGCTGGCCGGGCACTGGTGCTGGATCGGGAAGAAATGATTGCGCTCGCCAACGAGGCTGGCCTCTTCGTCACAGGCGTGGATCGTGCCTTTTTGCGGGGTGGGCAATGAGCGCGAACGATCTCAAGCTCGCTGTCATTGCTGGCGAAGTATCCGGCGATCTGCTTGGCGCCGATCTCGTCAAGTCGTTGCGCCCGCTGGTCAAGGGCGATCTCTCGTTGATTGGTGTTGGCGGCGAGGGACTGGAGGCTGAAGGCCTGAATTCCTTGTTCGACTATTCCGAGCTTTCGATCATGGGAATCTCGCAGGTTCTCGCCCGGTTGCCGAAGCTGATCCTGCGCATTCGCCAGACGGCCAGGGCGATCGTCGCAGCCAAACCCGATATTCTCGTCATCATCGATAGCCCGGATTTTACCCATCGCGTTGCGCGCATCGTTCGCAAATCCCTGCCGGATCTGCCGATCGTCAACTATGTCTGCCCGAGCGTCTGGGCATGGAAGCCGGAGCGCGCCGTCAACATGCGCCCCTATGTCGATCATGTGCTTGCAGTACTACCCTTCGAACCAGAGGTCATGCAGCGTCTCGGTGGGCCGCCGACGACCTATGTCGGACACCGGCTTGCAAGCGATGCAAACGTTCTGTCGGTGCGAGCGCGCCAGATCGAGAAAGGTACCGGCAGCAGCCCGGGTTCGGTAACATGCTTGCTCCTGCCGGGGTCTCGCGGCAGCGAAATCAGTCGGCTTTTGCCGGCTTTTGGCGAGGCGGCGGACGAATTGCGCAGCCGCCATCCGGATATGCGGTTTCTCCTTCCAACGGTTCCACGGCAGGAAAATCTCGTGCGCCAGATAACGGCGTCTTGGCCGGTACAGCCGGAAATCACTGTCGGAGCCACAGCCAAGTGGAAGGCTTTCGCAGAGGCCGATGCTGCTGTTGCGGCGTCAGGCACCGTGATCCTGGAGCTTGCCCTGGCCGGAATCCCGGTCGTATCGACCTACAAGGCCGACTGGATCATTCGCTTGATGCACAAGCGCATCAAAATCTGGACGGCGGCAATTCCCAATCTGGTGGCAGATTATGCAATCGTGCCGGAATATCTCAACGAAGCCATTCGTGCGGGAGCGCTTTCGCGCTGGGTGGAGCGCCTGACGGGAAACACACCGGAGCGCCAAGCCATGCTCGCCGGATATGGCACCGTCTGGCAGCGCATGACGACGGAGAAACCGCCGGGTGAAACAGCCGCCCGTGTCGTTCTCGATGTTCTCAATACAAAAAAGCCCGGCCATTTCTGACCGGGCTTTTTCAATGGAAGTTTCCTGGGCTTAGCGCTTGGAAACCGGAACGTAATCGCGTTCCGGTTCGCCGATGTAGAGCTGGCGCGGCCGGCCGATGCGCTGTTCCGGATCTTCGATCATTTCGTTCCACTGGGCGATCCAGCCGACCGTCCGGGCGAGTGCGAACAGCACCGTGAACATGGTCGTGGGGAAGCCGAGTGCCTTCAACGTGATGCCGGAGTAGAAGTCGATGTTCGGATAGAGCTTCTTCTCGATGAAATAGCTGTCGGTCAGCGCGATGCGCTCCAGTTCCATGGCAACTTCGAGAAGCGGATCGTCCTTGTGGCCGAGTTCAGCCAGCACTTCATGCGTTGTCTTCTGCATGATCTTGGCGCGCGGGTCGTAGTTCTTGTAGACGCGGTGGCCAAAGCCCATCAGGCGGAACGGATCGTTCTTGTCCTTGGCACGGGCAACGAATTCCGGAATGCGGTCGACCGAGCCGATTTCAGCCAGCATGTTGAGCGCGGCTTCGTTGGCGCCGCCATGAGCCGGACCCCAGAGGCAGGCGATGCCAGCGGCGATACAGGCGAAAGGATTGGCGCCCGACGAGCCGGCGAGGCGAACGGTCGATGTCGAAGCATTCTGCTCGTGGTCGGCATGCAGGATGAAGATGCGGTCCATGGCGCGCGCCAGCACTGGATTGACCGTATATTCCTCGCATGGGACGGCAAAGCACATGCGCAGGAAGTTCGAGGCATAATCGAGGTCGTTCTTCGGATAAACGAAGGGCTGGCCGATGTGGTACTTGTAGGCCATCGCTGCGAGCGTCGGCATCTTGGCGATCATGCGCAGGCTTGCGACCATGCGCTGGTGCGGATCGGTGATGTCGGTCGAGTCATGATAGAAAGCGGACAGTGCGCCGACACAGCCGCACATGACGGCCATCGGGTGGGCATCGCGGCGGAAGCCGGTGAAGAAGCGCGACATCTGCTCGTGCACCATAGTGTGGTGCGTGACGCGATAGTCGAAATCCTTCTTCTGTGCTGCCGTCGGCAGTTCGCCGTAAAGCAGAAGGTAGCAAACTTCGAGGAAGTCGCCATGTTCGGCGAGCTGTTCGATCGGATAACCGCGATGCAGGAGGATGCCCTGATCGCCGTCGATATAGGTGATCTTGGATTCGCACGAGGCGGTTGACGTGAAGCCGGGATCGTAGGTGAACTGGCCGGTCTGCTTGTAGAGCGTGCCGATATCGACCACGTCCGGACCGATCGACCCCGATCGCACCGGCAATTCCACCGTTTTGTTGTCCACGGTTACGACTGCGCTTTTTCCTGTCATGGGGGATCCTCCGTTTGCAGCAAATTGGCACACAATTATGCCGCAGATATTAACGCCGACCATGTGCTATCCGATTTAGTCACGGCTGCCAAGTTGAACCAAAGGCAAATTGTGCGATGCAAAAATAGGCATATGGCAACGCAATAATTACACGTTCGGGCCATATGTCCAATGACATAATCGTTCGCAAACCCGTCGGGTATCCTAGCGTAAAAAAGTTTTGCATCTTTTTTGTGCATCAACCTCATCGGTTGCATTTTGTTTTTTTCGGTTGCAGAATGTGGCGGCACGGAGGCGGGTGGAACGGCATCCATGACAGAGGGGCAGGAGCCAGAAGTGGCGCCAAGCGTGCGGTCTGACCGTATGCTTCCCCATGCCTTTGCAAGCCATTTGCACATCCCCGCCACAACGGAAAAACAACCGGAAAACCGGGCT
This sequence comes from Rhizobium sp. PL01, assembly GCF_033447125.1. Taxonomy (NCBI): domain Bacteria; kingdom Pseudomonadati; phylum Pseudomonadota; class Alphaproteobacteria; order Hyphomicrobiales; family Rhizobiaceae; genus Rhizobium; species Rhizobium sp. PL01. The sequence goes on along the minus strand of NZ_JAWQUM010000002.1, from coordinate 501,797 downwards.
TGGCGCGGTTTCCTTGCCGGTCCATCGTCAAAGCGCAAGAGGTTTCCGACCATCCAATGGCGTGCGGAGCTCATACGGGCTGTGTCAGAGGAGGTGGCTTTCGGACACGCCTTTTTGTTTATTCCTGTCTTCCTCGGTCTCGGCTCGGTTTTCTGGTTTTGGCTTCCTCAGACGCCGGGCTATACCAAGCTTGCACTGCTGATGTGCGTTTTTGGCATGGCGGCTTTTGCGCTCCGGCATCGGTCAGGTCTTTGGCGTATAGGCATGCTGATCGCTGCTTTGTTGACTGCAGGCATGCTGCTTGCCTCATTAGAGACGGCGCGTGTGGATACCGTGGTGCTCGACACGCCGGTAACGACAATGGTGCGCGGTATCGTCACCGCGCGGGAAACTACCGATCGCGGTTATTGGCGATATACTGTAACTGTCGTCCAGACTGCGGATCCTGAATTGAAGCGCCCGCCAACCAGGGTCACACTTCTTTCCCGCAACCGTGAAGCCCCTGTCGAAATTGGTGGCGGGATCGAGGGCAGGGCGCGGTTATCGCCGCCGTCCGGGGCTGTCCTTCCGGGTCTTAACGATTTTGCCTTCGACAGCTATTTCAAGGGGATTGGCGCCGTCGGTTATTTCTACGGAAAACCGCAGTCGGTTTCAGGCATTGAAGATACGGCCAGAAGCGGAATGCGCGTTTGGCGTGCTCGTATCGGGGAAACAATCGCGCGCTGGCGGGAGGCGATCGGTGCGCGCATTCGCGGCACGATAGGAGGCGATGCGGGGGCAATAGCGGCGGCGCTGGTAACGGCCGAGGAGCGAGCCATCGGCAGGCCGACGATTGAGGCGCTGCGTGAGGCAGGGCTTGCGCATGTGTTGGCGATCTCCGGGTTGAACATGGTTCTGGCCGCCGGAACCTTCCTGATCGGTGCGCGCACCTTGCTTAGCCTTGTTCCCGGATTGGCGCACCGTTTTCCGATCAAGAAGCTTGCAGCCGCCGGCGCTCTGGTCATGGTGTTCGCCTATATCCTGATCTCAGGCGGGGCTGTTTCGGCGGTGCGATCCTGGATCATGATCTCCATCATGCTCATTGCCGTGTTCTTTGACAGGCCCTCGATCAGCCTGCGCAATGTGGCATTGTCGGCGTTGATCATCCTCATCATCACCCCCTCCGCCGTGACAGGCCCGGGTTTCCAGATGTCCTTTGCCGCGACACTGGCTCTGGTTGCAGGCTATGCTCATTGGCGCGAGCGGCCGGGCCGTGACGTTCTTCCAACGAACCACGGGATCGGTCCGTTTAAGGCTGTTGGTGGCTTCTTTGCCGGTCTGCTGCTCAGTTCGCTGATCGGCGGCCTTTCGACGATGATTTACTCCGCCGGACATTTCCACAAGCTGGCCTCCTACGGTTTGATCGGCAATATGCTGGCCATGCCGATCATCAGTATTTTCGTCATGCCCTTTGGCCTGCTGGCCATGCTGTTGATGCCCTTTGGTCTTGATCGTTATCCGTTGCTGATCATGGGGCAGGGGATTGACTGGATGATCTCCATTGCTCGGATGGTGTCTTCCTGGGAGGGCGAGGTGACGACCGGCCGTATTCCGGATCACGCATTCATGCTGATTGCCGCCGGAGGTGTTCTGGCCTGCTTGTTTCGTACATGGTTGGCCGTGTCGGGTTTGATGATTATCGCGGCCGGCCTTGTGGTCGCATCGACAAGCGCGGTTGCGCGACCGGATATGGTGATCGCCGAGGACGGGCGTCTGGTGGCGATGATTAGTGAGGCGGAGGCGGCCAGTAACCGGGCAAAGCCTCCTGATTTTGTGTTTTCCCAATGGCAGCGCGCTTTGCGTTTAAAGGATCATCAAAAGCCTCAGCTGCGGCCTGAACTGGTGGTCAGTGATGGCGATAGGCCAGCATCCGATTCCAGTGAAATCGCCGGGGTACGCATGACAAGACCGCCGATCGACAAGGATGCGGCGCGTATCGTGATCCGCGGGCTTTTGTCGAAGGCTGTGCCCGGCCGTTTTGTCTGTGTCGCGAAACAATGGTGTGCAGCAACGGCGCAGCAAGGCTGGCGTATCGTCACCGTCGATGATGCGCGTTTCGTGGGCATCGCCTGCGAAGAGGCTGATATTGTCGTGACACCGGTCATGCTGCGCTTTGACACCTGCCGCTCGGGTGCGCTGTTGCTGAGCGGCCAGAGTTTGCGTCGCACCGGTGCCGTCGAGATTTATGGTGTTAACTCCAGCACATTGGGTGACGATGCCGGTCGCGCTGAGATGCGGCTAGTTTTTGCTCAGGAGCAGTTGCAGCGTCCCTGGGCGCAACACAGAACCTATGATTGGCGCACCGGGCTGTTTGACGCGCGTGAGACAAAAGAATGACCCGCTCGAACGCTTCACGCCTGGTTGAGGCAAGCTGGATGTTTGCATGGATATTTATTCTTGATTAAATAACTCCACAAATCCTTGTCTTTCGGTCATAGTATGTCATATGAAGCCGCAATTGCCGCAGACGCGTTCGGCGCCGGCGGCCAAATGATGTGTTTATGTGCTCCCGCCGTCTTATCCTCCCAGGGTGCGGCGGCGATGACGAGGTAAGGATAGGTCATGCCGAACCGTGCAATGCCGAAATGGATGATGCTGGCAGCCGTGCTGCTGACGTTCTCGAATGCCGGAGCGCTTCGCGCGCAGGAAACTCCGGTCGCGACCGAGACACAACAGCCGGCTCAGGTTACCCCACAAGCTGGAGTGTTGCCGGTCACCCCGGCAAATCAGCCTACCCCGGTAAATGACGCAACCCAGCCGGCGACTGCAGTTGATCAGTCCGCACCGGCGGATGAAATTGCTCAGGACAGCCCAGAGTTGGCCTCACCCAATCCGGTCTTGCCACATGATCTTTCGCCGCTCGGCATGTTCATGGCAGCTGACATCGTCGTCAAAGGTGTCATGGGCGCTTTGATTTTGGCATCGATCGCCACCTGGGCTATTCTGTTTGCCAAGACTTTCGAACTTGCCGCCGCCAAGCGCAGCGCCAAGCGCGCCGTTCGCGCCTTGTCTGACGCCGTTGTCCTGCGGGACGTGCGCGAGATGCTGACCGCGAAAAAGGGACCGGCAGCGCAGATGATCGCGGCTGCCAACGACGAACTGTCGAAATCGGAGGCCGTGCTCGACATCGTTTCGACGCAAGGGGTCAAGGAGCGTGTCGCGTCGCAGCTCTCCCGCATCGAGGCCGGCGCCGGCAAGCGGATTGCCAGTGGCACCGGTATTCTTGCGACGATTGGCTCGATCTCACCGTTTGTCGGTCTGTTTGGTACGGTCTGGGGCATCATGAATTCGTTCATCGGCATCAGCAAGGCGCAGACGACCAATCTTGCGATCGTTGCGCCAGGGATCGCCGAAGCGCTGCTCGCTACGGCGATCGGCCTTGTTGCGGCTATTCCGGCTGTTGTTATCTATAATTATTTTGCCCGCTCGATCGGCGGATATCGCCTGATCCTTGCCGATGCCTCGGCTGCGGTCGAACGTCTTGTCAGCCGCGATCTCGATTTCCGTCAGGCCCGCCGCCTGGCACCGCGCAAGGCCGAAAGCCATGTGCATTCGGAATCAGGCATCGCGCGGATCGGATAAGACCATGGCCAGCAAAATCAGCGAAGGTGGCGGCGATCTCGAAGAAAACAGCGAAATCAACGTCACACCCTTTATCGACGTTATGCTCGTTCTACTGATCATCTTTATGGTGGCAGCGCCGCTTGCCACCGTCGATATGAAGGTCGATCTGCCGCAATCGGCGGCATCTCCGGTCAAGCGCGAAGACAAGCCGGTTTTCGTGACCCTCAAGGCAGACCTGTCTCTGGCGCTTGGGAACAATGAGATCGCTCGCGACGGTTTTGTCGCCGAACTGAACGGCATGACCGAGGGCAATCTTGAGACGCGAATTCTGCTGCGTGCCGACAAGGCTGTCGACTACGGTGAGTTGATGACGGTCATGAACCTCATTCAGCGGGCCGGTTATACCAAAATCGGGTTGGTTGGCCTGGAAGCTGCGCCTGCCGGCTAATGTCGGCAGTCAAGCTGGAAGTAGCCAGTTAGAATTTGTAACCGATGGCAAGGCCGGCATGGCTGAGGCCATCGTTCGGCCCGTCGCAGAGATTGGCATGCGACGAATGGTCGGCCGTCGCCAGGATTTGCCAATTGTCCGTGACGCGATAACCGAGCGCAATCTGTTCGCGAAAGAGCAGGCGGCAGCCGAGGTCCGGCCCCTTGCCGTTGCTGCCATCCAGCTTGCCATTGTGAACGGTTCCGCCAAGCCCAAGTTCAACGAACAGGCGGCTGGTAATATCGGCGGTCCAGCTGAAGCCACCAAAAATCTGATCCACTCCGTCACCCGTTCCCACCGAAGCGCCAAGGTAGATCCTCGGCTCCAGAATGGTCTGCTGCCACGTCGTGGCCGTGCCGCTTGATAACGGATCAAAGAAGATGGTGGCCGACGGAAAGATACCCGACTCATGAGAGTTGCCGCGACTAAGGGATGCGCTCACGCCGAAGCGAAGCTCATCGAAAATCGGTTCAGCCGCCACCGCGTTGCTCACGCTTGAGACGGATAGACACAAACTGGCCGATAGAAAAAGAGGCCAGGACGCAAAAGGGATTGGCTGTTTGAAGCGTCCTGTCACTTTCACAATCTCCAATTCCGGTGATTCGCGTAAATGCCGTAAAGCGAATCTGCCCAAATTTCTTGCCCACGGGAAGGGCAGAATATGTTGACCGGCTTTTGTGAAGCTTGCTTTTTTGCAAGAACTGCATTCCATAGCTTGAAACGGCAGATGCGCGGATTTATGAGCTTGGCCATGCCCGGTCGGCTGAAGCGCCACCGGTTGTTTTATCTGCGCAAGCCAAAAGCGCACACACGCCGGACGACGATCCGGATTACGAGGGCAGGCAAGATGAATTTCGAAGCAGCACGCATCAAGATGGTCGATAACCAGATCCGCACGACGGATGTGACGTCACACGCCGTTCTCGCGGCATTCCTGTCAGTTCCGAGAGAAGAATTCGTGCCTGCCGCGCTGAAGCCTCTCGCCTATATCGACAGCGATATCGAGTTGGCGGCAGACGCCGCTGGCGGACGGCGCTACCTGATGGAACCATCGCCTCTTGCAAAGCTTCTTCAGCTGGCTGCAATTTCCAAGGATGACAAGGTTCTCGAGATCGGCTGTGGCACCGGCTATGCCTCGGCGATCCTGTCGGAACTCGCGGCTTCGGTCGTGGCGCTTGAGAGCAATGCAAACCTAGTGTCGGAAGCGACCGCAACGTTGGGTCGTCTTGGTTATACGAACGTGTCTGTGGTCACCGGCGACCTCGAAAAGGGCCATGCAGCGGGCGCACCGTATGACGTGATCTTTGTTCACGGTGCCGTGGAGACGATACCGGATTCGCTGCTATCCCAGTTGAATGATGGTGGCCGCCTTGTTGCCGTGGTCGGTGTCGGCAATGCATCGAGAGCCCAGCTCTTCCTGCGTGAAAACGGCAGGACATCTGAGCGTCTGGCGTTCAACACGGCCGTGAAGCCGCTGCCGGGCTTCCGCTTGACGCGCGAATTCGTATTTTAAGACGTTTCCATTGACTATTAAGGGGCGTAACACCTGATTTTGGGCGCTAAGTTGGAAAAAAATGTATTTTTCAACTTAGCGATTAAATATTAGTTAAAAATAATATAAAGGTCACAAATGACGCCATTTTGACCATTTTTCCTCGATATCGGAACGGGCAAGGCGTGACAATCACATCCGGCACAACCGGAGCGTCACATTTTCGCATATAGGAAGTGCCCTGCCGGCCTTTGTCTTGGAGTTAAATTAGTGTCGATTTTTCGTAAAACGGCTGTGGCCGCCGCCTTCTCTTCCGCCTTGTGGCTTATGCCGTATTCCGTTCTTGCGGAAACCATTTCAGGCGCGATGGCAAAGGCTTACCAGAACAATCCGGACCTGAATGCCGTGCGCGCCGGGCTTCGTGCGACCGATGAAGGCGTGCCGATCGCCAAATCCGGTTACCGGCCACAAATCTCGGCTGCCGTCACCGGTTCGGCGACACGTCTGGGCACGGAGAACTTGTTTGGGCGAGGCACGCCGCTTGTCAACGAAGATTACACCAACGGATCTGCCAGCATCACCATTACCCAACAGATTTTCGATGGTTTTCAGACATTGAACAATGTCAGGGCGGCAGAGGCGAACGTTTTTTCAAGCCGCGAGACCCTCAAGGCGAATGAGATTTCCATCCTCCTGGCGGCGGCGCAGTCCTATGCCAACATCGCCCGCGATCAACGCATCGTGTCGATCCGTAAGCAAAATCTTGCCTTTCTGCGGGAGCAGTTGAGCGCCGCGAAGTCCCGGCTCGACGTGGGCGAGGGGACGCGCACCGACGTCAGTCAGGCCGAGGCGGAATTGGCGGGAGCCCAGGCGATCCTCGTCAATGCCGTTGCGCAACTGAAACAGAGCGAGGCCGTTTACGTCCAGATCGTCGGCGATGCCCCGACGGGTATCAAGCAACCCGCACCGGCATCGAAAGCGTTGCCGAAAAGCCTGGATCAGGCCGTTGCGGCAGGTTTGCGCGATCACCCGTCGATTGCTGCCGCGCAGTACAATGTCGATTCGGCTGGTTTCAGGGTCAAATCTGCAGAAGGCACGATGTTGCCGGGCGTCGTCATCCAGGGATCAGTGTCGCGCAATACGACCGACCGCGATCGCGACAGCGACACTGCGAACGCCTCCATTGTCGCAAGGCTTGAAGTGCCGATCTATCAGGGGGGCGCCGAATACGGGCAGATCCGTCAGGCCAAGGAACGGATGGGCCAGCAGCGCATCCTGGTGGACTCCGCCCGCGCGGACGTGCAGCAGACGATCATCACCGCCCACGCGCAGTTCGAGGCAGCACTTGCGACAACCGTTGCCAACAAATCCCAGGTTAGCGCGGCAAACCAGGCGTTGGCGGGTGTCATCGAGGAACGCAAGGTTGGCCAGCGGACAACGCTCGATGTACTCGACGCGCAACAGAGTGTGCTGGTCGCCGAAGAGAGCCTCGTGACCTCGCAGCGCAATGCTGTCGTTGCCAGCTACTCATTGCTGGCCGCAATGGGGCGTCTGACCATTCAGAGCCAAGGCCTGCAAGTGACGGAGTACCGCGCCGAGGAACACTACGAGGCCGTCAAGGATAAATGGTTCGGATTGCGAACCGTCGATGGCCGCTAACCTCCAGGTCTGATGTCACATTTGTGTGAGTGCCTCCGGGATTCCCCCGCGCGCAGCTTTGCCATCGATATCTGGCAGGTGACGCCGCCAATAAATCTGTGCAAGATTCCAGCTAGATGATTCGCAGCGTTTTGTTCGGCGCCGAACTCGCATACAGTCCGCGCCAATGACTGCGCGGCAATGTTTCGATCAAGCGCGACCGCAGAAACGGGGATAATGATGGCACAGCCCAATGTAGCGCGTGAACCTTCGATGGATGAAATTCTGGCGTCCATTCGAAAGATCATCGAAAGCAACGAGCCAGGCATTCCCGGCTTTCCTGCCAATGATCTCGGGCCGGCTCCGGACAATGCCTATCGCGGCTATGACGAGGACGATTCTGGCGAAGACATCCATCTGACCATCGACGACGAAGTTCTTGCAAAAGAGTTCGAAGCCGAGGAGCAGAAGCATTTTACGGCTGTTGAGCCTCCAGTGCGGGAGCCACAGTTGCGGGACGCTGAGGACGCTAACGCAAAACCTGCGACATCGTCGCCGCCGATGTCGCTCGCCGATGTCGCAGCCCGCGTTCGCGCTGCCTCCGAACGGCATTCGGCACCGCTGCGGGAAGCGGAAAGTCAGCCTACCGTTACACGTACCAAATCTGATAATCCGATGATCACATCGCGGATGGCGCCATCGTCCTTGCCTTTGCACGCTGAGAGCAAGCAAGAGGCAGCGCCAGCGGTTTCCCTGGTTCAGCCGATTGTTTCCGCTGAGATGCGAAATGAAACAGTCGAACCTGTCACTGCTGCTCTCGAACAGGGCCCTGCACAGCGCCAGCCGCTGTCCATCGTGGCTGACGTTGCTGCGCTCGTTTCGCCTGCCGTTGGCGAACAGGTTGCGCGGTCTTTTGGAGATCTGGCCCTGGCTGTCGATAGCAGTGCGCGCCGCTCCTTTGACGAAATCGCCGAGGATATGCTGCGCCCGATGCTGCACGAATGGCTGGATGACAATCTGCCGACGCTGGTCGAGCGGCTTGTGCGTGAGGAAATCGAGCGCGTTGCGCGCGGTCCGAGGCGCTAGACCACGCATTTCTTTCTCTCAAAGCCGCCAGCAATCACACTGGCGGCTTTTTTGCTGTTATTGTTGACAGCAATGCCCCGTTCCGATTTACAAACCACCGATATCAATCAGCAAGTTTGGCTCCAAAATGCTTGAAAAAACCTATGATTCCGCCGCTGTCGAACCGCGCATCGCCAAGACCTGGGATGACGAGGACGCCTTCCGTGCAGGTGCTGGGGCAAAACCGGGCGCCGACAGCTTTTGCGTGGTCATCCCGCCACCGAACGTGACAGGCTCGCTGCATATGGGCCACGCGTTGAACAATACGCTGCAGGACATCATGGTCCGCTTCGAGCGCATGCGTGGCAAGGATGTGCTTTGGCAGCCCGGCATGGATCACGCGGGCATCGCCACGCAAATGGTCGTTGAGCGCAAGCTGATGGAACGGCAGATACAGCGCCGCGAGATGGGCCGTGACGCCTTCATCGACAAGGTCTGGGAATGGAAGGCCGAATCCGGCGGGCTGATCTTCAATCAGTTGAAGCGGCTCGGCGCATCGTGCGACTGGTCGCGCGAACGCTTCACCATGGACGAGGGACTGTCGAAGGCTGTCCTCGAAGTTTTCGTTTCGCTCTATAAAGACGGCCTGATCTACAAGGACAAGCGCCTGGTCAATTGGGATCCGAAGCTCCTGACAGCGATTTCGGACCTCGAAGTCGAGCAGGTCGAGATGAACGGTAGCCTCTGGCATCTGCGTTATCCGCTGGAGGACGGCGTCACCTATCAACACCCCATCGCCTTTGACGAGGCTGGCGAGGCGACTGAGTGGGAAACGCGCGACTATCTGGTCGTTGCGACGACCCGGCCGGAAACCATGCTGGGCGATACCGGCGTTGCCGTTCATCCGGATGACCAACGCTACAAGGCCATCGTCGGCAAGCATGTCGTTCTGCCGCTGGTTGGCCGCCTCATCCCGATCGTCGCCGACGAATATCCGGACCCGAAGGCTGGAACCGGTGCCGTCAAGATGACGCCTGCGCATGACTTCAACGACTTTGAAGTCGGCAAGCGCCGCCATTTGCGCCAGGTCAACATCCTGACGATCGACGGTCACATCACGCTGGCCGGCAACGAGGACTTTCTCGAAGGCCTGCCGGCGTCGGATGAACTGGAGGCGTTGGTTTCGGCGCTTGACGGCGTTGAGCGATTTGCTGCGCGCAAGGCGATCGTGACGATGTTCGAGGAGCGTGGCCTGCTCGACAAGATCGAACCGCACAAGCACACTGTTCCGCACGGCGACCGCGGCGGCGTTCCGATCGAACCCCGTTTGACAGAACAATGGTATGTCGATGCCAAGACGCTCGCCAAGCCTGCGATCGCGTCCGTACGCGAGGGCAGGACCAACTTCGTTCCGAAGAATTGGGAAAAGACCTACTTCGAATGGATGGAAAACATCCAGCCTTGGTGTGTTTCGCGGCAATTGTGGTGGGGTCACCAGATCCCGGCCTGGTATGGTCCGGATGGCCAGGTCTTCGTTGAGAAGACCGAAGAAGAGGCGCTACACGCCGCCATCCAGCACTATCTCTCGCACGAAGGGCCAATGAAGGCCTATGTCGAGGACCTGCTTGAGAATTTCCGGCCAGGAGAAATTCTTGTTCGCGACGAGGACGTGCTCGACACGTGGTTTTCTTCGGCTCTTTGGCCGTTCTCGACACTTGGCTGGCCGGACAAGACCCCGGAACTGGACAAGTACTATCAGACAGATGTTCTGGTGACGGGCTTTGACATCATCTTCTTCTGGGTTGCCCGGATGATGATGATGGGCCTGCATTTCATGAAGGACACCGACGGTACGCCCGTCGAGCCCTTCCATACGGTCTATGTGCACGCCCTGGTTCGTGACAAGAACGGCGCCAAGATGTCGAAGTCCAAGGGCAACGTCATCGATCCGCTCGACCTGATCGACGAGTATGGTGCCGATTCGCTGCGGTTTACGCTGGCGATCATGGCGGCGCAGGGACGCGACGTGAAGCTCGACCCGGCTCGCATCGCTGGCTACCGCAATTTCGGCACCAAGCTCTGGAACGCCACGCGTTTCGCCGGCATGAACGGCGTTGCCAACGACCCTCATTTCGTTCCGGAAACCTGCTCGCTGACGATCAACCGCTGGATCCTGACGGAACTTTCACGCACGATCCGCGACGTGACCGAAGCGATCGAGGGCTACAGGTTCAATGAAGCTGCGGGCAGTCTCTACCGTTTTGTCTGGAACCAGGTTTGCGACTGGTATCTGGAACTGTTGAAGCCGGTCTTCAGCGGTGACGATGAGGCAGGGAAAGCGGAATCGCGCGCCTGCGTCGCCTATATTCTCGACGAGACCTACAAGCTGCTGCACCCCTTCATGCCGTTCATGACAGAGGAGCTTTGGGCGCAGACGGCGGGCGAAGGCACGACGCGCAACAGCCTGCTCTGCCATGCTGATTGGCCGGCTGCATCCTACGCCGATGATGCCGCTGCCGGAGAGATTAATTGGTTGATCGACCTCGTGTCTGGCATCCGTTCAGTCCGTTCAGAAATGAACGTTCCGCCGGCTGCCATCGCACCTCTGGTCGTCGTTGAAGCCAGTATGCTGACAAAGGAACGGCTGGAGCGCCATGCCGCTGCTATTCGCCGGTTGGCCCGCGTCGATGCGATCGATCTTGCGGCGGCTGCCCCCAAGGGCAGCGCGCAGATCGTGGTCGGCGAGGCGACGGTCTGCCTGCCGCTCGGCAGCTTGGTCGATCTGACGGCTGAAAAGCTGCGGCTGGAAAAGGCGATCGGCAAAGTCGAGCAGGAGCGCGAACGCATCCTCGGCAAGCTGTCGAACGAAAAATTCGTCGCCAATGCCCGTCCCGATGTGGTCGATGCGGAGCGCGAGCGTCTGGCCGAACTCGATGGCCAGAAGGCGTCTCTCGCGGTGGCATTGGCGAGGGTCTCTGACGCCAGTTGAAGGCACAAGGAAACATTTTGGCATCCATCGGCTGATGCAAAATGAATAGGATCAAGGAAAAGGCGGCTCTGGCCGCCTTTTTAACATTTGAAATGATTCTATTTTCCTGAACAGGCGCATTTCCTATTCAAAAACGCGCCGATTATGCCGTTTATGCCGCCTATTTGGCTGCGCCCATGCGCAGGAGTCAAAAAACGGCATTGTTGTGTCGAAGTGACACTTTGATATAGATACAGAAAAAAATTCTAAAATATGAATTTTTTGACCAAATGTATGGATTTTTTTGCTTCAATTGGTGAGATTTAGCTTCGTTCAGATTTTCTTACGTAAATTTTCGGAGACCGGCCGTCCTTGGCCGCCAAATCTAGGTATTTGCCATTAACCGTTCGCAGTCGATACTTTCCTCAAAGCGGTTGGCGCAAGCGTTGACCACTGTTCTATGTTCAGGGGAGGGACGAATGGTTCACAACAAAATGAAAGCGGCGATGACGGCGGCAATCGCTGTCTTGCTCAGCACCACGGCCGCAAGCGCCGGCGGACTCGAGCGTGGCGGCTACAATATCGACTTGCTGTTCGATCCGTCGACCTATGCGGCGGAAGCTGCGGCAACTTATGTCAATCCGCAGCGCGAACTCGACAATGTGGTGGACGTCAACCCGGCAAACGGCATCGGTTCGAATGGTATTGGTGGTGGCCAGACCAACGGCGTCGGCGAGACCGAAGGGTATTGGGTGCCGCGTATCGGCGTAAAGGCCGGTTTCGGCGACAGCGTCGACTGCATGGCCGATTATTCGCAGCCATGGGGCGCGCACACCAAGCCGGGTGCAAGCTGGATGGGCGCCAACGACAATATCGAAACCAAGATCGAGAGCGACAACTACGCTGCGACCTGCTCCTACAAGTGGGACGTTGGTAAGGGCCAGTTCCGCATCATCGGTGGTGGCTTTTACCAGGAAGTCGGCGGTTTCAAGGAGCGCTTTGTAAGCCCTCTCGTGGGACCGGGGTTCAACGGTGTTGGCCGCCTTGATCTGGACGGTAGCGGCTGGGGCTGGCGCGCCGGCGCAGCGTACGAAATTCCCGAATATGCGCTTCGTGCAAGCCTCGTCTACAACAGTGCGGTTGATCTCGACAATCTTGAAGGTACGATCGACCTTACCAAAGTTAGGCTTCCAATCCCGGGTGGTGGTAGCTTTGCCGGCTCTAAGTACGACGTGTCCAGCTTTGCGTCCATGCCTGACTCTCTGGAGCTTAAGGTTCAGTCCGGTATAGCACCTGGTTGGCTTGTTTTCGGATCAGTTAAATGGACCGATTGGAGTCAGCTACAGGTCATTCAGGTTACGGCGAACCAGCCCAGCCCGACACGGCCGCCAACCAGCCTTGTGCTTCTCTATCGCGACGGTTGGACTGTTACCGGCGGTGTTGGTCACAAATTCAACGATCAATGGAGCGGTGCTGCCAGCTTGACCTGGGATCGTGGTACCAGCCATGGCTATGGCAACCAGACCGACAGCTGGACGCTCGGAACCGGCATATCCTATCTGCCGACCGAAAATGTTGAGCTGCGGCTCGCGGGTGCGGTTGGCCTTCTCACGAGCGGCAGTTCCGTCGGCGAAGACGTGAAATACGATTTCGGCAATGACATCGTCACGGCTATTTCCACGTCGCTGAAGGTCAAGTTCTGATTATCTGAAGTTAAGCGCAAAAGGCCCGGTGCTCGCATCGGGCCTTTTTTGTGAGCGCTTGACGCCGTCAGGAAAGATCAATCCCGATTTCAAAATGCTTGCAGTCCGCATGAGCATGGGGCGACGGCGGAACGCATGCTATTTGTCTGGTTCTGTGAACAAAAATTTCAATGGCGCCCAAGCAAATTTCCGTGTTTCCGGCATCACGTTTTGTGACGATTCAGCAACACATTCTTTCTATACTCTGTGACAGCCTGCTGGCTGGCGATTCTGTCTATTTCCCGCCACAAACTGGGAGCACCGATAGACTTGACAAACGTGCCGGTAAGTTTTGAGCATGCGGCGTTTGAGGAAAGATGAGTTATCGCGTTTTCGAAAAAATCCATGTCTCCCATAAGGTTATGAAACTTCGAGACAGCTTTTCGGGGCTGTTTCGTGAGATGGGGATCTGTGGGGTGGATGGTGCGGCCGAGGTGGGCCGCACTCTTGCCGGAAACGCTGGGTACTGTTTTGAAAATGCCGGTATGAACGGCGCTTTCGACAGAGGCTCATTTGGAACTTTGATGGACCGGATCTTGGGTTTGAACGGAAGAAATAGACTATCATGCTGATACGCGGTTACCGGTCGTTGACGTTTCTTGTTCTGAGTGTAGCGCTCACGCTGGCCGCTGAGCACCGCATGGCCTATGCGTTCGATCCGAATGCCGGAATCACGAAGGAGTCTGGACCTTTCGCGCTCTTCAAGTTCGGTTTTTCCGCTTACAAGAATGGCCGCAAGGATGAGGCGGTCGAAGCTTACCGGTATGCTGCCGAAAAGGGGCATACGGGCTCGCGCTGGGCGCTCGCGAATATGTACGCTTATGGCGACGGCGTGGCTGAAAACGACTTGGAAGCGTTCAAAATCTACAACGAGATTGCCGAGAAGGGCGTCGAGCCGGGTTCCGAAGATACCGGGTATTTCGTCAATGCGCTGATTTCGCTGGCCGGCTATTATCGTCGCGGCATTCCCGATAGCCCGGTGAAAAGCGATCTCAGCCAAGCGCGCCAACTCTATTTTCAAGCAGCGTCCACCTTCGGCGTTCCCGAGGCGCAGTTTCAGCTCGCGAAAATGCTTCTGTCCGGGGATGGCGGCAACGTCAATGTCCAGCAGGCGAAGAAATGGCTCAACCGGGCCCGCAAGAACGGTCATGCCGGCGCCATGGGCGTATTCGGCAATGTGATCTTTCAGGAAGGTCAGACAGCACGTGGGCTGGCCTATATGACCGCGGCACTTGATCAGTGTACCCCGAAGGAAAGGCCTTGGCTGCAATCCCTGCAGGAGCAGGCCTTCTCGGTCGCCGGTGAAGACGACCGCCGCAAGGCCGTCGCCATGTCACACAGCATTCATCTCGACAGCGACAGCGATTGAGCAGGCAGATTCACGCTGCAAAATTGAACTCGGCTGCCACCGGCACGTGATCGGACGGCTTTTCCCACGCGCGCACATGCTTTTCGATATCCGTCGAGATCAGTCTGTCGGCCGCTTCCGGCGACAGCATCAGGTGATCAATACGGATTCCAAAGTTTTTCGGCCAGCAACCTGCCTGATAATCCCAGAATGTGTAGAGCGGTGCGGCATCCGTTGTTGAGCGGACAGAATCGGTAAAGCCCAGATTTTCCAGCCTGCGGAATGCCTGGCGGCTCCGTGGCTGGTATAGTGCATCGTTCTGCCAGACCTTGACGTCCCAGCAGTCATGCGGCTCAGCAATCACGTTGTAGTCACCGGCGAGAATCAGCGGTTCTTCCAGCGCAAGCCGGCTTTGTGCAAAGGCGTTCAAGCGCTCCATCCAGGAGAGTTTATAGGGAAATTTTTCCGTTTCGACCGGATTGCCGTTGGGTAGATAGAGCGAACAGACGCGGATTGCGCCGCCCTTGACAGAAAACACCCCCTCGATGAACCGAGATTGTTCATCCGCCGCGTCTCCAGGCAAACCACGATTGATTTCGTCTGGCTGCAGCTTTGACAGGATGGCGACGCCGTTGAAGCCTTTCTGGCCATGCGTCTCCACATGGTAGCCAAGCGCCTCGATCTCGCCGCGCGGAAAACCTTCATCCATCGTCTTGATTTCCTGGAGGCAGACGATATCGGGTTGCGATTCTTTCAGCCAAGCCACGAGAACGTCGATGCGGGCCCGAACGCCGTTGATGTTCCATGTCACGATTTTCATGCGATTGACGTCCTTTTGGCTGACGGCGCAGCGGCCTGTTCTGCTTTTAGCGCCAGTGCATCGTTTTCACAAACCCGATGCTGACGAAAGACGTGTGGATGGCGGCCGAATTGCTTCCTGATCCCGGCCCGTTATAGTTCGCTGCATGATCGACCTGTTGACAACCTACTGGCCGCATATCCTTGCGGCGCTTTCCATCATCCTCGGCGTTCCGGCCGCCATTCACGCAACGATGACCAAGGACGAGGTGCGCTCGGCCCTGGGCTGGGTCGGTGTTATTCTGCTGTCGCCCATTATTGGTGCGGTGATCTATGCGATTGCCGGCATCAACCGCATCCGCCGCTCGTCGATCGGTCAACAGCGATCGCTGTTCCGGGAGCGAGGACCGGATACGATGGGCAAGTTCGACATTTCGAGCACAGTGGTCGCCGAGCGGTTCGGGCAGCGGTTCGGCGCAATGAAGCTGCTCGGGGATCGTGTCAGCCGGCATCGCATGTGTGGTGGAAACGGCATCACGATGCTGGAGGGCGGCGATACTGCCTATGCGCTGATGCTGGAGCAGATCAGGGGCGCAACGCGCTCCGTCCTTCTCGAAACCTATATTTTCGATCGTGATCCAATCGGGTTGCGCTTTGCCGATGCCTTGATCGCCGCAGCCAAACGCGGCGTTGCCGTGCGGGTGCTCATTGACGCCGTTGGCGCTCGCTATTCGGTGCCAAGCATCGTTGGTTACCTGCAGCAAGGCGGCGTCACGGTCAAAGTCTTCAACGGCAACATCATCATGGGGCTGCGGCTGCCGTATGCCAACCTGCGCACGCACCGGAAAATCCTCATCGTTGATGGATCGGTCGCCTTTACCGGCGGCATGAACATCCGCTCGGGTTTTACGGGCGAGTTTGCCGGCGAAGGGCAGGCGCGTGATACGCATTTTCGCGTATCGGGTCCGGTCGTTGCCGATCTCTTCCAAGTGGCGTCCGAAGACTGGCAGTTTGCCAGCCACGAAGCTCTGGATGGGCAAGCATGGAAAGTCTCGGCGGCACCATCCCAACAGAAACCCACCGTGTTGATGCGGGCTGTGCCCTCCGGTCCAGACCGCGCCAACGAATCCAACCATAAGATGATGATGGGAGCGTTTTCCGTCGCCAGACGGAATATCCGCATCATGTCGCCCTATTTCCTGCCGGACCGGGAGTTGATCAGCGCGCTCGTCACGGCGGCGCTGCGCGGCGTGGAGGTGGATATCATCGTGCCCGCCGTCAACAATTTGGTGCTGGTGGATAGAGCCATGACGGCGCAGTTCGACCAGACCTTGAAGGGCGGATGCCGCATCTGGCGTTCTACCGGTGCCTTCAATCATTCCAAGCTGATGACCGTCGATGACCGTTGGGCCTATGTCGGCTCATCCAACCTCGACCCGCGCTCGCTGCGGCTCAATTTCGAGATCGACCTGGAGGTGCTGGATGCCGGCTTTGCCAGCGCTATCGGGCACAGACTACAGGCCGTGTTGAGCAGTGCCCAACCGGTGACACTGGCCGACCTGCGCGCCAAACCGTTCACGACGCGTTTGCTCAACAAGATCTTCTGGCTGGGTTCGCCGTATCTTTAGGACAATAGCCTGCCGTCAGACTGAGAAACTCGTGCCGCAGCCGCAGCTTGCAACGGCATTCGGATTCTTGATCTGAAACGATTGGCCGAGCAGGTTATCGACGAAATCGATTTCCGAGCCGCTCATATAGACCAGTGACATGCTGTCGATCAGAACTTTGGCCTCGCCTTTTTCCAGAATGAGGTCGTCGTCATCGGCATCACCGACCAGATCGAATTTGTAGGAAAAGCCGGAGCATCCGCCGCCTTCGACGGAAACGCGCATGGCCTTTTTCTCGGCATCCGATTTGAGGATTACGGCAATGCGTTTTGCAGCCGAGTCCGAGAGAGTTACGGTTTCAGTGGTCATATCTACCTCCTGCCGGGGTCAAGAACCGGAGAGATTCGTTGTTTATGTGACCCGTTGTCCAAATAGTGCCGACGGACGGGAAGGATCGATTGCGCGGCAACCCCTTGTTTTCGTTCAAGGTCACGAGCGATTTCCACTCGGTGCTTTCCTGCAGCGCCTACTATAGGTATGAAGGCTTTAATACCGCGTCAATGGGATGATGAACGGGAAATGACATTGGACAGACATGCGCTTGGTTTCGGTGCTGGTGAACGCGCGATTTTCGCCTCGGATCCATGGGCGAGCCGTGGACGGCTCTATCCCGAAACCGCCAGCCCGACGCGCTCCGATTTCCAGCGCGACCGCGACCGCATCGTTCACACGACGGCCTTCCGCCGGCTGAAGCACAAGACCCAGGTTTTCATCGCCGCTGATGGCGATCACTATCGCACCCGGCTGACCCACACGATCGAAGTGGCGCAGATCGCCCGCGCGCTCGCCCGTGCCATGCGGCTGGACGAAGATCTCGCCGAAGGCGTCGCCCTGGTTCATGATTTTGGCCATACGCCGTTTGGCCATACCGGCGAGGATGCGCTGCACGAGATGCTCGCGCCCTATGGCGGGTTCGATCACAATGCGCAGTCGCTGCGGATTGTCACCAAGCTTGAACGGCGTTATGCCGAGTTCGATGGCCTCAACCTGACGTGGGAGAGCCTGGAGGGGCTGGTCAAGCACAATGGGCCGCTCGTGGCTGCAAACGGCGAGGGTACACGCGGTCCCGTGCCTCAGCCCATTCTCGACTATTGCGCGCTGCACGATCTGGAGCTCGCAAGTTTTGCCAGCCTTGAAGCCCAGGTGGCGGCGATTGCCGACGATATCGCCTACAACACCCATGATATTGATGACGGCCTGCGTTCCGGCTACCTCAAGTTTGAGATGCTTGAGGAAATACCGTTCCTGGCCGGACTGATGCGCGAGGTCGGCGACCGCTATCCGGGGCTGGAAGCCAGCCGCTTTACGCATGAAATCATGCGCCGGCAGATCACCGCCATGGTCGAGGACGTCATCACGGTTGCACAGGATAATCTCAAGGACATCCAACCGCAGAGCGCTGCTGATGTGCGCAATGCAGGCAGGGTGATTGCGACCTTCTCTCAATCCATGGCCGAGACGGACCGGCTGATCAAGAAAATGCTGATGACGCGGATCTACCGGCATCCGGACGTCATGCGGGTGCGCAAGGATGCGGCCCTGATCGTCACCGATCTCTACAAGGCGTTCATGGCCGATCCCCGCGAAATGTTGAAACATTACTGGATTGACCAGATCCCCGGCATGGCAGAACCTGCCAAGGCCCGCCATGTGGGCGACTACCTGGCCGGGATGACCGACACCTATGCAATCTCCGTGCACCGGCGTTTGTTTGACCATACCCCTGATTTGCGGTAGTCACCGCGCCGGTTGGCGGCTGCATCGGGTATATCGGGCAGCCGTTGATATGAACGATAGGAACGCGGCCTCGCGCCTTTGGGCGGAGCTGAGCGGATGGGTGCTATGAATCTTTTCACTGACTTCGGATCAAGAATTAAAAACGTTCTGGAAGCGCTTGATATCGTGCGTGAAAACCGAAAAGGGCTTGATTTTAGCCGAATCAGCGTGGAATCGCCGCGCGATGCCAGCCATGGCGATGTCGCGACCAACGCTGCGATGGTGCTGGCCAAACCGCTCGGCACCAATCCGCGCGCGCTGGCTGAGCAGATCGTCGCCAAGCTGCAGGAAGACCCGGAAGTTATTGGCGTTTCTGTCGCTGGCCCTGGCTTCATCAACGTCAAGCTGTCCATCGCTTATTGGCAGAAGCTGCTGACCGTAATGGTCGCCGAAGGCACCGAATACGGCAAGAGCGCCATTGGCAGCGGCCGCAAGGTCAACGTCGAATATGTCTCTGCCAATCCGACTGGCCCGATGCATGTCGGCCATTGCCGTGGCGCCGTCGTTGGCGACACCCTTGCCAACCTGCTTGAGTTCTCCGGTTACGAAGTGACCAAGGAATATTACATCAATGACGCTGGCTCGCAGATCGATACGCTCGCCCGGTCGGCGTTCCTGCGCTACCGCGAGGCGCTGGGTGAAAAGATCGGTGAGATTCCGGCAGGGCTTTATCCTGGCGACTATCTCGTCCCGGTTGGAGAGGCGCTGGTCGCCGAGTTCGGCTCGAGCCTGCGGATCATGCCGGAAGACAAGTGGATGCCGCTCGTCAAGGAGCGCACCATCGCTGCGATGATGGTGATGATCCGGGAAGATCTCGACGCTCTTAACGTGCATCATGACGTGTTCTTCTCCGAGCGCACGCTGCATGCGGACGGCGCAACGCGCATTCGCAACGCCATCAACGATCTGACCTTCAAGGGGCACGTCTACAAGGGCACGTTGCCGCCGCCGAAGGGGCAGCTGCCGGAAGATTGGGAAGACCGCGAGCAAACCCTGTTCCGCTCGACGGAAGTGGGCGACGATATCGACAGGCCGCTGATCAAGTCGGATGGTTCCTATACTTATTTCGCCGCCGACGTTGCCTATTTCAAGGACAAGTTCGATCGCGGCTTCAGCGAGATGATCTATGTTCTCGGCGCCGACCATGGCGGCTACGTCAAGCGGCTGGAAGCTGTGGCGCGGGCTGTGTCTGGCGGCACATCGAAACTGACAGTCCTTCTGTGCCAGCTGGTCAAGCTCTATCGCGATGGCGAGCCGGTGAAGATGTCGAAGCGCTCGGGTGATTTCGTCACGCTGAGGGATGTCGTCGAGGAAGTCGGCCGCGATTCGGTGCGGTTTATGATGATCTACCGCAAGAGTTCCGAACCGCTGGACTTCGATTTTGCCAAGGTGACAGAACAGTCGAAGGATAATCCGGTCTTTTACGTGCAGTACGCCCATGCACGCTGCATGTCGGTTTTCCGGCAGGCGGCCGCAGCCTTCCCGGGTGTCGATTTCGCAACCGTCGATCTCGCAGGTGCCATCACCGGCAACATCTCTGATTCGAACGAGCTGCAGCTGGTTGCCAAGTTGGCAGAATATCCGCGTATTATCGAGGCGGCGGCATTGTCTCAGGAGCCCCATCGGATCGCATTTTACCTCTATGATCTTGCCAGCGCCTTCCACGCGCACTGGAATAAAGGTAAAGAGTCTCCAGAATTACGTTTTGTTAACGATAAAAATGGAGAATTGACTATTGCCAGACTTGGGTTGGTCCATGCTGTCGCCTCGGTGTTGAAATCGGGCCTGTCTATTACAGGCACTGCTGCACCGAATGAGATGCGATAGTATTGTCACCATTTACCCACAATGCACTGGCAATGACTGGCTAGTAGTTGTGAGTGGAGCGTATGGCAGACAAACAATTGGCACGAAGCGGGACTGCGGATTTCGGCGTTTTGGCGGACGATGATCCCTTGGCAGAACTCGCCCGCATTGTCGGTTATGACAATCGGCCTGCGGTCCAGCAGTTGCAGGAACTCGAGCGGCATCGTGAGATGGTGAGCAGGGAGCCCGTGCTGACGGAACCCGTTCTCGATCTCGAAGACGAGCTTCTGCGCGAATTCGATGTTTACGATGCGCCGCAGGCAGCGCCCGTCGTTTATGCTGCCGAGCCGGTGTATGTCGAAGAACCTGTCTCCTTCGTGCCGATCGAGGACGAATATCACGCTGCTGATGTTCATCAGGCCGAGCAGCCTGTCATCGAATATCAGGCCGCTGAAATCGCCGCGCCGGTTGTCGATGCATCTGCGCAAGGCGAAGGCGTCGAGCCGATTGCTGTCGATCTGCCTGTTTACGAGCAAGCTGTTCCCCTTGACGTGAGTGCGCAAGAATATTCCTTGGCCCAATCCTGGTCGCAGGAACCGGTGGCTATTGCCCCGGAAGTTGATAATGCCCCAGAAGTCGATGGTGGTTGGGCGGTCGAGCAATGGAGCGAGCCGGTTTTTGACGGCGCCGACCTCGAGCGTGAACTTGAACTTTCGATAAGCTACGACGAAGCGCAGATAGAAGCATATCCGGTGCCTGCACCTCACTTTGAACCGGAGCAGGATTTTGCCGCTGCGGCGGATGCTGAGCCAGTTGTTGCTTCGCCTCTGTTCGAAAGCCCGGTTGCGTTCGAGCCCGTGGACTTTTCCCCGTCCGAAGTTTCGCAGCCTATCGCTGAACCTGAAGCATTGATGCAGGCCGAACTGCCTCAATGGCAGAATGCACCGGCCCCGGTATCCGGAGACGTCGTTATTTCTCCGGCGGATGTGCATGGTATCGATGCTCTTTTGGCCGATATCGAGCGTTTTCCGGTGCCACCCAAGGCCGAGGTGAAGGCTGCAGCTCCGGCGGAGACTGCCCGCAAGGTCAACTACCCGTTTACGCCGACGTTCAGCCGTGCGACGCCCGTCGCCTCGAACAGTGGCGCCTCGTCACAGAAGGCGTATGCAACGCCGCTTGCTGCGACGATCGTTGCTGCGCCGGTTGCGGTGGCAGCCGTTGAAGCTACCTATCAACCGGCAGAATTGGCCACCGAATCGGGGGTGATCGAATCTGCTGCGGCGTTGAATCCACCCGTCAACGCGGAGCCGGATTTCGATCTCGATACGTTCGAACTTGATCTTTCCGATATTGATATCAATCTGGATGTTGACCCTTCGGAATTTGAGCCGGTACCACAAGAAATCGCCTTTGCCGCAGCCGAGCCTGTTGCCGCCGCACCGGTTGCTGCCTCTGTTATTGCCGCTGCGCCTGTGCACTACCTCCCCGAGGCCGTGGAAGAGGTTCGCCAGGAACCGGAAAGCGTATTGGCTTTCGATCCGTCGATGATAGCGGAAACCGAGGAAAGCCTGACTGCGATTGCCGATCTCAACGTTCCGCAATTGCCTGTTGTCGAGCAGGAACGTCCTGCTGTTCATCATACGGATTACGATCTCGATATCGATGCTGAAATGGCTCAGCTTTTTGCGGCACCGGCCCGGAATGCACAGAGTATCGACCGCAATGCCAATGTGGCGCAGGCTGCTGCACCAGCTCAGCCGTCCAATGTTCGAGTCGAAGAAGATTTCGACGAATTCGAAAAAGCTATGGAAGAGGACTTCCGGCTCTCGCTTAGCCAGCCGAAGGACAATAGTGACCCATCCTCCGACCGTCTCGCTGTCGGTTCCGGCTATGCCGCCGATTACGATGATGAGCGTCGCGGTTCTGGACGGCGTCGCCTGGCGCTGCTTGCCGCGACCGTTGCCGGTCTGGCGATCTTCGGTGGCGTTGGCGTCTATGCCTTCATGGGCGGCTCCGGTTCGGCGCTGTCAGGCGGCGAGCCGAAAATCATCCTGGCAGACAAGACGCCGGTAAAGATGGTGCCGGTAGAAAAAGGCGGCAAGACTGTTCCGAACCAGGACAAGGCCGTTTACGACCGTGTTGCCGGTGCGCAGGACACCACGCCACAACAGGGTACGCTGGTCTCCTCCACAGAGGAGCCGATGGATGTGGTTCAACGGACGCTGACGCCGGAAAATCTGCCGATGGAAGGCGCCGATGACGATCTTCCCGGTGTGATGCCGGTGGATGACGACGGTAGCGCCCGGCTTTTGCCGGATGGGCAGACAGCGGACAATACGGCAGCCGATGGGGAACAGTCGCCTGCCGTGTCGCCGCGTAAGGTCCGCACGATGATCGTCAAGCCTGATGGTACGCTGGTGGCCCGTGAGGAGCCGGTAGCCGAGCCGCAGACGAATGTTGCTGCCAATAACAGCAATCCGCAGGTGAATGTCGTCAAGACGACGACTCTGAACAAGCCGATTGAAACGGCATCGACACCGAAGTCGCAGCCGGTGGTGGAACAGCTTGCCGAGCAGGGGCAGAAGAGTGCGCTTGCTGAAGCTGCTGCCGTAACGGTTGATGAAACCGCTCCGGTCCGTCCCGTCAAGACCACGGCCGTGGCCGATGCAACACCGCAGGCACGCCCGGCCGCAGAGCAGAAGGTTGTCGATACGTTCAAGTCGGACATTGCGGCCACCCAGCCTGCTGCTGCAGAAAAGTCGGTCGAGACAGCTTCGATTGCACCAGGCACCTATGTGATCCAGATTGCATCGCTGCCGTCCGAAGCCGAAGCCCAGACGTCCTACAAGACGCTGTCCGGCAAGTTCGGCAGTGTCATCGGCGGTAAGGGGGTCGATATCAAGAAGGCCGAGATCGCAGGCAAGGGGACTTATTACCGGGTTCGTATTCCGGCCGGTTCCCGCGACGCTGCCAACGCAATGTGCGCGCAATACAAGAGCGCCGGCGGCAGCTGCCTTGTGACGCGATAATCTCGTCCAGCAATCAAACTATCGAAGGCGCGGCTTAACGGCCGCGCCTTTTGCATGTCCGGGCTTAGCAGCAATAGCTGTGAATGGCCGGGCAAGACGAGAAACCGGCTTTCACGTTGCCGAAAGCTGCGGCTATCATGCGGCATGACCGAATCAAAAGCATTCATTTCGGGCTGCAAAGGCCTGACCATCACCCCGGACGAAAAGGCCTTCTTTGCGGACGAGCGTCCGTGGGGGTTCATTCTGTTCGGACGCAATATTGGCGAAGCCAGTCAGATCGCCGATCTGACTGCATCCTTGCGCGACAGCATCGGCAATCCCGATGCGCCGGTGCTGATCGACCAGGAAGGTGGCCGCGTCCAGCGCATCCGCCCGCCGATTGTAGCGCAGTATCCGAATGGTGCGGCTATCGGCGAAATCTATCGCCGTGATCGCGAACAGGGCTTGCGCGCCGCCTGGCTGATGTCGCGCCTGCATGCGTTCGACCTGATGCGGTTCGGCATCACCATCGATTGCCTGCCCGTCCTCGATGTTCCCATCGAAGGCAGCAGTGACGTCATCGGCAACCGCGCCTATGGTTACGATCCGCGCGCCGTTGCTGAAATCGGTGCTGCTGCTTCCGCCGGTCTGAAGGCAGGCGGCATGCTGCCGGTGATGAAGCATATGCCGGGTCACGGCCGCGCCTTTGTCGATTCGCATCACAAGCTACCGGTGGTCGACGTTTCCTTCGACGAGCTGGCCAAGAGCGACTTCCTGCCTTTCGTGGCGATGAAGGACGAGCTGATGGGCATGTCAGCCCATATCGTTTTCACCGCGATCGATCACGACAATCCGGCAACGACGTCGGCCAAGGTGGTCCGCGACGTCATTCGTGGTCACATCGGTTTCGATGGTCTCTTGATGTCGGACGACGTGTCGATGAATGCGCTGGCGGGTGATATCGAAGCGCGGGCACGCGGTATTATTGCAGCGGGGCTCGATCTGGTGTTGCATTGCCATGGCATCATGGACGAAATGCATCAGGTAGCGCGTGTCGTTCCGGTTATTTCCGGAGACAGGCTGCGCCGTGTGAAGGCAGTTGAGGCTGGTTTTGCCAAGCCCGACACCTCGGACGAAGCAGCGTTGCGCGACGAATTTAACGGCATGCTGACCATCGCATAGGGTGCATGAGCTGATTTCAGGGACAGGGTAATCGTGAGTAACGCCGGCGACATGCAGAAGAAACCGGCGATAAGGGCGCCGATGGACCCGCTGTGGCAGGATGAACCCTCCGATCGCGGTCTGCACGAGGAAGAGCTGGTCGTCGATATCGCCGGTTTCGAAGGCCCGCTCGATCTTCTCCTGCATCTGGCCCGCAACCAGCGCGTCGATCTCTCCCGTATTTCGGTGCTCGCGCTTGCCGAGCAGTATATCGCCTTCATCGAACGCGCCCGCAGCATCCGGCTTGAGCTTGCGGCAGATTATCTGGTGATGGCGGCGTGGCTCGCCTTCCTGAAATCAAAACTGCTGATCCCGCAACAGGCAAAGGACGAAGGACCGTCCGGCGAAGAGATGGCGTCTGCATTGGCCTTCCGCCTCAAGCGCCTGGAAGCCATGCGCGAGGCAGCGACCCGGCTGATCAACCGCAATCGGCTTGGCCGCGATGTCTTTGCCCGTGGCGCGCCGGAACATATCCCGGTCGAAAAGAAATCGGCGTTTGAGGCCTCGCTCTACGATCTGCTCAATGCCTATGCATCGCTGCGCCAGCGTGAGGCGGTGATGCAGGTGACCATCGAGAAGCGGCAAGTCTGGTCGCTTGCCGATGCGCGGCTTCTGCTTGCCCGGTTGATCGGTGACATGGTCGACTGGACGGCGCTTGATCACTTTCTGCTGCGTTACATGACGAGCCCGAAGGAACGCGCCACGGCTATTGCCAGCTCCTTTGCCGCCTCGCTGGAAATGGTGCGCGAAGGGCGCCTCGAAATCCGCCAGGATGGCGCGTTTGCTCCGATCTATCTGCGTCAAGGCCCCAATCTGCTCACCGCCGACGCGTTGGCGGATATGGAGGCGGGGCGTGATTGATCCGCAAGAGCGTCTGCCTGGCATGATCGAGGAAAAAGACAGCGCAGAGGCAACCATTCCCCCGATCGACCCTCGGATTGAACTGGAAGCCGAACGCATCGCCGAGGCACTCGTTTTTGCGTCGGCCCAGCCGGTCTCGGAAGGGTATATCGCCGCGCGCCTGCCACAAGGGGCGGACGTGCGGCGCATCATGATGCGGCTGAAATCCATCTATGCCGGACGCGGCGTCAATCTGTTGCAGGTTGCCGATTATTGGGCGTTCCGCACGGCCGCCGATCTCTCTTTCGTCGTTCAGACGGACGAGAACGAAGTTCGCAAGTTGTCGCGTGCAGCCCTCGAAGTGCTGGCGATCATCGCCTATCACCAGCCGGTAACGCGGGCCGAAATCGAGGATATTCGCGGTGTTCAGACCTCCAAGGGCACGCTTGATGTATTGATGGAAGCGGGCTGGATCCGCTTTCGCGGCCGCCGCCGCACACCCGGAAGGCCAGTGACATTCGGTAGCACGCGGGATTTCCTTGATCACTTCGGGCTGGAGGAACTGCGCGATCTTCCGGGCCTTGAGGAACTGAAGGGGGCAGGGCTGCTGTCCGGCCGTATCCCTGCCAATTTCCAGATACCGGTACCGCTCGGCGACGACGGTTTTGGCGAGGACGAGGATCCGATCACTCAGCTCGATCTGGAAGAGTTGGGCCTGCTGCCGCCATCCGGTGGGGACGGCGAATAGGGGCCCGTCTTCATCATATCCTTCCATAGGTTCTCCGGTCACATCCTCGTGATTTTCCTGTCAGAATGCGCTGGAAAGTTCGGATATTCATACAGTTGGCTGTATCTCCGCCGCAGTCTCGGTGTAAGGATTGCGTGACGGGCGCCTTTCGGCTAACCAGCGAAATGGATTGCTGTTTGAAAAAGATGGTTGAACATCTTAAATCGGGGTTACAGGCTTCAAGGGAGTAAGAATATGGGTTCCTTTAGTATCTGGCATTGGCTGATCGTCCTGGTCGTCGTTCTGCTGCTGTTCGGTCGTGGTAAGATCCCGGAACTGATGGGTGATGTTGCCAAGGGCATCAAAAGCTTCAAGAAGGGCATGACCGAAGACGAGACGGCGCCAGCCGACAAGGGCGTCGACGGCAAGACTGTCGAACACAAATCCGACGAAGTCCGCTGATCATGCATTTTGTTCAGGGCCTGACCCAGAAGGGCAGGCCCTGCCGCCTTCGGTTTTGTGGAGTTCCTGAGAATGCTTGATGTCGGCTGGACCGAGCTTGTCGTTATCGCCATCGTTTTGATCATCGTGGTTGGTCCAAAGGATCTTCCGCCGATGTTGCGAACCTTCGGCAAAATGATGACGAAGATGCGCGGCATGGCGAACGATTTCCGCCAGCAATTCGACGAAGCCCTCAAGGAAGCCGACCTCGACGACGTCCGAAAGACGTTGAGCGACGCGCAAAAACTCAATCCGGCCAACACCATCCGCGAGGCGATGAACCCGCTCCGGCAGATGGGCAACGATATCAAGGCCGATCTGCAGAAGGCGACGACAGTCGATCCCGCACCCAAGGCGGATGTCCCGGCTGCTACCGTTTCAGCTGAAGCCGCCGTGCCGCAGGATCAGCCGAAGACCGATCCAGTTGCTTCTGCCGCCATTGCATCGGCTGCAAAGCAGATGGACCGTGCCGCTGAAGCAGAGAAGCCGAAAGCCAGGCGCGTTACAAAGCCAAAGACGGTGGTAGCCGAAGCCGCCGTTTCGCCCGCTGTGAAAGCTCCGGTGAAGAAGGCGAAGGTGGGTGCTTCCGATGCTGCGAAGCCGGCCGTGAGCAAACCTGCTGCCAAGACGACGAAGAAAAAAGGTGATGCATGAGCGGCGATATTGAAGACAAGCCCCAGCCGCTGATGGCGCACCTGATTGAATTGCGCAAGCGCCTGATGTGGGCCGTCGGCGCGTTCTTCGTGGCGTTCCTCGTCTGCTTCTATTTTGCCAAGGGTATCTTCAATATTCTTGTCCAGCCTTTCAAATGGGCTGTGAACTGGGCTGGGCTCAATCATGGTTCGGTCGAGTTGATCTATACCGCGCCGCAGGAGTTTTTCTTCACGCAGATCAAGGTGGCGATGTTCAGTGCGCTGGTGATCGCATTTCCGGTGATTGCGTCGCAGGTCTACAAATTCGTAGCGCCAGGACTCTACAAGAACGAGCGGGCGGCCTTCCTGCCGTTCCTGATCGCTTCGCCGCTTTTGTTCATTCTGGGCGGCTGCCTCGTCTATTTCTTCTTCACGCCGATGGTCATGTGGTTCTTTCTCGCCATGCAGCAGGATGGCGGCGAGGGGCAGGTATCAATCCAGCTTCTGCCCAAGGTGTCGGAATATCTCAGCCTGATCATGTCGCTGATCTTCGCGTTCGGCCTTGTATTCCAGCTGCCGGTCATCACCACGCTGCTTGCGCGCGTTGGATTCGTGACGTCGCAGGGGCTGAAGGACAAGCGGAAATACGCGATCGTCATCGCGTTCATTGCGGCTGCGATCCTGACGCCACCGGATCCGGTTTCCCAGATCGGTCTTGCTCTGCCAGCCATCCTTCTCTACGAGATTTCCATCTACACGGCCCGACTCATCGAGCGGCAACGGGCGCGCGACGCTGCTGCGCGCGAGGTTGCCGAGGCGGAAGAAAACGCCGGCTGATACGCTTCCGTATCAGCCAATGAGTTCGGGTTTCAGTTTTTACCAAGACCGATCAGGACCTGAACGACATGCTTGATATAAAATGGATTAGGGACAACGCCGAAGCCCTGGACGCCGCACTCGCAAAGCGCGGCGCCGAGCCCCTGTCGGCTGCACTGATTTCACTCGATGAAAAGCGCCGTTCCCTCGTCCAGTCGCTGCAGGACATGCAGTCGCGCCGCAATGCCGCCTCCAAGGAGATCGGTGCTGCGATGGCGCAGAAAAACAACGATCTGGCTGAAAAGCTGAAGGCAGAAGTGGCCGAGTTGAAGACCACGATGCCGGCACTGGAAGAGGAAAACCGGCTGACGGACGCCGCCCTCATAGAGGCGCTGTCCAGCATCCCGAATATTCCGCTCGACGATGTGCCGGTTGGTAGCGATGAAAGTGGCAACGTGGTCAAGCACAGCCATGGCCAGAAGCCAGGCTGGAATCACAAGCCGAAGGAGCATTTCGAAATCGGCGAAGAGCTCGGCTGGCTCGATTTCGAGGGCGCTGCCAAGATCGCCGGCTCGCGCTTCACCATCGTCAAGGGCCAGCTGGCGCGTCTTGAGCGAGCACTCGGACAGTTCATGCTCGATCTGCACACCAGCGAACACGGCTATCTCGAAGTCCAGCCGCCGCTGATGACCCGTGACGAAGCCATGTACGGGACGGGGCAACTGCCAAAATTCTCCGAGGATCTTTTCAGGACCACGGATGGACGTTGGTTGATCCCGACCGCCGAGGTGCCGCTGACCAACATGGTGCGCGAGCAAATCCTCGACGCCGATGCTCTGCCACTACGCTTTACGGCGCTGACGCCCTGTTTCCGTTCCGAGGCAGGCTCTGCCGGCCGCGATACCCGCGGCATGCTGCGCCAGCATCAGTTCAACAAGGTTGAGCTTGTCTCGATTACCGATGCCGACAACTCGATCGGTGAACACGAGCGCATGACGGCCTGCGCCGAAGAGGTCCTCAAGCGTCTCGGTCTGCACTACCGCGTCATGACGCTCTGCACCGGAGACATGGGCTTTGGTGCGCGCAAGACCTACGATCTGGAAGTCTGGCTGCCGGGGCAGGATGCCTATCGCGAAATTTCGTCCTGCTCGGTCTGTGGCGATTTCCAGGCCCGGCGGATGAACACCCGCTACCGGGTGAAGGACGACAAGGCCCTGAAGTTCGTTCACACGCTGAACGGTTCGGGCACCGCTGTCGGCCGCGCCTTGATCGCCGTCATCGAAAATTATCTGAATGAAGACGGATCGGTAACCATCCCGGACGTATTGTTGCCCTATATGGGCGGTCTCACGAAGATCGAAAAGGCCGGTTGAGCCGCGTCTTGCGGCAGGGGTTAAGATGCGAATTCTGCTGACAAATGACGATGGCATCCATGCCGAAGGCCTTGCCGTGCTCGAGCGGATTGCCCGCACGATCTCCGGCGATGTCTGGGTGGTAGCGCCGGAAACGGACCAGAGCGGCCTTGCGCATTCTCTGACCCTGTCGGAGCCGCTGCGGCTGCGGCAGATTTCGGAAAAGCACTTTGCGCTGCGCGGCACGCCGACCGATTGCGTCATCATGGGTGTGCGCAAGGTTCTGGACATCAAGCCTGACCTCATCCTGTCCGGGGTCAATGTCGGCGCCAACATGGCCGATGACGTTACCTATTCCGGCACGATCGCCGGTGCGATCGAGGGCACGCTGCAGGGCATCCGTTCGTTTGCGCTCAGTCAAGCCTATCGTCATGCGGACGGCGGCATCGTTCCATGGGATGTCGTGGAAACCCATGCGTCAAAACTTTTGAAGAAGTTGATGAAGCTCGATCTGCCGGACGGGACGTTCCTCAACCTGAATTTCCCCAATTGTTCGGCTGATGCCGTAACCGGCACAGAGGTAACCTGCCAGGGCAAGCTTGATTTCGGCCTGTCGATCGATGAGCGCTCCGACGGACGCGGTCATCCATACTACTGGCTTCGTTTTGGCGAGCGGTTCGGCGACTTCCGGGCGGGAACCGATATCCATGCGATACGCGAGCACAAGATATCCGTGACACCGCTGAAGCTCGATCTGACCGATTATGCCGTGCAGGATCGGGTCGCCCGTGCACTTCTCGACGGAGAGGCCGATTGAGCCCGCGCGTCATCGAGCAGGAGGGGTTTGCAGCCTTGGTATTGCGGCTGCGGGCCGAAGGCATCTCCAACAAGGAGTTGCTCAACGCCGTCGAGCAGACGCCACGGTCCATTTTTACCCCGCCGCAATATCAGGAGAATGCCTATTCTTCTCGGCTGGTTCCGCTGGATTGCGGGGCCTTCATGGAGGGGTTCGATTTTGCCGTCCGGCTTTTGCACTGCCTGAATGTCAAGGCGGGCCAGCGTGTTCTTGAAGTCGGTACCGGCAGCGGGTTTACGGCCGGCGTGATGGGGCGGATGGCCGAACGGGTGCTGACCATCGAGCGTTACAAGACGCTTGCGACCGGCGCCCAGCGCAACCTCGAAAAGGCCGGCATCCGCAACGTGATCGTCCGTCAGGCGGATGGCAGCATCGGACCGACGGGCGAGGGGACCTTTGACCGCATCCTGGTGACCACAGCATTCTCCAGCCTGCCGCGGGTCTTTTCCGATCACCTCGTATCGGGGGGCATTCTCATTGTGCCGATCATGATGAGCGAAACCGAATGCCGGATCGTCCGGTTGACACGCACCGGTAGCCGCTTTGACCGGGAAGATCTGTTCCAGGCGCCTTATCTGCCGTTCGTTCCGCAGGTCGCGTCCTTTCTCTAGAATCCAAAAAACTACAGCTACACATGACTATTTTTCGGGAAATGTCCGGAAAATCGTCATGTGGCAGCACTGATTCCGTTGCCGGTTACAGCACTGGCTGCATGGTTGCATGCATGCGGGATTGCTTGTTAAGTGATTTATTGGTGTGAAAACAGGATGTTAATCTCCTGTTAACTTTGGTCAGTTTGGCGCAAGCTTCGGGGCCTAACCGGAACCTGCGCACCAAAGTCATACAGATGAGCTGACCTCTGACCGGAAGCGTATGTGTCAGTTCTATTCCAGGCGTCAAAACGCAGGAGACGGCAGATGCAGATCGCAAACAGATTGACCTCGGCACCCGCCGGAGACGGCCTGAACAATCTTGCCGGCCGTGCTGCAGCGCAAGGTGTCTCTGGCAACCGGGAAGACGGTAGTGCGACGGCATTGCCGACGGGTGGCTATGACCCGTCCTCGCGTGTCGCGCTTTCAGCGGAAGCTCTTCTGTTTCTCGGCCGAACCAAGCGGGTTCAGGAAAAATACCCAGCACTGACGAGAGACGAGTGGAGCAACACGCTTTCACCGGAGCTTGCTGCGCGCGAATATCAGGCCTTCGGAAAATACAGCGAGACGGGCGATCACAAGGCCTATTATCGCGCCTTCATCGAATATCACGACAACCTGCGTCCGGAAGACCAAAACAGTCTTCGTTATTTCGGCACCCGCGATGCGGCCATCGCCGGTGCGCGCTCGGTCGCCTATAACGACGAGAGCGGCATAGACGGCGGCTCGACATTCCAGACGCTCGTTAGCGTTCTCTTGGACACTGACAAGGTACAGTCGGAGTTGACCGGAACGCCGGGCGAAGGCGGCATGATCACCGGCGACATGTTCGGCTGGGATACGGGCACCATCAGCTACGAGGATGTTACGCAGACGCGCAGTCCGGTGTCCGGGATCGAACAGTTCTACCGGGAAAATTTCTAAGCTCGAAGGCCGCTCTGAAATCACAAATTTCCGGCTTTCTGCACTTCAGCCGTCATGTGTCCGGTAAAGGCGAAAAGCCTTTGACACTATCGAGGGTTTCGTTTTCGGCGCCTGCGCATTGGGTGGATTGTCCGGAAGGCTTTGCCGAATTTCGCCCTCGCAGCCATCATGGTTATCAATTCATCAAAAAACATGCACGCCGATAGAGGCTTTAACTGCGCGGTAACTCTAATGCGTTTTAATCATTTTACACCGAGTTGTGTTCCAAGTGGGTAAAGTGTCATGCGTATTAGAGTTTCGTCGAGTGTGGGAAAGTCCGCTGTCCGCCTGTTTGCAGCAGTATTGCTGGCAAGCGTAGCGACAGGATGTAGCTCCGATGCGAGCCGCTTTGGTGGGCTCTTTTCGAAGTCCGATAATCTAACGACCAACTCAATCTCCAGCAGCAATGTTCCCATTCCGCGCAGCGATGTGCAGGGTGGCGGCGTGGCGATGGTGCCTGATAATCGTCAGGATGCGGTCAACCAGCCATTCCCCGATCCGGTGAACACCGCTTCAGCGCCGGTTTCACGGGCTCGCGAAGCCTCGACGCCGATCAATGTCCAGCGCGTTGCGCTCGCAGATCCGGCAGCAAAGGCGCGGGACACGTCGTTGCAGCAGCCTTTCCCGGCGGCGCAGAATACGGCCAAAGCCGAGCAAAAGCTGAATGCCGATCCAATCACAACGGCAACGACATCGAAGGGCGGTTGGTCGACGACGAATGCCCCTGCCGTGCTTCTGCGTCAGGGCGATACGGTCGCGACCCTCTCCAAGCGGTTTGGCGTACCGGAAAAGGAAATCCTGAAGGCAAACGGCCTGAAGTCCTCGTCTGAGGCAGAGCCCGGCCAACGCATTCTGATCCCGACCTTCGGTGTAGCCAGCAGCGCTGCCAAGGCTTCGGCATCGGACGCTGCCGCGAGCCTTGATGTCGACAAGCAGAAGAACATCCCGGTCCAGCCGGCCAGCCGCGACGTGGCAATTCTGCCTGGCCAGTCCCAGTCCCGTGAAAAGGGTGTTAACCGCACTGATATGGCCGCCGGCAAGCAGCCGGTTTCCGGCGACGGAAACGGTCAGGGCGGAGCTTACACGGTCAAGGCCGGCGATTCCATCAACCGGATCGCCAAGGCAAACGGTGTGTCGGTCGATGCACTGCGCAAGGAAAATGGCCTGACGAGCGCTGCAATCCGCATCGGCCAGACGTTGAAAATTCCGGGCGGCAATGCTTCGGCGGCAGATCAGGTCACAACGGCTTCGGTTCCGAAGAAGGCCGACGCCAAGGTTGCCAAGGCGGATAGCACGAAGCCGGCTGAATATACGGCACCAGTCGCCAAGCAGTCGGTTACGGAAGTCGCTTCGAAAGAGGACGCATCCGAAACGTCGCCCAAGGCAACAGGCATCAGCAAGTATCGCTGGCCCGTTCGCGGTGCAGTCATTGCCGGATACGGCGCCAATGTCGAAGGCAATCGCAACGACGGCATCAATATCTCGGTTCCCGAGGGCACGCCGATCAAGGCAGCAGAGAATGGCGTCGTGATCTATTCCGGCAGCAGCCTGAAAGAACTCGGCAATGCCGTTCTGGTTCGCCACGACGATGGCACGGTTACGGTCTACGGCAATGCGTCCGAACTGAAGGTTCAGCGCGGCCAGAAGATCCAGCGCGGCCAGACGCTGGCAGCATCCGGCATGAGCGGCACGGCAACGCAGCCGCAGGTACACTTTGAGGTGCGCAAGAACGCCAGCGCGGTCAACCCGTCTACGTTCCTCGAATAGTCTGGTGCGACAATCGACCATCAAAAGAAAAGCCCCGTTTCGGGGCTTTTCTTTTGCGTTCAGACCGGATCGATTTTCTTGTGCGACCGGCCAGCGAGGTCCTGGATGAATTGCCAGGCGACACGGCCGGAGCGCGCGCCGCGCGTCGTGCTCCATTCCAGTGCATCCGCGTGAAGCTTTGTAGGATCAGCTTCCAGCCCGAAATGTGCGGCATAGCCGTCGATCATCGCCAAGTAATCGTCCTGGCTGCACTTGTAGAAACCGAGCCAGAGCCCGAACCTGTCGGACAGCGAGACTTTTTCTTCGACTGCCTCGGAGGGATTGATGGCCGTCGATTGCTCGTTCTCCATCATGTGCCGGGGCAACAGATGCCGACGATTGGATGTTGCATAGAGCAGGACATTGGCGGGCCGGCCTTCAATGCCACCATCGAGTACGGCCTTGAGCGACTTGTACGATGTATCGTCGTGATCGAAGGACAGGTCGTCGCAGAAGACGATGACCGGCAGTGGCGCGGTCTTGAGGATTTCCATCAGGGTCGGCAGCGTGGCGATATCTTCGCGATGAACCTCGACCAGTTTCAGGCGAATGCCCGCATCTGCAGCGACACTAGCGTGAACCGCCTTGACCAGCGATGATTTGCCCATGCCGCGCGCACCCCAGAGCAGCACATTGTTGGCCGGAAAGCCTTGCGCAAATCTCAGCGTATTATCGAACAGAATATCGCGGACATGATCGACGCTTTGGATCAGCTTGAGTTCGACACGGTTCGGCTTGGTTACCGGTTGAAGGTGCAAGCGCTGGGGAGACCAGACGAAGCATTCTGCTGCGTCCCAATCGTTGACAGCAGGGGCCGGGCCGGCGATCCGTTCGATGGCTGCCGACAGCTTGCGCATTTCGGCGATCAGAAGGTCGATTTTTGTGTCCTGCATGAGAGCTTCCCCGATGGTGACTGTGGTTTTTGGCTGTGGGGCCGAACTGTCCGGTAGCATGGCTGATCTAACGGTAAAAGGCGTGAAATCCAGTAGAAAGAGCTTCTCCTCGGGCCGATTTCATGTATGAGGCTGGAGACAGAAGCCGGTTGGTCTGTTGTTGCATTGAAATCAGCCTTTCCTATAGTCCGGCGATCCGAAACGCGGGCATTCGTCCGCAAAACTGCATTCAAGGAGTGATTGATGTTCATTACCGAGGCATTCGCCCAGACGGCACCCGGCGCAAGCGGTGGCGGCGCTGATATTCTCATGTCGATCCTGCCGTTCCTGCTGATCTTCGTCGTGATGTACTTCCTGATCATCCGTCCGCAGCGCGCCAACATGAAGCGCCGCGAGGAACTGCTGAAGAACATCCGTCGCGGCGACCAGGTCGTGGCCGGTGGTGGCATTCTCGGCAAGGTAACGAAGGTCGTCGATGACAGCGAACTCGAAGTCGAAATTGCTGACGGCGTGAAGATTCGTGTGCTACGCAGTGGTGTATCCGAAGTCCGTGTGAAGGGCGAACCTGTCAAGGAATAAGCTTGCAGGGGGCCGGGCACACTGGTCACCTTGTAACGACGTATCTTTGAGAGCTTCATGCCGTATTTTTCCCGCTGGAAAACCATCATCGTCTGGCTCGTCGTGCTGTTCAGCATCCTGGTCGCCGTACCCAACGCGGTATCGACCGCGACGCTGGCCACATTGCCGGATTGGCTTCCGAAGAAGCAGATGATGCTCGGCCTCGATCTTCAGGGCGGATCCCAGATCACGCTGAAGATCGAACGGGAAGATGTCGTCAAGGCACGGCTTGAGGCTGTTATCAACGATGCCGGCACGCGCCTTCGCGCTGCCGGCATCGGCTATTCCGGCCTTTCCGGAACCGGGCAGGCGATCCAGCTTCGCCTTCGTGATCCAGGTCAAGCCGATGCTGCGCGGGCGGCGTTGAAACCTTTGACCGATATGGTTCAGGCCACCGGTCTGACGAAGGCTGACTTCAGCGAAGTCACCGTCGGGAATTTCCCCGATGGAACCTTGTCCATCGATGTCACTGAT
Organism: Rhizobium sp. PL01; assembly: GCF_033447125.1. NCBI lineage: Bacteria > Pseudomonadati > Pseudomonadota > Alphaproteobacteria > Hyphomicrobiales > Rhizobiaceae > Rhizobium > Rhizobium sp. PL01. The sequence continues at coordinate 466,050 of NZ_JAWQUM010000002.1, read as the reverse complement.
GACGGCATCAACCACAGAATCTCCGCTACACTTGACAATGCGATCACGGTTCTCCACCGGCGCCTGACGGAGCTCGGCTCCGTGCAGCCGAAGATCCGCAAACAGGGTGACGACAGGATCATCGTCCAGATACCGGGGCGCTATGATCCCGAGCAGGTCAAATATATCCTCGGTCAGGCCGGGATACTGTCGTTTCGCAGCATTGATATGTCGATGCCGGTCCAGGATGCCGTCAACGGTCAGCCGCCGGTCAATTCCGAAATTCTCTATTCGGCAGACGATCCGCCGATCGGCTATCTGCTGCGCCGCCAGCCCATCATCGGCAACGGCGATATCATCGACGCCCAATCGGCGGTTAATGCCCAATCCGGCAATCCCGTGGTCAACCTGCGGCTAGGGCCGGAAGGCACCGCACGGTTTGCGCAGGCAACGACGGACAATGCCGGCACGACGATCGCCATCGTTCTGGACGGCGCGGTCATTGCGACACCTTTGGTGCGTAAGGCAATTACCGACGGTACCGTCCAGCTGGTCGCCGATATGAGCACGGAAGGGGCCGACGATCTGGCGCTGCTGCTGCGCGCCGGAGCCTTGCCGACGCCGCTCACCGTTGTCGAGGAACGGTCGATCGGGGCGGGACGCGGCGCCGATTCCATCCACTCGATCATGACGGCCGGCGCAATCGGCGCTGTCCTCGTCATTGCTTTCATGGTGGGTTTCTACGGGCTCTTTGGCGCGGTTGCGAGCCTCGCCGTCGCTCTTAACGTTGTCATGATCATCGCCGTTCTGACAGCAACGGGGCTGCCGCTGACGTTGCCGGGTATTGCCGGGATCGTGCTGACCATCGGCATGGCGGTCGATTCGAACGTTCTGATTTATGAGCGTATCCGCGAAGAGGTGCGGCAGGGCCGTTCGGTAAGGGACGCCATGCAATATGGTTTCTCGCGCGCCTTTGCTGCTATCGTTGATGCCAACATCACCACCCTGATTGCGGCCATCATCCTGCTGTTCCTTGGAACGGGTTCGGTCCGTGGTTTTGCCGTGACGCTTGCCATCGGCATCGTCACCACGCTGTTCACGGCCTTTACCCTGACACGGGTCATGCTGGAGATCTGGGTTGACCGCCGGCGGCCGACGGCCCTGCCGGACGGCATCCGCACGGGTATATTCGATGGTGCCGCCGTGCGTTTCATGGCGATCCGCAACTATGTTTTTTCGCTAACGGCTCTGTTGTCAGTCCTCAGCATGCTTTTGTTTGGTGCGCTCGGCATCAATCTCGGCATCGATTTTTCCGGTGGCTCGGTGATCGAGTTGAAAGCCCGGGAAGGCAATGCCGATATCGAGGATATCCGCGGCCGCCTCTATGAACTCAATATCGGTGACGTTACGGTCAAGCCGTTCGGTTCGCCGCAGGATGTGGTCGTGCGGGTGCATTCGCGCGACGGCGGCGAGAATGCCGAGCAGACATCGGTGATCATGATTCGCGGTGAACTTGAGGATCAATACGAGTTCCGTCGCGTCGAAGTTGTCGGGCCATCGGTTTCCGGCGACCTGACCACGGCGGCCACCATTGGCGTGCTGGCGTCGCTTCTGGCGATCCTGATCTATATCTGGGTCCGATTCGAGTGGCAGTTTGCTGCGGGTGCGATCGTCGCCACGCTGCATGACGTGCTGTTGACCATCGGCCTGTTTGTCTTGACCGGAATGGAGTTCAATCTGACGAGTATCGCAGCCCTGCTGACGATCGTCGGTTATTCTCTCAATGATACCGTCGTCGTTTACGACCGTGTCCGCGAGAATCTGAGGCGATATCCGCGCATGCCGTTGCCGATCTTGATCGATACATCGATCAATCAGACCTTGTCCCGAACCGTCCTAACCGGCGCCACCACGATGCTTGCGCTCGCAGCTTTGTGCTTCTTTGGCGGCGAAGCGATTCAGTCATTTGCGTTTGTGATGCTGTTCGGCGTGGCTGTTGGTACATTCTCGTCAATTTATGTCGCAGGCCCGGTCCTCATCCTGTTCAAGCTGCGGCACGGAACGCCGGGTGACGCTGAAAAAACTGGCGGTATCGGCGTGCAGCCGGCCCGCGGAGTGCAATAACATGCGCAGGCCCATCGAAATCCGCCAGGCCCATTTTCCGGGCCGGGCGCCGATCGACAGTTATGGCAATGGCGGTTTCCGTTTTGCTGAAATGTCCCACCGTGGTTCCTTGCTGATGCTGCCATCGGGCATCTATGGCTGGGAGATGGTGGAAGGCGATCCGCTGACCGCTGAAAATTTCCAGCGAGTTTTCGAGGAAGCGGCTGACATCGAGGTTATTCTCGTGGGAACCGGCAAAGATATCAGGCCTTTGCCGGCCGCCTTGAAGGCGAAGTTCAAGGAGCACGGCATTTCATCCGATCCGATGAGCACCGGCGCCGCCATTCGCACCTACAACATCATGCTTGCAGAAGAGCGCGCGGTCGCCGCTGCCTTCATTGTCGTCTGAACGATCACCATGCCAGAAAACACTGCCCTTCCTTCACAGCCCATCTACGAGTTCAGCCTCGCCGCATTGCGCGACAGCGACCGCGATCGTTATCTTGCCTGCCTGCTGTCGCCGCAAGACAAGCGCGGCCCGCTCTCGGCGCTCTATGCGTTCCACGCAGAGATTGTCCGTGTACGCGATCTCGTGCGCGAACCCTTGCCCGGTGAGATGCGGCTGCAATGGTGGCGTGATGTGCTCGATGATCCAACGGGGACGAGCGGCGAAGGAAATCCGCTGGCTGAGGCGCTGCTTGCTTGCGTGAAAAGCCATAATCTTCCGGTCCCGGTGCTGCAGAACATGATGGATGCCCGCATCTTCGATCTCTATGACGATCCGATGGAAAGCCGCGCATCGCTCGAAGGCTATGCGGGTGAGACGGCGTCGGCGCTCATTCAGCTCGCAAGCCTGATTCTCGATCCCGCACAGGCGCAAAACTCAGCGTCTGCGGCCGGTCATGCCGGCGTTGCTCAGGCGATTGCCGGTCTTCTCCTCCTGCTGCCACAGCATCGCCGGCGCGGGCAGGTCTATTTTCCGGCCGAACTGCTGGCCGCGACCGGTCTTGATCGCGACAGTTTCCTGTCCGGCGAGAACGAACAGTCGGTCAGTCTGGCGATCCGCGCGTTTGCCGGTCTTGGTCGCGAGCATCTTGCAAAGGCCCGTGAGGCAGCTGGCACGATTTCGCCGGTTAACCGTTATGCGTTCACCGCACTGGCGCTGGCCGAACCGGTTTTCGATCGCGCCGAACGGGCTGGTGCGAAACTCTTCGAGCAGTCGATCGTACCGCCGCAATGGCGCCGGCAATGGTGGATGTGGAAGGCTGTGCGCAGCGGCAGGTGGTAGATTTCCCGCCACTGGTCTGCGGGGCCAGCAGCCGAATCGGCCGGCGGCACATTGGCGCAAGGTTCGCTTCTTAGGGTCGCACCCGTGTTATTGTCCGAAACTGTGTAAAAGGGAGTCGGCGCCATGGGTTGGCCGATTGTCATTATCTGCATCCTGATCGCAGGTGTTTTCTACATGCGAATGAAGACGCGTGCCGACAAGGACAGGCGAGAGCCGGACGCGGGGATAGCCATCCTCGATTTTGGCCGTGCATTTCCCGAGGAAGCCATCCGGGCCATTCATGCGACGGCGGATGAAAAAGCCTATTTCGTTCGTCTTCACGACGGCAAGGCCGGTTTCATGGCCGTGCACGGAACGCATTTCCTTTGCCACCTGATCGAGGCTGGCAAGGTTAATGTCAGCCATGCCGAGAGTGGACGCGGCCTGACGGTGCATTTCACCGATTTTTCGCATCTCGATGGGGTCTACGAGTTTGAAAGCCCCGAAATTGCAGCCGAGGTTTCCCTCTGGCTGCTCGGGAGTTTCAATCCGCAATCCGAGATCAAGCCCATTCAGGCGGATTGATCTGCCTTCAGCCACGCTGCGCAGTCGTCGAGTGCCCGTTGTGCCACCAGTTGCCTCTTCATCACCGTCTTGTCCTTGCCGCGAAAGCGCTTGACGCCCTCGGGCTTGACGATGGCGCCGGGATCAAGCAGCGGGAACAGGCCGAAATTGATGTTCATCGGCTGAAACGAGCGTTTGCCCGGTTCGTCATCAGAAATGATATGGCCGCCGGTGATGTGGTTGAGCAGCGAGCCGAAGGCAGTTGTTTCCGGGGGCAGCGGCAGCGGCTGGCCCTTGCGCTCGGCAGCGGCAAAGCGGCCGGCGAGCAAGCCGATGCTGGCGCTTTCGACATAGCCCTCGCAGCCCGTGATCTGGCCAGCGAATCGCAAGCCTGGCCGGGATCTCAGCGTCAGCGATCTGTCGAGAAGCACCGGTGAATTGATGTATGTGTTGCGGTGCAGGCCACCGAGGCGGGCGAATTCCGCCTTCTCCAGTCCGGGAATCATCCGGATGACTTCTGCCTGCGCGCCGTATTTCAGCTTGGTCTGGAAACCCACCATGTTGTAGAGCGTGCCGAGCGCATTGTCCTGGCGCAGCTGCACGACGGCATAGGCCTTGACGGTTGGGTTGTGAGCGTTAGTGAGGCCCATCGGCTTCATCGGGCCATGACGCAGAGTTTCTCGCCCGCGCTCGGCCATCACCTCGATCGGCAGGCAGCCGTCGAAATAGGGCGTGCCTTCCCATTCCTTGAAGCCGGTCTTGTCGCCGGCAATCAGCGCGTCGACGAAGGCGTTGTATTGCGCCTCGTCCATCGGGCAATTGATATAATCCTTGCCCGTTCCGCCCGGTCCGACCTTGTCATAGCGCGACTGGAACCAGCAGACATCCATATCGATGCTCTCGGTATGGATGATCGGCGCGATGGCATCGAAGAAGGCCAGGGCGTCGGCGCCGGTCTCAGTCTGGATCGCGGTTGCCAGGGAGGGCGCTGTCAATGGTCCGGTGGCGATGATCGCCAGATCCCATTCCTTTGGCGGCAGGCCGTCCACTTCCTCACGCACGACGGTGATCAGTGGATGGCTGCCGATTGCCGCAGTCACGGCATTGGAGAAACCGTCGCGATCAACCGCAAGCGCGCCACCGGCAGGTACTTGATTCTTGTCAGCGCAAGACATGATCAGCGAACCGGCAAGCCGCATTTCGGCATGCAGCACGCCAACCGCATTGCTGGTGGCGTCATCGGAACGGAAGGAGTTGGAACAGACCAGTTCGGCAAGGCCGTCGGTCTTGTGGGCATCCGTGCCACGGACGCCGCGCATTTCGTGGAGAATCACCGGAATTCCGGATTCTGCGATCTGCCAGGCTGATTCGGAGCCGGCGAGGCCGCCGCCGATAACGTGGATGGGAGAATGGAGAGATTTATCTGTCATGGGCAGTTTATTAGAGCAAGGCGGCCAGGAATGGAACTGCTTCCGTACGGCCGATAGGCGGGGAAAGTCCCGGAATCAAAAACGGCACCATATGGTGCCGTTTTTAGCCGATCGACATTCCCGGTCCGATTAACGGAAGGAACGCGAAGCGATGTTGCGGATGTCAAAGCGGGTGATACCGATATCTGTCAGGGCGTGGTTGGACAGGTTGCCAAGTTCAGCAACGGTACGGCGGTAGTTGATCCAGCTTTTTGCGATACGAATCGGGTTCATGATCTTTTCCTTAGAGAGATATAAATGAGCAGTGCAGTGATTGCCTGCTTCGTTGAGATCTTTGTACGCCTTTCGCGGGAAAAGATGGAGTGCAAAGAAAATGCATCTGCTATGCGTTTGTGCAATGCGATGCTGTTTCGGTGGGCATTTCGGGCTTCTGCTGAAAAAGAAGCCATAGGTTAATGGATGCATCGCTGAAGGCGGATTCCATTTAACCATTTGTTTTTTCGGTGTGTTCTTTGTGGCGAAATTATGTGGTGCGCGGGATGTCAGCGAAATTGCGCGGCACAAGACATGACGTATGCGTCGCTGCAACGAAAACAGGCAAGCCATCAGATGCTGCACTGCGTCGAAAGCTATGGTTGCGGGCCGTCCGGGGGCCGTGAGGAGTGGCCAGCGGACATCCAAATCCCGCATGCCGAATTTGGACGAAAAAAAACGCCCGCCGGTTTGAGCCGGAGGGCGTTTGGTTGCTGCGCATCAGGCCTGCAGAACAGGCCGGTCGCGAGACTTACTTGACTGCCTGACGGGCAACGTACTGGATGTCGCCACGGCCAATGCCGAGGTCATTCAGTTCGCGGTCGGTCATACGGCCGAGTTCGTTGCAGGTCTGACGATACTTGCGCCAATTGTTGAACGAGCGAGCGATGTTCATGATGCTGGTCCTTTCTAGGTTTGCCAGCACCGTGCTGGCCCTCATCTGATGGTTGGAATATAGACCCTGGCCGCCTGAAATTACAGAGACAATGCTGCATCGCACCCATGCGTTTGTTGCAGGTCTCTCTCCGTTGCTGGTCAAGCTCTGACCAAATTCTGTGCGAACGGGGCAAAGCAAAAGAAACTGGCCGATGTTCAGGGGAGGGCTATGAACAAAAAACAACGCCCGTCAGGGGAGGAGGTCCGACGGGCGTTGCTTGTTCTGATCGACAACTGGGAGGAGGAGTGTTGCCGATCCCATCGGGGCGCGCTGGGAGGAGGAGTGCGCTGCCCTGAAGCTGTATTGAAGATAATATCCGCCATGACGAATGTGTAGAGACAATGCCGAATGGCACCCATGTTTGGCGCGCATAGCTGCTTCAGTCTCGCGGTACAGGTCTGTTTAAATTTTCAGCATTTGCGCACCTACCAGGCAGCGGTAGCCTGAAAACAAAGGCTTTTATGGTAGGGGAAAACGAATAACGCCCGCTGGGGGAGGAGGTCCAGCGGGCGTCATTTAAGGTGATGAGCAACTGGGAGGAGGAGTGTTGCCCATCGGATCGGAGCGGCACTGGGAGGAGGAGTGCGCCACTCCGAATTCTATGAAGCGAACCTTTCAGTCCGCTGGCCTTTTCCACTTCTTAAGCGGAAGCGGCTGGCCTTGCCGCTGACGGCCCCGATCGCTTTCGCTGATCTCGTCCCGTCTTCTTGAAATCAATATAGGTGACTGGCGGCGATTTGTGCAGTGCAATATCATCATGGATGACATGCAAATTCTGCATAAGCCCTGCGGCACGTTCTATAGCTTCCTTCAGTACGAGAATCACACGAAACTCTTCATATTCCGTTAACGATGACCGCCCCATGGGACGAACATCCGGGCAGGCGTTCATCTAGGAATTGTGAATGCCTATGATATGTGTTGCCAAACAATGGCATGCAAGGAGATCGGTCGATGTACCGCGGACGGATCGAAAAAGACTTCAATATATGGATTTCCAAAGGCCTGCTCGATGCGGGATCCGCAAAGGCGATGCTGGCGGAGTACGATACCCGCGAGACGGTCTTCAGCGCCGGCAAGGTTCTTCTCGTGCTGGCAGCAATCCTCGTGGCCGCCGCAATCCTTCTTCTGGTAGCCTCCAATTGGGAAGCCATACCGCGTATCTTGCGTGTCGTAGGCATTGTTGGCCTGATCTGGGCCTTCTATCTGGCCGCTGCCGCCTGCCTTGGGCGTGGACTTAAGGCCATGGGTGCCGCACTGTTGGTGCTGGCGACCATGACATTCGGCGGTGCAATCGCGCTGGTCGGGCAGATGTATCACCTGTCGGGGGATGCGACGGATGCGCTGCTCGTCTGGTTCGCAGCCGCTTGCGTGGCGGCGGTGGCCTTTCGCTCCGCAGCACTTGCGGTTCTCTGCGGTTTCCTGGCCTGGGCCATTTTCTGTGAACTGGTCATCGAAAATGATGCGTCCTTCGAAGGGAATGGCTACGTCTACCTCGTGCCGCTGCTGGTCGTCACCGTTATTGCCTTGGTGCGATATACCAATGCCGGCATTGCGCGGCATCTAGCCTACCTTCTTGCTTTGGCCTGGCTCGGCTGGTTTTACATCGAGTTGCCGGAAGTTTGGGTTGCGAGCCTTCTCTTCGGGGCCGGTCTCGTGGCGTTCCTGGTTGCGAGCCTTCCCATATCGCCGCTTTATCGTTTCGCCCGTGATGCCGGAGCCGCGCCGGCTTTCTATAGCTTCGCGCTTGCGGTGCTGGGCTTGGCGGCCTTGCACACCGAAGTGGACGGCGTTGGTCAGGAGACTGCGATCGGAGCAACCACGCTTGCGGTGGCACTCGGCGGTATTGCCATCGCCGGACGGTTGAACGGTCCAGTCCGTTTTCTCGGTTACGCAGTTTTTGCGGCTGAAACCCTTTATCTGGCCTCCGAGACGCTGGGCAGCATCCTTGGCACATCCGGCTTTTTTCTGATTTCCGGTGTCGTCGTCGCCTTGATCGCCTGGTTGGTTATTCGGCTGGAAAAGCGGCTTTCATCTAAAGCCGCAACTGAAGGGAGCGTGGCATGAGCAACAATCCGTTGGTACGACCAATATTTGCTGCGATCCTGGTCGCCCTGCTGCAGACGGCTTTCCTTGGCTACATGATCGAGAGCCGCGCATCGATCCTGCGCAATGGTGTCGATGTAGTGTTGAAGACCGTTCCCGTCGATCCGCGCGACCTGCTGCGCGGTGATTATGTCATTTTGTCCTACGATATCTCGACCATTCCGGCAGACAAGGTGACAGGTGGCTTTCCCACCGAGCCAACTGACGCGCAGCTCTCGGTGCGCCTGGAAAAGCAGCCGGATGGATTTTGGGGCGTTGCGGAAGCTTCGTTCAGCACCCTTTCGGCAAAGGAAGGCAGCGTCATTGCCCGCAGCGCACCGTTCTATTTCTATCCGGCGCCGGATGGCCTGCAGGCTTCGTTGAATGTCGATTACGGAATCGAACGCTATTATGTGCCGGAAGGTGAGGGCAAGGTTCTGGAGGAGGCGCGCAATGCCAGCGCACTGTCGGTGACTGCAAGGGTCGATGATGACGGGCGCATGCAGATCCGTCTGATCGCCATTGACGGCAAGCCACTCTACGAGGAGCCACTTTATTGATTGTGAGAAGCGATCCGTGCCGGACGAGTGACAGGAACACGACAAAACCCGCATTTTTCCGTCGATCCCCATTTTTCCTTTGATCCCTTGGAAACGGGTGATATAGAGACGCCGCGCTCGGGAACGCCCTGAACCCGGTGCAGGTCTGTCTTTGGCGTTGTTGCTCAAGACTTTTCTGTGCCGATGCGAGCAGGCGCTGCGGTTTTCTGAATGCGGGTATGGTGAAATTGGTAGACACGCCAGATTTAGGTTCTGGTGCTGTAAGGCGTGGGAGTTCAAGTCTCTCTACCCGCACCAGAATAAAGGGACGTCCAGGGCTTGCCTTGGCGTCGATCGAGAGGACGGCGCCATTTTGCTTGCAAAACGGTGACTGATTTGCGTAAAGCCACTCCCGGCAAATGGATCGGCTCAAGTGCTCGTGTACAAAAAACACCGACAGAGCCCTGTCAACGTGAAATGAAGGTTTGAACATGCAGGTTATCGAAACGCTCGCTGAAGGGCTGAAGCGCGAACTCAAGGTCGTTATCCCGGCCAAGGACATGGAAGCTCGTATGAACGAGCGTCTCGCCGAAACCAAGGACAAGGTCCGTATCAACGGCTTCCGTCCGGGCAAGGTGCCTTTCGCACATCTGAAGAAGATGTACGGCAAGTCGATCATGGCTGAGCTCGTCAACGAGCTCGTTCGCGAAAAGCCGACCGAAATCCTGTCTGAACGCGGCGAAAAGTCTGCGACGCAGCCGGAAATCGCGATGACCGAAAACGAAGCCGAAGCGGACAAGATCCTCAACGCTGAAGCCGATTTCGAATTCACGCTGGCTTACGAAATCATCCCGGCGATCGAACTCAAGGACGTCAGCGGCATCACGGTGACGCGCGAAGTCGTTGATATCGACGAAGCCGAAGTGACCGAGCAGATCCTCAAGATCGCTGAAAATGCCCGTACCTACGAAACCAAGAAGGGCAAGGCCGCCGACGGCGACCGCGTTACCATTGATTACCTCGGCAAGGTCGACGGCGAAGCCTTCGACGGCGGCAAGGACGAAGACGCAGAGCTGGTTATCGGCTCCAACCGCTTCATCCCGGGCTTCGAAGAACAGCTCATCGGCCTGAAGGCCGGCGACGAGAAGGTCATCACCGTGACTTTCCCGGCTGAATACCCGGCTGCAAACCTTGCTGGCAAGGAAGCCACCTTCGACATCACCGTCAAGGACGTTGCTGCCGCTGCTGCCGTTGAAATCAACGACGACCTCGCCACCAAGCTTGGTCTCGAATCGGCTGACAAGCTGAAGGAAGTCGTTCGCGGCCAGATCGAAAGCCAGTATGGCTCGATGACCCGTCAGAAGGTTAAGCGTCAGATTCTCGACCAGCTGGACGAACTCTACCAGTTCGACACGCCGCAGCGCCTGGTCGACGCCGAGTTCGACAACATCTGGCGCCAGATCAACACCGACCTCGAGCAGGCCGGCAAGACTTTCGCTGACGAAGACACGACGGAAGAAGAAGCCCGCGTCGAATACCGCAAGCTGGCTGAACGCCGCGTCCGCCTCGGCCTCGTTCTCTCGGAAATCGGCGAAAAGGCCGGCGTCCAGGTAACTGACGAAGAAATGCAGCGTTCACTGTTCGAACAGCTGCGACAGTTCCCGGGCCAGGAAAAGCAGATCATCGACTACTTCCAGAAGACCCCAGGTGCTGCCGCTTCGCTGCGCGCACCGATCTTCGAAGAAAAGGTCGTCGATCATCTCCTGTCCGAAGTGAAGGTCACCGACAAGACCGTCAGCAAGGAAGAACTGATGGCTGACGACGAGGAAGGCGCTTCGGACACGAAGAAGGCCGCTCCGAAGAAGAAGGCTGCCAAGGCTGAAGCTGCAGAAGGCGAGGAAGCCGCTGCACCGAAGAAGAAGGCTCCGGCCAAGAAGAAGGCTGCTGACGACAGCGCCGAATAAGTTTGCACATCGTTGCATGATTTTGGAAAAGCCGTCCCGCAAGGGGCGGCTTTTTCTGCTTTTGCGAGGCCGGAACATCAAACGATGTTCCGGCCTTGTTTGTCACCGGGCTGGTCTAACGCAGTAATAACGGCGGCTGATTTCTGCGACATCAGGAAATACGGGAAAGTGTCTTGGTTTTTCCAGACCGGAGCAATCCTTGAGGCTAAAACATCAAGCACTTCCATAGATTGACACTTGCTATCGGAGAGACGAAGGTGAGGGTAGTTTACCTGATGTGATTGAGGGGGATATTCAATGGCAGGTTGCGCCTATCGATTGCTGGCCACAGCTGCAATGGCCATCTCCGCGATTACAATGGGGAACAGCGCTGCGGCTCAGGAGGCCGCCAAGCCAGCCCCCGCCCCATCGGTTTCCGTCACTCAGGTGGTTGAGAAGGATATCAGGCCAACGATTTCTTTCACTGGCCGCATCCAGGCTGTGGACAAGGTCGAGCTTCGGGCGCGTGTCGATGGCTTCCTTGAAAAGCGGCTTTTTACCGAAGGTCAGGACGTCAAGGAAGGCGACCTGCTTTTTGTCATGGAGAAGGGACAATACGAAGCTGCCGTTGTTCAGGCCCAGGGTGCGATCGAGTCTGCTGAAGCCGCGCTGGCCCTGACGAATATCGAGGTCGAGCGGCAAACAACGCTGGTTGCCAAAAGTGCCGCGCCGCAGAGCCAGCTAGACCTGGCGATTGCCAAGCAAAGCGAATCCAAGGGCAGCCTGACGCAGTTGAACGCCGCGCTGGACAAAGCCAAGCTTGATCTCGGCTATACCGAAATCCGCGCACCGATTGCCGGACGCATCGGTCGTTCGGCCTATTCCGTCGGGAATTTCATCGGCCCCTCAAGCAATGTGCTGGCGACGATCGTCAGCCAAGATCCGATTTACGCGAGCTTCTCGGTGTCCCAGCGTGAAATTCTCGCTATTCGGGACAAGCTGGCAAGCAAGGGGACGCTGGGCAGCACCGTCGATGCGGCGGTCGTCTATGTCGAATTGGCGGACGGAAAACGCTATCCCGAGTCAGGAAAGGTCAATTTTGTCGATGTGACAGTGGATCAGGGCACCGACACGGTACCGGTGCGGGCGACATTGCCCAATCCGAAGCGAATTCTGATCGATGGACAGCTCGTGACCGTTATTGTTGAAGGCGGCGAGGCGGAAAAATCGTTGGTCGTGCCCCAGGCTGCAATCCAGATCGACCAGTCCGGACCGTTTGCGCTTGTGGTCAACAGCGAGAACAAGATCGAGGTTCGCCGTATCGAGCCGGGGCAGACGGTGGGAAGCGACTTGTCTGTTCTCAAAGGGCTTTCCGTCGGTGACAGGATTGTGACCGAGGGCATACAGCGGGTTCGCCCCGGGCAGGTCGTCGAGCCGCTCGAAGCCAAGTCGGGATCCTGAGCATGTTGTCAGGCATTTTCATCGATCGGCCACGCCTCGCGGTCGTCATATCGCTCGTCATCACCATTGCAGGTCTGGTCGCGTTGAGCGTCATACCGATTGCACAATTCCCGGACATCGTGCCGCCACAGGTATCGGTGACGGTCAGCTATCCCGGTGCGAGTGCTGAAATCGTTCAGCAATCGGTCGCTCAGCCGATCGAGTCCCGCGTCGTCGGCGTCGACAACATGATCTACATGAAGTCGACCAGCGGCAACGACGGCAGCTATACGCTGACCGTCAGCTTTGCCGTCGGAACGGACCCTGACATCAACGCCGTCAACGTGCAGAACCGCGTCAATCTGGCAGAATCGCAGCTGCCGCAGGAGGCGCGGGCACAGGGGATCAGTGTCAAGAAAAAGTCCTCGGCGCTGATGCAGTTGATCGCATTCACGTCAAAGGACGGAAAGCAGGACCAGCTTTTCCTCTCAAACTACGTGACGATCAACGTCATGGATGGCCTGAAGCGCATCAAGGGTGTCGGTGACGTCTCGCTGCTGACGCCCTCCGACTACAGCATGCGCATCTGGGTGACGCCGGAACGGCTGACCAGTTTCGGCATGACGCCGAACGATATTGTCGATGCCCTGAAACGTCAGAACGTGCAGGCAGCCATCGGCCGTATCGGCGCCCAGCCGGCCCTTCCCGACCAGCAGTTTCAGCTGACCATTCAGACGAAAGGGCGCTTGAGCACCGTTGATGAGTTCGGCGCCATCGTGCTTCGTGCGCAGCCGGACGGGTCGTTCGTGCGAATTCGCGATGTGGCACGTGTCGAGCTGACATCGAAGACGGCCGAGCAGATCGGCCGGCAGGATGGCACGCCGGCAGCGGTTCTCGGCATCTATCAGTCACCCGGCGGCAACGCGATCGCGACGGCGGAAGCGATCGGGCAGCTGCTAGAGAAACTCAAGCCGTCGTTTCCCGATGGTGTCGATTACAAGATCACCTACGATACGACCAAGTTCGTCGCGGAGAGTATCCACGAGGTTATCAAGACACTCATCGAGGCATTCATCCTCGTCGTGATCGTCGTCTATCTGTTCCTTGGAAGCGTGCGGGCGACGCTCATTCCGCTGATTGCCGTACCGGTCTCGTTGATTGGAACGTTCGCCGTGATGATGGCGTTCGGCTTTTCAGCCAATACGGTCTCTCTGCTGGCGCTTGTTCTGGCGATCGGGATCGTTGTCGATGACGCGATCGTGGTGGTCGAGGCCGTCGAGGCCCAGCTGGAAAAGGACCCGAGCATCACGCCAGCGCAAGCTGCGCGGCTTGCCATGGGCGAGATCACGGCGCCGATTATCGCGATCACGCTGGTTCTGCTTTCGGTGTTCATCCCGGTAGCGTTCATTCCCGGCATTTCCGGCGAGCTGTTCCGCCAGTTTGCGGTTGCCGTCTCTGTGTCCATGGTAATTTCCGCCATTAATGCTCTGACACTGTCGCCGGCCCTCTGCGCCGTTCTTCTCAAAGCACACCATGGCCCGAAGCGCGGCCCGATTCGCTATGTGTTGAAGGGGATCGACTATGCCCGCGATGGCTATGCGGCCCTGGTGCGGCGGTTCGTTCGCTTCGCGTTTCTGGGTCTTGTGCTGCTGGCGGGTTTGGCTCTCGGAACCGGCTGGTTGATCAAGTCGACACCGACGGGCTTCCTGCCATCGGAGGACCAGGGCGCTATCTTCGGCGAAATCGTCCTGCCTGATGGTGCTTCGGTGAACCGAACCAATGATGTTGCCAAGCGGGTTGAGGAAATGATCCGGAAAACCGATGGCGTCGATGGTGTCATGTCGGTTGTCGGCTACAGTCTGCTCGATGGCCAGGTGAAGTCGAATTCGGGCTTGCTGGTGGTGACGCTGAAGCCGTTTGCCGACCGCGCGACGGTTGAATTGTCCGTCAATGGCCTGCTCACCAAGATCAGCACCGAACTGCAGACGATCAAGGACGCCAATGTCATCGTCTACAATTTGCCACCAATCATCGGTCTGGGCACGGGGAGCGGCTTTGAATACCAGCTGCTGAGCCTTGCCGGCGGCAGCGCCAGCGATGTTGCCCAGGCAGCACGTGGTCTGGTGTTTGCGGCCAATCAGGATCCGGCACTGAGCAAGGTGTTCACCACCTATGCGGCCAATACGCCGCAGCTCTATCTCGATATCGACCGCGAAAAAGTCCAGACGCTCGGTATCGAGGTTTCGGATGTCTTCAATGTGCTGCAGTCGGTACTGGGTAGCGCCTATGCCAACGACTTCAACCTGTTTGGCCGTACCTGGCAGGTCACCGTGCAAGGCGAGGCGTCGGAGCGATCGAAGGTTGACGACATCTACCGGATCAATGTCCGTAACAACAAGGGCCAAATGGTCCCGATCCGGGCGTTTGCGCAAGCGCGCCTGATTCTCGGGCCACAGCTGATCGTCCGCTACAACAACTACGCCAGCGCGACGATCAACGGCGGGCCGGCGGAGGGACGCAGCTCCGGGGAGGCGATCGCTGCCATGGAGGCGGTATCTGCCAAGACGCTTCCGGCTGGTTATAGTTATGAATGGACGGGAACGGCGCTGCAGGAAATCGAAGCCAGCGGCAAGACGACGATGATTCTCGGACTTGCTGTGCTCTTCGCCTATCTGTTCCTTGTCGGGCTATACGAGAGTTGGACCATCCCGATCGCAGTGCTGCTGTCGGTGACGGCCGGTATTGCCGGCTCGATGCTGGCACTCAAGGTCGCGGGGCTCGACAACAATCTCTATGCCCAGATCGGCCTCGTGGTGCTGATCGCGCTTGCGGCAAAGAACGGCATTCTCATCGTCGAGTTTGCCATGGAGCGGCGAAAGCACGGGCTTGGAATTTCGGAGGCGGCTGTCGAGGGCGCGCGCGAACGGTTCCGTGCTGTGATGATGACCAGCTTTGCCTTCATTGCCGGTCTGATACCATTGGTTATCGCGCAAGGGGCGGGCATGCTCAGCCGCCGCGGCGTCGGCACTGCCGTCTTCGGCGGCATGCTCGGGGCCGCACTGGTCGGTATCTTCCTGATTCCGATGCTCTACGTGAACTTCCAGTGGCTGCGCGAAAAGGCAAAGACGATCGGGCGGAAGACGGAAGAGCAACCGGCCGAGTAAATTGCCAAACCCAAGATATGAAAAGCCGCCCCTGAGGCGGCTTTTCATTGTGCATGCTCGAATGTTCGGACGGTTGGGTCCCAGACCGAATTTACGCCTTTGGTGCGATCTCGCCCATGCGGTTACCGGCATCAAGTCCGGCAATCTTGTAGGCTTCGGCAAGTGTCGGGTAGTTGAACGTGTTCTCGACGAAATACTCGACGGTGCCCTTGAGGTTCAACACGGCCTGGCCGATGTGAACGAGTTCAGTGGCGCCTTCGCCGACAATATGGACGCCAAGCAGACGCCGTGTCTTGAGCGAGAAGATCAGTTTCAAAAGCCCGGAATCCAGTCCCATGATATGGCCGCGTGATGTCTCGCGGAAACGGGCGATGCCGCATTCATAGGGGATGCCGCGTTCCTTGACCTCTTCCTCCGTCAGGCCGCAGGTCGAGATCTCCGGTACAGCGTAGATGCCGTAGGGGAAGAACTTCGGCGGTTCCTTGGCGATGGCGCCGACGGCGACACGGGCGGCGATGCGGCCCTGTTCCATCGAGGTCGAGGCAAGGCTCGGAAAGCCGACGACGTCGCCGGCCGCATAGATGTTCGGAACGGATGTCTGGAAGGTCTCGGGGTTGACGCTGAGGCGGCCACGATTGTCGGCTTGAAGACCTGCAGCTTCCAGATTGAGCGAATCGGTGGCGCCCATGCGGCCTGCAGCAAACAGCACCATTTCGCAGATGATGACGCGGCCGCTGTCGAGCTTGATCGAGCATTTGCCGTCGGGGGTCCGCTCCACTTTTTCGGCCTTCTGGCCGAGATGAAGCTTCATGTTGCGGTCGCGCAGCTGATAGGTGAAGTCCTCGACGATTTCCTTGTCGATGAAGTCGAGCATTGTGGACTTCGGATCGATCAGCGTGACCTGCGTATCGAGCGCACTGAAAATCGTTGCATATTCGATGCCGATGACGCCTGCGCCAATCACGGCCATGGAGCGCGGCAGGTCCTGGATTTCAAGCAACTCGTCGCTATCGAGCACGGTCTTTCCATCGAACGGAATATAGTCCGGGCGAAACGGTTTCGTGCCGACGGCAAGCAGGATGCTGGTGGCGGACACCTGGATGATTTCGCCATCTTCCTTGAGGATCTGCATTGTCTGCGGATCGACGAAACTCGCCTTGCCGCGAATATGCTGAACGCGGTTGCGGGCGAACTGATGTTCCAATACCTCGACCTCGTGATCAAGGGTGATCAAGAGGCGGCGGCGCAGGTCCTCGGCGCTGATCTCTTCCTTGACACGGTAGGCGCGTCCATAAAAACCGCGCTCGCGCCAGCCTGTAAGGTTGAGCGCGGTTTCGCGAAGGGTTTTGGAGGGGATGGTGCCGGTATGCACAGAGACGCCGCCGACACGCTTTCCCTGTTCGATGACAAGAACCTTCTTGCTCAGCTTGGCGGCCTGGATGGCGGCTCTGCGCCCTGCAGGTCCGCTGCCGACAACCACGAGATCGTACTGGTTCATGACACGTTTCCGATAATGGAGGGAGAATCATTGTGCGCTGCGATAAATGTCGCCTGCAAGCGTCTATATCGTCAATCTTACAGTTTAATAAAGCCTAGTGACCCGGCGCGAGGCTTGCGGATGCTTATTTTATCAAAAGCGATTATATTGAGCCGGAACAATCTGCTGTTGGCGGCGAGGAGTGCGCTTTCGGCGATGAGTGACGAGCCGGCACCGTCCGGCTTGCTGACGGGAGATGTACCATGGCTTTGCAGGAAGCAGAAGGCAGGCACGAACACGAGGCAGCTGCATCGCCTGATATCGCCAACATGCCCCCTGTTAAACCACGCAGCCGCCCCGGCGTAATCGCCGCAGCCGTCTATGAACACGGTCAACGGATCCTCGATATCGAGATCAAAGACGCACATACTTGGAAGGGCCGTGAAAAGGCGGTCGTCTGGATCGGCCTGCATGAACCGGATGAGGCCTTGCTACGCGAGGTTCAGGCCGAGTTCGGCTTGCATGAACTGGCCATCGAAGATGCCGGCCATGCCCATCAACGGCCCAAACTGGAGATCTACGGCGATTCCATCTTCGTTGTGGCGCGTACGGCGCATATGGGCGGCGGAGAAATCGTCTTTGGCGAAACGCATCTCTTCGTTGGACACGGCTATGTCGTTTCCGTGCGCCATGGACCCTCGACCTCCTACAATCTGGTGCGGCAACGCTGCGAGGCTTCACCTGCCGCATTGGCGCATGGCGAGAACTACATCCTCTATTCCATCCTCGATTTCATCGTCGACAACTATATGCCCGTCGTCGAAGGCATCCATGCCGAAGTGGAGGAGCTGGAAGAGCGGGTTCTGCGCGATCGGCTGGACAAGAAAGACATCGAGCGCCTCTATTTCCTGCGCCGCAGCCTGTTGCGCCTGCGCAATGCCGTCGTGCCTTTGGTTGATGTCTGCCGCCGGCACGAGCATCTCGATCTGCCCGGCATGGACGCAACGCTACACGCGCTCTTCCGTGACGTGACCGACCATGTCCGGCGGGTGCAGGAAGATATCGACACGCTGCGCGAGGTGCTTGCCTTCACCTTCGAAGCCAGTTTGATGATCGGCCAGTCGGAACAGACCGAGATTTCGCGCAAGCTGGCATCCTGGGCCGCAATTCTAGCGGTACCGACAGCGATTGCCGGCATCTACGGGATGAATTTCGACGACATGCCGGAACTGAAATTCAAATATGGCTACTTCGTCGTTCTGGCTCTCATCTTCGTCGTCTGCAGCATGCTCTACCGGATGTTCCGGCGGGCGAAGTGGCTCTGATCCGGTCCGATCAGATCAGGCGCAGCCCCTTGAGGCTGGCATGGCCATCCTTGCCGATGATGATGTGATCATGAACGGTGATCCCGAGTGGTTTTGCCGTGTCGACGATCATCTTTGTCATCTCGATATCGGCCCTCGACGGTGTCGGATCACCGGAGGGATGATTGTGGACTAAAATCAGGGCGGTTGCCGAGAGTTCGAGCGCGCGTTTGACCACTTCGCGCGGGTAGACCGGCGTGTGATCGACGGTACCCGTTTGCTGCACCTCATCGGCAATCAGCGCGTTGCGCTTGTCGAGAAAGAGAATGCGGAACTGCTCGCGGGTCTCGTGCGCCATCGCGGCATGGCAATAATCGATCACCGACGACCAGGAGGCCAAAACCTGCTTGCCCTTGAGTTCGCTCTTGAGGGTCCGGTGGGCAACAGTCGAGATCAGCTTCAGGTCGAAGGCGACGGCCTCACCGATGCCCTTCACTTCCTGTAGCAAAGCCGGCGATGCGCCGAATACGCCAGCGAGCGTTCCGAAACGCTCAAGCAGAGCCTTGGCGATCGGCTTGGTGTCGCGGCGCGGGATCAGGCGGAACAGCAAAAGCTCGAGGATTTCATAATCGGCCAGCGCTGTGTCGCCGTGATCTCTATAGCGCGCCCTCAACCGGTCGCGATGACCATGATAGTGCGCATCATCCTGTTGCACTGCGGGTAGGCCAAGGCCGGAGCGCTTCGGTTGCTGTTCGGCGAAAAAGCCCCTTTCATCAGCCGGTTGCGAGTGATCGCCTTCGGAAGGAAAAAGGGGCTTTGTCATCGCAAACCTTATGTTGGCAGGCCCGGACGGTCGAGGCCGCCAGGCGACAGGGTGAAAATCTCGCATCCGTCGGCAGTAACGCCCACAGCATGCTCGTATTGCGCCGACAGAGACCGGTCGCGGGTGACGGCTGTCCAGCCATCGGCCAGAACTTTTACATGCGGTCGGCCGAGGTTGATCATCGGCTCGATGGTGAAGATCATGCCTTCGCGCATTTCCGGGCCTTCGTTTGCCCGGCCATAATGGAGGATGTTCGGCGCGTCGTGAAACAGGCGGCCGACGCCATGACCGCAGAAATCGCGCACCACCGAACAGCGTTCCGCTTCGGCAAAGGTCTGGATGGCTTCACCGATGGCGCCGGTGCGCGCGCCGGGTTTGACGGCGGCGATGCCGCGCATCAGGCATTCATGGGTGACTTCGAGCAGACGCTGGGCGGCGCGCTTGATTTCGCCGACAGGATACATCCGGCTGGAATCGCCGTGCCAGCCGTCGATGATATAGGTCACGTCGATATTGACGACATCGCCTTCGCGGAGTGGTTTCTCGTTGGGAATGCCATGGCAGACGACGTGGTTGATCGACGTGCAGGACGACTTGGTATAGCCGCGGTAGTTCAATGTCGCCGGCAGGGCGCCGTGATCCATACCGAAGTCGAACACGAAACGGTCGATTTCGTCGGTCGTAACGCCGGGCTTGACGCGGCTCGCCAGTTCGTCGAGGCAGCGCGCGGTGAGTTGGCAGGCGCGCTTGATCCCGGCAAAATCCTCGGGCGTATAGAGGCGGATGACGCCGGTATTCTTGTAGGGCGCTGACGCTGCCTCGATATAGGTGACCATTACAATACTTTCAGTTGTCTTTCACAAATGTCATAGATCAGCACAGGCGGGTTCGTCTATCGGGATCAGGCCATCAGGCACAATTTGCTGCGGCGAAACCTGGCATTTGACGGCAAAGGCCTCAACCCCGCGCTGCATTGCCCGGCGATAAGCCTTTGCATAAACCGGGTCGAGGTCGTCACATATCCTGAACATTGCGCAGTCGTCTCGCTGGATCAGGTAGATCATGATGCCGCGATGGCCTGCCTCGACCATATCGCCGAGCTCCTCCAGATGTTTTGCACCCCGCGCGGTCGGGCTGTCGGGAAATTCCGCCAGGCCGGGTGCGCGGCTGAAATGCACGTTCTTGACCTCGACATAGGCGCTCCCGCGTTCCGCGTCACTGAGAAGGATGTCTATGCGGGAATTGCGGCCATATTTCTGTTCGCGCTGGACGGTTGAATAGAGATGGAGGTCGCCGACCTGACCCGCCCTGATGGCTTCCTCCGCCAGCTTGTTCGGCAAACCGGTATTGATGCCGACAACCGTGCCATCGACTTCGACCATCTCGAACATATGCTGATATTTGCGTGTCGGGCTGTCATGCTCGGACAACCAGATACGCGAACCCGGCGTCGTCAGCCCGCGCATCGAGCCGGTATTGGGGCAGGAGCCGGTGATGGCGCGACCGTCCTCAAGCACGGCATCGAAGAGAAAGCGTTTGTAGCGCTGGGTGAGAACGGCGGGCACCAGTGGCCGATCGAAGAGCATGAAGTGTCGGTGTCCGTTGTTTGATCAGGCGCGGGCACGGACATAGGAGCCCGGCGCTTCTTCCAGAGAGTTGAGGTTTCCGCCGGTCTTTCTTGCCGGGACGCGTTCGCCGTCGAGCGCCTCGATCCAGGTCTGCCAGTGTGGCCACCAGGAGCCTGGGGTCTCTTTGGCCGTCTTCGCCCAATCCTCGAAATCGCCGGTGGGAGCGCCGCCGGTCCAGAACTGGTATTTGCCTTTGTCGGGCGGGTTGACGACGCCAGCGATATGGCCTGAACCGGACATCACATAGGTGACCTCGCCGCCAAAAAACTGGCTGCCGACGAACACCGACTTTGCCGGGGCGATATGGTCTTCCTTGGTGGCGAGATTGTAGATCGGGATTTTCACATCACCGAGCGAGATCGTCTTGCCGGCCAACACCATCGCACCCTTGGTCAGATTGTTCTGCAGATAGCAGTTGCGCAGGTAGAAGGAGTGGTTGGCGGCGGGCATCCGGGTCGAATCGGAATTCCAATAGAGCAGATCAAAGGCAGAGGGTTCCTGACCCTTCAGGTAATTGTTGACGAAATAAGGCCAGATAAGATCCGAAGCTCGCAGCATGTTGAAGGCCATCGCCATCTTCGAGCCGTCGAGATAACCGGTCTCCTTCATCCCTTTTTCCATCTGGGCGATCTGCTCCTCGTCAGCAAAGACCTTGAGATCGCCGGCATGAGTGAAGTCAACCTGGGTGGTGAACAAGGTGGCAGACCGGATGCGCTTGTCACCCTCCTGCGCATGCAGGGCAAGTGTTGCGGCAAGCAGGGTGCCACCGACGCAGTAACCAATTGCATTCACCTCATCTTCGCCGGTCGCGTGGCGGATGGTGTCGAGGGCAAAGCCGATGCCTTCGCGGGCATAGGATTCCCAATCCTTGTTCGCGTGGCGTTCATCCGGATTGACCCAGGAGATAACGAAGACGGTGTGGCCCTGATCAACGGCCCATTTGATGAAGGACTTTTGAGGATTGAGATCCAGCACATAAAATTTGTTGATCCAAGGCGGGCAGATCAAAAGCGGCCGCTTCAGAACGGTCTCGGTGGAGGCATCATATTGCAAAACCTGGCAGACGTCGCTCTGGGCGATCACCTTGCCGGGCGTGATCGCGATGTTTTCACCGACAGCGAATTTGCTGACATCCGTCTGGCGCAGTTTCAGATCGCCCTTGCCGGCCACGATATCCTCGGCGAGCATCTGCATGCCCTTGACCAGGTTGGCGCCGCTTGAGGCGACCGTTTCGCGATAGAGCTGCGGATTGGTGGTGACGAAATTGGCCGGCGACAACGCGCTGGAAATCTGCCGCACATAGAAGGCGGCCTTGTGTTTGGTGTGCTCGTCGAGACCTTCCGCGTCACTTACCATGCGGTCGGCCCAGTTGGACGTGATGAAGTACGCCTGGCGCAGGAAATCGAAGAAGGGATTGGCGACCCAGTCGGCATCGGAAAACCGCTTGTCGTTGCGTGGCACCTCGTCGGGATCGCTGACGGCCTCGCCGCTCATTTTTTGAATGCTGCGGGTCCACATGGAGAAGAAGCTTCCCATTAGGTGGGTTTGTGCCTCAAGCGCCCGTCTCGGATCAGAGAGCCAGTATTCGGAGACTTTGGAGAGGGTCTTGACCATGTCGACCATGGGATCGGCGCCCCTGTCGGCCTTCTCACCGCTTTCGCGCGGGGCAAGCCAAGCCGATGCGGCCTTGCCGAGTTGCTCGACTGAGCGGGCCAGATTGATCGCAAAGGCTTCCGGGTCCTTGACGATATAGGGTTCAACGGATTTCGGGTCGAAACCGGGAAAACCATCCGTGCTGGTGTCGGCCTGGCCCGCGGCCTTCCTGTCTTCTGCCACCCAGTTTCCTCCACAGATGTTTGTTTGTTTTGTCTTTTTACATTCTGCCTTAAAATGATTACAAGTGCCAGCGCATGTTGGACTCGGGGCACATTGGCGGCCCGCCGGTTTCGGTCAGGGATTCAACGAAAGGGGCCGGGCAGGGGCAATATGACGAAGTCGGGGAAAGCAGTGATGACGCGGATGATGACGGCCTTTGGAATGGCAGGTTTGGTGCTTGTTCTTGCTGCTTGCAGTTCGGCAAAGGTCGAAGAGCAACCGTCAATCTATTCGGCCACCATGGCCAAGCCCATTCCCTCCGATGTCTATCCTGTCATCGAAGGCAAATTACCGGCAGCAACTACCCAGATGAGCAATGACGAAGCTGCCAGCCAGTCGGCGCGATTGTCGGCACTCGGGGCTGCCCGCTCGTCGGGCCAGATTTCCGAGGCGGAGTATCAGCGCCGCCTGAAGGAGCTTCAGCTTCTGGCCGCCAATCACGGCAGCGATACGCTGAAGCAGATACAGAAATAGCGCTTGCGTTTCGGCTGATTTGGACGCAAAGCGTTTCACGGCCGCGTGGGCCTGATTGCACCGCGCGCGTCTCCTTGCACGCATGATTCCGGCACGGGGACGGCGCAAGACGAGGTTTAGAGATGGAAGAGTTTCACAAAGTCCGGCGTCTGCCGCCTTACGTTTTCGAACAGGTCAACCGTTTGAAAGCCAGCGCGCGAGCGGGTGGAGCTGATATCATCGACCTCGGCATGGGCAATCCGGACCTTCCGACGCCGCAATCTGTCGTCGATAAGCTGTGTGAGGTCGTTCAGGATCCGCGCACCCATCGCTATTCGTCCTCCAAGGGCATTCCGGGCCTTCGCCGCGCGCAGGCCGCCTATTATGCCCGCCGTTTTGGCGTCAAGCTCAATCCCGATACCCAGGTCGTTGCCACCCTCGGTTCCAAGGAAGGCTTCGCCAATATGGCGCAGGCGATCACCGCTCCGGGCGATGTGATCCTTTGCCCGAATCCAACCTATCCGATCCATGCCTTCGGCTTTCTGATGACCGGCGGCGTCATCCGTTCGATCTCGGTCGAGCCGGACGACACATTCTTCCCGCCGCTCGAGCGGGCGATCCGTCATTCGATCCCCAAGCCGATTGCGCTGGTCATCAACTATCCGTCCAACCCGACGGCGCATGTGGCAACGCTCGATTTCTACAAGGAAGTCGTCGCTTTCGCGAAGAAGCATGACATCGTCATCCTGTCGGATCTGGCCTATTCGGAAATCTATTTCGACGGCGTAATGCCGCCGTCCGTTCTCGAAGTTCCCGGCGCGATGGACAACACCGTCGAGTTCACCTCGATGTCGAAGACATTCTCCATGCCCGGCTGGCGCATGGGCTTTGCCGTTGGCAACGAACGCCTGATTGCAGCATTGACGCGCGTTAAATCCTATCTTGATTACGGCGCCTTCACGCCGATCCAGGTGGCTGCGACCCATGCGCTGAACAGCGATGGCTCGGATATTGCCGAAGTGCGCAATATCTACAAGCGCCGCCGTGACGTGCTGGTCGAAAGCTTCGGCAAGGCCGGCTGGGACGTTCCGCCGCCGGCAGCGACGATGTTTGCCTGGGCCAAGATCCCGGAAAAGTTCCGTCATCTCGGTTCGCTGGAATTCTCCAAGCTTCTGGTCGAAAAGGCTGACATCGCGGTTGCGCCCGGCATTGGCTTCGGCGAGCAGGGCGATGACTATATCCGCATCGCGCTGGTCGAAAACGAGCACCGGATTCGCCAGGCCGCCCGCAGCCTCAAGAAGTTTCTTTCGACAGCCGACGATACGTTGCACAACGTCATCTCGCTGAACGCTCATCGCTGAGGCACCGGATTTTTCTGGTACCCCTCAAAATCTGCTCCGCCTTTTCAGGCGGAGCGCTCTCGATATGTTAGGAATAGTTGTATGGCAGATGCCCTTAAAATCGGCATTGCGGGCTTGGGAACTGTTGGCGCCTCGCTCGTGCGGATCCTCCAGGAGCGCCACGAGGCGCTGGCGACGACATGCGGCCGGGCCATCGAAATTACCGCTGTTACCGCACGTGACCGCAACCGCGATCGCGGCGTCGATCTTTCTGCCATTGAATGGCATGCCGATGCGCTTTCGCTCGCAACAAATGCTGATATCGACGTTTTTGTTGAATTGATGGGCGGTGCCGGAGAACCGGCTCTGTCCGCCGTTAAGGCTGCGTTGTCGCGTGGCGTCCATGTCATTACCGCCAACAAGGCGCTGCTTGCTGCCCACGGCATCGCGCTTGCCGGTCTCGCCGAAGAACACGGTGCGCTGTTGAACTACGAAGCCGCCGTCGCCGGTGGTATTCCGGTAATTAAGGCGGTCAGGGAATCGCTGACCGGCAACACGATCTCGCGCGTCTACGGCATCATGAACGGCACCTGCAATTACATCCTGACCAAGATGGAGAAGGAAGGCCTGTCGTTCGAGGCTTGCCTCAAGGAAGCGCAGCGTCTCGGCTATGCCGAAGCTGACCCGGCCTTTGACATCGAGGGCAATGATACAGCTCACAAACTGTCGATCCTGACGAGCCTTGCCTTCGGAACCGCGATCGCGGCCGATGACATCTATCTCGAGGGAATTACCAATATCTCGATTGACGATATCCATGCGGCGGCCGATCTCGGCTACCGGATCAAGCTGCTCGGCGTTGCCCAGCGCACGGAAAGCGGCATCGAACAGCGCGTGCATCCGACCATGGTGCCGCTCGATTCGGTGATTGCGCAGGTCGATGGCGTGACCAATGCGGTGGCAATCGAATCCGATATTCTCGGTGAACTGCTGATGGTCGGCCCAGGTGCCGGTGGCAATGCAACAGCATCCGCAGTGCTTGGCGATATCGCCGATCTTGCCAAGAGCCGCCCGGGCGCGCAGCACGTACCGGCCTTCGGCCGTCCGGTCACGGCCCTGCTACCCTACAAGCAGGCGCAGATCCAAAGCCATGAAGGCGGATACTTCATTCGCCTGAAGGTTCTCGACAAGACCGGCGTCTTTGCGAGCATCGCAACGCGCATGGCGGAAAACCGGATTTCGCTGGAATCGATCGTCCAGCATTCCAAGCAGCCCGTCGATCCCGATGGCCCGCAGACGATCATTCTCGTGACCCATGCGACGACCGAGGATTCGGTTCGCAAGGCCGTTGCCTCGATCAAGGGCGAGGGCTATCTCGTCGGCGAACCACAGGTCATCCGCATCGAACGGCCAAAGACGGCCTGATCCGAAATCGCAGATGCATGTCTTGCGGCCCCATCCGGCTATCTCCGGGTGGGGCCGTTTTCGTTGCGGTTTGCGCAGGATGCAAAACCCGCGTACGAACGGTCAAAAATCATGGGTGTGCGATGAGTGATGTGCCAGATCCCGTCCAGCGGGCGTTTCTCAATGTCGAGCGTTCGGTCACCGGTCAGCGCTGGGTATCGCGGCTGGATCAGGCCGGGCAGAACCGCGCGCTGGCTATCAGTCAGGTTCATGGCTTCTCCGATCTGATCGCGCGGGTGCTGGCGGGGCGTGGCGTGACGATGGACGACGCGGTGGCATTCCTCGATCCGACCATCCGTTCGTTGATGCCTGACCCGGATACTCTGACGGACTGCAACAAGGCCGCCGCCCGGATCGTCACGGCGATCAAGGCGCGCGAAAAGGTCGCCATTTTTGGTGACTACGATGTCGACGGCGCAGCGTCCTCGGCGCTGATGTTCCGGTTCCTGCGCCATTTCGGCGTCGACGCGGAGATCTATATTCCCGACCGGATTTTCGAAGGTTACGGCCCTAATCCTACTGCAATCAATCAATTGATCGACAACGGCGCCCGGCTGATCGTCACCGTTGACTGCGGATCGACCAGCCACGAATCGCTCGCAGCGGCCCAAGCGCGTGGCATCGATGTCGTTGTCATCGACCACCACCAGGTCAGTGCTGAGCTGCCGCCTTGCGTGGCGCTGGTCAATCCGAACCGCGAGGACGATCTGTCGGGGCAGGGGCATCTCTGCGCTGCAGGCGTTGTCTTCCTTGTTCTCGTCAACGCTGTGCGCCAGTTGCGCGAATCCGGCGACAAACGCGTCGCATCGTTCGATCTGCTTGCCTTGCTTGACATCGTGGCGCTGGCGACCGTGTGCGACGTGGTGCCGCTCAAGGGCCTGAACCGGGCCTATGTGGTTAAGGGACTGGTGGCCGCGCGGCACATGCAGAACCCAGGCCTATCGGCGCTGTTTCGCAAGGCTGGTCTTGGCGGGCCTGTTACACCCTATCATTTCGGCTTCCTGATCGGCCCGCGCATCAATGCTGGCGGACGAATTGGTGATGCGGCACTCGGTAGCCGGTTGCTGACGCTTGAAGACGAAGGTGAAGCCGAGGAGATCGCCGCAAAACTTGATGAACTCAATCGCGAGCGGCAGGTTATGGAAGTTGCCATGCTGGCAGAGGCCGAGGCCGAGGCACTGGCGGAATATGGCACAGGCGAATCGGCGTCGATCATCGTTACCGCCCGCGAAAACTGGCATCCGGGCATTGTCGGCCTGTTGGCTGCACGGCTGAAGGAAAAGTTTCGCCGTCCGGCCTTTGCGATCTCGTTCGATGCGAACGGCAAGGGAACCGGATCCGGCCGCTCGATCAGCGGTTTCGACATCGGCAAGATTGTTCGCGCAGCGGTCGATAACGGCCTGCTGGCCAAGGGGGGCGGTCACGCCATGGCGGCTGGCCTGACGGTCGAGCGTGCCAATCTCGGTAAGCTCAGGCACTTCTTCGACGAAAAGGCGCAGAATACCGTCAAGGACCTCGTCTCGGCTGAAACGCTGAAGATCGACGGTGCTCTGGGTGCCGCCGGGGCAAATCTGGCGCTGATCGATCAACTGGAGCAGGCAGGCCCGTATGGGGCAGGGCATCCGCAGCCAATCTTCGCACTGCCGGCGCACCGCCTGCGCGATTCGCGCCAAGTCGGCACCAACCATGTCAAAGTGACGTTGGAAGGTCAGGACGGCTCAAGGATTGAGGGCATTGCATTCCGGGCGCTGGAAACGCCGCTTGGCGACTTGCTGCTGTCGGAGCGCGGGACGTCGTTGCATGTGGCCGCCTCGATCTCCGCCGACATGTGGCAGGGAACACGGCGCGTTCAATTGCGGGTGATCGACGCCGCAAGGGCATTCTGAACCGGAATCGTGCGTGATAATACGGCGCGGGTCAGTTGCGCTGTAGAAAACTCTGCAATGTCAGGGAGATTGAAAGACCATGGTACGCCCTAGGGGAGTCGAACCCCTCTTCCCAGAATGAAAATCTGGTGTCCTAACCGATAGACGAAGGGCGCATCAGTGGTGTGGGCGTCTTATAGTCAGACAGGTTGAATGCTGCAAGCGCTAAATCGCATTTTTTGAAGAATTTTTCACAGTAAAATCAGCAGCTAAACCACGGGAGTTTATGTCACGCGAAAACGCCCGCGCCGCCCGATTTGGGCGTCTGCGAGGCAGTTTTATTCACTGAAAGGGAGGTTCACAATGGTACGCCCTAGGGGAGCTGCACTATCGTTGTTTTTCAATGTCTTAGATTGGCTAACCCGCCAAAATCGCGTCATTGTTATACAAACGTTATTTCCGCGATTGGCTAACCCTCAAGAGGCGGTACGCCAGCGCGTACCAGTCGAGCCCCGAGGCTCTAGACGGCATCCCTGACATCCTGAAAAAAGAAAAACCCCCGGTGAGTGACAACCGGGGGCTTAAGGAAGATCGGGTCGGCTAACCCAAACTATCAACGAACGTGACCGTAGCCGAACCGATTTTGTTTCGTAACCGAAATGAATTGGTTCAGCTATGCAAAACGGAATTATTCCACAGAACGTGATCGATGCAGGCCAAAGCGCGTATGCGCAGCTGATCAGCGATATGATCGCAATGGAGCATGGCATCGAACTTGGACTGGCCGGATATGCCGACACCGCCGAAGATGCGGCAAAGCTTCCCGTTTGGATGCGCACGGCATCGACAAAGGCGGCTCATAAGGTTGGAGCATCCGGCGCTGCCGTGCTTCCGAAGTCAGCCCAAGGGGATAGTGATATCCCACGCCTACCGAACTACCTCAAAATCCTCACTGCTCTTTCCAAGAATGTGAAATGCCGGGAGAAAGCTTTCGTCCGTTCGTTGTTGCGGGATATTTGTTTCCAGCACCATCAATCGACTAACGGCCGTTGGGATACAGACCTGCAGCGGTTTGAGCGTTGGGGTGCGCGTCCGGTGGACGATTGGAGGCGGTCTTGCGTGAATAAGGTGGCCGCCCCAGCGTCAGACGCTGTAATTGTGTCTGAGCGTACATTTCATCGGATCAAGGGCGAGTTGATCGACCAAGGCCTCATCGTCGCTCAGCCGCACCTATGGCACGGCAAGACCGTTTTGTGGATCAAACCCACAGAGAAGCTTTGCCGGATCGTGTTCGAAGCGGGTTATCTGGAGACCACCAGTTCCACCGACCAGCCGAAACCAGTCCAACCAGCCTCAACGGGAACAGTCGCCAAGAAACCCCGAGGGCTCTCTGCTCGTCACGCGGCGATCGACGTGGAACTCAAGGACCTCTACCGGAAAGCAACGACCACCAATTGCTCCCATCTGACGAAAGCAGATCGATGGAAAATATTCGAACGTCTCACACAGCCGATAGTGCTTTCCCCGAAGATGGAAAAACCTGCCTTTGCCGCTCCCGGTTCATACCGTTTTCATCGCCTGCATGACGACCTTGGGCTAATGTCCGAATAGCGTTTAGAAAATTTTAGTGGCAGTCCGCTTTTTACCCAAATCTCTCAAAAGTGAGGATCGTAATACACTGATATTGCTTATTGTTTCGAGTATATTTTCGTGTTTAGAAATTAAAGTGGCAGTTCCAATAGTAGATATAGATGGAAAAAACTTGGAAAAGCAGAAGAGGAAAAGGAGATAGCAAACCCAAACGGGATTTGCATTCTCGACGCTGCGCTAAGCAAGATTACGGGAAGAAAGACCCTTCCTCCCGGAAGGGAGCCCACCCCCCAAAGCCCCCCGCCCAGTTGTTTACCGGCCTGCCTTGCGCCAACCAGCGGCGCGGGCATCCGCTTCAGAGCAGAACCAGCGCTCCCCATAGTCTACGGATGTTGGTGGCCTCGTAGTATTCTTGCCCCGGTACGTGAAAGATGTGTTCCCCCGAACTGATCGAGATATTCCCCTTGATCAGACATGCGGGATCATACGTCTCGCGGGGCAGGAGCGTGTAGCCGCCCGCACCCAAAAAGGCTGCGACCGAGGACAGGATAACAAACAGCGTGAAATTACTCATGGCACACTTCTAACGCGCATGATTTGATATTCAGTTTCAGCGATCTCTAAAATTTTCTGAATGCCCCATGGCCACGCTCAGGCCCACGCGCGCGAGGGCTTGCAGACATTGCCCCGGACATATGTAATTTGAGTGTCACCCTGATTTGGCCGGTGACAGATGCGCAATCCATTCCGCAAGACACAGACGACGACAGAGACCGCACCCGAGGCGCGTTCCCTTGACGCCCCGACTGATCTCGATTTTTCCATTTTCGGAGTTGTCCAATCGGCCAGTGGGGCATCAGTCACCCCAGCCAGCGCACTGCGCGTCCCGGCTGTCGCTGCTGGCGTCAAGGCCATTGCCGAAGCCGTTTCCATCCTACCGCTGCACGCATACCGCCGTGCCAATGACGGTTCGCGGGAGCGAGACACAACGCATGTTGCGTCTCGCCTGCTGAATGGGGATGCCAATCCTTGGACCCGAGGTCCCCAGCTGCGCGAACTGCTGACGGCCGATGCCATCGCTTACGGCAATGGCTATGCGGAAATCCTGCGTAGCGCCGATGGCGAACCAACAGAACTCCATCGCCTCCATCCCCCGACAGTGACAGTCGAGATCGACAGCCGCACACAAGAGCCGCGCTATCGCATCAGCGCGGGCCAAGGACAGCGTTTCATCGACTTCCCCGATATCATCCATATGGGTTGGCGAAAGGCCAGACCACGGGAGCCGGTGACATCGCCCGCCTTCGCCATGCGGCCTTCCTCGATCTCCATGTCTGGGCCAAGGAAGCCGGTCTGGTCAGCTCGAAACAGATCGTCGGCACCGTCCGCACCGCGCTTGCTGATGCGGTCTGGAGCATTCCCGGCCTGCAGGTGGCAGACCTCCACATCGCCAGTAGCCGTTTTCTGCGCGATCCCGATGGCCTCTATTCCCACGCCGTCGTCAGCCTTGAAGCAATCGTTCTGGAGGTAGCGCCATGAGAGCCGGGAAACTCGACAAGACCATATCGATCGAACGGGCTGGCACCGTGGTGGACGACTACGGCACCCCGACAGAGGGCTGGGCCACCATCGCCACGGTTCGCGCCCAGATCATTCAGCAGACCACGCAGGAATTTCTGGCTGCACCCGGCACCAATGCCGAGACGGCCACCGTCTTCCGTATCCGCCACCGTGACGGCCTGCAGGTTGCCGACCGGATCACCTACGCGGGCCGCGCCTTCGACCTGAAAGAGGTGAAAGAACTCGGAAGACGCGAGGGGCTGGACCTGCGTTGCGTGGCTTCTGAATAGGAAAATTTGACCGATCTTGCACAAGTATTCCGAAAACACCAACAAAATCAATAAAAGGGATTTTTAAAAATGGCATTTCCCGGCGTTAAACCAGCCCTCAAAACCATCAGCGGTGGCTTGGACGGCATCCCCCCGTTGCCTGCCACGGTGGACGCTTCCATGTCCGAAGAGTGGAATGTCATCCTGCAGACCTGAAGAACCGGAAGCTGCTGGCAAAGCCGATGCTGGGCGTGCTCGAAACCTACGTGGCCGCTCTGTGGATGCAACGGGAAGCGCTAAAGGAAATCCAGACGAACGGCATCCTCGTGAAGACGGCGCATCAGGCACCGAAGGCAAACCCGGCCACGGCCATGCTGAAGGCAGCACAGATTTCCGTTGCCCGCCTGTCCGCAGAACTTGGCATCACCCCGGCATCCCGGTCGCGGGCTGGCATGGGCGGGGATGAACCCACACCCGATGATGACGACGCGCTGGGGCTCTGAACATGGTCAAGTTGATCCTGCCGCCCAAGCCGAAGAAAAAGACGACATACCCGGATTGGATATTTGACAATTCCCCGATTGCCGACCCGCTGGGCTATGGCGAACGGGCGGTGAAGTTTCTGCAAGCCCTGAAGCATCCGAAGAACCCGCTGCCGGGACATCATTTCCAGCTGGACCCGTGGCAGGAGCGTATCGTTCGCGCCATCTATGGCCCTCGCAACGAGGACGGGACGCGCATCGTGCGCACTGTTGTGCTGCTGTTGCCCCGTGGAAACCGGAAGACATCGCTTGCCGCTGCTTTGGCGCTTCTCCACACTTTTGGCCCGGAGAGAACGCCGGGAGGGGAGATAATGTCGGCAGCTTCCGACAGAAGCCAAGCGAAGCTCACTTTCGATGAAATCCAAGGCGTCGTTCGCGCCATGCCACAGATTGATGAGATCGCACGGATTGCGGACTATAAACACCGCATAACCAACGACCGGCACAAGAGCTTTTTTACTTGCGTGTCAAGCGATGCTGGTAGTGCTCACGGGCACACCCCAACGACCGCAATCGTGGACGAGTTGCACGCCCACAAGAAACGACATCTTTGGGACGCAATCCGAAGCGGTCTGCCAAAGACGAAAAACTCGCTTCTGATAATTACAACGACAGCGGGACGCGGGCAGGAAAATTTGGCCTTCGAACAAATTGATTATGCCCGCAAGGTGGCGAAAGGCGAAATCATCGACCCGGCCACGCTCCCGATATTGTTCGAGACCCCAGCTGATGCCGACTGGCAGGATGAGGCAGTGTGGTATCGGGCAAATCCCGGCCTTGCCCACGGTTATCCAGACATCGAAGGCCTTCGTCAGCTGGCCCGTGAAGCGGCAGAACGTCCCGGTGACCGTGAAGCGTTTCGCCAGTATCACCTGAACACTTGGATGGACCACAGCGCGGCCGCCTTTGTGGAAATGTCCACCTTTGATAGGGGCAGCAAGCCCTTCGACCTCGCAGACCTGAAGGGGCAACCGTGCTGGCTGGGCGTCGACCTATCTTCCACGTCCGACCTTACAGCCGTGGTTGCCGCATGGCGGGACGGGAATGACGGGTATATCGTCAAGCCGTGGTTTTTCTGCCCGAAAGACAACCTCGACAGACGGACACAGCAGAGCGGCTACCCGTATTCGCAGTGGGCGGTTGACGAATTTCTGATGCCGACATCGGGCAACGTGGTCGATATCAGGGCCGTCGAAAACCACATTCGCGACCTTTGCGAACGATTTGAGGTTCGGGAGATTGCCTTCGATCCGCACTATGCCCGCATCACCATGGCAAACCTCGTTGAGGACGGCTACCCGTGCGTAGAGTTTCGCCAAGGCTGGGCCACGATGGGACCGGCAATCCAGACGCTGGAAAAATCCATCCTCTCGCGGAAATTCCAGCACGGCGGGCATCCTATCCTGCGCTGGAACTTCGATAATGTCGTCAAGCGTCTGGGCTTCACCGCCGTTGATCTGAAGCGCAAGCTGCAGGACCCC
This sequence comes from Rhizobium sp. PL01, assembly GCF_033447125.1. Lineage (NCBI taxonomy): Bacteria > Pseudomonadati > Pseudomonadota > Alphaproteobacteria > Hyphomicrobiales > Rhizobiaceae > Rhizobium > Rhizobium sp. PL01. The sequence continues at coordinate 432,895 of NZ_JAWQUM010000002.1, read as the reverse complement.
AGCGCCCTTTTCTCCGAGATCATCGGCAAGCTGGGCCAACTGGACAAGGCTGCGCAAATCAGGGTGGCGGATGAAATCTTCGGCGGGACAGGCGGGGAGAAGTTTGTCCAGCTGATCGCCCAAGGGGAAGACGGTATCCGTAAAACGGTGCAGCAAGCCCACGACCTGGGCCTTGTCCTGAATGAGGAAGTCATTGCCCGCGCCGATGAAATCGACCGGAAGTTTAACGCCATTGCTGGGACCGTTGGCAGCGCCCTGAAAAAGGCCGTGGTCGATGTCGTCGGCGCAATGGACGACTGGCTGGACAGGATGAACAAGCTGGACGAACAGACCACGCGGAACATCCAATCCCAGCTTGTCGGCACCTATGACAAGATCAAGGAAGCGAAAGACCTCCTATCCGAGCTGCAGCTTGATAAGGCAGCGTTCCCAGAGGACGCCGGGATTGATTTGAATATCGATCGGCAGAAGGCCACGCTGGAGGAATTGACCGAACAGGCGTTGAAGCTGCGTGACAACCACATCACCAACACGTTTTCCCCGACAATCCCGATCACCGTTCAGGCGTCTGGAAATAAGGAAACTGACGGTGCTCTGGCTGACCGCCTATCGAAAGAAATGGAAACGCTGATGGACAATAAAATGGTGGACTTCACCCAGAACCAGCAGCGCCCCGGTAACATGATGAGCAAGAGCCGGTTTGTGTAGCAATGCACAATATGGTTGTGAAACAAGTTGTCGAAGGGCTTGCACGCGAGATCGCGGGACGTCACGTTACGCCACTTACGTTAAGGGAGTGGCCAATGGAAATGACAAATCACGATGAGGGTATTGTTTTCCTCAGCTACACATCTGCGGATCACGAAGTAGTTGCGGAAATTGCAGACGCGCTGTCCGGTCGACAGATTGACGTATGGATGGATAAGAGACGTCTAAAGCCCGGACAGAACTGGGACTTTGAAATCCGCCGTGCTCTGGACCGATCAGTTATCATAGTTGTTTTTGTCTCGCACAACTCTGTTAAGAAGACCGGCTATGTTCAGCGAGAAATTAGACTGGCGCTCGATAAGGCAGAAGAAAAGCTTATCGACGATATATATCTCATTCCTGTTTTATTGAACGATGACGTTCAAGTTCCGTCGCAGCTCAAGGACGTTCAGTTTATACGCTATAGTGAAGATGAATTTCTTGATAGTCTATCAGACGCGATAAAGCATCAATTAGAAAGGAAGGGAGCCGAGGTTGTAAGAAGTCAGGAGGATGCCGAACTTAATTGGATTTCAACTAGGATTAAGGAGCGGCGCGAAGGGTTGCCCGGTTACGAGGCTGAAATACAATTCTATAAGTTTTACTCATCAGTATTTCCTGCTGTCAGCCAAATTGGTGAATATGTTAAAGGTGATCTTATGGATCACCTATTCGATCTTCGATCGATGGTTGTCGAAGGTGGAGAGCACTTCAATTTTGGCCAGTCCCGATTTTTTCGAACCCATACCCTTGATATAGGCTCTTCCGGTCCGTCAGTTCACGGGCGGATCATTTCAATTCTTTATAATACGCATGTCTACTACGCTGGATCAGCGCATCCGAACCACGGATTTTCGTGCTACAATTTCTTTATTGATCCACTTATTAGGATAAAAAGTTTCCGAGACGTCTTCGAAGATGCTGAAATCGCGTTCCCGGTACTGCAGCAGCTTGTGAGATCGGAACTCAAGTCTTTAAAAATTGACGACGAGGATGATCCTATACTTGACGCGGAAATGATTGATGGGGGTACGAACGACTGGGATTGCTTTGAATGCTTTACCTTTGGAAATGACGGCATCCAAATTCACTTTCCCCCGTATCAAGTCGGCCCATATGCTGCGGGTCCTCACACGGTAGAAATACCCTACAAATTGGTGAAGAACCTAATTCGATCGCTGTACCAGTCGGCGCTCGATATCGAGTATATCGACCATCAAATCATTGGATCGTGAGACGCTAATTCGGCTGAACTTTTACAAGAGCAGCGAGAAACTCACTAGATTTTCCGTCCGACATGTAATTTCGAAGAGCATTCACTAACTCTTCGATACCTGTTTCCAGATATTCTACACGCTTTTCAAGATCGTCGCCCATCCCGGATCGAAGCAAGCGGCGGGCAGCTTCCGCACTCCTGCTATCAATGTTCCTAACTTCACTGACAAGCGACGCCTCCAATCGGGCAACAATCTCTTTGTTGAGACTGCGATTGTTCACGCGTGCAGCGGCTTCCAGCTGTTCCTTCACATCCGCAGACATCCGAACTTTAAAATCTGGCAGTGCCGATACCATAGGGTTACTCCATAGGGTCAAAGTGGGTTGACATCTATCGGTCACCATGGCTATTTGCAATCGGCCCACTATGGGGTCAATACGACGCCACCAAAGGAGATTGCCAGATGAAAGACACTGACCTGAAAATCCGCCTCCCGGCCGAGATTAAGAGGATGCTTGCTGCCACGGCAGAGGCAAACGACCGCTCCATGAACAAGGAGATTATCCAGATACTCAAGGCGAAGTTCGGGGTCACACACAAGACGGTCAAATCTCATGCATAAGCCCCAGCCTTCCGGCCTGTCATTTTTGAGAGAGATTGCGAAACGTTCCCAGCAGCCCAAGACCCACAAGCCCCTCAGCGCAGCGGCGGTAAAGAAGGTGACGAAGTTAATGGAAGCGGCTGGAAAAACTGTCACGGCCATTGCCGTTCAGCCTGACGGGACTTTCAGCCTGACGGTCGCTAGCAGCGCCATAAGCGTCAGCGCCACCCCCGCAAACCCGTGGGATGAGGTTCTGAAGTGATTTACGGCAAGAAACCCAAATACGTGCACGATCACGAAGATAGACACGGGAAGCCCCGCATCTATTTGAGAAAGCCGGGACAGCCGAAGGTCGCACTGCCTGGGCCATTGCTAAGCGAAGCGTTCTGGAAAGCCTATCATTCCGCTATGGCTGGCGAGACATTGCCGAAGGATGGGGCAGGATCATCGAAAACCGTGAAGGGCACCATCAACGATGGACTTGCCAAATATTATCAGTCTGCCGATTTCATCAATTCCGCCACGGCCACACAGCGGAATTACAAATCCGTGCTGGAGCCTTTTAGAAAGGACCATGGCGACAAGCCGCTGGAAAGCCTTAAACGGGAGCATATCAACGCCATCCTCGACAAGCGGGCAAAGACCTCCACAGCGCAAGCCAAGAACCTCGGAAAGCGCCTATCCACGTTCATGAAGTTCTGTGTGGATTTTGGCCTTTTGCAGCAAAACCCGATGATCGGGGTAAAGAAGATCAAGCATGAAGAGACCCACTACGAAATGTGGGAAGACGCAGACATTGCCAAATTCCGCCAGCATTGGAAGCCGGGAACGCCGCAGCGTGTCGCTCTGGAAATCCTCGTCTATACCGGCTTGCGGCGCAGCGATGCTGTCAAGCTTGGCCCGCAGCATGTCAAAGATGGTACGATCTCAATCACAGCGCAGAAGACGGGGGTGGAGCTTTATATCCCTGTCCATCCGCTCCTGAGAGAAGCGCTTGCCGGACATGAAAAACGCCACCTTGTCTACATCGTCACCATGCACGGCGCGTCCCGTTCGGAAAAGGCTTTCACCAACTGGCTTAAGGAAGCCGCGACGGACGCGGGCCTGCCTGATCATCGTTCGCCGCATGGTCTGCGCCGCGCCGCTTGCCGCGCCCTTGCCGAAGCAGGGTGTACTGTCTGGGAGATCATGTCGATCACCGGCCACCAGAGCATAAAAGAAGTCGAAGGTTACGTTGCCGACATCGACAAAAAGAAATTGGCTAACAGCGCCATGACGAAGTGGAAAAATGCGAAATGAGAACGAAGGAAAAACAGAAATCGGCTAACCTGTTTCCTGGGTTAGCCAAAGGCTCTTGCAAGCCCTTGAATATGCTGGGGGGAGGAAACACAATGGTACGCCCTAGGGGAGTCGAACCCCTCTTCCCAGAATGAAAATCTGGTGTCCTAACCGATAGACGAAGGGCGCATCCGTTGTGTGGGCGTCTTATAATCAGGGGTTTTGAATACCGCAAGCGGCAAATTTCATTTTCCTGTAAAAAAGTTCTGATAACGCGATGTTTTTGCCGTCTAGACAAATTACTCAATTAAAACAGGTGGTTGCTGTTAGCCTTTGCGGCGGCGGCACCGCCAATTCCAGTCGCGTTCTTCGCCTGTATCGATATGGACCGATTCCGTATGGCAATAGGTTCCAACACCGCCGCGCCCGGGAATGCTGCGCAGATATTCGGCAAGATCCCATTTGCTGACGCCGGGTACCTGGATGTCGGCTGCCTGGCAGGTGGTGTGAAGCGAGTGCTTGCGTCCGCCAGCGCTGGCATTGTGTTTCAGGTCGCGCAAGCCGGATGTCACTGTGAGCTTTCGGCCATAATGGTTTTCCACCACCTTCAGGACCTGCAGCAGGTCGGGCTGGAAACAGCCTGTTTCCACCTTTTCGGTTTGCAGCCAGAGTCCGTTCGGCGCCAGGCGGGCCAGACCGGATAACGATGCCATTTCGACAGTCGGGCTATCATCGTCGTGTCCCGGTTGCGAATCGTCGACGGTTGCAAACATTGACGTCGTACGCACGCCGGGCAGGGCGGTGAACCCGAGAGCGGCAATCTGCTGCGGTTTCAGGTCACTGGCAACAAGTGCCTTCTTCGCAGGCGTCTTGGCGAACCGGTCATCGTTGAACTGGCTCCGGTTCTTGCGTTTTGCGGCAAACAGACCCGCAAGCGTCAGAGTTTTATCTGCCTGATCCGGTTTGCCCTCATCGTTCTGCGAATTTCCGGAATCGGGAATCACTGCCGTCGCGCTGCTGACCCCCTCCGCGGATGCGGTTTGCATGGCGGCAGGCTGCTGAACATTACCGCCGCGCATGCTGTCACCGCTTGAGGGGATCGGCACGGCAACGGGAAGTGGCGTGCCGTCCGCACCGATCTCAGCGCTCGCGACCTGTTGGGTCGTCGCAGCGCCATCGGCATTGCTTGCACCTTCAAGCGGCAGGGGGATCTGGTTTGCGGCTGGCTGGCCGCTGTTGAAAAGACTGTTTGTCGCTGGCTTGACACCGGTGGCTTGCCCGACAGGCAACGGCGTATTGCCGGCGGCTGTGGCAGCATTCTGGACCGGCATCGCGTTTGGCGTCTGGACCGCAAAGATGCTGTTCGAGGTGGCGTTGAGGCCGGTACTCTGCATCGTCAGCGATGACGGTTGGCCATTGTTTGGCGCCGGCATCATTGCATTGGCCTGGGCTCCAGGCTGTTGCTGACCATTGGGGGCAACGGCGGAAACCTGCTGATCCTGATAGGAACCGGGCGCTGCTTGGGCCGCGCCAGCTGAGGCAATACCCGGCACCACCTCGTCGGCTGCGGATGCTGCCTCGGCGGTTTCTTTCGCTGCAGAGACGCAACCCGACAGCATCATCGCCGAAACACTGAGCGCAAGGGCGCAACCAAGGCCGCGAATCACCGCCGCTTTCTGCAAAATATGACGCAACGTTGGATCCCCACTCAATGCGGGCCGGGCGACACTTGCCGTCATGGCCTTTCATCAGGACGTTTCAAACCGCACGATCGGCGTGGCCTTTTTCAAGGATTTCCACACCTCCTCCATTGCGGTTTGACCGGTTCTACCGGGAAGGAGTACGCGCCAGCCTGACGCGGTGTGCACTCTCATTCCCTTAACGTTTCGTTCAAATATTAGTGAACGCACCGCTATTTGTAAACCTGCGCTGACGCAGGCGATATCTGCAGCCCAGCCACATCGGTGCTGGGAGGCCGTGGAAGATATCGCCCGGCGGCATTGTGCGGAGCTTACCAGGCGCCGGTATTGCCCATCGAGGCCCAGGGTTCCTGCGATTTCAGGTTTTCACCCTTCTGCAGGATTTCGATGGAAATGCCATCCGGCGAGCGAACGAAGGCCATGTGGCCATCGCGCGGGGGGCGGTTGATAATGACGCCGTTGTCCATCAGGTGCTGGCAGGTCGCATAGATGTCGTCGACCTCATAGGCAAGGTGACCGAAATTGCGGCCACCGGTATAATCCTCGGTGTCCCAGTTGTAGGTGAGTTCCAGGCAGGGCGACAATTCCGTCTTCGCATGATCGAGATCACCGGGTGCTGCGAGAAAAACCAGGGTGAAACGGCCCTTTTCATTCTCGTAGCGGCGGATTTCCACGAGGCCGAACAGCTTGGACCAGAAGTGAAGTGAAGCGTCCAAATCTTTGACGCGAACCATCGTGTGCAGATAACGCATTGGAATATCCTTGTTTTGCGGAAGATGGGTTATACTTAGCCGACAATCAGCCAGAGGCAAGGCTCGGCGGCTAGTGTGGTTCGACGGCAAATTTCATCCGAGGGCTTGCACATGTGCGGCGGGACGATGTTATTCTCACTGTCAAGAATCAGTTAACCGTAATGATGTGACGCGTAATCGAGGGGCTGGACAGGCAATGGCGGACAGAATTTCTGCAAAGGGCGTTACGCCGGATGACGATTTTGCCAATGACGCTCTCGATCTGGTTGAAATAACCGGCGTCATCAAATGGTTCGACGTCGCCAAGGGGTTTGGCTTCATCATTCCCGACAACGGCATGCAGGATGTCCTCGTTCACGTTACATGCCTGCGCCGCGACGGTTATCAGACCGTGCTTGAAGGCGCCCGTGTGGTTGCACTTATTCAAAGGCGCGACCGGGGTTATCAGGCTTTCCGCATCCTCTCCATGGACCAGTCGACCGCTATCCATCCGTCACAGTTGCCGCCGGCCAAGACCCATGTTCAAGTGACGCCGACCAGTGGGCTGGAGCGGTGCCTGGTTAAATGGTTCAACCGCACGAAGGGTTTTGGCTTCCTGACGCGCGGCGATGGAACCGAGGATATTTTCATCCATATGGAAACGTTGCGCCGGTTCGGGCTTACCGAATTGCGTCCGGGGCAGACCGTACTGGTGCGCTTCGGCGATGGCGACAAGGGCCTCATGGCAGCCGAGGTCCATCCCGATGTTCCAGCGCCGCTGGGCCGGGCACACTGATGGGCGCGCATCTCCCGCGCCTCGCTGGAAGCGCCCTTGTGGCGCTTTTTTTGTGGCTTACGCCGGTCGTTGCCTTAGCCGCCGATATCACATTTGAAACGGCACCTCTGCAGATCATCGCAACGGGCGGCAAGGTGCATAAATTTACCGTCGAACTGGCTGTCGATAATGATCAGCGCTCGCAAGGTTTGATGAATCGCCGCCATATGGCACGCGATCGCGGGATGCTGTTTGATTTTGGCGTAACGCGCCAGGTGATGATGTGGATGAAGAATACCTATCTTCCGCTCGACATGCTGTTCATCGCCAAGGATGGCAAGATCGAGACGATTCGGGAAAATGCCGTGCCTCAGTCCGAAGCGATCATCGATAGCCGCGTTCCGGTCGCGTTCGTTCTCGAACTCAACGCTGGAACCGTCAATCGCCTCGGCATCGCTCAAGGCGATATTGTCGATAGCGCACGCATCTCCGGTTTGAAGCCTTAAGCCATTGGATCGATTTCTTTTGGCTGTCTGTGGAATTGTGCAATTTAGGTGTTGCAGGGGCAGGGCGAAGCGTGTATCTCCCGGCCATCGACGGGTCACGGAGTGTAGCGCAGCCTGGTAGCGCATCTGGTTTGGGACCAGAGGGTCGGGAGTTCGAATCTCTCCACTCCGACCATCGACTCTCCCATTTTTACTGCTTAAGCAATGAACAAGGCTCTTGCCCTCGGGCGTTGTTCTGTGCTTGGAGCGCTGCTTTCTGCAGCGAAACGGCACAGCCGCCGAAATTGGCGGATATATCGCTGCAAGGTCATTTCGTTTTAATCCGTTCTGCGCTATGGCAATGCGCAGTGACCGGCAGCGCCGGTCGTATTGAACCATGGTGGAGCCGCTCAAGATATGTCCGCGAAAATCTATCGACCCGCAAAAACCGCCATGCAGTCTGGCAAGGCCAAGACGAATTTGTGGGTTCTTGAGTTCGATCAGGAAACGCCGCGCACCATCGACCCGATCATGGGCTATACGAGCTCTGCCGACACGCGACAGCAGGTCAAGCTGACATTCGAAACAGCCGAACAGGCTGTGGCCTATGCCGAGCGCAACGGCATCGAATATCGCGTCATCGCGCCGAAGGAACCAACGCGCAAGAGCATGTCCTACAGCGATAATTTCCGGTTTAGCCGCACGCAGCCCTGGACGCATTGATCCCGGACTGCCGGCAGAAGGGGGGAAACCTCCTCCAAGCGGCCCCTTAGCTCAGCTGGATAGAGCACCTGCCTTCTAAGCAGGTTGTCGCAGGTTCGAGCCCTGCAGGGGTCGCCAAATTTCTCAACGATTTCACAAGCTTGGCTTTTCATACGACATTTTTTCCGACATGTTTCCGATCCGACCAAATAGGCGATGTCGTAAAAATGTCGGATGGTGTTTTTCCCATTGCATTTGGACAGCTGCTGATATTGGCTACTGTAGCTTTAGTTGCAGAGAGGGTTATATGCGCGCGCTTATTTGTAGTCTGTTGTTGGTCGTCGTCGCGGGCTGCGTCTATCAGCCGGTAGGGAAATTCCATCGCATCAGCGATGGCCAGCCGGCGGATGCAAATCCGACCATTCTTGCAGCCTTTATGCAAGACAAGGCGATTTGCGATGGCGAAGCAGCCAAGGCAGGTCTCGTTTCAAACGAGCCTGACCGCTATACGCACAGCCGGAACATAAACCTGGTTTATGACGGATGCCTGGCCCAGCGCGGATACGTCCGCCGTTAGGCCCCGTCGTCCGCGTCGAACCAGATCACCAGCTTTGCCATCGCGCTATCTGCCATCTCCGGATTGAGCGCGAGATAGTGCTTCAGGATATCGTAGGCCGATTTGATCTCGTGGCCGGTGATGGCGCAGATCTCCGGAATAGTGCATCCGGCCATCGCCAGCCAGGTCACTGCCGTATCGCGCAGATCCTGATCGCGTAGCGTCTTCAGGCTGGGCATAGGAGCGATCGTCTTGCGTGTGGCTGTCTCCGGTAGCCCCTTTGCCGCTGCATCGCGCAGGTTGCCAAACTGGTGGCTGTAGTGATGCCGCTTGAAGGGGGTCCAGTGCTTTTCGTCGAGCACGACATAGGGCGAGATAACCTCCGCCAATTTGCGGCGTTTCTCGGACGCCTCGATGCGGGCTCGCAACAGCGGCGCTTCCGGCATCGAGACGATCGCCTTCGTCTTCATCTGGCGCAAAACGATTCGGCCCTTTTCCCTGCCTGCAATCTGAAAATTGAGACGATCGTTCTGTCGCTGACCTGACCAGACGCCGAGAATGATCATGTCGCCGATTTCCGATCGGCCGATTGCGTCGGCGACGGCTACCATCTGCGCGATTTCTTCCTTGGTCCCGAACCGGATGCGGGGCGGCGGCGTTTTCATGCGCAGCTTGTGGGCCGGGTTGACTAGCATTTCCGGCAGCCGGCCGCGATCCATCGCCCAGGTGAGGGCAGTGCCCAGCGTGCGCATTGTGGCGGACGCCTGAGACAGCCCTGCCTGCTGGCGCAGGATATCGTACATGCCAAGGCAGATGGGCTTGGTGAGCGCGGCCGTTTCGCTCTGCCAGACATCGGGCAGATATTTCTCGATGACCTTGCCCTTGTGCCGGTATTCGTACTGGGTCTTTTCCGAGATATCGGCCCAGCCCGGATTTTTCCCGAGATTGCTCCACTCGTCAAAGAGGGTCGAAACCGGGAAGGCTGGACGTACAGGCGGCGGCACGGGCAGGGCGGTGCGCTTCGGCTTCGTCTTGATCTTGTGCTTCTCGACGGCGAGTTGGCGGGCGAAATCCTGCGACCACTCCAGGGCATCTGCAGCGTTCATCCATTCGCCGGCGGCGTTCTTCAGATCCTCGCCCTGGTATCCGCGGGTGCGAAGCGTTGGCGAGGGCTCGAAGCGAGGCCGGCCGTTGCGCCAGGCGACATAGGGAATAGTGATTGAGGGCTTCTTCATGACTTTCTCCACGCTAAACAAAATCGCCCGGCGGTCACGCGAAACAACGACCGCCGGGCAGGAGCGATGCGCGCTGTTCCACCACGCGAGCATCGAGATCCGGCCGTGACTGGAAAACGGCCGGGTGGTTTCAAATGCGCGGGCCATGCCTTGGGGGACGCACGGCCCGCGCCTCACCGTCCGGCCGGATGCGGCCAGCGGGACGGGAAACGGTTATTGCTGGTAGCAGTATGCGGGCGGTATGCAGAACAGCGGGGGCTGCCGATCCGCTTCAGCTTCGCGCAGAATGCCCTTGGCTTCGACGACGAAGCTTGCAGATGCCATGCGCATGACGGACCGATAGCGCTGCAGCATCTCGATTTCATCGAGCAGATCCGCATGCTGTTTCAGGTCATCGATGACGCGGGCCATCAGTTCGTCACCATCGTGCATGGTCGCCTCGAGGCGGGCGATTGTGTCACGGCTGTTCATCGGCGGGTTCCTTTGCCAGCTGCTCCAGCAGCGGCTGATATTTGCGGGTGATAGCGTCGCATTCGTGCCGGGCCGCTGCCAGCGTCTCCGCGATCGCGACGGCGCTGTTCGCCATCAGGTTTTCCGCCAACAGTTGGGTGGCGTCGTGAAACCCGACGGTCTGGTTATTCACATCCCGGAAGGAGACTGCGATACTCACTTTAACAGGGGCGGCGTTCTCTCCGATGCCGCCATGGATTTCGAGCCAGGCGATGGCGCGTTCGAGGACGCCGGCGCGATAGCTGTCATTCCTGATTTGTTCGGCCAATGCGGTGATATCGATTTTCACTGGGTCTTCCCCCTTCGCAATTCAGCCAGGCGCTGGGCAGCGATGGTGCCGGCGGCAGTGAATGAAAGCGTTGCCCCGAAAGTGGCGCGGCGCTCGATAACCAGCTTGAGACTTTCCAGCCGGGCGACTACGCTCGTCGAGACCCGAACGGGGCCGAGCTGCCAGCCATTGCTGACGCGTTTGATTTGCCGGTAGTCATGCAGTGCCATCAGCGCGCTCTGTTGCGTGCGGCTGAGGACGCTTTGCGGTACCAGGGCGGCGCGGTTCTCGGAGGCCGGGATCATGCCGCTTCCTCTTGCTCGTCGAACAGCATTTTGCCTTCGCTCTCTATCTCTTCAGCGGCTTTTCTCATTGCGAGGGTGCACGGTCGATGGCTGGTGACACGATCGTTTTCGTCCACAACAAGCTCAGCACCGCAATAGAAGCTGATACCGGCCTTTACGCCCGATGCGAAAGTGTGACTTCCAATCAGCGCCGGCGTGCTCTCCGTGTCTCGGTGGCGTGTAACCTCGTCGCAACGATAACTGGCGACCTTGTGGCTATGGCAGAGCGGGCATGCTGGTTCGGCGAACAGCCGATCGGCGCGGCATTGCAGAAGCGTCTTCATGCCGCCCTCCCTGTCTGGTTGTGCGGCGCATACTTGCGGGTGAGTTCTTCGCGGTCCCAGTCGATGCGGATCTGCAGGAGGCCCTTGCCGTTGGCCTTGGTCTTCAGGTCGCCATAGCTTTCCAGCCAGGCCATGAACTTGGCGCGGTGCCAGCGGCCGCTAGGGAGCGGCGAAGGCATGCCGTCGATGCTGATCAACTTTTTGACCTGCCGGCGGAACCATCTGGTTTTCCAGCCAAGCAGATCGGCGATCTCGTCTGCCTGTATCATGGGATGTTCTTCATTGGGGATCATGTTTCGCGGTTCCCGTTGCAGCGCCTGCAAATCAGGCGTGATGCAAAGCTGTTACCGGTGACATCAAAAGTCAACAAGAAATCCATGGAGTGATGAATAATGGTGATTTGTGTCGTGCGCTCGAACCGCCAGAATTTGATCGCGAGGCACGAGTTTGCACCGGTGCGCAGTTCACTGTTGTGCACCGGTGCGCAGTTCAATGATCCCGATGATGCTGCACCGGTGCTGAATTCAGTACGAGGGATTGATTTGCACCGGTGCTTAGATCGGTGCGGTTATCGCGGAAGCGACATCAAGCGGCGCGGCGCTCGCGAATGCTGGACATAACGACGCCCCGGATCAGGACGTTCTTGTCAACCAGCACCGGCATCAATTGGGCGGGATCCATGGTGGCGCTGATGAGGAAAGGGTGTTCGAAGATCCGGAATATGGTTTCCGCCTTGCCATTGCGATCGTAGAGCTGGGCGCAGACGATATCGCCATTGGCTGGTACGGCGTTCAGGTCGACGATCAAGATGTCGCCCGGGACATAGCCGACATTCTCCAGGCAACGCGAGCGAAGAAGCCAGGGATCGACGCCGTTTTTGCCGCTACGTAGGGCGGATATGGCGGTCGCCAGCGGGTTCGCTTCCTCCGCCTGGTAGGGTGAAGCGTCGCCTGCCTCCGTGCCCCGCAGTTCCTCCGGTAGGCCCGCCAAGTCGGTCTGAAAGGCTGGAATGCCGCCAGCCTGTTCGATTTTTTCGATCGAGTAGCTGTTAAGCATGCGGCTGTTGGTGACGTCGGAGAGAAACCGCGTCAGCGTCGAGGGGTCAACGCCCGCTTCCATGGCAAGCCGGCGTCGGCTCCAGCGCCTCTGTGTGAGGATGAAGTTGACCCAGTCTAAGTGTTTCTTCCGAACGTTTTCCACAACGCGAAACATAATGCGGAAAGGCCTTCATTGCATTTTGCTATTTGTCCATTGACAGCATGAAGCAAATCACAACTTGTCATCATTAATCAATGGAGAACTTCATTTATGAGCCTCAACTGGGATGTTGTTGAAAAGTGGCGCGAGGAGAGCGGGATCAGCAAGGCTGAGCTGGCGCGCGCCGCCGGAATTCCTGAGAGCACCATCTACGCCGGCCTTCGTAAGAACAGCCGGTTGCAGCCGAGCATGCGCAGCGTTATGCGCACGATTTTCCCGAGGAAGTTCGATGACAGAGGCGAGGTTCGTTCATGAGCCAAGATCTGCTTGAATGCGTCCACTTCGTGAAAAACCAGCGCGCTTCTCTGCCGCACGTCGATAGCTCTAGCGGCGATCGCTACCATGAAACCTCCGGCAAACGTCGTATCGCCATCGAAGCGATAGTGGCGGCGATCGGCGCGAACTTGCCAAAGGTGAAAATCACCGAACGTTCCGACGTTGCGCGGGTCAGCGTTGCCGGCATCCGCGCCAGTTCGACGATGGGCATCGATGGCGCATTGGCCAATTGGGTCGCGGCGGCTTACCGGAAATTGGATGCGCAAAGATGAGCGAGGCTTATCTGATCGCGCTCGGTGCGCCCGGTCACGTGGATCCTGCGAAAAACAGCGCCGCCCATGTCCAGTTGCTTGCCGATCTCAATGCCGAGGCCGAACGCCTGCTCTGGGATGGCACGACGATCGACTTTTACCGTCGTCACGAGGGCTGGCTGTCAATCTATGTAACGCCCGGCGATGCGCCGGCGACGATGGAGGATCTGCGGCAGTTTCGCGATCAGCAGCGCCAGGCCGAGGTCGTAGAGCAGGATCAGCCGGAGCAGGGGAGATTGGTCTGATGGCGGCCTGTTCCTGCCCGACCTGTGGTCAGTCTCTACCGCCCGATTTGCTGGTCATCGATCGCGACGCCGGCATCATCGTTGCCGATGGTCGTTTCGCGCATCTGACCAGCCAAGAGTTTTCAATATTCATATCACTTTATGACGCGAAGGGCCGGGTGCTTTCGAAAGAGCAGCTGCTGCGCGCCGTCACCCGTCTTTGGGGCGATGAGCCCGAGATCAAGATCATCGACGTTTTCGTCTGCAAGGTCCGCGCCAAGATGAAGGGGATGCCGATTGGCATCGATACCGTCTGGGGCCGAGGCTATCGCCTTTTGTCACCGCGAAACATGGAGCTCGCGTCATGAGTGAAGCACTGCCGGCCGATCTTGGGCCGAAACCGGAACTGATGTGGGTCGAGGTGGGCAAGATCCGCGTCGATCGAAACTACCAGCGCGATATCAAGCCGATGCGAGTTGCCCAGATCCTGCGGGAGTTCACCTGGGCGCATTTCCAACCTGTATCGCTCGCAGAGCAGCCTGATGGGACCTACACGATTTTTGACGGTCAGCATCGCGTGGCTGCAGCCCGGGCCCATCCTGCGATCACGCACGTTCCGGCTGCTGTCAACCGCATCGAGAGTGCCAGGGAAGAGGCGGAAGCCTTTCTCGGCGTCAACGTTAACCGCACTGCTGTTTCGACAGTCGAGAAGTATCATGCTGGCATCGAGGCGGGCGATGCCGATATGATGGCCGTCTGTGCTGTCCTCGAGGAGGCCGGTTGTGAGGTTGTCGCGGCCGCCGGCGTCAAACCCGCTCCCAACAGGACAAATGCGGTCACTGCTGTCCAGCGTGCCATCAAAACCTATGGCGACCAGGCCGTGACCGATGCCTGCAAGACGCTCGTTCGCGCATGGCCCAAGGATACAGGCGCGCTGAATGGCGTGATGATCGGCGCGTTGGCCCGGTTGTTTCGCAATAACCGGAACATCATCAGCATTGAGCGCCTGGCGATAAAGTTGCACGGCAAGGATCGTAAGATCCTGACGTCCGACGCCGAGGCGATCCGTAGGATCGGCGGCGGTGATGCCGGGGTCAGCGTCGCGAAAGCGGTCGTCGAGGTCTATAACAAGGGTCTGCAGAAGGACATGATCCAGATCGGGGTGCGGTCATGAGCGGCCGGGAGCTGCTCGACCGCCTGGCCGCGCTGAAGGCTAAGGTTACGGAGGAGGTGCTGGACGATTATGGCCGGCACTTCACCGATGGAAATTACTGCGATCTTACCCAATGCCACCATGGTGATACGGGTAACTATCGCAACCGCGAAGACGGCCAGGCCGTAGCACTCCTTTGGAACCTATGGAAATCGGGCGCGCTCGACGAGATCGCTACCCCACCACCCCAGGATCATGTGACCACACCGGCAGCCGCTTACACAATCGATTTCACCGGCTGCGATCATATGAGCCGCGATGTTGCTCTCATCGAGCGTATCGCCTCGGCTGGTTCCAAGGGGCCGACAGAGGTCGTGTATCTCTACACCGGCCAACCGCCCTCAGTGAATGAGATGGGCCGGATCATTGCGGAACGGGACGCATTAATCGCAGCAGGTTTGAAATGCTGTGACGGAATACCTAACCCTAACCTGCGTCCGTTCGACTTAGCCTTGAGCTTCATCGACAGCACCAACACGGCCCGTAAAGGTGCTGATATGCTCTGGCAACAATACAAAGCAGAGCTTGATGCCATCAAATCCGCACCCGCACCCCAAGATCGTTCGCGGGGGATCGACTGGGAAAACCCAGAACATCCGGCCGTCAAATTGTTCGTCGGCTTCGACGTGGAAGGATATGTCGAGGAATACGAGCTCTGCGGGGAGGATGGCGACTATAGTCCGAACGAGCAGGAACGGGTGCTGCTTGTCGATGCTATCTACGGCGTGGTCAGCAACCTGCATGAGGGGTTGCGGAAGATCATTCCTTCGTCGTCAGTCGCTGAAGTGCTGAGCGTCACACCTTCAATCGAGGAAAGTCTCAGAATTCAGTTGGCATCTCTGCGCCGCGAACGTGACGCTCTGGAGATGATCATCTCCGCGAGGGACACAGCGCCTGCAGAGATTTCGCGGGGTGACATCGCCGCGATCCGCGAAGCTTTGAGCGACCCCACCATCGGCAGTTACCCGGATTTCACCAAAGCCGTTTCCGATGCTATGGACGAGCTCGAACGGCTTCGCGCTACTGCGTCGGAGGTCTCCGATGTCTGAGAACCTCAAAGACACGCACCGCGCCATTCTGTCAGCGAAAGCTATCATCGACGGTCGCGATCCGATCGCGCATCAATCCGCCATCCTTGTCACGGCAGAGCATGCGATCACCAGCCTTCTGCTCCTCTGCATGGGCGACCCGCGCAAAGCCGCGGCGATGCTTAATGAAGGCTTGGTGCCGGGCATCGAGCATCGGCTTGCTCTCTACTCTTCAAAAGGTGAACGGTCATGAGCGCTCCCCTCCTTCCGTGCCCATTTTGCGGTACGAAGCCCTACATTTCCCAGCCCATGGCAGGAGCGAAATGGTGGGAAGTTAGCTGCAGCGATGAAGATTGCGGTGCTATGGGGCAGTCTTGCCCTAACGTTGACGACGCGATCGCCGTGTGGAACCGCCGCACGCCACCGCCTGCGGATCAGGTGGTGTCGTCATGACCCGTTCTGAAGTGATCCGTCACAACGTCAAGGTCATTCTACCGCTAGTGCGGGGGAAGTGTGCTGATCAGCGCCGCGACCATTACTTGGTTTTGAAACTTGGCCCGATCGGCATCCCGCTTGCCGCGATCGCCGAAGTAGTCAGGGCCACATCGGCCGCACGGCTGGAGACACCATGAGCGGACTTCTTCCCATCATCGAGCAGCTCGCCGCCGCCGCGCATCATGCCGATCGGGCAAACTGGTTGCTGCGTTGCCCGCTCGACATTCTCGGCCGCTATGACGGGACGATCCGCAACCGACTGATGCATGCCGGATTTCCGGCCGGGATCGGTTACCTCGACGAACTGCGTACCGTGAAATGCGCCGTGCGTCGTGAGGACGGCCAGCTTTCTCTTGCGCAGACAGACATGCTGTCGGACGCGGCCGAACGATTGCGGGCGGCCGCCCACGGCTGGAACGTGCTTGAGACGCCGGGGGGCGTCACCGATCTCTAACCGAATTTGCATGCCGATTTGTACCGCGTACGGCCTTTTCATGGGGCTGACTGATGAATTCTATTGTCGAGATCGACAGCGCGATTGCCATGGCGGGGTTTCCGGAATGCGAAGTGTTGCAGACCGCCCGCATCGAGGCGCGCTATCTCTACGCTATCCGAACCGGGCGTCGGAAATTGACCCGCAAGACTTCCTCCCGGATCCAGTTGGCGATCGCCGAGCTGAAGCGGGTTCGTAAGGAGATGGAGAGGGATAAGACGACGGACGGCCGCACGCCATCGGCAAGCCGGGTCGCCGCTCAATATCGTATGTCGATCGCCTTCGTCGCCCAGGCCGCCGGCGTTTCGCCACAATTCATCCTGTCGGCCGACCCGGCCAGGCGCGCGACGGCGGATCCGCAATGGCTGAAGGCGGCCAACCTGCGCCGCGTCGCGCTCTACATCGCCAATCAATATCTCAACCTGCCGCAGGCGGATCTCGCCAGGGCGGCCGGCATGAGCAAATCCAATGTCAGCTGCGCCATGGGCGAAATCGAGGACGATCGCGGCAATCCCGAGATCGAGGCGATTTTATCAGCGGTGGAAGGAGCCTTTGAAGGATGAGCGACTGGGCAAAGCCGGGCGTGCAATGCGTCTGCATCAAGGAAGATTGGGGCTATGCGGTTTGCGGACCGTTTTCAGTGCCAACCCGTGTTCCCATGATCAACGAGGTCATGACGGTTTCAGAGGTCCGGCGCGTCGGGGATGCTGTTTTCCTGTTTTTTTCCGAGATACCCGAGCGCCAGCAGGACGGGCCATTGTTTGCGACGGTGTCGTGGGATGCCAGCTGCTTCCGACCGCTGATCAAGCGCAAGACCGATATCTCCATGTTCACGAAGATGTTGACCGACACCAAAACGACGGTGGATGCATGAACCGCTCCTCCGACCTTCCCCAGATCAAGCAGAAGCTGAAGGACGATATTGAGCTTCTGTGCCGAAAACTCCTGCCGCCTCCGGACGGCCGTCGGCAGGGCCGGTTGTGGGTTGCCCATAACCCTGTCGAGAACGATTTTGAGCAGAGCCCGGAATTCAAGGTGGCGCTCGATCGCGATCGTGGCGCCTGGAAGGACTGGCGATCGGGCGAGACCGGCGATGTCATCAAGCTGATCAGCTACATCAAAGGCATTGATTTCAGGGAGACCTTGGTTTTTGCCCGCGATTTCACGGGCATCCGCCAGATGTCATCTGATCAGCGTCGCAAGCTCGACGAGCGCACCCGCGAGGTCAAGCAGCGTGACGTCGAAGACGACCAGGCGCAGCGGCTAAAGCGCATGGGCGACGCCGAGCGGATCTGGAACGGCGGCTACCAGGACGGCGCCGGCAGTGCGGCCGAGGCCCATGCCCGGCGCTATTTCGCGGCACGCGCCATTCCGCTCGATGAGATCCCGAACCGGGATTTGGAGACGCTGCGTTTTGCGCCATCACAGGAATTCTGGTCACGGGCGCAGTATCGGTACCAGGACGGCCGCCGCGTCAAGATCGCGGCCGGGCCGAAGTTTCCCGCCATCTATTCAGCGATGCGGCTGGCAACCGGGCAGGTGGCAGCCGTTCACATGACATTCCTCGACCCGATGGGACCGCAGAAACTGCCGGTCAGCAAGGACGAGAACGCCAAGATCATGTTCGGCGAAGCGAAGGGTGCCGTGATCCGGATCGCCCACGGGCCGGAAGGCGAGCCGCCTGAAACGGCGCTTCAGCCGCATCCACTGATCATGGGCGAAGGCATCGAGACGACGGCGTCCGTGGCGATCTGCGCGCCTGAGGCGCGCGCCTGGGCGGCCGGCAGTCTCTCCAACATGCTCAACGCGCCGGTCTGGCTGCCTTGCGTGTCGTCGATCGTGCTCCTGAAGGATCACTTCAAGAGCCCGGCCACGGAAAAGCAGTTCGACCAGGCGGTGGAGGCGATGGTCAAGACCGGCAAGCCGGTGGCGATCATCGACAGTTACATCGGCAATGATTTCAACGATCTGATGCAGGAAGGTGAAAGTGATGAGTGAAGATGAAAATACGACGCCGGCGGCGCGCCGCCAATCCGTGGAAGAGCGGTTTATCGCGCAGTGCCGCGACTGGAGCCTGTCGATCGGTTCCTGGACGGTCAAGGCGGCCGAGCTGCGCAAGGAGCGTGAAAAGCTCGACGACGAAATGGTGTCGATCGCTTCCGGCGCCACCGTGATGCTGATGAAGACCGGCATGCGATTGCCCGACGCCGAGACGCATGTCGAAGCGCTGATGGAAAAGGCGTTCGCCCGGTGACTTATCCCAGCAACGGATCTGACGCGCACGGCATTGCCCGCGATCAGCTGCGCCAGTTCGTCGAGCGCATCGAGCGCCTCGACGGAGAGGCGAAGGACCTGAACGACGAACGCAAGGACGTCTATGGCGAGGCCAAAGGCTGCGGTTTCGACGTGAAGATCCTGAAGCGCGTCGTCGCCATCCGCCGCCAGGACAAGGACCAACGCATGGAAGAGGAGGCGATCCTCGACACCTATCTTGCCGCACTCGGCATGATCGAAAGCCCCGAAAACTAAGACTGCAACCTCAGAAGGAGACGAGCATGACCAGGAAGAAAAATGGGAAAGTGACATCCGCCGACGCCGGCGACGCGGGACTGCCGGGTTTGCCGCATGGCGCGATGGACCAGGCAGACAATGATGCAGGTTTTACGATCTTGGGAGACGCCGATGAAAAAGACACAGCAGAGCAGCAGCCGGAAGCGGGCACAACGTCTGAAGCGCCAGCAGACCCGGCACCAGAGGCTGAACGCGCTGTGGATGACGTTGATCGTGACGCCGTTGAAGCAGGCGCGGGCGAACACCAGGGCGAACCGGTTGGCACGGATCTCGTCGATACGGATGGAGGATTGAGCGATGCGGAAGAAAAAGCGGAAGTTGGGGCTGCAGTCGCCACTGTTGACGGCGACAACGGTGCTGGCGAGGCGAGCAGCGGTGCCGATGGTGTACCCGGGAGCCCGTCAGAGCCCAGCACAGACGTCACTGCCAGCAGCGAAAACGATCGCGGAGCTTCGCCACGACCTGACGACATTCGGATCGGCGATGCTGCCGATGGAGGGGGAAATTCTCTCGTTGGCGCCGGAAGTTCCGCGCACGCCGGAGCTGTTGGAGTGGATGACGGAGATCAACCGGAAGATTTACGCTTGGCTGATGGCGGATCTACCGGACGGCGGGATTATGACGGAGACGGAAGTACGGCTTCGCCAACGGGAACGCGTGATCAGGTTGAGGAACGGGGCGATCCTGCAGCTGCAGGGGAACAGCGACCCGATCAGGGGACTGGAACTGACGGAGAAATAATCGATGTCAAAACGCCGATCGATGCGGGGGACGGTTCCGCTGGGATATCCGATGCGCCGGCGCCGGTGGTTTCTGAAGCGCTTCCTGATGCTGCAGCTGGAGCGGGGATATTATCCGCCGCCGAGGCTGGCGCCGGTCCGGTGGACGGTGCAGACGGAACGGCAGAGCCTGCAGGCGAAGCGAATGCCCCGGCCGCGGTGGCGACCTTAGAGGAGATCGCAACGGCCGACGCCCCGGTGGAAATCTTCAAGGTCGCCTCCTACGCGGCTTTGAGCGCCTATAACGGCGCTGCCCACTACGCCTATCTGTCCGGCCAGGGCGATTTGCGCGACGAGGATTTTCTTGACCGCATCGAGCGCGAGGAGCTGGGCAAGCTCGTCCTGCAGATCCGCGAGCGGGCGACGCCGGCTGTACTGGCGCAGCAGCGCGTCATTTCCAGATTGCGCCAAAACGCTGATCTCAACCGGCCGGAAGAAATCGGCCTGAAGATTTTCGCATCCGTCATTCTCGAACTCGACGCCTACGATCGCGAGGAAACGGCACGCCTCGAGGCGAGGCAGGCCCCGCCGGTTGAGCGACCGCTGACGCCGATCGAGGACACGGTGATGGAGCCGCTCGACGATGTCATGGGGGGCTGGTGATGGCGATGGCCCCCGAAAATTTGAAGCGTATCGCAAAACCCAATCCGCGTCGGAAGCCGGAGCCCGCCGGCGCGTTCAAGCCCGGCGACCTGGTGCAGCTGAAATCCGGTGGCTTCCAGATGACGGTCTACGGCCTCGTTGATACCTGCGGCATTAAGGGCGAGCACGTCGAATTGCTTTGGACGCATGGCACCGCTGGCGGCAGTTCGTATCGCGACATCTGCCGCGACGTTGTGCCCGTCGCATGCCTGAAGCGGGCCGACCTCGACGACAACATTTCGTTCTAGCGAGGAAGGATTGCCGGCGGGCAATCCCGCTCGCCGGAACATGAGGAGAGACGAATGCGTACATTGACTGAACACCGGGTCAATCCGGCCAACGACAAGCTGACCATTTCGGTGACCGACCTGGCCGGTGCCGGAGGCGCTAATCACCGTTACGAGATTGGCGGCTTTTCGACAGAAAATAATCCCAGCCATGACGACACGCGCGAAGGTGAACTGGTCATTCTTTTTCAAAATGGGCCGATCAACGACGCTGGAGTGAATGGCGTTACGCAGGAAGTTCTGCTGGCGATCGTCGCCGATCGGCTGCGATCGTTCCAAGCTGGCCAATTCGCCTGCAGGGAAAACGCCCTTGCGTTGACCAAGATCGAGGAGGCGCAGCACTGGTTACATTCCCGCACTCTCGCCCGCATGCAGCGCGGCGTTGAAGGGACGCACCAGCAATAATTGCTGCGAGACCTATACCCGCCGCGCTGAGAAGGCGCGGCGGCCAATTCCTTCTTGATGCGGGCGGACATGACCAAAAAACCGAAAATACAGGCAGGCGTCAAAGGCGGCCGGGCGCTATTCCTTGACGCAATGCAAGTCGTTAACGAAGCGACGGCTTTTTCCGATCCGAACCCGAACCTTTTGCGCGACGGCATCAAGCCCGGCACCTGGGACGGCGCACCGCACGATGCCATGCCGCCGAAATGCCCGGTGACGGTCCTTGGCATGAAGGGCGAGACAGTCTACGTCATCTCCGCGATCGGCGAGATGCAGGCGGTCGATCGCTGGGATCTGGCAACGCTGGTCAAGCTGTTCGCCCCATTTGTGAATTATCTCTATTGGGCATGGCCGGCCTGGTCGAAGGCGAAGGGCGAACCCGGATCTGAAGGTTACGTTCCGCCGAAGGTCGAGCGTATCCAGCGTGACCAGGCGGTGACGGCGCTGATCGCCGAGGCGGGCCGGAAAGGTCTGTTCGATCCCCAACAGAACGTGCGCGGCCGGGGAGGCTGGAAAGCCCAGGACAAGTTTATCTGGCACAGCGGTCGATACCTATTTTCCGTCAACACCACGGCCGACAAGAAAACCAACCGGGCGATTGCCTGGGATCTGCAGGCGACTAGGCCAGCTGAGTTTGACGGCTATTTCTACAGCCAGGCCAGCGACATCATCGAGCCGTGGCACTCGCCGATCGGCGTCAATGACAGCCCGGCGCATGCGCTCCTGCAGGATTTGATGAAATGGAATTGGGAGCGGCCGTATATCGACCCGATTTTTCTTTTGGGCTGGATCGGTTCCGCGATCCTGTCCGGCGCCCTCGATGTCCGTCCGATCCTGTTTACCACCGGCGGTGCCGGCGTCGGCAAATCCACGTTGCACGGCATCATCCAAGCCTTGTTCGGTTCCGCGCTCTACACCACCGCCAACACGACGGCCGCCGGCATCTATCAGAACATCAAACAGGACAGCCGGCCGGTGGCGGTCGACGAGTTTGAGCGCAAGGCCAATTCCAACAAGGAGCAGCCGATCGTCGAGCTGGCTCGCCAGAGCTATTCCGGCGCCAAGGGTTATCGTGGCGGCGCAAACGGCGACGGTACCGAATTTGAGCTTCGATCCTCGTTCATGTTTTCCGCCATCATGCCGCCGGTGCTGGGCGTCCAGGACCGCACCCGCATGATCATCCTTAACCTGAAGGCGCTCGACAAGAGCCGCACGACGGAGCGGCCGATCATTCCCGACGTTGCCGGCCGGATGATCCTGCGCCAGTTGATGGATGGGTTTCACGACTTCTATTACCACACGCTTCCGAAGTGGCGGCAGATCCTGTCGGATCCTCGACTGTCTTTCGATGCCCGCGCGATCGACACCTATGGGACGGTGCTGGCTTGCGCCGAAATGCTGGTTGGCGAAACCGGTATGATCGACGCCGGCATGCGGGCAGACACTTCCGTCCGCGATCGGGCCGCGCTCGACATCGATCATCTGATCGAGACCCTGGAGCATGCGACGGCGGCCGAGCGGGCTGACCAAGTGCCGAAGTGGCAGGAAGTTATACAGAAGGTGATGAGTTCGCACCTGGACATCTATCGCGGCGGTGAGAAGCCGGCCGTCGGCGATATGATCGACGAGGTCGAGCAGAAAGGCTTGTCGCTCCTGCAGGCGCGCCAGAAGCTCAGTGTGTTGGGGCTTGGCCTCCGTGACATCGGCAAGCCGGGCGTCGGCTATTGCCTGGCGATCCCGAAGAACGATGACGGGGCGCTCAATAAGCTATTTGCCGAGACAGATTTTCATCGCGGCGGTTGGACCCATGCCCTGAAACAGGCCCCGGAGACGATCGTTCTGCAAAATCTGGATCGACGCTTCACCAATGTGGATATCAACCGTCAGACACGTGACTGCATCCTGGTCGATCTCGCAGGCTATGACGCATGGACGGGGCGCGTGCGCGAGACGGAATAGTAGAGGCCGGATTTACCGGCCCTTCACTCATTATATGTGCAGCAAATCTAAGGGCACGATTAGAGCATCGCCCCTTTGGTCATGACGAAACTTGAAACGCTTGCGCTCCTCGACGTCTGGCAAAGCTTTCAATGCTGGGAAATGCTTCCCCAGAGCCCAACTTGTGCCCTCAAACATCCGGCAAATGTTTCCGTCTTTTGCGATCGCTATGCAGCCTGTCTCATTCGGTTTCACGACGATCCCATATCGTTCGGTGTAGTGGCGAGCCGGGGCTCCGCTCTCAGCCTCGACGGCGGCCGTCATTCGTTCTGCTACCGAAGTGGTGTCATCGGCCCACCTTGCTTCTGCAAGGAGATAGCGCAGGCAGTCCTCGCCCGTTTCCGACCCTATGCCCGCCTTGGGCTTGCGCGAAGCTAAGGGTTTTTCGAGATCGAGGCCGAGGGCAGTCATGTATCGTGCGGCATCATCCCGGCCGCACAGATCGGCCACCAGGCGCACCAGCGCCACCTTCTCGCCGAGAGTTGCATCCTTGAAAAAATCGGTCATTGCCCTGTCTCCCGTTTAGCGGCGAATTGAACCCTGCGTGCCATATGTTCGCAAGGGCTTGAGCGCAGAGGCGCGTGGAAACGTCAGAATCGTCGTTTGTCCTCACAGCTAACATACACGGGATCGCCAGACCATAAGCGTTGATGTTCTTATTTTGTTCTGTTAGCCATATCGTATGGTTGAGACGATCGGCGAAGCTATGGATGCGGGATGGGTGCTGACGACCAGGTGCGCCTGGGGAAAGCGCGAAGGC
The DNA here is from genome assembly GCF_033447125.1 of Rhizobium sp. PL01. Taxonomy (NCBI): domain Bacteria; kingdom Pseudomonadati; phylum Pseudomonadota; class Alphaproteobacteria; order Hyphomicrobiales; family Rhizobiaceae; genus Rhizobium; species Rhizobium sp. PL01. Next base: position 408,685 of record NZ_JAWQUM010000002.1, on the reverse strand, counting down.
CTGAAGACGGTTCGCGAATGCACTTGGCGATACGATCTAGATATGGTGACGCTCGTTGCAACGCGCGGCCGTGACTTTCCCCTTGCACGCCTTGCTGAGCGGCTGCGCTGTCCACGTTGCGGCAGCAGGCGGGTCGCTGTCGTGTTCGTGCCCGGCAAGCTACCGCCAGAGGCGCTGCATGCGCGATCGAACCATCGATGGTGACGGATTGCCCGCGCCCTTGATGCGTGCGCAGAATGGCCTCCTGGGGAATCAATGGGGCGATAGATGGACACTTGGCGGATAATCATAGGTGGAGCTTTTGTCTTCGGCGCTTTCGCCCTTCCGACCGTGTGCGCACGGATCGCAATCCGTCATACCGCATACCGTCATCCCATGCCCGTCCCGATCGGAGACAAGAGTGTTGACGACATCAGGCTTCATGCTTGGGGACAACAGCAAACGATCGAGTACGAAAAGGGCTGGGCGGTCGGGACCACGCTGCTGGTCGTTTCAATATGTTTCGGTATCGCGATAGGGAACGGTTTCATCTAACCCACGCCCTGTCCTAATCGCGTCATCAATCTCGCCAAAACAGCCGTCGCACTGAACTCCTTTCCCCCGCCCCGGAGGGATGAAAAGCGGAGCCCGCGCCAATTTTGAGACAAACGGGCGTCGGCCCTTCATTCTGCGTGTCTATTGAGCCGCCGCCCGCCACAAAAATCCGAGCGAAAGGTGCGCGGGCACTGAACACGGGCGAAATCATGGGACGTTCAGAACTGGCGGCGATTGTCGTTGGTCATCCGGGTGCGGGTGGCGACTGCATCAACCCGGTGTAGGTTCGATGTAGGTTCGATGTAGGACAAATTGCAGGTCCAATTATCAAGTAAAATCAACAGGGTGTGAATTTTGCCTACAAACCTACAGGCCAACAAGGTTCCTTACACGCGCATACGCGCGCGTCATGTGAATATAAAACTATGTAGGTTTGTAGGTTATAGGGATATCTTCCTGTTTTCCCTTGTAAATCAGACCTGCAATCCGGCCGACATCATGCCTACGATCGGCCTACATCTCCGGCTCGATTAAACAAATGGGGAAATAGCCATGGCCGATGACGACGGGCGATTTTTGGGGTCTTCTGAGGCCCACACGCCGCCGGAAATTTCGGCGGATCGCGCGGCGAAGGTCGGCGCGACCAGGGCGATGGCCGAGGCCGCCATGTCGGGGCTGGCCCAGCAGCTGGGCGATGGCGCGCCGGAACCCGACCAGCCTTCTTTGTTGCTTGCCGATCCCGATGGGGAGTTCTGCCTTTTCGGGGGGCCGGTGCAGCATGTGGCGGACATCATGGATACTGCCAAGCGGGCGCGGGGGAGGCCGAAGGGCAGCCAGAACCGGCGATCCGTTGACTTGGCCAACTATCTGCTATCGATGGGTTACCGCGATCCGGCCCTCAATCTGGCTGACCTGGCCAATGCCAACCCGCTGGAGTTGGCGGCCGAATTGTCCCAGCCGTACCGGGCGGTGGCAGGACGCCGCAAGGGTGAGCTGGTAGAGGAAAGCATGACGCCGGGTGACGCCCTGGCGCTGATCATGAAGGCCAACGTCGAGTTGATGGCATACTTCCATGCCAAGAAGCCGCAGGAGATCGAGGTCATCACCAAGGCCATGGGAGTGATGCTGATCGGGGAGATGCCAACCGATCGCGATACAGGCGGCAAAGTGATCGAGACCATGCGCTTTGATCAGCCTGAGTGATATCAATGGGTTAGCCGTCCGATATCATCGCTGAATGTCGGACGCATGTTAACCCGCTGATATCATTGGCTTGTCATCTGCCTAGAGATTAGGTGTTCATTTCATTCCAGCCTCGCACGCGCGAGGACCCGCCCCGCCTGCCGCCGCCCTGGGGGTACCCTCGCGGGTGCGCCCGCCCGCGAGGGGCCGCGCTTGGAAACCGCGCGCGCCCACCCCGGAGGGGGTATCGGCGCTCACACACACCGCTGTTTCCATGTGCCGGACTGAACGGGGGTGCGGCGAAACTACTCTCACCTTTGGCTGAGTGGGCGCGGGCGCGGGGCTTGCGGCTTTGCCAAGGGTTTCGGGTGATGGGTAGCGGTGTCGATTTCAAGCAGTACGAGCCACCCGGGCCTGTGGGCGCGGCCTTCATCAAATCGAAAGGGCCGATCGACCTGATCATGGGGCCTGGCGGTTCCGGCAAGACGGTGGCGAGTGTCGTCAAGGGGCCACGCCTGGCTGGCGCCTATTGCGCCGTAGACAAGAACGGATGGGTGAGGGTGAAGACGCTTTGCGTCCGCGAAACCTACCGTAGCTTTGCGGCAACGGCGCTTGCCAGCTGGTATAACATGTTTCCAGAGGATCATCCCTGGACCCACAAACACGAGGGCGGGCAGGATCGGCCGGTCAAGCATACGCTGCGTTTTCAGGTGCAGCGCGGCTGGGACGCGCTGAATGTCGAGTACACGATGGAGACCGGCGCCATCGGCGATAACAATTTGGAAGAGTTCTTCAAAGGCTACGAAATCACGCTTGGCTGGGGCAACGAATGCGACCTGTTGCCGGAGAACGCCATGCCGCTGATGCTGCAGCGTACCGGCCGTTTTCCGCCGCTCGACGAACTGGCGACGTCCGAGGTCGAGCGTCTGTCACGTGACGGCCGCGAGATGATGAAGCTGATGAACCTCGAGCTGGAAGATCCGAATGAAATCGTTTTGAACCGGATCGTGTGGGGCGACTACAATCCGCCGGATATCGACAACTGGGCGGTGCGGATCCCGATTACGGAAAAGCAGCCTGGGTATAACCACTTCCACCAACCGAGCGGCCTGGCGCATGACGCCGAGAACCGGAAAGGCAAGCCGCGCTCCTCGTACCAGGTCGAAGCCGCGACGACGAAGGATAAGCAGCTTGTCCGCCGCATGGTGCACTCGCTTCCGGGCTATGCCAAGGATGGAACGCCGGTCTATGAGGATGATTTCGACGAACAGCTGCACAAGGCCGACCAAACCATTCTGCCGGTTCCCCAGTTGGGGCTGACGATCGGGATGGACGCCGGGGGGTCTCCGGCCGCCACGATCGGCCAGTTCATGCCCGATGGACAGAACCGCTGCCTGGCAGAGCTAGCAACGAAACCTGGAACCGGGCCGACCCGATTTGCCAATGCCCTCCTGGAGCTGCTGATGCGGCGCTTCCCAGGTATTCCGATCATAGGCGCATGGGCCGATCCCTCATCCTGGTACGGAGGCGACAGTGCGACGGGGGAGCTAAACTGGATCAAAACCGTCCAAGGCATCCTGCGTTTTCCGATCATGCCTGCGCCGTCGAACGAACCCGGCATCCGCCAGGAGGCGGTTCGGTGGTATCTGGAAGGGCGCATCGATGGGCGGACGCAGCGATACCAGATCGATCCCAGTTGCAGATACCTGATCGCGGGATTTGCCGCGCACTTCAAGCTAACCAAGCAGGCGACGGCCGGCGCGACAAATTCCATGGAAGTCGTGAAAAACGAATATTCGCACGTCCATGACGCCGAGCAGTATCGCTGCCTTGGTTTTCGCGGTCTTGCAGCCGTCATCGGCGACGTGGCGAAGAATTCCCTGCCGGCCAATGTCAGCAGTATCCAACAGCGGCGCGAGGCTCGGGGTCTCAATCAGGAAGCACGCCGGAAACCCGGCGATTTTGACGTATGGCAGGTCTAAGTGTCCTTTCGCCGGCGGGCTGGACCGACTGCCTCACGTGCGCGGGCGGCCGGGCGCTCGCGCGTAAGGCTGCAATCTGGATGCGGGCGCAAGGCGAAACGGTGGCTATTTCCGCTGGCGAGGATTTGTTGGCCGTCGCGTATCTCGTTCCAGACAGTGCCGGGCGGTGGGAGTTCTGTCTTTCGATCCGGATCATCGCCCGCCCGCATATGCGTGCCCTTTGCCGACTTGCGCATTCAACGCTGGTCCGCCTCGTTGAAGATGGTGACGTGGTGGTCTGCCATGTTTCGCCGGGGAATATATCCGGTGCGCGCATGGCCCGCCTGTGCGGGTTTAAGCCCGTTGCAACCGAGTGGATATTCGAAGGGGATCGACATGGAGGCGGTAAAGGGGTTGTTTGGCGGCGGGAGCGACAAGAACGATGCGGCGAAAGCGGCGCAGGAAAGCCGACAGACGCAGCAGGTAGCCAATGATCGCCAGCTCTCAGAGGCAAACCGAAACAGCCAGGCAATCGGCGCGACCCGCCGTGCACCACGCGGTCGCCGGCTCTTCGAGGATGGTCCGAACTCTGCCAGCGCGGTGCTCGGCTGATGCAGGGCGACAACCAGGTTGACATCAAGACCCTGAAAACGCGCGTCGACAACACCTGGGGCGCCCGATCGGGATGGACGACGATCTACCAGGATGCCTATGATTTCGCCGTGCCGCACCGCCGGCCATCAGGCGGATCGAACGGAAAGACCCGCCAGCCCGATCGGCTTTTCGACATGACGGCGCCGATGTCCGCGATGTATTTCGCGGGCAACCTCCAACGCGATCTGTTTCCTGCCGGCCAATCCACCTTCGAGATGGAAACCGGACCGCTTGCCGCCATGGTGCTCTCCTCGTCCGACAAGAAGACATTCGACCGAGAATTGTCGAAGACTTCCAGCCTGATACACCCGTTCTTTCTAGCAGGTGATTGGGATACCGCCGTGCACGAAATGTGCGTGGACCTGGCGATCGGTACCGGAGCGCTGTTGCCGGTAAAGGGCACTGCGAGCAATCCGGTGATGTTCGCCTGCATTCCGTTTGATCAGCTGGCAATATCGACCGATGCTTTCGGCCGGGTCAATCTCGTGTCCTGGAAACAGATGCTGCGGGCAGATCAGATCGTCGATGCATGGCAAAACGGAGAGTTTCCCGCCGATTTCCGCGAGAAGGCGAAGACCAGGCCGTCCGATGAGTACGTCGTGTACCAGGATTGGTGGGCTGACGGCCGTCAGGGTGGTGGCTGGCATTTTGGAGCCCGCCTCGATAATTCCGAGAAGCTGATCACACACGAACGGTATCGGACGCAGCCGATTGCCATTCCGCGATATTATCGCGTCCCAGGCGAGGCCTATGGCCGTGGCGTCGTTTTGACGGCGTTGCCGACGATCAAAACTGTGAACAAGGCGCAGGAGCTGGCGCTGAAAAACTTCGCTATCAACATGCTCGGCATCTGGGGCTATCGCGCCGGCGGCACGTTCAATCCGGACACTGCGCGGCTTGGGCCCGGCGAGTTCTGGGCAATGCAAGCAACCGGCGGCGTACTGGGACCGGATGTCTCCCGCCTCGATACTCCGCAGGCCAGCTTCAACGTCGCCAACATGATGATCGGCGACCTGCAGGGGCAGATCAAAAACGCGATGTTCGATACGCGGTTGCCCGAATATCAGGGGACGCCGCGCTCTGCCTCCGAGATGGCCGGCCGTCTTCAGCAACGGGCGAACATCCACATCGGTGCCTTCGGACGCCTGGTCAATGAAATCATGCCGGTGATCGTGCCGCGTGTTGCCGAGATCCTGTACGAGTTCGGCATGCTGCCGATGATGCGCCAGGTCGACGACTTGTTGATTTCGGTCAAGGTCCGCTCGCCCATGCAGGCCGCATTGAACGCAGACCGGATCGCGGCGATTGCAAACTATCACGATTTCGTTCTCGCCTTCGCTGGCGAGGAAAACAAGGCGCTGTACCTGAAGGAAGAAAAGGTACTCGAACGCGTGGCCGATGGCTTCCAGATCGAAAAGGATCTGATCCCAGACGAGGCGGAACGCAAGCAGGTCGTCATCGACATCCAGAAGGCGCGCGAACAACAGCTGCAGGCAATGATGGCGGCCGAGGCCGCAAAGCAGGCACCTGGTGCGATCAAGGATATCGCCATGGCGGATATGAAGAGGGCGGCATAAATGTCAGGCCCATTCCTGCCCGCGCGAGCGGGCCAGCCGATCGACATGCTGGAAGCCGGCGCCGCCGGCGGCGGCTGGGAAGCGCTCGAGGAGCTGATGAAGCCGCACCTCAATGGTGCCCCGCTCCAGCCAGACGAGACCACGGCCGAGTTCATGTGGGGCCTTTACCACACCGGCGAGGGCCGGGCGATGTTCGAATGGATGATGGATATTTCCATCCGCCAGCCGCTTCGCGTGACGGGCGCAACAATCGAGCATACGGCCCTGCAGGCGGCGAGCAAGCAGGGGATCAACGGTTTTGCCGAGGCAATTCTTGCCTCGATCGCGCACGGCAAAAAGCTGAACGACCAACGTAAATCCCAGAATGGAGCTGGTTCATGAAAACCTTCCTCGACCGACTGATGCGCAACGCGCCTGGTGATCCGCCGGCCGGAGGCGGCGGTGACCTGCCGGCGGCCATTGGCGCAACGCCTCCTGCAGCGACGGTTCCTCCCGTTGCTGCAGGTAACCCGCCGGCTCCATCGGCGGGCGATCCTCCGGCGGTGACACCTCCTCCCGTCGCCGCCGGAGAGATCTACAAACCCGAGCATCTGCCCGATACCATGCTGGGCAAGTCCAACAAGGAAACGCTCGACAACGCCGCCAAAGCCCTGAAAGGCTATCGTGACCGTGATGCCGCCAACAACGTGCCCGACACGCGCGATGCCTATGCCGAGTTTGCCGGCGACATAGCCGAACCCATCAAGCCGCACCTGGAGACGTTGAAGGCGGATCCCTTGTTTGCGCGTGTAGCCGACAAGGCTCTGGCGATGAAAGTGCCGGTTCCTGTCTATCAGGGCCTAGTCCAGGAGTTCCTGTCGGTGTCGCAGGAAATGGGCCTGATGGAACCGATCGTCGATGCGGCAGCCGAGAAGGCCGCGCTTTTGCCCGAGACTGCCAAGCACCTCAGTGCGCCCGAGCAGACGCAGGCCATCGAGCAGCGCATGAATACAAACTTTGCGTTTCTTGATGCGATGGTAGCCCGTGGCGCCGATAAGGGCGGCATTGCCAAAGACGACGCCGATTTCGCCAAGGCGATGCTGGGTGACAGCGCGAAGGGACACCGGATCTTCGAATGGATGGCGAAAACAGCCGCTGGCGGTGCGGGCGGCGGTCCGGCCATGCAGGTCAACGGAGTGCCCCATGCCGCCGATCCGAAGGCCGAATTGCAGGCTCGCGCGGCGCTGCCGCAGAACACGTCGGGTCATCAGTTGTTCGATCGCGCGTCGTGGGATCAGCTCCAGGCCGACTATAGACGCGTTCACGGTAACTAATCGCACTGAACGGCCTCCGCCCGGTGGCAGCATCGACATGCTACCGGACGGGAGCGACCTGGACCATATGCTGGCTATCCTTCACAGGACCCGGCGCTAATCCGGCTAATCGGCCCTCTCGGTGATTTCGTCCATCACACTCCAATCCGAGGGTCTATCCATGGCTATTGAAGCATGGTTCAAGGAAATCATTAAAGACGGCGTGTCGCAGCGGCTAAAGTCCAACGGCGGACTGCTCGACGGAACGATGAAAAGCGGCGAGCAAGTTGCCGGTTTCGTCAAGTTTCCGATCTCCGGCGGCCGTATCAAGATGTACAAGCTGTCCGGTGCGATCGAGGAAGTCCGTCCGCAGGGCCTCGACGTCGATGTCGTTGCACTCCAGGCGGACGATTACACCGCAGAAGCGACTATTCGCAACCAGGACACTTTGCGCCAGACCCCGTCCTATCAGGCAGAAGTTTCTGATGCGATGTCCAAATCCGTGCGCGTCAAGCGGGACGGGATCAAGTTCGACGCCCTCAATGCCTTCTGCAATATCGGCAACGCCAACATACCCGGCGGCGGGCCCACGACGCCGGTCACCTTTGGTGACGGATCCGCACGCATCGATATGCTCTATGCGATGACGGCCTGCGCGCAGATCCGTGGGGCTGGTGGTGATGGCGAATGCTATTGGGCCATGCCGTTCATGTGGTTTGACCAGCTGGAGATGTACAAGGAATTCGCCAGCAAGGACTACCAGGGCGATAAGGAACTGCCGTTTGCGCGTTCGGCTCTGGTCAATAAAAAGACCTTCCGGGGCGTCCACTTCCTCGCTCTGCCGGATGAGCATTTCACCTATGGCACGGCCGCCTGGGTCGAAGGGCAGTCCGAGTGGGACGATACCAAGTATCTTGATAGCTTCCTTTGGACCAAGAACGCCGTCGGTTGCGAAACCTTCTGGTCGAAAGAGCAGATGGACATGAACGAGTGGATCGGTAAGGCGGGCAAGCCCATCCTTTGCGACACCGCTCTTTCGGGGGCTGCCATCGGCCTGCTGCCGGAAGGCGTCAAACGCATTCGCGCCAAGGCAATCAAAGACATCGTTCGCGTCTGATCACTGCAATTAGCGCCGTCCCGGCTACGGGGCGGTGTTGTTTCTTCCAATCATCAAGAGGATTTCACCATGGTACACCAGCCACGCGATCTTCGCCGTCGCACGACGATCAGCATCAAGGGTCAGCGGCAGATCATGTTCTTCGACTATGCCACCGTTCACACGCTCGCCGAGATCCAGGCGGCCGGTTTCTTCAACAGCAGCCGGGACAATCTCACCAAGGATAGCATCGTCGATGCGGTCGCCGACATCAACGGAACGCCCGCCCGTGTGGTGTTGCGCTTCGCGACCGTGCCGGCTTCCGGAAACATCACAACCGTCGTCGATGGTGGCCTAACCGCCACTTGACCCGTTGCCGCATTCAACGCCTCGCCGTGGCCGGTACTCTGGCCACGGTTCTTTATTTCCGGCGGGCTGATCATGAGCATCGACAAGGCGACAATCATCAATTGGGCTTTGACCGAGATCGGCGTCGGGCCGATGTTTTCCGTCGATGACGACAGCGATCTTGCGAGCCAGATCGAAAACGTCTGGCAGCCAGTGGTTGATCGTACCTTCGGCATGCACGACTGGACCTTTTCTCGCAAAACTTTCCGGAATACCCGCCTTGCCGACCGGCCGGAAAATGGCTGGTCCTATGGTTTTGATCTGCCCGGTAGTCGTATCGGTAACCCACTGAAGATCATGGATCAGGCCGGGCGTAGCCCGCGCCCGCTGCGCAATTTCACGATCGAAGAGGGAAAGCTCTTTTGTGAGTGTACAGAAACATGGTCGCTGGTCAAAGTGGCGGTCGATCCCGACACCTGGCCGCCAGAGTGGCGCGGCGCTTTCGTCGTGGCGCTGGGTGCCTATCTCTGTGTTCCCGTCTGGCAGGATAAGGATATGAAGGCCGACATGCTGGTGGAAGCTTTCGGAACCCCTTCACGTGAAGGAACCGGCGGTTTGTTTGGCCGGTTAATGGCGCAGGACAAGGCCAGTAATCCCATAGGTAGCCCGCAGGCGGACGACAATCCGCTGACCAACGCGCGGACCTCGACGCACGGTGGCGAAGATTGGGCGGGGAAATACGCATGACCCGCATTGCCGGTCCGCTCAAGAGCAGCGTTAACGCTGGTCAGCTTTCGAAAAGCCTTTATGGCAAGGTGAACCTGAAACAGTATTATTCCGGCGCCAAGCGGATGAAAGGCATCGAGCCAATTCCGCAGGCAGGTTTTAAGCTTTTGCCGGGGTCAGCCTATTGCGGCGCCGGCGTTGCATCGGTCTGCCGGCAGGGAGTGCTCAACGTTGATGCCAACCGCTCGTACACGCTTATTGTTACAGCGGGCAGCGTTGCCATCTGGCGTAATGATCGGGTGAAAGTCGCTACAGTCGCCGTCGTGTCGATCACTTCCGCAATGGTGCCTGATTTGCAGTTCTACGGGGAAGCAAACACCGTCGGCATCTTCCACCCCGACCTTTGGAACGCGGTGCGATTGTTTCGCAATCCTTTGGACGATACGTCCTGGACTGTTTCAACCTGGCCTTATGGCGATCTACCCGAAGTGGATCTTGGTGGTGTCTACACCAAGACCAACGATTACTGGTCCCTCTATCTGCGCTGGACGAGTGCGGCACCATCCTTGGTGATGAATGTCAGTATCGACGGCAACCAGACGGGTGCAGTGCGTCTGCTTAATGGAGCCAGCGTTGCGATCGCTCCGGACGTGTCCGTTGCAGCCGATTGGCACGCAATGGCTACGGCGTTGCGAACAGAGATCCGGGCATTGCCGGGTATGAACAATGACGTCGATATTCAATACGACCCCGCGCAGGATCAATCCCGCTACCGCACATTCAACATCGTGTTCACCAATAGCCTCTCCGGCAGCGAGTACCAGGTGGACGCACATGTGTTGAATACATCCGAAGTTTCGGTTCTCGCCTCACATATCGACATCGGTAAGACTCTGGGGGAGCCACTTATTTCCGTCACAAGGGGAGGCTTTTCCGGGTCGATCAACTATCAAGACAGGCAAATCTACCTTGCGCCGAACGCCAAGCCGGCGGCGCTGGCGATGTCAAAGACCGGTGAATATTTCGACCTAAACATCGAAAGCCAGAACGATGCCGGGGCTCGCCTGGAAGCACTCCGAACGGAAACGTCGGAAACTATCCTCCATGTCATCGATGCGACTTACCTCGTCGCCTTTACAGATCGGGGCGAGTATTTCGCCAGCAACCGGACGATTAAGCGCAACGAGCCCTTGAACTGGGTTCGGGCCTCGACGATCGGAAGTCGCAGGAGCTGCAGGCCGGTTTCGTTGGAAGGTTATGTCTATTTCGTTTCAAGCGACGGCGGCCGGTTGTACCGCGCCAACTACGACGCTGTGAGCGAAAGCTTTACGCCGGTTCCCGTCAACGATTTGAACGGCGCGGCGGATGGCGACCTGGTGCGCAATATCAAGTCGATTTCCGTGCAGCGCAAAACGGGAACCATGGTGTCCGACCGGCTCTGGATTTTGCGTGATGACGGCCGGGTAGTATGCGGCATTGCCAACGTGAGCGAAGATATTCGGTTTGCTGCATCCGAATGGACCGTCGCCGGCGGCGGCATTGTTCACGAACTTTCGGTGGATGGGCAGGATCAGGTCTGGGTTTCGGTGGAGCGTGCCGGTGTGCATTCGGTCGAGCTCCTCGAGGAAGACATAGCCAACCTGTTCCAGGTGGCTTTGGCGGTGACGACGGACCTTACAGGGCAGGCGAGCGGGCTGGCGATCCACAACGGGCGGGTGGTTTGGGCCTTGATCGACAACGACGTGTTCGGGCCATTCACTGTTTCCTCAGGTGCAATCCAGACCGATGTGCCTTCGCGGCCAGCGAAAATAGGTCTGTGGACAGCACCAATTCACGAAAGCATGCCGTATGTGCGTGTGCTCGCAAACGACGACGTGGTGCGTCGTCCGGGCAAAGTGGGATCGGCCCTGTTCTTCCTCGAGAACACGGCCAGCATCGCGATCGGCGCCAACGGACGGCCAGCGAAGGATATTCCGCTCAATAGGGGCGATGACGATCTTTCTCAGCCCAAGGTAAATTTCAACGGTCATCTGAAGGTCGCGGGTCTCATTGGCGCCTGCATGGATCCAACATTGACAATTACGCAAGTGCGGCCGGGCCGGCTGCATGTGCGGGATTATATTCCGGGGGTGAAATTGTAATGGAATTCGCGACGGCCTTTGCCTCGATTTTTACTCCCTCTGCCGCGACAGCTGGCGCAGCAGCCGCGACCACGGCGGCAACGGTCGCCCCTGCGGCCGCAAGCGGTGGATTTTTGCAAACCCTCCTGCAAGGTGGGGCAACGGTTTTCGGTATGGTGAATGCCTTGAACGCGGGAAATGCCGACGCCGAAGCCGCGACACTGGCAGCCGACGACGCGGCGCGCGAAGTGCCCCTGGAAACACTGCAGGGCATCAAGCGCCGTTCTTCAATCAAGCAGGAGATGATGGATCGCATTGGCGACCAAGATGTTGCCTATGCCGCATCCGGGGTCGATCTTTCTTTCGGTACGCCGGGCCAGGCGCGCAAGGAAGCCTTCAGGCAGGGGGACCTTGGACTGGCATCCGACAACGGGACAGAGCAGACCCGTGTTGCTCGCCTTCAGGAGAAGGAAGTTAACTACAGGAAGCGGGCGGCTCGCGCCAAGTCCGGCGGCTTGTTCGACGCCGCCATGATTGGGCTCAACGGCGCAAGCAGCATTGCAGGCAGGTAATAATGGCAAACCGTCGTCTTGAACCCGTATCTTACCGTCCGTTCCGCGTCGAGCCGGCGCTTGCCGACGGGCTCCTTTCGGTGCAACGTGAAGGCGGTGAGTTGGAGCGCAAGGTCTCCATGGGGATGGCCCGGCTAGCCGACGAAGCCGGGCGAAAAGCAGACCTGCAGGCAGAAGCCGCTGGCCTTCGCGATAGCCGCCGGGATGCCATTGCGAACACGCCAACAGCGGCTACGCTCAGTGGCGGCCAGGTGACTGGTACCGCTAGCGTGAATGGACAGGCAGGGCATGTTCGCGGTGCGCAGGGCGGAAACCGCGTCGTCGTGCCGCCAGAGCAAATCCGCGTCCTCATTGAGCAGTCCGCCGCACGACATGGTGTCGATCCCCACGCCCTATCGGAAACCACGAGGATTGAAAGTAACTTCAACCCAAACGCAAAAAACCCCAAATCAACGGCTGGCGGCATCCTTCAGTTTATAGACAGCACCGCGAGCGAATACGGGCTGACCGACAAATTTGATGCTGCTGCGTCGCTCGATGCCGGCGCTCGCCTTATGAAGGACAATACCGCAACGCTGACCAGCGCGCTAGGTCGCACTCCCACTGCGGGAGAATTGTACTTAGCACACCAACAGGGTGGCGGCGGAGCAGCTAAACTTCTCGCAAATCCGAATGCGAAGGCGAGTGATATCGTTGGCGTTGAAGCTGTGCTGAAAAACGGCGGCACCCTGGATATGAGCGCCGGACAGTTTTCTACACTTTGGACTAGCAAGGTGAGTGGCGGCGACAGCTATCAGAAATTGCCGACTGCCGCTTCCGTTGGTCCGATGTCAGTTACTCCGGTTCGAGAGCCCGTCACGCTCGAGCCTGGTAAAGCAGGGACATGGAGACCGACCGGCCGCGATACGGTATACGGCCGCGCCTATGATACGGCCGGTGAAAAGACCTATCTTGAGATGGCGGACGCCGCCATGGTTGAAAACCAGACGGCGCTTTATGATGCCTATAGCGACGATCCGGCCATGCTGCAGAAGGCTTTGGGCGAAGGTCTGACTGCCGATTTGCGAGACAATGTTTTCGAGGAGATTGCGCCAGAGTATACTGCTGCCTATCAAAAACGCGCGGCAGCGCTCATGTCTAAGAGCCGGGAGGCCCAACGTGAGAGGCAAGACCAGCAGGTTCGCATGCAGGCGATTTCCCGGATCGACGATCTGGAGAACCGGCGGGCCCAGCAGCTTGCCGGATATAAGCCAGGCGATCCGCTAGCCGCATCGGCGCTGGCCGATACGCAGGCAGCCATTGACGCAAACTATGATAGCGCCGTTGCGCGTGGCGTTATGGATGCTGAGCAGGCAGGAAAAGCCAAAAAGCTCAGCCGATCCACGATGACTGTCGGGTTTTATGTTGGACAGACCAAAGACATGTCCGCTGATCAGATCGATCAGATGCGCGCCGAGATGCAACGGGATTATGGTGAAAGTGGCATCGATGGCGTTACTGCCGATGATTGGACGGATATCTCAAAAGAATTGAGCAGTGCTGCGGCTACCCGCCGAACACAGGACGCCACCGTTACGGCCTCTCTGAAGCAGCGCGGCGACGATATAGCCAACAGAGTTGCGCGTGGCCAGCCCGTGGCGCCGGAGGAATTGTCCCGGTTTCAGCTGGACATCGGGCCGGGCGAAAAAAATAAGGCCATCGCCGCCTCGACCTTCGCCCGCATGCGTGTTGCCGACGCACTGCGAAAGCAGCCGATCGGCGAGGTTGAGCGCAACCTTGCTTCCATCCTGAAAGGTGGCGGCGAGACGGTCAACCCAGAGGATACCGAGTTTGCGCGTAAGACGATCGCCGAATTCCGCCAGGCCGTGCTGTTGGACCCTCTTGGCAAAGCCGAGGCTATTGGCCTTATCCCTCCAGTTGCCAGTATTCCCGTGGATGGAACGGCGACACCCGAACAGATCGCCGGTGCAGTGTCCTACCGGCGAGGGGCGGCCGATGCTGTTGCCAAACATTTCGGAATAAGCCCACGTTATTTCCGGCCTGGCGAGGCGGACGCTGTGTTGAAAGCGGCAGAACAGAACCCCGAAGCGCTGGTCGTGTTCACCCAATCCGTTCGCGATGCCTTCGGCCGTGATGCCAGCAAGGCACTTTCCGAGTTTTCGGAGAGCGGACCGGCGTTGGCTCACGCGGCCGGATTGTCGATCGCCACCGGTGATGTCGGTATTGCCCGGGACGTGGCGACGACCCTGTCGATGAAAAGGCAAAAGCAGCTGGCGGACCTGACACCAGAGACCGGCCGCAAGCTAAATGGTTTTGGCGCCAGTGCTGTTGCCGGTGCATTTCTTGCGGATCCGCGCACGCAAAACGCGGTGCTGCAGACGGCCCAGCTATTGTTTGAGAAGGACGCTTCGCGCATGGGCATCGATCCAGCCGAGATCAAGACCGAGGAATCGCCCGCGCAGACCCTCTATCTGAAATCGCTTGACCGCGCACTTGGCGGCCGGACCGTCAATGGCGAGAGCTATGGTGGCATCGACGAAGTGAACGGATCTCGTATTGTAACGCCTTCCGACATGGCGAAGGGCGAGCCGCAGCGGTTGGTGGAAACCATTACAGATGATCAGCTGAAGCTGTTACCGCCGATCCAGTCGACCACCGGTTATCCGGTCACGTCACGTCAGCTCCGCCGCTCGCAGTTGGTCAGCACCGGCGACGGTATGTATCGGGTTGCGTTGGGCGATCCCATGGGGGAAGAGCCACGGTATCTGACAAGACCAGACGGTGCCTATTGGACGCTCGACATAAGGGCGCTGCAGCGCGCCGCCATTGAGCATCCACTGTCTGATCGCATTGGTGGGTTCAACCCGTTTGGGTGGCAGCCGGAGCAGCCGCAATGAGCTTCTGGTACGGTAATGGCACCGAAGAGCGTCCGACCTCTGTAGGATCGGGACAGGCGCCGCTCGTCGAGCTTTTGGATGCATCGTCTGACCATCAGGTTTTTGTCGAGAACAGCGATAGCAGCTACCAGGCGCTCTATCGCGCCTATGACGACAGGATCAAGGCGATCCAGGAACGCACCGGGGAGACGCGCCAAAACCCGCTCTACCTGGCCGGACGCGGAGGGCAGGTTACCCCTGGTTTTCGCCGCCCAAGTCAGGGTGGTTTCCAGTCTCGATCGCAAGCCGGAACTGAGGTTGATGATTTCAACGCCTGGCTTGCACAGATTACGGTTCGTCATCCAGACGCCGCCGACGTCATCAAGGCCGATGTACCGCTCGAGCGGGACGCCGAGGCTCTAGCGAGACATATGGATGAACGGCTAGCAAAAGCTATGGCATCGCGCGATGGTGCAGCCAAATGGGCAGCAGTCCTTGCCGGTGGCCTGCAGGGCTCACTGTATGACCCTCTCCAGGTGATCACGCTTTTTGCCGGCGGTGGCGCCGGCGGCGCGAAAACTGCGATCGGCCGCATTGGTAAAGTCGCTCTGCAGGAAACGGCGATCAACGGCCTGTCGGAGGCATTGTTGCAGTCAGAGGTCCAGAATTGGCGGAAACAGGCCGGCCTACCGAACGGACTGGCAGAGGCAATGCAGAACATTGGTTTTGCTGCGCTGGCCGGCGGCGTCCTCGGCTCTGGCATGGCGGCGGCCGGCGAGGCGATCTCTCGCGGGTTCCGACCCCGAGATATCGAATCTGCCGCAGGTGAGTTGGCCAAGTCGCCGACTGTGCGTCCCGACGTGTCGGAGGGGCTGCGAGGCAACGGCCTGAAGGCGATCGAGACGCTCAAGCCAATCCGAGATACCCTGCCACCTGAGGTACGCGGAGCAATCGACCAGGCCGACTTGATCGCGCGGGACGGGTTGCTAATGCCACGGTCAGCAACCGAGCCGCATCATGATCTGATGATCGATCGGGCAACACGTGCGGCGCTCAGCAACGAGCCTTTCGTGTCGGAGGCCAGTGCCGAGCAGATCGCACGGATTGTCGATCGGCTGATGCCGGCAACCGGAGGCGCCGCTCCTGCTGAACGCAGCCTGCAGCAATTTCTTGCTTCTGCCGGTGGCGTTAAGGATTTCAAGGGTGAGCTTGAAGCCCTGGGCATTGCCAACGCATCGGAGCGCTTTGTCGGAAAACTGGTTAAACCCGACGGGATACCCCTTGACCAGGCGCGGCGCGTGGCGGCGGAAGCTGGGTATTTCGATCACCTTTATGGCACAGCAGAGAATGCCATGGAGAGAAGCACCGTCAATGATCTGCTCGATACGCTCGACACCGCCGCCCGGTCAGATGTTCGCGTGCGTGGTGCTGAGGGCGAGCGGGCGTATGTCGAAACCCTTGTGACTGATATTGCAGCTAGGGCCGGTCCTGCCGTCGATGACGATTTGATCGTCAAGGCGGCAGAGCTTGCTAATGCTGAAAACCTAGATCCTGGCACTGCGCTCGACCGCGTGTTGATCGCTATCGACCAAGCCGGCCGGGAAGCGGAAGAGGCAGATCGATCGGCGGCGACGTTCCGCCAGGCGAATACGACGGAGGCGCGGAGCGGTCTCTCCGATCCGGCCGTGATCGACGACGAAGCGCTGTTTACGGCGGCTGATCTCGAAGGTCTGCCCGAAGACTACGATATCCCTTTTTTCGACGACGGCCGGACTCTGACCGGCGCTGAGTTAATGGCCGAGATCGAACATCACGAAAACTTATTTCAGCTTGTGGAGGCCTGCCGGGCATGAGCTTCAAAGATTGTCTTACCAACGCTGTCGAAGGCGGCGAACTCTCCGAACTGGACGCGCAGAAGCTTGCGCGGGACTTCGACCGGCTGCGCGGCCGCTTCGCCGTCAACAGCGAGGCAACGGCCGATGCCGAGGCAAAGAAGGCGCTGGCAGCGCTCCTCAAGGCCGAGACCGCCCACCAGCGGCGCAAGGCAAAATTGGCGATATCGAGCATCAAGCGGATCGACGCGGATCTCAAAAGCTATAGGAACCCGAAGGGTGAGGCCGATATCGCGGCAGCTGCCACAGACTTGCTCGAGCATTTCGGTACAGCGCCGTTTTCCAGTGTAGAGGGCCGCCGGCGTGCGATCATCGGGATGGCACATGCCCGGATGGACGACGCTTTGTATCATTTTCGCAAGGGTGCGGTGGGCGGCGACGTGACGCGCCATAACAAGGCCCAGCTCGACAACGTCGTGCGTGAAGCGTTCGGCCAGGCAAGCGGCGACGAGGCGGCGAAGGAATTCGCCGGCGTATGGGAAAAGACCCATGAATGGTTGCGCGAGCGGTTCAACGCCGCCGGCGGCGCGATCGGCAAGCTAGAGAAATGGGGATTGCCCCAGCACCATGATGCGCGGGCTTTGCGTAAACGCGGGCTGGAAGCCTGGAAGGCGGATGTACGGCCGATGCTTGACGTCTCCCGCATGAAACATCCGCTGACGGGAGATGCTGTCGATGAAGGCGAGATCGACGATGTGCTGACGGAGATCTGGGAGAACATAGCTACTGAAGGATGGAACCGTCGCCAGCCGTTGCGCCAGAGTTTCGGCAAAGGCGCACTGGCCAACCAGCGGGCGGAGCATCGCTTTCTGGTGTTTCGCGATGCAGACAGCTGGATGGAATACCAGCGGCTTTATGGCGGTGGTGGTGACGCGTTTGCCGCCATGATGGGGCACCTCAACATGATGGCGAAGGACATTTCCGCGATGGAGGTGCTGGGGCCAAATCCGGATGGCACGATCGAATGGTTGCGGCAGGCGGTGCGCAAGGAGGCGATGAACCGATCGGCGGGGAGGCCGAGCCGTTTTGCAGCAACGCCGGAGAATGCCCTGGATAAAGCCAACGCTGCGGAAAAGCGCATTGGAGCGATCTGGGGATCTATCCGCGGTTCGCTTGAAACCCCAATCAACGGTCGTTGGGCAGCCGGCCTTTCCGCGGGCCGGAGCCTCATCACCGCCAGTGTGCTCGGATCTGCAGCACTATCATCCGTCAGCGATCTCGGCACGACATTTATTGCACGCAAGTTCGCGGGGATCGGCGGGCGAGGCACATTCTCCGATGTTGCTAAAGCGGTGATGCCTTCGACAAAACGCGAGGCGGTGGCGTCGGGTTTGATCCTCGACAGCGCCATGCATGTGTTTCACGCCCAGGCGCGTTACATCGGCACGCTCGATGGCCCCGGCTGGGCAAGCTATCTCGCCGACCGGGTGCTGACCTATTCGGGATTGACGCCCTGGACGCAAGCCGGGCGGCACGCCTTCGGCCTCGCCTTCATGCGAACCGCCGCCGAACAGTCCGGACAGGAGTTTACCAAGCTTCCAGATGCTTTCCGCAACGTCATGAAACGCTACGGTATAAACGGCCGCGAGTGGGACCAGGTGCGCAAGCTGCCGATGCACGATATGGGCCAAGGCACGATGATCCTACGACCGCAGGAGATCGATGCGCGCGTGCATCCGAAACTGGCTGAAAAATATTTGGAGATGATCCAGGCCGAAACCGAATATGCTATCCCGTCAGGTTCGCACCGATCGAAGGTGATGCTGGTCGACGAGAACCGTCCAGGCACTTTCATCGGCGAAGTTATGCGCAGCTTTGCGCAGTTCAAGAGTTTCGGCACAGTCTTCCTCGTGCTGCATGGCCGACGCGTCCATGGCATGATTGCAGGACAGGAGAAGGCCAAAGGGGCAGCCTACGCTGGCTCGCTGCTGATCTCGACGACGCTGCTGGGCGGCATGGCCCTGCAGATGAAGCAGATCGCGCAGGGCAGGGATCCGCAAGACATGGCCGACGAGGGCTTTTGGGGAGCCGCACTGCTTCAAGGTGGCGGCCTTGGAATCTATGGCGACTTTCTCTTTTCGAACGTGAACCGCTATGGCGGAGGCTTTGCCACCACGCTGGCCGGACCTCTCATCGGCCGGGCAAACGATGTTTGGAACCTCACCGGCGGGAACATGATCCAGCTGGCGAGCGGCGAGAAAACCAATTTCGGTCGAGAGGCTGTGAAATTCCTTCGCTCGAATGTGCCTGGTTCCACACTTTGGTACACCAGGCTGGCTTGGGAACGCATCGCCATGGACCAGTTGCAGTTTCTCGCAGATCCGGAAGCAAACAAATCGTTCAAGCGCCGGCAGAAATTTTTTCAGAAAGAATTCGGGCAGGACTTTTGGTGGGCTCCTGGCAAGACTATGCCTGATCGGGCTCCCGACGCCGGGGCAGCGGTCCAGTTCGGTAGCTAGACCGCACTGAACCGCCTGCGCGCGCCCGCATGATCGCTCTCATCATCTGATGAGGGCGCGACATGGCTGACACTCCCTATCCGCTACCGCGCCAGACGCGGCAGTCTGCGATCCTCTCCGGCAACGGGGTGAACGCAACCTATGGGCCGTTCGCGTTCAAGATCTTCGATATTGAAGACGTCGTCGTCGTTACCCGGCCCCTGAACGCAGCGAGCTTCGAGCCAGTGGCTGTTACTGTCAGCAAGGTTTCGAACCTATCGCTCGATTTCTTCACCGTGACCTTTGGGAGCATCTTGCCCGCCAGCACCAACTTCATTGTTTATGGTGCGCGCGTCGCCGAGCGGTCCGTTGGCATGAACAAGGGAACGCAGCTTAGCCTGAATGCGCTTGAGAAGGAGCTGTCCAAGGCAGCGGTGGCGTTGCAGGAGTTGCGGCGCGACGTCGATCGCGCTTTCAAAGTCAACTATGGTCAGGCGGCCGCCCCGCCTCAGCCCTATGAAAACCGTGTTCTCGGCTGGCAAAACGGGATGCTGGTCAATCTCGATCCTGCCCAGTTTATTAATGACGCCGGCTTCGCGACCGCTGCGCAGGGCACCAAAGCCGACAATGCCGATGGCCTCCTTGAGGGAATGTCTACGCGTTTCCCTTACATGGTCGAAAGCCGTCGTTTCGATGATATTGGTTTTCAAGCCTTTCTATTCGACGCCGCTGACGCTCAGTATCCCACCTTCGGACCTGCGGCTGTCCATGGAAGATCTACGGCGAAATATAACGGCGTCATAGGCGAGACCATTCAGGATGGCAGCAGCGGCTCGTCTTTCCCCGTCGGCGTCATTGGATATGGCGGCCTTCGCCATGCTGGCAACCAGGTGTTTGGTTTTTTCGGCAAGGTGGAGCAGTTCACACCAGGTGTAGCCACTCATGAATTCAATACTTTTAACTACAGCGCCGACGCGCCGACAAGCTATCCGTGGTCGCGGGCGTTCGGGATAACGACGACCGTTCCGGTTATCCTGACGGTTGCCGCAGG
The DNA here is from genome assembly GCF_033447125.1 of Rhizobium sp. PL01. Classification (NCBI taxonomy): domain Bacteria; kingdom Pseudomonadati; phylum Pseudomonadota; class Alphaproteobacteria; order Hyphomicrobiales; family Rhizobiaceae; genus Rhizobium; species Rhizobium sp. PL01. The sequence goes on along the minus strand of NZ_JAWQUM010000002.1, from coordinate 388,366 downwards.
CGGAACATATATCTCCGCCGCCGGCATCGAGATTGGCCAGGAAGGTTCAGAGCCGAACGCCGTTCAATTCGGCATCGCTCTCCAGAAGAAAGCCGTCAAAAGGTGGTCCTACTTTCAGGACGCCGATGCTGTCGATGGGCCAAACAGCGGCATGTATCTCGCTATTCCGGGGGCTGGCATCAATCTGGTGCTCAAGACGGGCGGCTCTACCGTGGCCAAGAACGGTGTCCTGCAGGTCGCCAATTCGGCAGGCAACGAGCGTGCGTCAATCCGGCAGGACGGATCGGCGAACTTCGGAGCTACCGCAGGGTCATACCTTACGTCCCGCCTCAATGTGGCGGGAAGCGACACAGTGCGCGGCCTCGCCAACACTGCCGCGATGATCGGTCTCGACCTGTCCGCCGCGAATGCCGTCGGCGCGGCTGTTCAGCTGGGGTCGCTTAATGGCAACACTCCCTTCATCGCAGCGTCGAAGTACGACACAGCAGATAATGTTGCTTCACCGTTGGTCATCATGACCAATGCGACCGAACGCGTTCGCATCCTCGCGACCCCCGGCAATGGAATAGGTATCAAGACGCCGGTTCCCGCCAATTCCTACGCCAACGACGCGGCAGCAGCAGGTGCAACACCCGCTGTTGGCGTCGGCGAATGGTACCGAAACGGCTCCGCTATTCAGATGCGGGTCGCATAATCTTCACAAGGGACAAAATCGACATGGCTAAAATTGACTTCAGTTCACCAATCCTCGATCTCGCCGGCAAACAGATTTCGGTGGTGACCAGCCTGGAACCAAATGCTGATCGCATTCCCGCCACGCTTGCCGTGGTTTGCATCGAGGCCCTTCTCAGCCCTTTGCGCGGCGATAGCCCCTCCGGCGAAGTGAAGATGACCAGGTTCGAACTGGCGCGGAAGATCCATAACGGCGGCGAGGTTTCGCTCAGCGTTGACGAGCTCTCAAGCCTGAAGCATCTGGTCGGGCTCGCATGGCCGGCGCTCATCCAGGGCGCCACTTGGGAACTGCTCGATCCAAAGTAGTAGATGCCGCCCATTTGACGCGACCCAAACGGCTTTAGGCTTCAGCATCATCAATGCTGGAGCCTTTTTCATGGCAAACAAACTTCCTCTCATTGTTCCTCTTGCAGCGCTGATGCTGCTCGAATTCATCGTTACGATCGAGGCGCCAGCTGGCTATGACACGATTTATGGCAACAACCAGGATAAGCTGCCAAAGCCACTCACTCAGATGACGCTGGGAGAAGTGATCGACGTACAGAAGTCCTGGACCAGGCGCTTCAAATCGAGCGCTGCCGGCGGACTGCAATTTATGCGCAACACACTGATTGGCATTGCAAAGGAGATCCCGTCTCTGAGCGGAGACGCATTGTTTGATCGCGACCTGCAGCGGCGGCTTGGCTATTACCTGTTGCAGCGCCGAGGGTATGAAAGGTTCGTCGCCGGCGAGTTGTCGATCGTCGCCTTCGGCAGGGCGCTCGCGCAAGAATGGGCGAGCTTCCCTGTACTGTCGGCCTGCGAAGGGGAACATCAGTCAGTGGAACGCGGGCAGAGCTACTATGCCGGCGATGCCCTGAATAAGTCGCTGGTCAAGCCGGAGCGTGTCGAGGCGATGTTGCGCCAGGTGTTTGCCGCCGCAGCTGCAGCGAAGCCCGCTCCTTCTGTACCACCTTCGACCAATCTGCCGGCAGTGCCCCAGCCTGCACAAGCTGCGCACCCCACGGGCTGGGCTGCGCTCGGTGCCCTGCTGGCGAAGCTGTTTGGAGGTCGGAAATGAGAAAGCTCCTCGAGCGCATCGTTCGCTTCCGGACGTGGATCCTCAATCTTGTTCTGACACTCGCGATCGTTGCTCCGGACCTATTGAACTCGCCGGAGATGCTGGCGCTTGTGCCGGCGCAATATCAGCGCTGGGTGATCGCGGCGGCCTTCCTGGTTAATATCTGGATGCGGCCACGCCCAGCCGTAATCGCCAGCGATCCCGAGGCTGCCATTCGCCAGGAGACGTACCGATGAACTGGATGGCAGGAGCTACTGGCGCGATCGTCGGGGCAGCCCTGATGGCGATGCCAGCCTGCATCTACGGCCAGCGCGTCGAGCGCGACATAGCGGCGATCGAGACTGGCAAGAACGCGCTGGAGCGGATCCAGAAACTGGAGAGAAACAATGCAGAATACGAGAACCTTTCGGCTCGCGATCGTTGCCTTGTGTTCATGCTTGATAGCGGCCTGCCAGACAGCGCCTGCGACTGACGGCTCCGGATATCAGTTTATCCGCTTCGCCGACCCGAAGGCGGGCCAAACGGCATCGCTGGATGCGATGGCGGGTCCGTCGATCTTTTCCAATAACAGGCAGTGCCGGCAGGATCCCGGCTGCCGGAAATAGGAGGTTAGCATGCCAACGAAAACACTTACCGCAGATACTGCCGCGCCGGTCAGCCTAGGCATCGATGCGAGCACCGATGTAGGCTACCGCGTTCTAAGCTATAGCGGCTCCCTCGGCGGAGGAACGCTGCGTGTTCATACCCAGGTCGACGGGGGGGATATCGTGCCCGTTCCGAATTCGAAGCTGGTTATCGGCGACGTCGATACCAAGGGAGACGTAAAGCAACAGCTAATCTTCAGCTCAGCGGGGAATGTCTTCATTTCGCTGACGGGAGCGACGGCACCCAATTGCAAGGTTTCGGTCCAGTAGTCGAAGATGGATGCTCCTGTGAATGCTCCCGCCAAACTTATTGAATTGCCGCATGATACTCGGGAGTGGCTCGCCACCCTTCGAGAGGATGAACTGGAAACGCTGAAGGCGTTGGTCGATCTGCCTGCGAATGACGTACGCGATGGCTTCAAACTAGTTAGGGATCTACGCACCGTAGGGCGGTTCATCCGGTTTTCGGTGGTACTCATTTTGGCGATGCTAGTCGCGACCGTGACGCTCTACGAGAACATGATCAAAGTGTTCTCATGGTTTAAGGCTGGCACACCTCACTGATTGCACTGCTTCGTCAGAAATGAGCACACCCGGACAAATGCGATGCGTGACATTTAGTTAAGTCATTGAAAACACCAAAGTTCGTAAAATCTTCTAAGCAGGTTGTCGCAGGTTCGAGCCCTGCAGGGGTCGCCAATCATCTCAATGGCTTAGTCTCTACTTTTCCGATCGTTTTGGCTGCGTTTGCGGCCTTTTCCCAGCCGTTTACAAGATGCATTCTCCGGATGTCCTTGACGACCCTCAGAATGATCGCATCGCCGGTCTGTTGTTCCGGCGCAGGATCGTGTTTCAAATACTCCACGGGCCTTCGCGATTGAGTGGCTGGTGATCAATGCAATCATTTGAAATCGGCGCTGGCCAAGTACTCCAAGCAGCGCCATTCGGTTGCCGCTTGGCCGCGCACCGGTCTGGTTTCTACGGTGTTCACGAATTGTACGACTATTCCCCCCAAAAATGGCGCCTGGAGGGCTGGAAATCACGGGCCGTCCATTAGCTCTTCATTAAGGATGTGAGATCAGGCTTTCAACATCCAAAAGAGGAGTTGATCATGTCGAATGCAATCATCGATCTGCTTGAAAGTGCAAAGATTTTGGCAAGAGCCAGTGACGACAGGATGCTGGGCTACCTCATCGAGATGGCGCTGCACGAGGCTCAGGAATCCAAGGCGGCAGGGGTGAAGGCAAAGAAAGCAGCCTAGAGAACTTCACAGTGTCGCCAATGGTTGCAACAAAAACCCGCTGAGACGGGGTTGGATTGGATACGTGGCGATCGTGCCTCATGATCCCGCTGGCATCTCCGCACCATGATTTGATGCAATCCGGATTTTATCTGGTGTCGGTTGCGTTGCAAACGAGCGGCACTTGGCGCAAGCGCGGATTTTTCCGGCCTCTCGCTTTCATCAGGCCACGATGGTGCAGACGGACCCCTGGCGGCGCAGCCAGTGCCATATGCCACCCACGCGCATGATCTTGTGTTCCTCTATATGGCTTACCGGCAGAATCCGAAGCCGATTACTCAATCCACAACCGAGCCGTGAGCCTAAACTCCCGGGACCTCGTCATTGGCAACCAGACCACCTTCGCTTTCAAGAACAGAAAGACGGCGGGCCTCTGAACGGGTGAACTTGAGCTGGACTCCGAGGCCGCGTTCACCTTCCTCCAGGAACAGCGCTCCAGCCGCCTCCAAGGCGGTCTGCAGGGTTGAAACAACTTCAGCTGCCGGGGTCTCGAGTTTTCTTTCAAATCGGGCGATTGTGTCCTCGTTGACACCGGACAGTGTTGCGAGGAGCTGGCGCGAAACTTCGACAAGCGCGCGTGCGGCGCGGCATTGTGAGCCTGTAATCATGATCGCCCTCCTTGTTGGTACCAAGGATGGGCGAACGCCGATCTGAGGTCAAGCCGTGCCATCCTTGCTCAGGATCGTGCGTGTATGGAAAGCCCTAAAGCACGAAGAAGCCGATGATCGCGGCAATCGGTACGGGAACGCCGACGAGCCAGATCAACAATTCCCGGACCATGAAATTGCGGTAATCCGATGTCTCGCGGTCTGCCCGAATAGGCGTCTGGAAAAGTGGATGTGTCATGGTAGCCTCCGGCACTAGAAATGCAGCATCGAGGTCAAGAGGACGGAGAAGAAGGGAACACCGGTGAACAATAAGAGACCAGCGCGCAGCATATGAATTACCTCCGTGGAATCGATTCTGTTGAGCCGGTGCAGTAACGCGCGGTTGTCTGGTTTCGTTCCTTGCACCTGTTTTCGTCGATCCGGTTGCCGAGCGATGCGGTCCGCATCAACGCTGGGTGACCTCCGGGAACCATGTTTTGCTCCGCGCGTTCAGGCCGCATGGATCAGATTTTCGCAGACATGTTTCCCGCCACGCAAATTCCCTATCCGGTGATTGTCGCCCGTTTTTGCGGTGCAATCTTTTTCGGCGGGCTAATCGGTTTCGAACGCGAGGCGCAGGACAAGGCGGCGGGATTGCGGACGCACATTCTCATCAGCCTGGCCTCTGCCGTCTTCGCCATCATTTCGATCGAGAGCGTGCATATGCCGGGTCTTTCCGACGAACAGGTGCGCATCGATCCGCTGCGGGTGGTCGAAGCTGTCACCGCAGGCGTGGCATTCCTTGCCGCAGGAACGATCGTTTTGTCGCGTGGGGAGGTGCGGGGCCTGACGACGGGAGCAGGCATGTGGCTTGCCGGGGCCATCGGCCTTGCTCTTGGCTTCGGTCACTGGTTGATCGCCGCATTCGCGCTTACTGCCGGATTAACGGTGCTTTTTGCTGTCGGCAAGCTCCAAGCCGCTTTTAAGTCGAAAGCGATTTCCGGGGAAAAAGAAAAGTTGGCGGCGGCAGACAGCACTGGGCCGTGAAACGAAGTTCGCAAAAAAAACGGGCCGAAGGCATCTCTGCCGTTCGACCCGTCCGGTAAAGGTCGGTCGGGGGAATTTCCAGACATCCGCAGACTAGAATGCTGCAGATGGGAGGTCTTACAGTTGCATCATGCCTGGGTGATGCCAATTCATTTGACATAAGGCGCAGAAAATTTGACATTTCTCGTATGTCGTCACCCAAGATTTTTGATCGCGATGTGAAGGTTGTGATTGTCGTCCTGCCTGAATCATCGATCATGTCGCTGGCTTCGGTGCTGGATCCGATGCGTGCGGCCAATCGGGTGGCCGGAAAAATTCTGTTCGATTGGAAAATCCTGTCTCCCGATGGCGCACCGGTTCTTCTCACCTGCGGCGTGGTGATCGCGGTGGATGGGGTGTTTTCAGCACGGGAGCAGGGGGATTGCCTGCTGATCATCGGCGGATTCAATCTGGACCGCTATGCGCAAAAATCGTTCATCGCCAGCCTGCGGGCGGCCGCCCGGCATTTTTCTGTTGTCGCCGGAATCGAATCCGGTTGCTGGCTGTTGGCGCGCTGTGGTCTCGTTAACGGGCGGACAGCGACGGCACATTGGGAGGAACTGGAGGATTTCGCGCAGGCTTTTCCTGACGTTTCCGTTAGGGCCGACCGGTTCGTGACCGATGGAAAGTTCTGGACCTCCGGCGGCGCGTCGCCGACCTTCGATATGATGCTGCATCTGATCCGGCAGCGGTTCGGCTCATCCGTGGCGCTCGATGTGGCGAGCATCTTTGTCTATGACGAGACACATGCTGCCACAGATGCACAGCCACTGGTATCGCTTGGACGCATGGAGGCGCTCGATCCGGACCTTGCCCGGGCAATCCGCCTGATGGAGCGGACACTTGACCGGCCATTGTCGATAACCGCCCTTGCGCTTCGTGCCGGGCAGTCGCAGCGTCAGCTGGAAATGCGGTTTGCCAAGGCGTTGGGCATCAGTCCCGGAAGCTACTATCTGCGGCTGCGTCTGCAGTCAGCGCAACGGCTCGTCAGTGATACACAATTGAGCATCCGCGAGGTGGCTCTTCGTTGTGGTTTTGATAGCCTGTCGTCTTTCTCGCGCGCCTTCAAACGGCACTATGGCGGTAGCCCCATGAAGCTGCGCCAAGGCCGCTATTGACGGGATTCTGGGCAGCGTTCGTCAACACGGCTTTCATTATGTCCCGAGAGCCGGCGCCAATTTTGGGGGATTACGCACTCAGAAAGGCGGCCACCATCATTCCCTCTTGCCGCAATCCTGTGGCAGCCATATCTGTCGCAGAAATGGAGAGAGAAACCACAATGAAAACGCTGATTCTGGCCACCGTACTCGGCCTTTCAACCCTGATGCTCGCCGGCTGCGTCAGCGAAGGTGTTTCCTACGAAGACAACGGCTACAATGAATACAATTCACGGCCGCGCGATTACTCCGAGCGCTACAACCGCAATGAGCGCTGGCGTGACCGAACAGATTATTCGGGAGACCGGGAATACGGCCGCCGCGATCGCGGCAATGACGAGGGCCGCACTGATCGGCGCGAGCGGGAAAGCCGAAGGGGCAATGATCGCCGCTGCAGCAACGATCCCCGCTGCGAAGTTCCGGAATACAACCAGGAACGGCCCGGCCATTACCGCCGCGGCGAACAGGCCCAAGGCTATTGAAGTCAGGACCGGCATGGTTAAATGACCGCTGGTCATACGCGATAAGGATATGGACGGCGTTGCTTTAACCGGCAGCGCTGTTTTGCTGTGGCGAATCTCGTTTAGACTGTGATTTCGAGGTGCAGCTGCCAAGGCAGAAATAGACCTGCGATCCGGCATTCAACCGCTTATGCATCGATGACGGTGCTTGTAATGAGGTGGTGAGAGCGCAGGGATTCGAACCCTGGACCTACTGATTAAAAGTCAGTTGCTCTACCGACTGAGCTACGCTCTCCCAGGACCGGTCTGTTGTGTCCGGCGGAAGTGGGCGGACATATGCACAGCGGGCTTGTTTTGGTCAACCCAAAAAACAGGCAAAAGTGCAAATTCGATGTTTTACAAGGAGATCGCCAAAAGGTGATTGGTTTGACACCGGCTTCGGCGCTAAGACGGCCGGGCTTGTTGCAGGCTGGAGTTTTGACCTGGTGTCCATCGCTGATATTTCCATCTGGACCGCCGTTCTGGCGGGCGCGCTATCCTTTCTGTCGCCGTGCGTTCTGCCGCTGGTGCCGCCTTATCTGTGTTATATGGCGGGCATATCGGTGGATCAGTTCCGCGGTGGCGAAACACAGGTCGCCTCAAAGGGCACCCGGCGTGCGGTGTTCGGTGCCGCCTTCCTGTTCACGCTCGGCTTCGCCACGGTTTTCGTGGCGCTTGGGGCAGGGGCATCCAGCATCGGACTTGTGCTGCGCCAGCATATCGACATCTTGTCGCGCATCGGCGGTATCGTCATCATTATCATGGGCTTGCATTTCCTCGGTGTGTTCCGCATCGGCATTCTCGGGCGCGAGGCGCGGTTCCAGGGGAATGGCAAGCCGGCGACGCTGTCCGGCGCCTACATCATGGGTCTTGCCTTTGCGTTTGGCTGGACACCCTGCATCGGTCCGGTGCTCGGCACCATACTCGGTGTTGCGGCTGCGCGTGATACGGTGACCGATGGAGCGATGCTCCTGGCGGTCTATTCGCTGGGGCTGGCCATTCCGTTCTGGATCGCCGCCGGGTTCTCCGGCGCCTTTATGAAGTTCCTGTCGCGTTTCCGCCGCCATCTGGGTCTGGTGGAAAAGCTGATGGGCGTGTTGCTGATTCTCGCCGGCCTTGCCTTCGTCTTCGGATTCATCAGTTCGATGGCAATCTGGTTCCAGGAGACCTTTCCAGTCTTGATGCAAATCGGCTAAGCACGAACCTCAAACAGAGGTTTCGCGCGCAATGGCTGAAATAGCGGGTCTGGTACTGCCGTTCTTCGGCCTGATCCTCGTCGGTTATCTGACGGCGAAGTTTGCCCGCAATCCGGCAGGCGCCGGCGGTGGCGATGCCATGGGCTGGCTCAATATCTTCATCATCTATGTGTCGCTGCCGGCATTGTTTTTCAAGCTGGTGTCAAAGACGCCGATCGAGCAGCTGACGCGATTCGACTTCGTTTTTTCCTCGATGGCCGTGACCTACACGATTTTCGCGCTGTTCTTTGGCGCAGGCTACCTGATCCGCCGCAATTCATTTGCCGAATCGACTGTGCAGGGGCTGGCCGGAGCCTATGGCAATATCGGCTATATGGGGCCGGGGCTGGCCTTGCTGGCTCTGGGCGAACCGGCGGCCGTGCCGGTCGCACTGATCTTCTGCTTCGAAAACGTGCTGCATTTTATGGTGGCGCCCGCCATGATGGCGCTGGCAGGCGACGAGAAGAGATCACCCGGCCAACTGGTCTTCGGTATCGCCAAAAAGATCCTGCTGCATCCGTTCATTCTGTCGACGATCGCCGGGGTGATCGCAGCCTCGTTGCATTTCCAGCCGCCTGTCCCTGTTCAACGGCTGATAGACTATCTGGCGCAAGCCGCCGCACCCTGTGCGCTGTTTGCCATGGGCGTGACGCTGGCATTGCGGCCGCTGAAGCGCATTCCCGCCGAAATCGGCTACATCGTCCCGGCGAAGCTGATTCTGCATCCTGTGCTGATGTATCTGGTCTTGAGCCTTGTCGGCAATTTCGATCCGGTCTGGGTGCAGACGGCGGTGCTGCTCGCCTCGTTACCGACGGCGACCAATGTCTTCGTCATCGGTCAGCAATACGGCGTCTGGCAGGAGCGGGCATCAGCAACGATCCTGATCACCACCGTCCTATCGGTGGCGACAGTGACGATGCTGCTCTATCTGATCAGTTCAGGCGCTCTTCCGGCTGATCTTTTCCCGTAGGGCACCACGCAGGGATTGCAGGGCGCTACCGGGATTGATCCCCTCGCGCATCATCAGGTTGCGCAGTGGCGCTACGCTTGCCAAGGCCTGCAGCCCGGCGGCGCGCAGCATCTGTACCGGCAGAAAATCGGACAACAAAGAGCGATTGAGCAGATCGACGCTGACGGTGCGGCTAAGAATATCCGTCCGCCGCTTCCGGTCATAACGTGCGCCAAAATCATCGGGCACGGGCGAGGACCCAAGCAGGGATACGGCGGCCATGATGTCGCGCAGGCTGAGGTTGAGCCCCTGAGCGCCGATCGGCGGGAAGGCATGCGCTGCCTCGCCAATCAGGATCGTTCGGCCCTTGCCGAAGGATTTGGCAGCCATGCCGGAGAGTGGAAACGACTGCGGTGCGGCTTCGACGGTCACTTTTCCGAGCATTGACTGCATGCGTTGTTCGACGGAAATGGACAGTTTCTCAAGCGAAAGCGATCGCATTGCCTCCGTGTCCTCCGGCTTTTGCACCCACACAAGGCTCGAGCGCAAACCACCGGGCAGGGGGACCTGGGTGAACGGCCCGTGCGGCGTATGGAATTCCGTCGAGATATTCTGGTGGGGCACCTGATGGGAGAAATTGAGTACGAGCGCACTTTGCGGATAGGACCAACTGCGCACCTCGATTCCGGCCGCCTCGCGCACACCGGATTTTCTGCCGTCGGCGCCGACCACAAGGCCGGCTGTGATGCTGCGGCCGTCGTCAAGCGTCAAGATTGTCTGCCCGGTTTCGGATTCCACCTGCGTCAGGCTCGCGACGATGCGCGTCAGCGATGGCCGCTTGGCTGCTTCCTGTTCCAGCAGGGCAAGAAAAGGGGCGTTTGGAATATTGTATCCGAATGCCTCCAGTCCGACCTCTGCGGCATGAAACGTCACCGTTGGCGCACGCAGCAGGCGGTCCGTCCCGTCGATGATCCGCATGCTGGAAAGGGGGGCCGCCAAGGGGGCAATCGCCGGCCAGATGCCGAGGTTCCGGACAAGCTCAAGCGATTGATTCATCAAAGCCGTGGTGCGTCCATCGGCTTTGCCGGCGGCCGGCGCAATCAACGCAACGGTGCGGCCAGCATCGGCAAACGCAAGCGCTGCCAGAGATCCGGCCAGCCCGGCGCCGACGACTGCGATTTCAAAGTGCTCCATGGCGTCCGGTTCCCGTGCATGTATCTGTTGAGGTCTCAATCTTAACTGTTGGCGGCTGCGAATGAAATGGGGAGAAATGGCGCAGATGCCCGTCGCATCCACAGTTGATTGAAGCGCTTTTGCGACGTCAGGTGATTTTTGCTGGCAGCCAAACTCAAACGGTGCATATTACCGCCAACACCGCGCGATATCGCGGGTACGGGAGCGTGGGCCGTTGAAACGGCCGGTTCAGCATGTTTCCAAGGAAAGCGCAGAGTAAGGACAGGGTGCGTCTGCCAATGAAGTTTTTTAACTATAAGCGCGTGCCCTACGCGGAAATTCGCGCATTTTCCGTTCATATTCTCACCGCATCCGGCTCCTTTCTCGCCTTTTTGGGCGTGGTCGCTGCAGCCGAGCATCGATTCGTCGATATGTTCTGGTGGCTGGGGTTAGCCTTGGCTGTGGATGGGATCGACGGTCCGATCGCCCGCAAGGTGCGGGTCAAGGAAGTGCTGCCAAACTGGTCTGGCGATACGCTCGACAATGTCATTGACTATGTCACCTATGTGCTGCTTCCGGCCTTCGCACTCTATCAGAGCGGCATGATCGGCGAACCGTGGTCGTTCTTTGCCGCCGGTGCCATCGTCATGTCGAGCGCGATCTACTATGCCGACATGGGCATGAAGACGGATGAATATTTCTTCTCCGGCTTCCCGGTTGTCTGGAACATGGTTGTGTTCACGCTCTTCGTCATCGATGCCAGCGAACTGGCCGCGTCGATTGTGGTGTTTATCTCGGTCGTTTTGACCTTCATGCCGATCAGTTTCCTGCATCCGGTGCGCGTCAAGCGCCTGAGGCCGCTCAATCTGGCCGTTTTTGCCGTATGGTCGGTGCTGAGTGGCTACGCGCTGCTTCTCCACTTCGACACGCCCGCCTGGGTCGTGGCCGGTGTCGTCGGTACGGGCATTTATCTCTACGTCATCGGTTTCGTCTTGCAGATGTTTCCCCGGCTTGGACGGGGTTGAGGAGGTTTCATGGCACAGGCCATCATGGTGCGGTCGCTTGGCGGACCGGAAGTTCTCAAAATCGAAGGCATAACGCTTTCCGCCCCGGGGCCGGGCGAAGTGCAGATCCGTCAGGTCGCGGTCGGCGTGAATTTCATCGACGTCTATTTCCGCACTGGCCTTTACAAGTCCGCCGAGGGGCTTCCCTTCATTCCGGGCAAGGAAGGTGCGGGCATCATCACAGCGGTCGGTGATAATGTCAGCACGTTCGCAGTCGGTGACCGCGTGGCCTACGCATCCTCCGACGGGGCCTATTCGAGCGAGCGCAATATCGAGATTTCTCAGCTGGTGAAGGTGCCTGACGATATCACGCTGGAAACCGCAGCAGCGATGATGCTGAAGGGCATGACGGCACAGTATCTGCTCAACCAGACCTTCAAGGTCGGTCCCGAAACCACGCTTCTGTTTCATGCGGCTGCAGGCGGCGTCGGCCTGATCGCCGGCCAGTGGGCCAAGGCGCTTGGCGCCACTGTTATCGGAACGGCGGGTTCGCAGGACAAGATCGACCTGGCGCTTGCCCATGGGTACGACCATGTCATCAACTACCGCACCGACAATTTTGTCAGTGCGGTCAAGGAGATCACCAACGGCAAGGGTGTCGATGTGGTCTATGATTCGGTCGGTAAGGACACCTATCCGGCCTCGCTCGATTGCATCAAGCCACGAGGCCTCTGGGTGAGCTTCGGCAATTCTTCGGGTCCAGTTGAGGGCGTCAACATCGGCATTCTGGCGCAGAAGGGCTCGTTGTTTGCAACGCGGCCGACCCTGTTCAGCTATGTTTCGACACGGCCGGCACTGGAGGCGTGTGCAAACTCCCTGTTTGATGTTGTGCAAAGCAACAAAGTGCGTATCAATATCAACCAGACCTATGCGCTTGCCGATGCAAGTCAGGCGCATGCGGATCTGGAAGCAAGAAAAACGAGCGGAACAACATTGCTGATTCCCTGAGACAAGCCGAAGAGGCAGCCAGGGCAGCAGAGAATGAGAAAAGAGGGGCGGCGTGTCGGCTGAGGGACAACCCGCCAACAGTCTATTGCTGGCTGTTGGCCAACTGACAAAACTGTTCGGCACATTCGCTGCCTGTGACGGAATCAATCTCGATATCAGGCCTGGCGAAATCCATGCGCTTCTCGGCGAAAATGGCGCCGGCAAGTCGACACTCGTCAAGATGCTGTTCGGCGTTCTTGCGCCCACCAGTGGCCAGATTATCTGGCAGGGGCAGCCGGTCCGCATCGCCAGCCCCAGCGCCGCCCGAAAACTCGGTATCGGCATGGTGTTCCAGCATTTTTCGCTGTTCGAGGCGCTGACCGTCGCTGAAAATATTGCCTTGTCGATGGACCCGGGCGTGTCGCTGGCAAGGATCGCCAAGGAGGCGTCCGATCTATCGCATGCCTATGGTCTTCCGCTCGATCCGCACGCGCATGTGGCCGACCTGTCCGTCGGCGAACGCCAGCGTATCGAGATCGTCCGCGCCCTGCTGCAAAATCCGAAGCTGATCATTCTCGATGAGCCGACCTCGGTCCTGACGCCGCAGGAAGCCGACCGTCTGTTCGAGACACTGGAAAAACTGAAGGCCGAGGGACGCTCGGTTCTTTACATCAGCCACCGCCTGGAAGAGGTGCAGCGCATCTGCGACCGCGCCACTGTCCTTCGCCACGGCAAGGTGACGGGCGCCTGCGATCCGCGTCAGGAGACCCCGTCTTCGCTGGCCCGCATGATGGTGGGTAGCGACGTAGCGCATGTCAGCGCCGAAGGGACGAGCACTAAGGGCACGATCAAACTCGAGGCCCGCCATCTGTCTGCCGCAGCCAGAACGCCATTCGCCGTTTCTCTCAAGAATATCTGTCTGAAAGTGCATGCCGGCGAAGTGCTGGCAATCGCCGGCGTCGCGGGCAACGGGCAGGGCGAGCTTTTCGATGCCTTGTCTGGCGAATATCCAGTCGCCAGCGACGATGTCATCCTGATATCCGACAAACCTGTCGGCACACGCGGCATCAATGCCCGCCGGCTGATGGGCGCTGGTTTTGTGCCGGAAGAGCGGCATGGACACGCGGCCGTTTCGGCGCTTTCGCTTTCCGATAATCTCATCCTTGCCCGAAGCCAGTCCGACCGGCGCGCCTTTCTCGGCGGCGGCCCGCTCGGGCTGATCCGTCAGGATGCGGTGAAGATGGCAGCAAAGCGTATTTCTGCGGCAATGGATGTACGCAAGAGCGGTGAAAACCCGCCTGCTGGCTCCTTGTCGGGCGGCAATCTGCAGAAATTCATTGTCGGGCGTGAACTCGACCGCCAGCCGACGGTTCTGATCGTCAACCAGCCGACCTGGGGTGTCGATGCTGGTGCCGCCAGCCGCATCCGGCAGGCGCTCGTCGATCTTGCGAAATCCGGCTCCGCGGTCCTCGTCATCAGCCAGGACCTGGATGAAATTTTCGAGGTTGCAACCGAAATCGCCGTGATCAGCGAAGGCAGGCTCTCCGATATTTATCCGGCATCGGACCTGTCGCGCGAAAAGATCGGACTATTGATGGGCGGCATGTATGCCAAGACCGAGACTGCGGAGACGGCGCATGCGCATTGAACTGGAACGGCGCCCTGACGTCTCAAAACTGTTTTCAATCCTGTCGCCGTTCATCGCGCTTGGGCTGACGCTGATCTTCGGCGGCATCATGTTCATGATGCTTGGCAAGGACCCAATCTCGGCGCTCTACAGCTTCTTCATCGAGCCGCTGACGGAGGTCTGGTCGCTGCACGAACTGGCGATCAAGGCAGCCCCGCTCATTCTTATCGCTGTCGGCCTGTCGGTCTGCTATCGCTCGAACAACTGGAATATCGGCGCCGAAGGCCAGTTCATCATGGGGGCAATCGCCGGATCGATCCTGCCCGTCGTGTTCTACGAATGGCAGTCGCCGCTGGTGCTGCCGCTGATGATGCTGCTTGGCATGCTGGGTGGTGCATTGTTTGCCGGTATCCCGGCCTTCCTCAAGGCGCATATGAACACCAACGAGATTCTCACCAGCCTGATGCTGGTCTATGTTGCACAGCTGTTTCTCGACTGGCTGGTGCGCGGGCCGTGGCGCAATCCGGGTGGCATGAACTTTCCGGAAACCCGGACCTTCGACGCAACCGCCATCCTGCCGGAAATGATCGCGTCGGGACGGGCGCATTGGGGATTTGGTTTTGCGATCATCGCCGCGATCCTCATCTGGTTCATGATGCGCTACACGCTAAAGGGCTTTGAGATCACTGTGCTTGGCCAATCCCAGCGGGCCGGGCGTTTCGCCGGCTTTTCGTCGCGCAAGATGATCTGGTTTTCCATGCTGTTGTCTGGAGCACTGGCCGGTCTTGCCGGCATCGCAGAAGTCAGCGGCGCGATCCAGCAGCTGCGGCCGGTGATTTCACCCGGCTACGGTTTCACGGCGATTATCGTCGCCTTTCTTGGACGGCTCAATCCGCTGGGCATCGTCGTCGCAGGGCTCGTGCTGGCGCTGACCTATCTCGGCGGCGAGGCGGTGCAGGTTTCCTTACAGATTTCCGATAAGCCGATCCGGGTGTTTCAGGGGCTTCTGTTGTTCTTCGTCCTCTCCTGCGACACGCTCATCCATTATAAAATCCGAATGATGTGGTACGATTTGAACGACACGACCGGCGAGGGGGCGCGCTGATGGGTATCTATGAAGCGATCCTGCTGACGGTCATTACGGCGGCAACCCCGCTTGTTCTGGCGGCAATCGGTGAATTGGTCACCGAGCGGTCCGGTGTCCTCAACCTCGGCGTCGAGGGCATGATGGTCATGGGGGCGGCCTGCGCGTTCATCGCCTCACAAGTCACCGGGTCTCCTTACGTCGGCATTCTCGCCGGCATTGCGGCTGGCGCGTTGTTTTCGCTGCTGTTCGGTTTCCTGACGTTGACGCTGGTTGCCAATCAGGTGGCGACGGGACTGGCCTTGACCATCTTGGGGCTTGGCGTGTCCAGCATGATCGCTGAACCCTATCTCGGACAATCCGGTATCAAACTGCCGCAGATCGTCTTCCCGGTCCTGTCGGATATTCCGTTCCTGGGCGCTGTTCTGTTCAAGCAGGATCTGATTTTCTATCTGTCCATCGCGCTGGTTGCCGGTGTGAACTGGTTCCTGTTCAAGAGCCGCGCCGGATTGAAGCTGCGTTCCGTTGGCGACAGCCATGCCTCGGCGCATGCACTCGGCATCAACGTCATTCGCACGCGGTATCTGGCGGTGATGTTCGGTGGCGCTTGCGCCGGGTTGGCGGGGGCACAGCTGTCGCTGGTCTACACGCCGCAATGGGCCGAAAACATGTCGGCCGGGCGTGGCTGGATTGCGCTGGCACTGGTGGTATTTGCCTCATGGCGGCCGTGGAGGATCATCGCGGGGGGGTATTTGTTTGGTGCCGTATCGATCAGCCAGCTTTACGTGCAGGCTCGCGGCATCGACATTCCCTCGCAGTTTCTTTCTGCTCTTCCCTATCTGGCGACAATCATCGTACTAATCCTTATCTCGCACAATCGGCGCATGACGCTGATCAACACGCCGGCATCGCTCGGCAAACCGTTTGTGCCGGACAGGTAAACAAGAACAACAACCTAATTTCAAAAACCTACAGGGGTCAAAATGAAAAAATTGCTTTTCGCACTCGCTACGACCGCAGCTGTCATCGGCTTTTCCGCCGCTGCCAGCGCTGCCGACAAGGCAAAGATCTGCTTCGTCTATGTCGGCTCAAAGACCGATGGCGGCTGGACGCAGGCGCATGACATCGGCCGTTTGGAGCTTGAAAAAGCACTGGGCGACAAGATCGAAACCCAGTTCCTCGAAAACGTTCCGGAAGGCCCGGATGCCGAGCGCGCCATCGAACGCCTGGCGCGGTCGGGCTGCGGAATGATCTACACAACGTCGTTCGGCTTCATGGACGCAACCGTCAAGGTTGCCGCAAAGTTCCCCGACGTGAAGTTCGAGCACGCCACCGGCTACAAGACCGCCCCGAACCTTGCTTCCTATAACAGCCGCTTCTACGAAGGCCGTTACATCCAGGGTCAGATCGCTGCGAAAATCTCGCAGAAGGGTGTCGCCGGCTACATTGCGTCCTTCCCGATCCCGGAAGTGGTCATGGGCATCAATGCCTTCGTCACCGGCGCGCGCACGATTAACCCTGACTTCAAGATCAAGGTCGTATGGGCAAACACCTGGTTCGACCCAGGCAAGGAAGCCGACGCTGCCAAGGCACTGATTGACCAGGGCGTCGATGTTTTGACGCAGCACACCGACACGACTGCACCGATGCAGGTTGCGACCGAGCGCGGCATCAAGGCTTTCGGCCAAGCCTCCGACATGATCAAGGCCGGCCCGGAAACCCAGCTGACGGCAATCGTCGACACATGGGGTGCTTACTACATCAAGCGTACCCAGCTGTTCCTCGACGGCAAGTGGGAAACATCATCAAGCTGGGATGGCCTGAAGGACGGTATCCTGAGCATGGCGCCGTATACCAACATGCCGGATGACGTGAAGGCGATGGCGGAAGAGACCCAGAAGAAGATCGAATCGGGTGAACTGAAGCCTTTCACCGGCCCGCTGAAGAAGCAGGACGGCTCGGAATGGCTCGCAGCTGGCGTCTCTTCGGATGACGGCACGCTGCTCGGCATGAACTTCTATGTCGAAGGCGTTGACGACAAGCTGCCGAAATAATCCCGGCATCCATTTTTGCAATCAGAGGGCGGCCCCACGGCCGCCCTTTTTGATTCTGGCTCTGCGAAAATTTGAACGATCGAACGGGAAAAACTATTTACATAAGTCATATAGTATGATTTTTTAAATTAGCTGCTGAGGAGCAGTTTTTTGGGAGGAAATCATGAAAATCAAGACTGCACTTAGCTGTGCCACGGTTCTGGCTGCCTGCATGTTCGGTTCGGCCTCTGCTGCCGATCTGACGATCGGTTTTTCGCAGATCGGCTCGGAATCCGGCTGGCGCGCCGCCGAAACCACGTTGACCAAGCAACAGGCTGAAAAGCGCGGCATCGACCTGAAATTCGCCGATGCGCAGCAGAAACAGGAAAACCAGATCAAGGCCCTGCGGTCGTTCATCGCCCAGGGTGTAGACGCCATTCTGATCGCCCCGGTTGTGGCGACCGGCTGGGATGAAGTCCTGACGGAAGCCAAGGATGCCTCAATTCCTGTCATCCTTCTTGATCGTACGGTCGATTCGTCCAAGGACCTCTACCTGACGGCTGTCACATCCGACCTCGTTCACGAGGGCAATGTTGCCGGCAAGTTCCTGGTGGACAAGGTTGGCGGCAAGGCCTGCAATGTCGTTGAGTTGCAGGGCACCACAGGCTCTTCGCCGGCTATTGACCGCAAAAAGGGTTTTGAAGAGGCCCTCAAGGGCCACGATAACCTGAAGATTATCCGCAGTCAGACCGGCGACTTCACCCGCACCAAGGGCAAGGAAGTCATGGAAAGCTTCCTGAAGGCGGAAGATGGCGGCAAGAATATCTGCGCGCTCTATGCTCACAATGACGACATGGCCGTCGGCGCTATCCAGGCGATCAAGGAAGCCGGCCTGAAGCCGGGAACGGATATTCTCGTTGTCTCCATCGATGCCGTTCCGGACATTTTCCAGGCGATGGCAGCGGGCGAAGCCAATGCCACCGTCGAACTGACGCCAAACATGGCTGGCCCGGCGCTGGATGCACTCGACGCGTTCCTGAAGGACGGCACCAAGCCTGCCAAGTGGATCCAGACGGAATCCAAGCTCTACACTCAGGCTGATGATCCGCAGAAGGTCTACGAAGAAAAGAAGGGCCTCGGCTACTGATCAATTGCCGGCATCGCGCCAAAGTCACGTCTGCAGTCTTGTGATTGCAGATGTGACCACAGGGTTATGCCGGCAAATTGTCTTTTCTATTGGTCGCTCAAGCTTTCGGCTTTGCCACAGGATCAACCCTCTGCGAGGGACGCTGACCTGATAGGCGCAAATCTTTAAGCGAAGTCCGACCTCATTTCTTTGAAGAATCCGGTTTCATGCAGAACACCTCGAACGATATTCTTGTCGCCGCCGGGATCGTGAAAACCTTTCCGGGTGCCATCGCGCTCAACAGGGTTGATTTCTCGCTGCGGCGCGGCGAAGTGCATGCGCTGCTGGGTGAAAACGGCGCTGGAAAATCGACGCTGATCAAATGCATGACGGGCGCCTATCGCCGCGACGCCGGTCAGTTGACGCTCGATGGCGCAGAGATCGACCCGCGCGATACGCTGGATGCCCAGAAGCTGGGTATCGGCACCGTTTACCAGGAGGTCAACCTGCTCGGAAATCTGAGCGTCGCGGAAAACCTCTATCTCGGGCGCCAACCTCGCCGCTTTGGTCTCATCCAGAACGGAGAAATGAAAAGGCGGGCAAATGCGTTGCTGGCGCAATACGGTATCGACATCAACGTCTCGGCAGCACTCGAAAGCTATTCCGTCGCCATCCAGCAGGTGGTGGCAATCGCACGGGCCGTCGATCTCTCCGGCAAAGTACTGATCCTCGACGAACCAACCGCCAGCCTCGACGCGCAAGAAGTGGAGATGCTGTTCCGCATCATCCGCGACCTGAAGGCGAGGGGGCTTGGCATTGTCTTCATCACCCATTTTCTTGAGCAGGTTTACGATCTTTCCGATCGCATCACCGTTCTGCGCAATGGCCAGCTGGTCGGCACCCGCGATGCCATATCACTGCCACGCCGTGAACTCGTAACGATGATGCTTGGTCATGAGCTTCAGTCTGTCGAAAAGGCGGTCGGTGACACGCAGACCGCAAGCGGTCCCGTTCATTTCCGGTTTTCGAAATATGGCAAGTCGGGCAAGATCAAGCCGTTCGATCTGGATGTCCGCAAAGGCGAGGTCGTCGGCATCGCCGGTCTTCTCGGTTCCGGCCGGACCGAAACCGCGGAATTGATGTTTGGTGTGCACAGGGCCGACAGCGGCAGCGCCGACATTGGCGGCCGGACTGCCAATCTCTCGTCGCCGCGCGCAGCCATTTCCGAAGGGTTCGGTTTCTGCCCGGAGGACCGCAAGCTTGACGGCATCATCGGCGAATTGTCGGTGCGCGAAAACATTGCTTTGGCATTGCAGGCACGGCGTGGCTGGGCAAAGCCACTGTCGGCATCCGAACAAAACGCCCTGGCCGACCGCTACATCAAGGCGCTGGATATTCGCACCAGCGACAGGGAAAAGCCGATCCGGCTGCTCTCCGGCGGCAATCAGCAGAAAGCCATTCTGGCCCGCTGGCTGGCGACCAATCCGCAGTTTCTCATTCTCGACGAGCCGACACGCGGTATCGACGTCGGCGCTCACGCGGAAATCATCCGGCTGATCGGCGATCTCTGCGCGCAAGGCATGGCGCTGATCGTCATTTCTTCCGAGCTTGAGGAGCTTGTGGCTTACAGCTCAAGGATCATCGTTCTGCGGGATCGCGCCCATGTCGCGGAGCTGACCGGCAGCGAGATCACCACCGAACATATCGTCAATGCCATTGCTGCGGCAACGGCTGCAGGAGGCGCGCAATGATCGACAACGCAAAACGCCTCGGTCGGCGCCTGCTCCCGCAATTTGTGGCGTTGGCGTTGATTCTCGTGCTGATCCGTCTGGTCTTTCCGGACTTCTTCTCGATCGAAATCCAGAACGGGCGGCTTTATGGCAGTCTGATCGATATTCTCAACCGCGGTGCGCCGGTTGCTCTTCTGGCCGTCGGCATGACCGTCGTGATTGCAACGAAAGGTATCGATCTGTCCGTCGGCGCGGTCATGGCCATCTGCGGCGCTGTTGCCGCCGCGTCCAGCGTGCGCGGCGATCCACTGGCCGTCACCCTGCTGCTGGCGGTTGGCACCGGCCTGATCTGCGGTGTCTGGAACGGCTTTCTGGTGTCAGTCCTCAATATCCAGCCGATCATCGCCACGCTTGTGCTGATGGTGGCCGGGCGTGGCATTGCCCAACTGGTGACAGAAGGGGCGATCCTGACCTTCAACGATCCCGGTCTGATTTTCATCGGCAGCGGTTCATTTCTCGGCTTGCCCATGCCTGTCATTATCTGGCTGGTGTTCGGCATCGCCGTCGCATTGCTGGTGCGGCGCACGGCGCTCGGCATGCTGATCGAGGCCGTCGGCATCAATCGCCGCGCCAGCACGCTGTCCGGCATCCAGACGCCCCTGTTGTTGATGGCGGCTTACATGCTGTCGGGGCTCTGTGCGGCAATTGCCGGATTGATCGTTACGGCTGACATCAGAGGCGCCGATGCCAACAATGCCGGTCTCTGGCTGGAGCTCGACGCCATTCTCGCTGTCGTCGTCGGCGGGACGTCGCTGCTCGGCGGGCGGTTCAGCATCGTCGCCTCGCTGATCGGCGCGATGATCATTCAGGCGGTCAATACCGGCATCCTGTCGTCGGGCTTTCCACCGGAGTTCAACCTGATCATCAAGGCTGCGATCATCGTCATCATCCTTGTTATCCAGTCGCCACGCGTCCAGTCAGGATTGATGTTCCTTGGCCGGAAATCCCTCCGTGGAGAGACCGCAGAGCAGTCCGTCCAATGAACCAGAAATATCTCCCTCTGATTGCCACCATCGTCATCTTCGTCGTCTCCTATGCGGCGTGTGCTGCACAATATCCGAATATCCTGTCGACTCGGGTGATCGGTAACCTTTTGACTGACAATGCTTTTCTCGGTATTGCCGCAGTCGGCATGACCTTCGTCATCCTGTCGGGCGGTATCGACCTGTCGATCGGTTCGGTCATTGCCTTCACCAGTATTTTTCTCGCTGTTATGCTGCAGAATACAGGCATCCATCCGCTCGCAGCCTTCGCACTTGTGCTTGTGATCACGACGCTGTTCGGTGCGATCATGGGGGCGATCATCCACTATCTTGAAATGCCGGCCTTCATCGTGACGTTGGCCGGCATGTTCCTGGCCCGCGGCATGGCCTTTGTTCTGTCGGTCGATTCCATTCCGATCAAGCATCCATTCTACGCGACGATGAAGACTTTTTACTACAAGCTGCCGGGCGGTGGCCGCATCACGCTGATTGGCGGATTGATGCTTATGGTCTTTGCTATCGGCATCCTCATTGCTCAGCGCACCCGCTTCGGCACCAATGTCTATGCGCTGGGCGGCGGCGCCCAGACATCGGCGCTGATGGGCGTTCCCGTCGGTCGCACGACCATGATGATCTACGGTCTTTCCGGTTTTCTCGCCGGGCTTTCGGGAATCGTTTATTCCCTATACACATCAGCAGGTTATTCGCTCGCCACCGTGGGTGTGGAGCTGGATGCGATTGCCGCAGTGGTGATCGGAGGAACGCTACTGACAGGTGGCGCCGGGTTTGTTGGAGGAACACTCGTCGGCGTCTTGATCCAGGGACTGATCCAGACCTACATCACGTTCGACGGTTCGCTGTCGAGTTGGTGGACGAAAATTCTGATCGGTGCTTTGCTGTTTGCGTTCATTCTGATGCAAAAAACCATCCTGTTTTTGTCGCGTCAAAACAAAAGGTATTCCTGAGGAGGGGAGTTGCTTGCGTAAAGGTCTGCTCGAAACCGTCCTGACCGGTGCGCGCACGCGCACCAGCCATGCGCAGGTCGTGGATGAACTGGGCAAGGCCATTGTGTCGGGCGAGTTTCCAGTTGGCTCCATCCTGCCCGGCGACCCGGAACTGGCGATGCGTTTCAAGGTATCGCGTACGGTTTTGCGCGAGGCGATGAAGACATTGGCAGCCAAGGGGCTGATTGTACCACGTGCCCGCATCGGCACCCGGGTGACGGCCAAGAATCAATGGAACCTGTTCGACGGCGATGTCCTGACATGGCATTTTTATCGTGGTGTCGATGAGGAATTTCTCTATCATCTCAGCGAGATACGCCTGGCGTTCGAACCCCATGCCGCAGCGCTCGCGGCTGTCAATGCGACGGAAACCGAGATCAGCGGCATGATGCGGCTGGCAGTCGCGATGGGCGATCCAGACCACACCGCCGAAACGCTGGCCATGGCCGATCTGCGGTTTCACCTCGCGGTCGTCGAAGCCTCGGGAAACCCGTTCATGCGCACCGTCGGCAGCCTGATCGAGGCCGCACTTGTCGGCATCTTCAAGCTCAGTTCGCCCGCGTCTGGCCGCGACCGCATCGATGAGGTGGCGCGCTCGCACATCAAGATCGTTGAGCAGATCAGCCGGCGCGATGAGGCGGGGGCAAGGACAGCGATGGAGAATGTCATCCGCGTCGGGCGCGAGCGCGTCCGGGCAGCCCTCAAGGAACTCGATGAGGCCACGGCTCCGAACCGTTGATTTCTGCGGCCCTTTGGTGGCGCGATCGAAATTACCGGTACGTTTGGCCTTCGATAAAGCGGAACTACAGCCAAAAGAACCGTAAAATTCTGCAGTTGCTGCCTTGCTGCAACTGCGTCTTCCGCCTATTTGATAGGGCTGCAACTGACATGCGCCGCTTCCGGTGCGTGTATCTCCATCAACGGTGCCCGAGGGTTATGTCCGAACTGATTGTTATTTTCGTTCTTCTTTTGATCAATGCGTTTTTCGCACTTTCGGAAATGGCAATTGTATCGGCAAGCCGGCCACTGCTGCGGCAGATGGCAAAACAGGGCAACAACCGCGCCGAACTGGCGCTCCGGCTGGCCGAAGATCCGGGTAAATTCCTCTCCACGGTTCAGGTCGGAATCACCCTCGTCGGGACGCTAGCCGGTGCCTATGGTGGCGCGACGATCGCCGACAAGCTGGCGCCGACACTCGACACGATCAGCTGGATCAATCCCTATGGCAGCACGGTTGCCGTCGCGCTGGTCGTCACACTGATTACCTATCTCTCCGTCGTGATTGGAGAGCTTATTCCCAAGCAGTTGGCCTTGAAGAACTCCGAAGGCGTGGCGATGTTCGTCGCCGGCCCGATGTCGTTTCTCTCGCGTCTGGTTGCTCCAGTCGTCTATCTCTTCGAGATGTCGGCATCACTGTTCATGCGGATTTTCGGCGTTTCCAGCGATAGCGACCATGTCACGGAAGAAGAGGTTCAGGCGATCATGGCCGAAGGCGTCGAAAGCGGCGCAATCGAGAAGTCGGAGCACGAGATGCTGCGCCGAATCATCCGGCTTGGCGACCGCAACGTCAAATCGATCATGACCCATCGCACCGAAGTCAGCTTCATCGACGTCAACGACACGCTCGAAACCATCCGCGCCAAGGTCGAGCAATCGGCGCATTCCCGTTATCCGGTGATGGATGCAACCGGCGAGGTGCTCGGCGCGGTTCAGGTCAAGGAAATCCTCAACGCACCGGCGAAATCCGGCTTCCAGATCCGCAACTTCGTCAAGGATATCCATACTTTGCCGGAGACTGCTTCATGCCTGAAAGCATTGGAAGCCTTCAAGGCGTCGCATATCAACATGGCGATGATTGTCGACGAATACGGCAGTATCGAAGGCATCATCACCATCGCCGATATCCTCGAGGCGATCGTCGGTGTTCTGCCATCGAACTATGACGATATCGAGCACGCATTGATAAGACAGCGTGATGACGGTTCGTATTTGGTCGATGGCAGAACACCGATCGATGAAATCCATTTGACGATCGGCATCGATGAAATCGATTCGGACGGGAATTACGAAACCATCTCCGGCTTCCTGGTGCAGCAGCTACGCAAAAACCCGGAAGAAGGCGACATCACGGAAGCTTATGGCTATCGTTTTGAAGTCATCGACATGGATGGCCGCCGTATCGACAAGATTCTTGTCTCACGTGCTGCACACTGAAATTAAAAGTAATTCGGAAAGCAAAAAGGCCGGGAATACCCGGCCTTTTGTTTATTCACTCTATGCTTGGCCTGCTAGTACATCCGTAGTCAGGTCAACTGCAGCCATTATTCTGCTGCTTCGGTTAATAAATAGTTAACGTGACGGCGGCGCGGGTGCCGTCACTGTTCACTCAGTTTTCCTGGATCGAAATGCCGCCTTCGCCGATCTTCACCTCCACGCCGTCGGGCTTGGATTCCTTGTCGTAGATATAGATACCCAATCCCACGACCAGAACAACCAGGCCTCCGATCAGCATGTAGAGCGCATTGCGATTCAAATTCATTTCCTTCCATCAACTGCAATTCTGCCAAGCGATAGATAGGCGCAAAGTGCTGTTTGGGAAGGGTTGTTCTCGGCTCCAGTGTCAGTTGGTTGGCCAGCGCAGAACCATAATATCGCAAGGTGTGCCCGCATCCACGGCTGGCGCATGCGGTGGCCGGATGATCAGGCAATCGGACTGGGCAAAGACCTGCATCATCGAGGAATCCTGCCGCGAAAACGTCTCGGCTTGCAGTGAGCCATCGCTGCCGCGTTTGAGCCGGGCACGGACATAGTCCTGCCGTTTGTCGTTGGCTGGCAGTGCTATCAGCGTTTTTGCTTTGCCCCCGCGGTCACGCTGGGGCAGGGAGCCAAGATGGCGCAGTAGCGGCTCCAGGAAGAGGAGGGCGCAGACGAGGCTGGAGACCGGGTTTCCGGGCAGGCCAAGCACGGTCATGCCGTGAAGCGATCCGACCATCAACGGTTTTCCGGGGCGCATGGCAATCTGCCAGAAATCGAGCACCATGCCGCTATCGACCAGTGTCGACTGGACAAGATCGTGATCGCCGACCGAGGCGCCGCCAAGTGTCACCAGCACATCTGCGCCGGCAGCTTGGGCTGCGGCGACTGCCGCTGCAATCGCGGCCTTGTCATCACGCACGATGCCGAGGTCGATAATCTCTGCGCCGTTGTCGCGGGCAATCGCGGCAACACCATAGGTGTTCGAGGCAATGATCTGGTCAGGACCAGGAAGACTGCCGGGAGGCAGCAATTCGTCGCCGGTTGCCAGGATCGCTACCTTCGGGCGCTTCAGGACCGGCAGTTGCGGATGGTTCATGCCTGCTGCGACCGTCAGCCGTCCGGCGTCAAGCACGTGACCGGCGCGCAGCACGACGTCGCCAATGGTAAAATCCTGTCCCTTGGGGCGGATATGCCGACCTTTTTCCAAGACGAATGTGGTGCGGATCCGGCCATCCGGCAGTTTTTCTGCGTCTTCCTGGATCAGGACCGTATCTGCGCCGGAAGGAACCGGCGCACCGGTAAAGATGCGCACGACCTCACCCCGGCCGACATGGCCGGAAAAACCACGCCCTGCCGCCGATTCGCCGATCACGGCGAGTTCCGTGCCAATTTCGGCAAAGTCCTCATGACGCCCGGCATAGCCATCCATCGCGGAGTTGTCGAAAGCGGGATGGGTGACACCAGCGGCGATATCATCAGCCAGAACACGCCCCATCGCCTCATGCAGGCCGACCATTTCGGAGCGTGTTGCCGGTACTGCGGCTTTCAGCAGCCGAATGAGAGCGTCTGAAACCGGGAGCAATGCCATCAGCCCTGTTTTCCCTTGCGTTCATAATCGCCGGAACGCCCGCCTGATTTCTGGGCAAGCCGAATCCCACCGATTTCCATCTCGCGATCGGCTGCCTTGGCCATGTCGTAGATCGTCAGGCAGGCGACGCTGGCAGCCGTTAGTGCTTCCATTTCAACGCCGGTGCGGCCGGTGAGTTTCGCCATCGCCTCGACCCTCAGTCCGGGTAAAGTCTCGTCGGCGGAAATCTCGACTGAGACCTTGGACAGCATCAGCGGGTGGCAAAGCGGGATGAGGTTGGCCGTCTGTTTCGCCGCCATGATGCCGGCAAGACGTGCAGTGGCGAGCACGTCGCCCTTCTTGGCATTGCCTTTGAGAATGAGATCGAGCGTCTCCGGCCGCATGCGCACAAAACCTTCGGCAACCGCGATACGCACGGTCTCCGGCTTGTCTCCGACATCGACCATGTTGGCTTGGCCATCGGCGCCGACATGGGTGAGGGACGGAGCGCTCATTATTCGGCGGCCAGGATAGCGGCGGAACCGGTCAGCAGCGTGCGGGTCGCCGCGGTCACATCGTCCTTGCGCATCAGGCTTTCGCCGACGAGGAACGTCGAGATGCCACTCTTGGACAGGCGCACGCAGTCGTCATGGCTGAAGATGCCGCTTTCGCCGACAAGCAGCCGGCCGGCCGGAACCATCGGCGCCAGCTTTTCCGAAAGCGCGATATCGACTTCGAAAGTTTTAAGATTGCGGTTGTTGATGCCAAGCAGAGGTGAACTCAGCTTCAGCGCCCGTTCAAGCTCTTCCTCGTCATGGACTTCGACCAGAACATCCATGCCAAGCGAAAATGCCTCGTCCTCGAGCCTTTGCGCATCGCTGTCATTGAGCGACGCCATGATCAGGAGAATGCAATCGGCACCCCAGGCACGGGCCTCATGAACCTGATAGGTCTCGAACATGAAATCCTTGCGCAGGGCCGGAAGCGAACAGGCATTGCGTGCCGCCGTCAGGAATTCAGGAGCACCTTGAAAACTCGGCCCATCGGTCAAGACGGACAGACAGGCAGCACCGCCGATTTCATAAGCCTTTGCCAGAAGCGGCGGATTGAAATCCGGGCGGATCAATCCCTTGGAAGGGCTGGCCTTCTTGATTTCAGCAATCAGGCCGAAGCGCCCTTGCGCCTGCTTGGCTTTCAGCGCGTTTAGAAATCCGCGCGGGGCTTCTTGACCGGCGGCCATCGCTTTCAGATCAGCAAGGCCGACACGTGATTTTGCAGCGGCGATTTCCTCGCGCTTGTAAATCTCGATCTTTTGCAGAATATCAGCCATCAGTCGTCTCCTTACGCCGCGTTCGAAACGCGGATGAGCCGCTCAAGTGTCGCATCGGCAGCGCCAGATGTGAGCGACTGGCGGGCAAGCACCATACCTTCGCGAAGATCGGCGGCACGGCCTGCAATCACCAGCGAAGCGGCTGCATTGGCAAGCGAAATATCGCGGTAAGGCGTCGCATCGCCTTCAAGAACGCCCTTGAGCGCCACTGCATTGTGCGCGCCATCGCCGCCCTTGAGGTCGGCAAGCAGAACCGTTTCCAATCCGAAATCGGATGGCGTCAGCTCGAACGTGCGAACAGAGCCGTTTTCAAGTGCTGCCACCTGCGTGACGCCGGTCGTGGTAATTTCGTCTAGGCCTTCGCCATGTACGACCCAGACGTTTTTCGAACCGAGATCGCGCAGCACTTCGGCGACCGGAACCAGCCATTGCGGCGCATAGACCCCAACGAGTTGCTGCGTCACGCCGGCCGGGTTCGACAGGGGGCCAAGCAGGTTGAAGATCGTTCTTGTACCAAGCTCGATGCGGGTCGGCCCAACATGGCGCATGGCGGAATGGTGCTGCTGGGCGAACATGAAGCCGAGGCCGGCTTCCGAAATGCACCGTGCAATAGCGGCCGGCCCGATATCAAGCTTGACGCCGAGGCAAGACAGCGCGTCGGCCGTTCCCGACTTGGAGCTGAGCGCCCGATTGCCGTGCTTGGCAACAGGAACACCGGCGCCGGCAACAATCAACGCCGCCAGCGTCGAGATGTTATATGTCCCGGCGCCATCGCCGCCGGTTCCGACGATGTCGATGGCATCGGCTGGCGCTTCAACCGTCAGCATCCGCGCCCGCATGGCGCCGACGGCACCGACGATTTCATCGACGGTTTCGCCACGCACGCGCAGCGCCATCAGGAAGCCACCGATCTGCGAGGGGGTCGCCTCGCCGGACATGATGATTTCGAAGGCTGCACGGGCATCATCGCGGTTAAGCGCTTCACCCGCGGCGGCCTTGGCAACGAAAGGCTTCAAGTCCGGCATGCTGATCCCTTTTGCTTTACCGCTGCTGCGACAGTGCGAGGTCGGCGAGCTGCTGGTTGATCGTGACACCGTAGCCCTTCTGCAACTCGCTGACCATCTGATCGAGAATGTCGTCGCCGCTGGCCTGAGCGATGGCATTGATCTGCCGGTCGTCATTGTCGAGCGCATCGCCGGGATTGTCGTCGTCGACTTCGGTAACCTTCAGGAGGATCTGGCCTTCGCCACCAATACCGCTGGCATTGGCGACCAGACCGTTGGCACCACCAAAGGCGGCAGTCACGGCTTGCGGGCTCAGCGCTGCATCTTCTGCAGACCGGCGAAGTCCAGATTTGGTTTCGACAGCAATACCGAGTTCCGTGGCAATGGCTGCGAGCGTTTCGCCCTTTTCGACCCGGCCCTTCAACTCGACGGCCTTTGCTGCAAGTTCGTTGCGCTGCTGTTCTGCGGTCCAGTCGGCCACCACCTTTTCACGGGCCTCATCCAGTGTGCGGTCACGCGCGGGTGTGACTTCATCGACATCGAACCAGACGTATCCGTCGCGACCGAGGTTAACCGGCAGGGTTTCTCCACCGACTTCAGCCTTGAAGGCCTCTTCAAGCAAGGTCTTGGCTTCTGGGATGCCGGCAATTTCATCACCATTCGTGTCGTTGCCGCGTGCATCGACCGCATTCAGGACAACAAGCTTGAGGTTGGTCTGTTCTGCTGCTTCCTTCATCTGCGCGCCGGAAACCCGGGCATCCTCGAACTTGTCATGGATGCCCATGATCTCGTTGGAGGCATTGGTCAGCGCCAGTTCCTTGCGCAGCTCGTCCTTGACCTCGTCGTAGGACTGAACGGTCTGCGGCTTGATGTTGGTGACGCGCAGAATGACGGCACCGAAGGCACCGTCGATGACCGGCGTCGTCTGGCCGTCGGCCACGAGCGCAAAGGCGGCATCGCCCAGCTTGGCATCAGGCATGCGGTCGCGGGTGAAATCACCGAGCAGCACGTCGCTTGCCGTCTTGCCGGAATCGGTGACCAAGGCGTCGAAGGTCGTGCCGGTGGACAGCTTGACTGCCGCAGCGTCAGCCTCCGCACGTGAGGGGAAGGAAAGCTGTTCGACGGTCCGCGTTTCCGGCGTGCTGAAGCTGTTCTTGCGCTTCTCGTAGTCGGCACGGACTTCGTCTTCCGTGACCGAGGCAGGATCGATGATATCGGCCGGCTCAAGCTTCACATAGCTGATCTTGCGGAACTCGGGTGCCCGGTATTCGGCCTTGTGCGTTTCGAACCAGGGCTTGAGCAGCTCGTCGGACGGTGCCTTGACCGGATCGACATTGGCATTCGACAAAAGCAGATATTCGACGGTGCGTGTCTGGTTGCGATAGAGGCGCAGAGCATCGCCAAGCACCTTCGGCGGCGTGTAGCCATCCGACAGCGCTTCAACGATCTGCGAGCGCACGGCAACCTGGCTGCGGTTGTTGATGTAATCCTGCTCGCGTAGCCCGGAATTGCGCAGCACGCTTGAGAAGGTCGAGCGGTCGAACTGACCATTGACACCCTTGAACGCGGGGTCCTCGCTGATCAGCGATGCTAGGCGGTCCTGCGAGAGGCCAAGGTTCATGTTCTCGGACAGCTGGTCGAGCGTCGCGCCGGCGACCAGCTGAGAGTAGACCTGCGCTTCGACACCGAAGGCTTTGGCTTGTTCGCGGCTCAGACGTGTGCCGAACTGGCGGGAAAGCTGCGCGAGCTGGCGCTCATAGGCAAGGCGGAAATCGCTCGGAGAGACTTTGACGTCGCCGACCGTGACAACCGCATCGGCCGCTCCCGTTACCAGCGACGTGGACACACCCCAGACACCGAAGGAAAGAACAAGAAGGACCAGTAGGCCTTTGACAACCCAAGTCTGGGCACCTCTTCTCAGGAATTCAAGCATGGGACTGCATACCTCGTCGCAATTTCGTGGCCGCCGGATGGCTGCCGGTGTCGTTCCTTAGAGCAATACGCGGCGGAATTGAAGGGTTCAAACGCGCAAAAAGGCGAGGAAATCAGCACGGCGCTGGCGTATGGGGCAGCCATACGGATATTTGTTCGTGATGTTATGTCAACGGCGACAGAGCCGGAGCGGGTGCAACCCGGGGCCGTGCCGTTCGAAGACTGAAACATGTCGGAAATGTTAGCCGGATATCTAAAAATATCTGTCACTATCGATTGCAGCGTGGGTCGTATCACCCCCGAAAATGCTAGTATCGTCCCGCCAGAACATGCCGACTCGCTTGATGCGCAGCAATCTTGGCGGGAAAGCCGGAGTGCAGACATGGAATCCATCATCGTCATGGTCAATCTGTTCGGAGCGGTCGCGTTGCTGCTTTTCGGCTTGTCGCAGGTCAAGGAGGGGGCCACGCGTGCTTTCGGGATCAAGTTGCGGACCGGATTGGCGCAGGGCACCAGCGGGCCGGTGCGCTCGTTTGTGAGCGGGTTCGTTGCAACGATCGCCCTTCAAAGCTCGACCGCCACTGCGCTGATGATCGCGTCCTTCGTCGAAAAGGGATTGGTTCGTGCACGCATGGCGCAAATTGTGCTGCTCGGGGCAAATGTCGGAACAGCCGTTACCGCGTGGATCGTCGCGACCGGCATCGACTGGCTGTCGCCACTGCTTATCCTCGCCGGCGTGATGTTGTACCGGGCAGGGCGGTCAAGTGCAAAGCAGGGTGCAGGCACTGCGCTGGTCGGTATTGGCTTGATGCTGTTGTCGCTGCATCTGCTTGGGTTGGCGACGGAGCCGATGCGCCAATCGCCGGCGCTCGGAAGTTTCCTCACCATGCTCGACAGCGCCTGGCCTGTCGCCATGATCTTCGCGGCCGTGCTCGCCTTCGTCTCGTCCTCCAGCCTTGCTGTGGTCGTTCTGATCCTGTCGCTCTCCGCTGCGGGCATCCTGTCGTCCGGTCTGACGATCGCGCTTGTGCTTGGGGCCAATCTGGGTGGGGCGATCCCGCCGGTCATGGCGACATTGTCAGCTTCCGCCTCTGCCAAACGGGTAACGGCGGGCAATCTGGTGGTCCGCGCCATCGGCTGTCTGCTTGCGTTGTCAGTGGCAGCGCCTGCTGCGGCTTTTCTGCAGACGCTGCCGCTTTCGCCGTCAAAACTGCCGGTCGATATCCACCTGATTTTCAACGTCGCGCTTGCCATTCTCGCGTGGCCATTTTCGTCGCTGCTCTCATCCGCCATGCTTCGGCTTATTCCGGATGAGCCGAAAACAGAGACGGGGCCGCTCTATCTCGACGACCGCGCCCTCACAACGCCGGTCATCGCTCTCTCTGGTGCGACCCGGGAAGTGCTGCGCGTCGGTGATCTGATCGAGAAAATGCTGATTGCGACGATGAATGCGTTCAACAGCAACGATCGTCTCCAGCTGCAGGACATCGGAAAACTGGAAAAGCAGGTCGATCTGCTGCAGCAGGAAGTCAAACTCTACCTTTCACGGCTTGGGCGTAGCGGTCTCAGCGACGAAAACGGCCGCCGCTCTATCGTGATCATCGATTATGCCATCAACCTCGAACATATCGGCGATATCATCGAGAAGGGCCTGACAGAACAGGTCAAGAAGAAGATCGACAACGGCCTCAAATTCTCCGAGGACGGCTATCAGGAACTGACAACACTGTTTAATCTTACCATCGACAATCTGCGCATTGCCCAGACCATTTTCGTCACACGCGACGCCGATCTTGCCCGCCACTTGATGGAGGTGAAAGTCGATGTCCGTCACATGGAGAAGCGCTCGTCCGAGCGCCATCTGGAGCGCCTGCGCGACGGCCGCGCTGATAGCCTGCAGACAAGCTCCCTGCATCTCGACATCCTGCGCGATCTCAAGCGGATCAACGCGCATATCGTTTCTGTCGCGCATCCAATTCTTGACGAGAGCGGGCTCTTGACGGAAAGCCGGCTGCGGATGCCGCACTGACACTCAGGCCGCACTGACACTCAGGGCGCTGCGATAATCCCATTGCTTACGAAGGCATCGAAACAGGGCGTCAGCGTTATGCGGTGATGGCCGGGAGCAAACGCCGGCTGGTAGAGGTTCAAAAGTTTTAGCCGCGCGGCCGTCGGCGGGCAGGTCGGATAAAGCGCCAGATCGACGGCAGCCACGGCCGCGGTGACGTGTTGACCCGGCGGCGGCACAGCCCGGTACGGGTCGGCACCGATGGCGATGTATTTCGGCGCATGGCGATCCATCAGCCAGGGGAAGGGATTGGTGAAATCGATTGTCATGATCGTCTCGAACCGTACCTTGTTTTCTGTTTCGAAGGTCCGGATTGCCGCAATGACCTCATCTGCATTCTGCAGCCACAGCGCCTGAAACTCGAAGTCGCTGTAAAGCAGGAAGGATGGCAACTCGCCTGCTTCGGCCAGGGCCTGGTAGGCCGGGCGATAGGCCACGTAGTTGGTTTGCATATGCTGCACCCTCTGGCTGAGAGTGTCGCGAATGCCTACGGCGCCCATGCTTTTCAGGTTATCGTATTCAAGCGGCCTGTTATTGACGCTTCCGATCCAGGCGCGTGCCGCCTTCTGCGTGATGGTGACGACGGGGGGAATGGCAGCGCAAAATGCAAGGATCGCCACGATGGCAAAACTCGCTGACGGCCCCCTGTGGCGATAGTTCTCGATAAGGATGGCAAGCAGCAGCGGCCAGAGAAAGATGAACGCCTGGCTACCGGTATTCTGGCTTTCGAACAGCAGACCGGCCGCGACAAAACTCGCCAACCAGAGGAAGGAATGATCTGCAATCCTGCCGAGCGCCGGAAAACCAGGCTTGGTGATGAAGGCGCGGATCGTCGCTGAAAATGCGGGAAAGTCATTGATGAGCAGGACGAGGCCGAGCAGGCAGCAGGCCAAAACCACACCAAAATTGAGTGAAGCGGCCTGCAGCAGCCGAGGCAACAGGCTGGTGTCGTTCATCGAGACCAGCGACAGGATGTCGGTAGCATAGGCAGAAACCGTGCCGGACGTGACCTCCAGAAGCGCGATACCAGCAAAGAAGACGCCGCCGCCAACAAGAGCCGCGCGAAACGGCAGGCGTCCAGTCAGGAAAGCCATCAGGCACAGGACAAGCCCCGCGACCACACCGGTGACCTTGATGAACAGAAGGCCGAGCATGAGGAGCGCCGTGACCGTGGCGAGTGTTTTCCACCCGCGCACGAAGATCAGCCCGGCAGCCAACACGTAAAGCAATTGGCAGACCTGGCGGTTGTAAATGCCGAAACCATCGGAGCCCGGATAGGGATAGAAATCGCCTGTGTTGAACGGCAGGAGCGAAAACAACAGGAATGGCAGCAGCAGACCATATGCGTGGACTGCCGAACGTTTCTGAACGTCGAGGATGATCAGTGCCATTATGGGCGCCGTCAGTGTTATCAACGACCAGCTGGAAAGAAGCAGAGGGTGGCCATTGGGTAAAAGATAAAGCCATCCGGCAAAGAGATAATAGCCGAGGCCGCCCACCGGTGCGAAAAAATCGATCGAGGGGACCTGTCCGTCGAAAATGCGATTTGCTGCGTCGAGGTAGATGTATTGGTCCCAATACATCGGACCGATCGGCATGGTCACGGTCGCAAACAGTGCCAGCGGCAGACATGCAACAGCCAGCGCCAGGATGATCAGCGGCTGGCGTGCGAGTGTCACTCCAAGGCGGTTGCGCCCGCCGGAAAGCACTGTCTCGGTCGAACCATGCATCGTCGATATCACTCCCCGGCCATCGCGGCCATCACCGTAGCCTTCCCTTGTTTATGACAGGATCGGGTTTTATCCGGGTTAATATGGCGGCTCGCGCGGAGATTATGTTCCGTGCAATATCTTCCTGATATGTAGCGGGCAGAATCGCGCCGGTTTCGGAACCGGTTGCCATCAATGCGGGAGAACGTGAATGAAGCGCACATGCTTGGCGATTGTTTTGGCTGCGGGGGAAAGCACCCGGATGAAATCGTCGATGTCGAAGGTGCTGCACCCAGTCGCCGGCCGGCCGATGATCGCGCATGTGGTGGAATCGCTGGTAAACGCTTCGATTTCCTCGGTGGCGCTGGTTCTTGGCCGTGATGCCGAAGCGGTTCAATCCGCCGCCGCCCGCAACGATATCGATATGTCGGCATTTCTCCAGACCGAACGCCTCGGGACCGGCCATGCCGTTCTCGCGGCAAAGGACGCCATCGCCAAAGGCTATGACGATGTTCTCGTCGTGTTCGGCGATACGCCGCTGATCACTGCGGCGCCGCTTCTGGCCGCACGGCAGGGACTGGCCGAAGGCAACGATGTCGTCGTCATCGGCTTTCAGACCGCCGACCCCACCGGTTACGGCAGGTTGCTTGTCGAGAATGGAGCCTTGGTCGCTATTCGCGAACAGAAGGACGCAACCGAGGACGAAAAGAAGATCAGCTATTGCAACGGTGGCCTGATGGCGATCAACGGCGCCAAGGCGTTGGAATTGCTCGGCAAAATCGGCAATTCCAATGTTAAAGGCGAATACTACCTGACGGACATTGTCGAGATCGTCCGTGCTGAGGGCGGCAAGGCAATCGCCGTCGAGGCGCCGGAAACGGAGCTGACCGGCTGCAACAACCGCGCCGAACTGGCGATGATCGAGGCCATCTGGCAGAAGCGCCGCCGACACGAGATGATGGTCTCCGGTGTGTCGATGATTGCACCTGAAACCGTTTTTCTGGCTTTCGATACGCAGATTGCGCAGGACGTTCTGATCGAGCCCAATGTGGTTTTCGGACCCGGCGTTACCATCGAAAGCGGCGCTATCATCCACGCTTTCTCGCATATCGAGGGTGCGTATGTTGGTGCCGAGGCAACCGTAGGCCCCTATGCGCGCCTGCGGCCGGGTGCCAATCTCGGCTCCCACTCCAAGGTTGGCAATTTCTGTGAGGTGAAGAAGGCCGAGATCGGCGCAGGTGCCAAGGTCAACCACCTGACCTATATCGGCGATGCGTTCGTCGGCGAGAACACCAATATCGGCGCAGGCACGATCACCTGCAATTACGACGGCGTCAACAAGCACATCACCCGCATCGGTGCCGATGCTTTCATCGGCTCCAATTCGTCGCTGGTCGCGCCGGTTTCCATTGGCGACGGCGCGCTGGTGGCATCCGGCAGCGTCGTGACGGTGGATGTACCAGCCGATGCGGTCGCCTTCGGACGGGCGCGACAGGAGATCAAGCCCGGCCGGGCGAAAATCCTGCGTGAGCGCTATCAGGCAGAAAAGACTGCCAGAAAGAAATAGCATCCCGCCAAAGCTACGGTTAAAGCCTGAAATCGAAAGTGAGTTTCGGGCTGATTGCGCATTTTTCGAAATCCGGTACCAAAGCGGCATCTTAAAAAAGTATGTTGGCGGGCGGCCCTTCATTAGCGCCGGTCTTGCGAAGAAATTGCGGAGAAGAACCATATGTGCGGCATCGTCGGTATCGTTGGAAACCAGCCTGTCTCCGAGCGTCTTGTCGATGCGCTGAAGCGCCTCGAATATCGCGGTTATGATTCCGCCGGTGTCGCGACGATCCATGACGGTGTGCTCGAACGCCGCCGCGCCGAAGGCAAACTTGTCAACCTCGAAACCAAGCTGCGTGGCGAACCGCTGGCTGGCCAGACAGGCATTGCTCACACGCGCTGGGCGACCCATGGCGCGCCGACCGAAAACAACGCCCATCCGCATTTCACCGACGGCGTTGCTGTTGTCCATAACGGCATCATCGAGAATTTTTCCGAATTGAAGGACGAGCTTTCTGCAGCTGGAGCGACCTTCAAGACACAGACCGACACCGAGGTCGTTGCACAGTTGCTCGCACAGCTGATCCGCGACGGCATGGGCCACCGGGACGCCATGCAGGCGATGCTGCGCCGTGTTACTGGTGCCTATGCACTGGCTGTCATTTTTCAGGATGCGCCTGATATGATCATGGCTGCCCGCAGCGGCCCGCCGCTCGCCGTCGGTTTCGGCAAGGGCGAGATGTTCCTCGGTTCCGATGCGATCGCATTGTCGCCCTTCACCAATGAAATTACCTATCTGATCGATGGCGATTGGGCCGTGTTGACAGCCGACAGTATCGAGATCCTCGATCATGACGGAAAGCCAGTCTCCCGCCCGCGCCAGGTATCTGTGGCTGCCGCCTATATGGTCGATAAGGGCAATCATCGTCATTTCATGGAAAAGGAAATCTACGAACAGCCGGAAGTGATTTCGCACGCGCTTAGTCATTACGTCGATTTCATCGAAAACAAGGTCAATCCGATCGCAGCGGCAATCGATTTCGCCAAGGTGCCGAGCCTTGCCATTTCTGCTTGCGGTACCGCCTATCTTGCTGGCCTCGTCGGTAAATACTGGTTCGAACGTTACGCCCGCCTGCCGGTCGAAATCGATGTCGCCTCGGAATTCCGCTACCGCGACATCCCGCTCTCGCCGCAATCGGCGGCGCTGTTTATCTCGCAGTCCGGCGAAACCGCCGACACGCTGGCCTCGCTGCGTTATTGCAAGGAAAACGGTCTGAAGATCGGCGCCGTCGTCAACGTCAAGGAATCGACCATCGCGCGTGAATCCGATGCGATCTTCCCGATCCTGGCAGGCCCGGAAATCGGCGTCGCCTCGACAAAGGCTTTCACCTGCCAATTGTCCGTGCTGGCAGCTCTTGCGATCGGCGCCGGCCGGGCACGCGGTACCGTTTCCGAGGCCGAAGAAAAGGTTCTGGTCCGTAGCCTCGCCGAAATGCCACGCATCATGGGTAAGGTACTGAACTCGATCCAGCCGACGATCGAAAGCCTGGCGCGGGAACTGTCGAAATGCAAGGACGTACTCTATCTTGGCCGTGGCACCAGCTATCCGCTGGCGATGGAAGGCGCGCTAAAACTCAAGGAAATTTCCTACATCCACGCTGAGGGCTATGCTGCCGGCGAGTTGAAGCATGGCCCGATCGCCCTAATCGACGAAAATATGCCGGTCATCGTCATCGCGCCTCATGACCGTTTCTTCGAAAAAACCGTATCGAACATGCAGGAAGTGGCGGCACGCGGCGGTCGTATCATCTTCATCACTGACGAGAAGGGCGCGAGCGCCTCCAAGCTCGAGACGATGAGCACGATCGTGTTGCCGAATGTCGACGAAATCATCGCGCCGATGATCTTCTCGTTGCCGATCCAGCTCTTGGCCTATCATACCGCCGTCATTATGGGCACCGACGTCGATCAACCGCGCAATCTGGCAAAATCGGTCACGGTTGAATGATAATTTGTCCCGAAGGGCCGGCGGATGTCGCGGCGATTCGGGGCGTCACCGCCGCCGCCTTCGAGGATCATCCGTACAGCGATCAAACGGAACATCGGATCATCGATCGCTTGCGGCAAGCGGGTGTTTTGAGCATGTCGCTGGTTGCCGTGGTGGATGACGGGATCGTTGGGCATATCGCATTTTCGCCTGTCGAACTGTCAGACGGTTCGAAGGACTGGTTCGGGCTCGGCCCGCTATCGGTTTTGCCGGCATGTCAGGGGCAGGGCATCGGTGTTGCCTTAATCCGCCGCGGGCTGGCTATGCTGCGAGAGCAATCAGTGGGCGGTTGTGTGGTGATGGGCGATCCGGATCTTTATCGGAAGTTTGGGTTCCGAAACGATCCCCAGCTTATTCTCCGCGATTGTGCGCCGCAGTATTTTTTGGCGCAGCCCTTGTTCTCGCAGGGGGCGTCCGGCATTGTGACATATCACGCGGCGTTTTACGCTGACGTAGACGAATAGACGGAGCGGCATGACTGACAAACCGGCACGTGGGTTTTTCGCCACGCGGTTGAGGAATTATTTCCTGACCGGCCTGATCATCTGTGCGCCACTCGCCATCACAGCCTGGATTACCTGGTCGTTCATTCTCTGGGCCGACAGCTGGGTGAAGCCCTATCTGCCGTTTGATTACAACCCGGATAATTTCCTGCCCTATCCGGTGCCCGGATTCGGCTTGCTGACGGCATTGATGCTGATCACGCTGGTCGGCTTCTTCACGGCGAACCTGATCGGCCGCAGTGTCGTCGGCTTCGGCGAATCGCTGCTTGTTCGCACGCCCTTGGTTCGACCTATCTACAAGGGCCTGAAGCAGATATTTCAGACAGTGCTGCAGGATCAGTCGAATTCGTTCAAGAAGGCTGGCCTGATCGAATATCCAAGCCCGGGCCTCTGGGCGCTGGTGTTTATTGCCACGGATGCTAAGGGCGAGATCGCGGTCAAATTTACCGAACGCGGCCTGGACATGGTTGCCGTGTTCCTGCCACCCACGCCGGTACCGACCGCCGGTTTCCTGATTTTCGTACAGCGCGAAAAGATCGTGCCGCTGGACATGAGCCCGGAAGATGCCGCAAAGCTGTTGCTGTCCGGCGGCCTTGTTGCTCCCGACTATCTGCCGAAAGCTCTGGCGGTCACGCAGGACACAACATCCCCCGTCAAACGTGGCAAGACGCTTAGCCGGCCCTGAGAAAGCGGATCGCTTCGTCCCGTCGATGCAGATAAAGCAGCGTCCGCAATGCCTCGCCGCGCGCAGTCGTGAGGTCTGGATCGCGCTCGATGATATAGGCCGCATCCTTGCGGGCGATTTCCAACAGGTCGCCATGAGCCTCCAAGCTGGCAATACGGAAGCCGGGCGTGCCGGACTGGCGGGTGCCGAGCAATTCGCCTTCGCCGCGCAGTTTTAGATCCTCTTCGGCGATCAGGAAGCCGTCCTCTGTGTCACGCAGGATCGACAGGCGCGCCCGGCCGTTTTCGCTGAGCGGCCCCTTGTAAAGCAGGATACAGGTCGAGGCTTCGTCACCACGGCCGACGCGGCCGCGCAACTGATGCAGCTGAGCCAGCCCAAAGCGCTCCGCGTGCTCGATCACCATGATTGTCGCATCCGGCACATCGACCCCGACTTCAACGACAGTGGTTGCGACCAAAAGACGGATGTCACTATTCTTAAACGCAAGCATCACTGCGTCTTTTTCCGCGCCGTTCATCCGCCCGTGCACCAGACCGACATTCGGACCGAACTGCTTGTCGAGGCTTTGAAAACGTTCGTCGGCGGACATCAGGTCGGACGCTTCCGATTCTTCGACCAGCGGGCAAATCCAATAGGCTTTTTTGCCCTCTGCCAGTGCCGTTCGCAGCCGCTCGACGATTTCGCCGGTGCGCTCGGTCGACACCGTCACCGTCTGGATCGGCTTTCGCCCCGCCGGTTTCTCGGTGAGTTTCGAGACGTCCATATCGCCGAATGCTGCCAGAACCAGCGTGCGCGGGATGGGGGTTGCGGTCATGACCAGCATATGCGGGGAAATCCCCTTGGCCGTCAGCCGCAAGCGCTGGTGCACACCGAAACGGTGCTGTTCATCGACGACGGCCAAAAGAAGATTGTTGTAGACGACGGTATCCTGGAACAGCGCATGCGTACCGATAACGATCTGCGTCTCGCCGGATGCGATACGTTCCAGTATGGCGTCCCGCTCGCGGCCCTTGGTGCGGCCGGTCAGCACATCTATGGTGACACCAGCGGGGGCTGCCATCTTCGACAGCGTGGCGAAGTGCTGACGAGCGAGAATTTCCGTTGGTGCCATCAACACCGCCTGACCACCGGCCTCCACCGCAGCCAGCATCGACATCAGCGCCACTGCCGTTTTTCCCGAACCGACATCGCCCTGCAGCAGACGGAGCATCCGCTCGGTGCCTGCCATGTCCTTCAAGACTTCGTCGATCGCCACTGTCTGGCTACCCGTCAGCGAAAACGGCAGTGCGGTAAGGACCGGCCTGCTCAGCTTTCCCGTTGCATGCACCGGTATTCCGGCGACCTTGCGCAATCGCTGCCGCACGAGAGACAGGGAGAGTTGTCCGGCCAGAAACTCGTCATAGGCAAGGCGCCGCCGTGCCGGCGCCTGTGGGTCGAGATCGGTTCCGTCGCGCGGATCATGCAGGGCAACGAAACAGTCGCGCACGGAGTGAAAGCCCTGTTTTAGCATCAAGGCTTCTTCGATCCATTCCGGGAAGTCGGGGATTCGAGGCAGAGCCGCTTCGACTGCCTTGCGCAGGATGCGGGCTGATAAGCCTGCCGTCAGCGGATAGACCGGCTCGACCAGCGGCAGGTTTTCAGCCTCGCTCGCCCGCACCATATAATCGGGATGCACCATCGATGGGCGGCCGTTGAACCAGTCGACCTTGCCGCTGACCGTTACGGTCTCATCGACCGGCAACGCTTTTTCCAGCCAGTTTCCCTTGACCCGGAAGAATGTCAGGGCAAGCTCGCCAGTGTCATCGTGCAGGAAGACGCGGTAGGGCTGGCTGGTGCGCGGCGGCGGTGGTTGGTGCCGGTCGACCCGGCCGGTGATGGTGACAATGACGCCCTGCGGCGCACGCGCAATGCCCGGTTGGTGGCGCCGGTCGATCAGCGAATGCGGTGCGTGGAAGACGAGGTCGATCACCCGGCAGTCATCAATGCTTTCGAGGCCAAGCAGCCGCGCATAAAGTTCTCCCGCTTTCGGGCCAATGCCGGGAAGCGAGTTGAGGGGGGCAAAAAGTGGGTCGAGAAGGGCAGGGCGCATGCGGGGCAGACTGAAACGAGGATTAGGTCTTTGGCAAGGCTGACAATACTCTTTTCAGCGTTTATAGAGCCATAGCGATACGCCGCCCTCAGCGACGCGGCGACAGGAAGGACTTTTCATGACCGGCATCACCCGCACCAGCGCCGATCTCGATCCGCGCCGCAAACGGATTCTTTTCCGCGCCTGGCACCGTGGTGTTCGCGAGATGGATCTGGTTTTCGGGCAATTTGCCGATAACGAGCTGGCCGGCCTGGCCGATAGTGATCTCGACGAGCTTGAGACCATCATGGCCGAAGAGGACAATGATTTGGTCAAGTGGATTATCGGGTCGCAGCCGGTGCCTGAGCGGTTTCGGACACCATTGTTCGAGCGCATCAACGCGTATCGGCCTGATTTTGACGTGCTGTTTGATCACAAGGACAAAAACGCCTGATGATTGCCGGTTTTGATCCCAAGAAAGTCGCGCGTGCCAGCCGCGAGCTGACCATCGGTCCGGTCCCAGCCGGTGTCGAGCCGCTGATCCTCGCCGAGCTCGCCCGCGCCAACGGCCCCGTCGCCTATATCCTTTCCGATGGCCAGCGCATTGCCGATGTCGAACAGATGCTGGGGTTCGCAGCGCCGGATATTCCGGTGCTGACACTGCCGGGTTGGGATTGCCTGCCTTATGACCGTGTTTCCCCCAGCGCCGATACGTCGGCGCGGCGGCTGGCAACGCTGAGCGGCCTGATTGCGCATGCGAAAAAGCCACATCCGGCCATCGTGCTCGTTACTGTCAACGCCGCCCTGCAGAAGATGGCGCCACAGGATATCATCGAGAGCCTTGCCTTTTCGGCCCGCCCGGGTGCCAGCATCCGGATGGATGATATAGCAGCCCGCCTTGGGCGTAACGGCTTCGAGCGCGTCGCCACCGTTCGCGAAGTCGGCGAATATGCGGTGCGGGGCGGCATTCTCGATGTCTTTGTTCCCGGCAGCGACGAACCCGTCCGTCTGGACTTCTTCGGCGATACGCTCGAAAGCATCCGGTCCTTCGATCCGGCCAGCCAGCGCACCACCGGCCAGGCCCGCTCGCTCGATCTGAACCCGATGAGCGAGGTATCGCTTACGCCGGAGACGATCAGCCATTTTCGCACACAATATCTGTCGATGTTTGGCGCGGCCACCCGCGATGACGCGCTCTATCTGGCGGTCTCTGAAGGCCGTCGTTATGCCGGCATGGAACACTGGCTGCCGCTGTTCTACGACACCCTCGATACGGTGTTCGATTATCTCGCCGGTTTCCATATCGTCACCGATCATGTGGTTCGCGAAGCCGCAGCCGAGCGCGCCAAGCTGGTTCAGGATTATTACGAGGCCCGCCAGTTGTCGGCGTCGCCTAGCAAGTCACAGATTTCGCAAGGCACGCCCTATAAGCCGGTGCCGCCGGAGATGCTGTATCTGAGCGTCGAAGCGTTTAATGCTGCTCTGGTGTCGCGTAATGCCGTCCGCCTCTCGCCATTCAGCGAGCATGAGGGTGAAGCACGCCAGGTGATTACCGTCGATGCGCGGCTCGGCGTGCGCTGGGCGAAGAATGCGACGGAAGCGACCAGCGACGCCGAGCGCGTCAACGTCTTCGACTTGGCCGTCAAATACATCGCCGACCGTCGTGCCAAGGGTGCCAAGGTGCTGATCTCCGCATGGTCGGAGGGGTCGTTGGACCGCCTTCTGCAGGTGCTAGTTGAACACGGCCTTGCCAACATCAAGCCGATCAAGGCGCTGTCCGAACTCAACAGCCTGAAATCCGGGGAGGCGGCGTCGGCTGTCCTTAGCCTCGAAAGCGGCTTTGAAACCGGCAATCTCGTCGTCATCGGCGAACAGGACATTCTCGGCGACCGCATGGTGCGCCGCTCAAAACGCCGTAAGCGCGGTGCCGATTTCATCGCCGAGGTCGCTGGCCTCGATGAGGGCAGCATCGTCGTGCATGCGGAGCATGGTATCGGCCGGTTTATCGGCCTGCGCACCATCGAGGCAGCCGGAGCGCCGCATGCCTGTCTGGAGCTGGTCTACGCCGATGAGGCGAAGCTGTTCCTGCCGGTTGAAAACATCGAACTTCTGTCGCGCTACGGCTCCGAGGGCAGCGACGCCGTGCTCGACAAGCTGGGCGGCGTCGCCTGGCAGGCCCGCAAGGCCAAACTGAAGAAGCGCCTGCTGGATATGGCCGGTGGCCTGATCCGGATCGCTGCCGAACGGCTGACCCGGCATGCGCCGGTGCTGACCACGCCGGAAGGCCTCTACGACGAATTTGCGGCGCGCTTCCCTTATGACGAGACCGAAGATCAGATGACCTCGATCGAGGCCGTTCGCGACGATCTTGGCGCTGGCCGTCCAATGGACCGGCTTGTCTGCGGCGACGTCGGCTTCGGCAAGACCGAGGTGGCTCTGCGCGCTGCTTTCATCGCTGCCATGAATGGCGTGCAGGTGGCCGTGGTCGTGCCGACGACGCTGCTCGCCCGCCAGCACTTCAAGTCCTTCACCGAGCGTTTTCGCGGGCTTCCGGTGCGCATCGCACAGGCGTCGCGTCTCGTCGGCTCCAAGGAACTGGCGCTGACCAAGAAGGAAGTGGCGGAAGGCAAGACCGATATTGTCGTCGGTACACATGCGCTGCTCGGCACTTCGATCAATTTTGCCAATCTCGGCCTGTTGATCATCGACGAGGAACAACACTTTGGCGTCAAGCACAAGGAGCGGCTGAAGGAGCTGAAATCCGACGTGCACGTGCTGACACTGTCGGCAACGCCGATCCCGCGCACGCTGCAACTGGCGCTGACGGGCGTTCGCGAACTGTCGCTGATCACCACGGCGCCGGTCGATCGCATGGCGGTGCGCACGTTCATTTCGCCATTCGATGCCCTGGTGATCCGCGAGACCTTGATGCGCGAACACTATCGCGGCGGCCAGAGCTTTTACGTCTGCCCGCGTCTGGCTGATCTCTCGGAAATCCACGACTTCCTCAAATCCGACGTGCCGGAATTGAAGGTTGCCGTCGCCCACGGACAGATGCCGGCCACCGAACTCGAAGACATCATGAACGCCTTCTATGAGGGCCGCTACGATGTTCTGCTCTCAACGACGATCGTCGAATCCGGTCTCGATGTGCCCACGGCCAACACCCTGATCGTCCACCGCGCCGACATGTTTGGTCTGGCGCAGCTCTATCAGCTCAGAGGCCGTGTCGGCCGCTCCAAAGTCCGCGCCTTCGCGCTGTTCACGCTGCCGGTCAACCGGACGCTGACGGGCATGGCGGAGCGCCGCCTCAAGGTGCTGCAGTCGCTCGATACTCTCGGTGCGGGCTTCCAGCTGGCAAGCCACGACCTTGATATCCGTGGCGCCGGCAACCTGCTCGGTGACGAGCAAT
This sequence comes from Rhizobium sp. PL01, assembly GCF_033447125.1. NCBI lineage: Bacteria > Pseudomonadati > Pseudomonadota > Alphaproteobacteria > Hyphomicrobiales > Rhizobiaceae > Rhizobium > Rhizobium sp. PL01. The sequence goes on along the minus strand of NZ_JAWQUM010000002.1, from coordinate 344,176 downwards.
CGGGCCATATCAAGGAAGTTGGCTTTGAACTTTACCAGCAGATGTTGGAAGAGGCTGTTGCCGAACTCAAGGGCGACGAGGAGATTGCCGATAGTGGCTGGTCGCCGCAGATTTCCGTCGGAACGCCAGTGATGATCCCGGACGATTATGTTCCGGACCTGCACCTGCGCCTCGGCCTCTACCGCCGTTTGGGCGAGATCACCGAGCTGGGCGATATCGATGCCTTCGGCGCCGAGCTGATCGACCGTTTCGGTCCGCTGCCGCTGGAAGTCCAGCATCTGTTGAAGATCGTCTATATCAAGTCGCTCTGCCGCACCGCCAATGTCGAGAAACTCGATGCAGGTCCAAAGGGTGTCGTGGTGCAGTTCCGCAACCGCGAATTCCCCAATCCGGGTGCGCTGGTCGGCTATATCGCCAAGCAAGGCATCATGGCGAAGATCCGTCCGGATCACAGCATTTTCTTCCAGCGCGATTTCCCGACGCCGGAGAAGCGGCTGGCGGGCGCTGCCGTCGTCATGACGCAGCTGGCCGGACTGGCAAAGAGCTGACAACAAACAAAGAAAGCCGCGCGAAGTGTTTTCGCGCGGCTTTCTAAATTTACCGGATGACGCAGGCTCAATTGATCTGCGACGTATCTTTCATCTTGGCAATATCACGCAGGGCGTCTTCCAGAACCTCGACCGACTGTGCGCCCATGACGGCATATTTGCTATCGACGATGAAGCAGGGAACGCCGGTGACGCCCATACCGCGCGCCATCTCGATTTCCTCGGAAACCGCGTCCTTGTCCGCATCTGAAGCTAGCAATGCGGCAATGACGGTACGATCGAGACCAGCCTCGGCCGCAATGTCCAGCAGCACCGCGTGATCGCCGATATTGCGGCCCTGTTCAAAATTAGCCTTGAACAGCAAGGCGGCGACTTCGTTCTGAGTGTCTCCGCCTTCCGTCAGCGCCCACCTGATCAACCGGTGCGCATCGAGCGTGTTGGGGCTGATCTTTACGGCATCGAAATCAAACGCAATGCCGTCCTGTTCGCCAAGCCCTGCCAGCATTTCATGCGCGCGATCGACCGCCGCCTGGCCGCCGAGCTTGGCAGCGAGATGGGCTTTATGATCGACGCCCTCCAGCGGCAGGTCGGGATTGAGCTGATACGGCCGCCAGTTGACGGTGACGAGGATATCATTGGCGACATTCGCGATCGCCTGATCGAGCCTCGCCTTGCCGAGATAACACCAGGGGCAGACAACGTCGGAGACGACATCGATATTGACATGGTTCATGGCGCTTGCTCCTCGCGCTGAAAATCGTTGATCAGCGACATAGGCGTCCCGGTTTGCGCTTTCAATGCGTTACCAAAAGTATACCGCCATCATTTCCGCATCACTGCACAGTTTCGTCAAACCATGCCGGCAGCTGGTAGCCGTAGAGCGGCACGACACTGGGGCGGCCAATGTGCTTCTCCCGGGCGACCCACTGCGAATCGACATGGTAGAGCGGCACCAGATAGAAATTGGAGACCAGTAGGCGGTCATGCGCCCTCACAGCAGCCGTGAAGTCTTCGAGGCTCACGGCGCGCAAGATGGCGTTGATTAACGTATCGACATCCTTGTCGGCGACTCCTGCAAAATTATCACTGCCTTGGCGGTCGCGTGATTCGGAAGACCAGCGGCCAACCTGTTCGATGCCCGGCGACAGGGAGGACGGGAAGGACTTCACGATGATATCATAGTCAAAAGATTGGGTGCGCTGCTGATACTGCGAGTCATCGACGGTTCTAACCGACGCCTTGATGCCAAGTGCTGCGAGAGAGCGCTGGTAGGCGAGCGCCATTTTCTCCTGCCCTTCGTTCTGGGTCATAATCTCGAAGGCGAGCGGCGTACCGTTGGCGCTGAGCATCTTGCCATCCTTGATGCCATATCCAGCTTCACGCAGCAGCGTCACGGCTTCGCGCAGCACGTTGCGGTCGCGCCCCGAGGCATCGGTCACGGGCAGACGGTAGCTTCCATCGAGAACCGATGGATTGATGCGGTTCCGGATGTCGCCGAGTATCCCGAGTTCGCGGTCATCGGCCGCCGCACCGAGATAGGAAAGAGCTGAGTTCTGCCAAAAGCTCTGCGTGCGGGTATAGGCATTGTCGTAGAGGTTCTTGTTGACCCATTCGAAATCGAACACCAGGGCCAGTCCCTGGCGCAGTTTCGGGTTTTCGAACATCGGCCGGCGCGTGTTGAAGACGAAACCGAGCATGCCGGACGGTGTCTTCGGCGTAAACGTCTCCTTGATCACCTTGCCGGACTGAACGGCCGGAAAGTTATAGTTTCGCGACCATTTCGTCGGGCTGCCTTCCGGGTAAATATCGATCTCGCCCTTTTTGAAGGCCTCGAACAAGGAATTCTCCTGCAGGAAATATTCGACAGAAATCTCGTCGTAATTGTCCAAGCCGACCTTTGTCGGCAGATCCTTTGCCCAATAGTCGGGGTTGCGCTTGTAGACGATCCGCTCTCCGGGCTTGACCTCGGCGACACGATAGGGGCCGGAGCCGATCGGGAATTTAAGCGAGGTCTGGTCGAACGTCGCCACATCGGTCGCGTGTTTCGGCAGGATCGGCGTTGAGGCGATCAAAAGCGGAAATTCGCGGTCGGCCTGATCGTTGAAGGTGAAGCGAACACTGCGATCGCCAACCTTCTCGATCTTGTCGACCTTTGAAAGCCGCGTGCTGAATGGGGCGCGGCCCTTGTCGCGAAACAGTTCGAACGTGAAGATCACATCCTCCGGCGTCACTGGCTGGCCATCGGCCCACTTCGCCTTCGGATTGAGGTTGAACTGGATGAAGCTGCGGTCGTCATCCCACTCCACCGTCTCGGCCAGTAGGCCATAGAGCGAAAAGGCTTCGTCGCGCGAGCGCTGCATCAGCGAATCATAGACGAGATTGCCGTATTCCGGATCGAGCATGCCGCGCGCCGTGGTGCGCATGCTTTTCAGGATGAACGGGTTGAGACTGTCAAACGTGCCGACGACACCATAGGAGACGCGGCCGCCCTTCTTGACGTCTGGCTTGACGTAAGGGAAGTTCTTGAAATCGGCGGGTAGGGCGGGTTGGCCATGCATGGCGATCCCGTGAACCGGTTCCGCCTGTGCTGTCACACCGGTACAGAGCGTCGCCAGCACCGAAATCAAACCCAAAAATAATGCGCGCAAAGCCCGCCTCCTGCTATCGTCGGCTCGTGAATCACGGCAAATTAACACGTTGACCAGCATTTCCAACCAACCGATACTTTAAAAGCCGATGCCTGCCCAAGAACGGAACGTAAAAAAATGGCAGAGAGGCTGGATATCCGTCGCCGCTCGCTGTAACAGGTGTTCCCGGAGACGAGGGTCATGCAATTGCCTCATTTGCCCAACAGGAGAGCGGGCAGCTGACCATTGATCACGAGCGTCTTTAGACTGCTCAGACACCGGAATTCAGGAGACGGATATCATTATGATCTTCAAGTCGAACTTCACCAAAAAGGCTGCTTTGTCGGCATTCGCCGGCGCACTTGCTGTTGCCGCGACGCCCGCTGCATCTTTCGCACAGCAGGCTGCCGGTGCCGGCCGTCCGCCCCAGGGCTGGTTCAAGGTCTGCACCAAGCAGGAAGACAACGATGTGTGCATCGTGCAGAACTTGTTGACGGCCAGCAACGGCCAGCTGATCACCGCCGTTGGCTTGATCAGTGTCCAGGGCAAGGTTAACCGCAAAGTTCTGCAGGTTTCGGTTCCCTCGGCGCGTCTCATTCCGCCGGGTATCCAGATGCAGATCGATGGCGGCAAGGGTGCCAAACTCGATTACGCCATCTGCATGCCTGACAAGTGCGTTGCCGAAGTGCCGCTCAGCGATGCTGTTCTTGCCACCCTGAAGAAGGGCGGCGAAGTCGTGTTCACGTCGGTCAATTTCCAGCGCGCGCCGAACCCGATCAAGATTTCGCTCGGTGGATTCACCGGCGTTTTCGACGGTGAGCCGATCGAACAGTCCAAGCTCGAAGAGCGCCAGCGCCTGCTGCAGGAAGAAATGCAGAAGAAGGCTGAAGACGCCCGCAAGAAGCTTGAAGACGCCCAGAAGGCTGCAACGGCAAACTAATTGCCTGCTTCATCTAACAAAAGCCGCCGCGATAATCTCGCGGCGGCTTTTTGTGTTTAAGGTCGAGCCTGATGGATTGTTCTCAGTGCTGGACGACCGCTTTCGGCTTGTACTGTCCGACAGTCTCCGGATCGAAGAATGCGTTCACCTGCGAGTGGCGCACCGGCGTTCCGCTTTCATCCGAAATGAGGTTCTGTTCGGAGACATAGGCGACGTATTCCGTCTCCTCATTCTCGGCGAGCAGATGGTAAAACGGCTGGTCCCTGGTCGGGCGGACTTCAGCGGGAATTGAATTCCACCATTCCTCGGTGTTGGCATATTCCGGGTCGACGTCGAATATGACGCCGCGGAATGGAAACACGCGATGGCGAACAACCTGTCCAATCTGAAATTTTGCGTCTCTTTGTTTCATCATGTTAGGTTCCTTTCGCTCTAGTATGTGGTGGTTTTTCCTCAAACATCAATAGCGAAGCTCAGGCGGGACATAGGCTCACTGCGGCCCGGAACGACGAGGCAGCATCGCCATACGCTGTTGCTTGCCTCACCATGAAAATCATCGTACCTCACTTATGAGGAGTCTTCGATGGCAGATATTGCATGAGCAATCAGTGGGGTAGGGACCAACAGGTAACACGTGGCCGTGGCTCGTCCGGCCTTCTGCTGCCGGCCGTGCTCTGCGTGGCGCTGATTGCCGCCGGGGGCTATTTCTGGTTTGCCCGGCAGAACATGCAGGCCGATATCGCCGCGCTGAGGTCCAAGGCAACCTCGCTTACGGCCGAACTTGCCAAAGTCACGGCGGAAAAGGACAAGGCGAGCAACGATCTCGTCAATCTCAAGAAGAATTCCGGGAACTGGGCCGAGGAACTTGAAAAAGACTACGCCGACCTGAAACTCAATGAGGTTCCCAAGCTCAATCGGCTCTTGGACAAGCGCGACGCGGATATTGCCGCGCTCGAAAAACTGCTTGTGACCGAAAAGACTGCGTCGAAGTCAGACGCTGATGATTTTACGGCAACGATTGCCGGACTGAATGAGCAGCTGAGCACAGCCCAAACCGCTTCTGCCGATGCCCGAACAGAGGCGCAAAATCTGGGTGCTGATAAGCTTGCCCTGAACAAGCAGATAACCGGCTTGAAGGCGGCGCTCGAGAGGGCAATGGCCGATACGGTGGCCGCGCAGAAGGCGCTGGAGCAGAAGATAGCGGAAGCAGAGAAAAAAGCGACCTCCAAATCGGCGCTCGATCTGGCCCGTGACGCAGAGATCCGGACGCTGGAACAAAGCCTTGGCGAAGAACGCCAGAAAGTTACGGCGCTGCAGAAGAGGCTTGAAGATCAGGCCGCAGCCGCAGACAGAATGACCGCGCAAACGCCATCCGATATGCCGGTGATCGACAAGACCATATCAGAGACCAGCCAGCCTGCCCCAGGCATTGGATTGCTGCCGCGCGACCGGCAGATGGTGGACAACATCATTGGCACGACCCGTGGTGTGGGCTTTCTGGACGACGAGAAGAAGCAGCGGCTGAAAGACCAGCTGGCGTCAGGTGCCTGCGTCACCGATGCACTGGAAAGCGTCTTTGACAAAGTACCGCTGATCCTGATGCGCAATCTGATGCGCGATTTCAAGAGTGATTGCTGACAACCGGCATCTGCCAGCCCGGCGGCGCCTTACGTGGAGAAACATGATGTTGCGACAGGCTTTTGTGGCCGCTGCGATCCTCGCGGCGCTTGCGCTCAATCCGGTATCGGCTGCCGAGTTCGAAAAAAACATCATGACCGGTGGGCCACAGGGCACCTATATTCAGATCGGGCGGGATGTCGCAACGCTCGGTAAGACCTGTGGCCTGACACTCAACGTCAAGGAATCCGCGGGATCGCTTGAGAATTTTGTCGGTGTCCGCAACAGCAAGAACACCCAGTTCGGTATCGTTCAGAGCGATGTGCTCGAATATCTGAAAACATTCGAAGCCGATGATCCGGAAGTGCAGCAGGCCGTGCGCGGCGTGCGCATTATGTTTCCGCTCTATAACGAGGAAATCCATGTTCTCGCCCGTGCCGATATCAAGGACATGGGAGATCTCGCCGGCAAGAAGGTTGCCGTCGGGGTAAAGGACAGCGGCACGTTTCTGACCTCTTCGCTGATCCTCGACATCCTGCAGGTGAAGACTGGGGAGCGGGTCCCGCTCAATCCGGATGCAGCCTTGCCAAAGCTGCTCTCTGGCGAGATCGACGCCTTTTTCTACGTTGCCGGTGCGCCAGCAGCGCTGTTCAAGAACAATCCGATAGACGGCACGAAATTCCATCTCGTACCCATCACCGAAGCACCGCTGCTTGCAACCTATACACCGTCGCGTATCGATAGCGGAACCTATGCCTTCCAGAAGGAGCCTGTCGATCTGATCGCGGTCAAGGCTGTGATGATGACCTATGACTATGACGTCAAGCGCAACGCTTACCAGCGGGAAAGCTGCAAGGCGGTCTCGGAGTTTTCCAGCCTCATCCTCAACAATCTCGACAAGCTGCAGGCGAGTGGTCATCCGAAATGGAAAGATGTCGATCTCTCGGCGCTGCCGCCCGGCTGGCAGGTCGGTGTTTGCGTCAAGGCCGGTATGGCGATCGACTACAAACCCACATGCAAGGCCCCGATAGCTGTAAGCGCGCAACCGGATGGTAACGAGGAATATCTCAATCTTCTGAAGGAACGGCTGAAGAAGAAATAGAGCCGACAGTGGCTCATCAAACAAAAGGCCGGCTTTCTAGCGAAAGCCGGCCTTTTGTTTGAGACGGACCCGCCGATGACGGGTCCGAAACTGGCTGTTAGGCCGAGTAGTACATGTCGAATTGCGTGGTATGGAAAAGTTGAATATAAATCAATATGTTAGGAAGTGATCCTAACCACTTTCCTAGCCTCTTTCCTAACCATTATCCGCACCTCACGTCGTCCCCGTGCGAGATAAAATCTTCGTCCTCCGAGCATTCTTCTTGACGGCCTCGTGACGAGTATCACCGAGCCCGCGCTTTAACGTTTTTGCTTCCTTCCGCTCGCGAGCGGCGTCTCTGGACAGACTAAGTTGTTCGTACGTCAACGCAACTGCTGCACACGCGTGATAGTTGGTGTCGAGAACTGGCCCCATTGCCAAGACAGCTGCAATGCGGCGCACCATCTGCGAGACATAGAGGACTTCGTCCGCTTTCAGCGGCCGACCGACAACGCCTTGCTCGCGGTAGCTCAACCATTTCTTGATGACTTGGTAGCCGCCCAAGGAGTAGTTCCAAATTTTTTCCGGTATGCACGACCACCAAGAATCACCGTTTAAGTGAACGTCGACAGCGCGCTCGCCCACCAACGCCAGAAGTTGATCCGGAGTTATCCCGAGTACTGATGCTTCCAGCTCCAGCGCGACGCGCTCAGCCGAGCTGTAGTCGCGGGGCACAATAAGGCCCTGACCCGCCATCGTCTTCCGGTTGCCTGTCTTGCGATCGATCTGGAAATACCCCCAGCCAGCGGTCACAGCGAGGTCAGACGTTTGCAGCCCACCGCCGCCCCGCTTGGTAGGTAGGCCCATGATACGTAGTCCAGGTCGAAGCGCGCCCGTCGAGACCCCGGCCACATGAGCCTCTGGGTTCAGCAATGAAGCCAATGTCGAGCCTAGAGCCGCCGAAGCTGCCAATAATTCGGCATCACCGGCCAACGGAATCCGTGGCCAATCCATGCGCAGCGCGCCTTCGTTGTCCAACCGATACGTCGGTGCGTGTAAGATTGCCACCGCGTTGAAAAATGCAGTGTCGTCAGCACATCCGAGACTGCGCAGATGGGAAATAGCAGTGGCTGACGTGTTGTACGTTAGATCGCCGGTCAGGGGGTCCCTTGTACTAACAGGGAAATTTGTTGCCCCTCTATCGATCAAATCGAGACAGGCGATGGCACCGACCACCTGGGACGATTGCCATTCGCCACGGGGCTTTTGTTGCGTAGACAACGCAATGTTTCCGGGGAATGCGTGGGGCCAGTAGTCAGCTCGCTTTTCATCCAGAAGTTTTGTTTCTGGCTCCCAATACAGCCAGCGCACATCGAACGGGCGATATGCGTAACGGATTAAGTTTTCGATTCTTGCGCCGCGCTTTACGAGTGTGTCTCTGGTTGCAATGGGGTCGAACCGATCTGAAGCGGTCATTATCGACGCGTATCGACTTCGTGTCTCGTCATTGGATATCTTGCGATCGAAGTAGTCCGCCACCCTTTGTTCCAAGGAATCCCGGTCGACGTCGACAAGAAACTCATCGCGACTAGTTTTAACTCCGGGGAAGGAGACTGGGAACAGATCAGGTAACGATATCCAGTCTAGATAGCCCGCACCGACAACGGTGCTAACAAAGGGAAGCCCCAATTGGAGTGGAGGCGTTACCGTTTGGTACAGCGCGAGCGGATCGGTATCCGCACTATCAAGTAATTCTTGACGTTTGTGCGTTCCCCACAAATGCCTGAATTCCACGGATTTAGACGGCACATGCGCCTCTTTGCGGATCAAGGTCGCAATCGCAGTACCTACCTGGATACCCTCTCGATTGTGCTCGGTTGAGAAAATGGACGGATCAGGTCTGCCATCGGGCGTCGTTTTGCCGGTTTTGTAGCGGTCACCATTAAGGCAGTCGATTCGTATCGCGTCGTAGGCTTCGAGGTAACGTTCCCGCATAGCTGTGAATGACAGACCGTCCAGCCACGAGTAATTCGAGATAAAGCAGACAATTCCACTGCCGCCATCCTCGTAGTGGAACGTCATTGCATCGGATAGGAGATCCGTCTTCTCGACAGTAACTTTTTGGACTATCCGACGTTCAGCCATTCTGAAGAACCGGATATACAAATCATTCAGTCCTTGTCCTTCTGGTCTGCGAACGGCCTTGGGCTGCTTGTAAGCATCTGTTAGAGCGCGTTCCTCCTTACCTTCGTTAACACCCGCAAACCCGTTGTAGGGTGGGTTTCCTATAACGACTAGAATGGGGGCTTCCTGCTTCACGCGATCGGCCCGTGAGCGTTCTTCCTCCAACTCGGGGAATGGAAGCGGTTTAGTGACGTGCGGCTCCCATCCAGTCAGGGCATTAGTCAGGTAGATGCCAGCGCGTTCGGTGCTGCTGTCCAGAGTTGCCCCCATATCTCTTAAAGTCAGGCCGACTTGGAGATGTGCTACCACGAACGGTGCGGGCATAATTTCAAAACCGAACACTCGCGAGAGTGCCGCCTGCTTAACCATCTGGCCCTTCAATGCACCAAGCCCTTTGGCTTCGTAACTAGCCTCTATTCGCTTCAAAACAGACGCGAGAAAAGCCCCGGTGCCACAGCAGGGATCGAGGATGAATACCCGATCGGATGCAAGACCGTCTTCGATGCCGAGATCGTCGCGCAGCGCCTTGTCAACACGCGCGACCATGTAGTCCACGACTTCAGTCGGCGTATACCAGACACCAAGGTCACGCCGAAGTTCTGGATCGAAGGCTTCAAGAAACGGTTCATAAAAGAACTGAACGGCATCTGCGTCGTTGAAGCGCTTGAAAAATTCAGTGGTGTCTACCCGATTGAGGGTCGCTGCAGTCCAGTCCAGAACTTCTACAAGCCGAAGTGGCTGCAGATGGGCGGGGCTCGCGATTTGCTGGAACAGTGTTCGAATGAAAGGAACCGTAAGGTGCCACGTCGCTAGCTTCCAATCGAATTTCAGCGAAGAGCGCGGTGTCTCCCGCGCCCAAATTACCCATGCCGAGAACACGCCATAAAACAGCGTTTGGACCAGCGTGGATCGAAAAAAGTGGCCACCCTTTTCGGCATCGAAGGTAACGCCTAGGGCCTGTTCTAAAGAGGATCGGACATTCGCCAGTGCAGGTAATTCGCCAGCCTCTTCTACACGCTGTAACGCGTCCCGTGCATAGGAGGCGAGGAACCACGCCACATCTCTTGGCTCCCGCAAAGCAACCGATTGTGTGAGCGCTCGTTTGAGATATTCTCCAAAAGCTCGACCAATAAGCTCGGCAGATTTCTTTGGCGTCGCCACCATGTCCCAGAAGGCCTTTGCGGTAGGCGCCAACCGAAAGCCTTCTAGCTTCGTTGCCTCGCCATTCGGCCCTTCGCCAATTATCAGAAAATCCCGAAGGTTTGAAACAATCACAAGCCGGTAAGCACCGAAGTATTTGCTCACCTGTTTAGTTTCGGCAGTCAGCCATGTTTCATCGGCTACGCCTTTCAATTCGACCACGCCACGTTCGGGCGGTTGCCCTTTGCGAGGCTCGCCCTTCTGAATCTGATTGGCGGCGTATAACCCGAAATCCGGATGCCCTGCGCCGGTGTTGGCGAGGTCGGAAAGGCAAATCACCTTGGGCTTCAATTCCTGCCCAAGGGAATTTAACAAATCGGCGAGGGCGGGATAATATGACCGCTCTTTCGTACCGGTGCCGAGCCCACGCTCATCTCTTAGGCGGAAGAAATATCGTTCAACGATTTGTATAAGCCGGTCGGTCATTTGGTGAAAGGTTCCCCTCGGCATGGCCGATCGATACGCAAACTGCCACCCCAGCAAGCAGTGCTTCCACCTCGGGTAGAATCACGCGATTGCAGTCCGTGATTGCCCTCAACATTGCCGTTTCGAGTGAGAAGAGCAACTGCTGTGTCGTTGCACGCAACCAACCCTAAGGGGAGTTGAAAGCTTCGGGACGGTTGGCGAAGTTACTTCAATAAATTCAGCGACCTAGTCCATATTTCTCAAGAATGTTTCTAAGTCGATTTTTGTGTGTAATTTCAATGTCTTAAATGGGTTTTGAGGGGAAATGTTTCCAACTCGTCTCTTTTAAGAAATTGAACCAGCATCTATATAACGAATGCGGTTCCCAGAAGTGCAGGGACGTCGGTAAATATATCTGGCGTCCCTCTCGCCGCAGATAAGTATATCTACCTCTCACAATGCGAGGTGATACTTTGACCGCACTTCACGTCGTTTACGCTGGTACTTCTCCCGGAACCGCAAACTCCGAAAGACGCCAGTAAATGTTGAAACCGCGCAGATCAATCGCGATCTGCGCGAACGGACCTGCACGTCTGTAATTTGGAGATTTAACATGCCTGAGAATACCAAGTTCGAGCCGCCACGCTCAACCGATGCACCTATGTCTATGCCCCTGAATCAAGCGGAGGTCTACGGGGAGCTTTCAAACGAAATCCTCGACACAAAAATCGCAATATCGACGGCGGCTAAGCGCGACGACAAGACCTTCAAAGTCTCGCCGGAATTCAAGTTTAAAGATCTTCTGCATTCGAACCTCTCCAAGGTCCGGGTCGGCAAGAAGGACGGTTTGTGCTTCGTGCCTGGCATCCTTATGGATGGACGCAGGCTCAATAATGCCGTGACAAAGCTCTTCATGATGGGGCTTGACGTGGACTCCGGTGCATCCATGACTGACACGATCAAGAGGCTCCAGTCCATGGGACTGTTCTTCGTTGCCTATACGACGCACTCGCACGAAACGACCCGCCTCGAAATCAAGAAGGACATGTTCTATAAGTGGGCCAGTGAAAACGGGCATGACACCGAACTGGAGATCGGGCCGGATGCCAACCGGCGTATTCAGCTTTTCTTGGCCGAGCAGGCGAAGTACGTTCGCGAGGTGATAGCATCAGCTGAGTACGTGGAGACAGTTCACGAAGCCACCGGCATCCAGCACATCATTCGAACCCGGCCAATCGACAAGTTCCGGCTCATCCTTCTTTTGCAGAAGCCTTACGTCATCGCTGAACAGCCGATGGCGCAGAAGGATGCCATCAGGGCGTGGGGCGACATGATCCTCGGCATGGGGCAGATGCTCGGCATCAAGGTCGATCGCGCGGCCCGAGATTGTTCGCGCCTGTTCTACCTCCCCAGCCGCGATGCGAAGGCGACCAATGCCAAGATCATTGTCAACGCAGGTGATAGGCTCGACTGGACGAAAATTGAGAAGGTGTCGATCCATAAGTATAACACCGTGGACGACGTGTTCGACCAAGCTGGAAGCGCAATGGGAGGCGGTGGAAAACAGCACCTGAACGTAAAAGGTGTTGACCTTCTCTATTGGGCGAAGAAGCGCGCCGACGGGTTCGATATCTCTAGTCTGTTCAAGGATTTTTGTGAGGATCGACTTCGCAAGGAAACCGCGCCGGGCAAGTTCACGGTCGAATGCCCGTTCGATGAAGATCACGGCAACCCCGGCGATCCTGAAGACCCCGGCTGCTTCCTCCACAGTGCTGGGTGCGACGCCGAGACGTTTGCGTTCCGCTGCAGCCACGAATCATGCGCGGGACGCGACCGCCTCGTAATGCTCAAGCGAGCAGTAGAAGCGGAATGGTTTCAGGTTAACGCGCTTTGGGAGGATGCGTACTATGTGCTTGATGATGCCGATGGGCACGCGAAACCTAAAGCTGCTTCGTCCGAGACGGCGGGACCGCAACGCTTTTTCGATGACATAGACGACGGCATTGATGCACTTAATAAGTTCGTCGCAAAGGTGAAGTTCAGCGGCAAGCCCCGCGTCTTGATCCAAGGTGATGGGCCGGACGAATTCCTCACGTTCCAAGATGCCCGGAACTGGTTTGCTGACTATTCTTATGCTGGAGCAGCGGATAAGAATGGCAACGCGACAATCAAGCGCCTCTTCGCCGCTTGGGAAGCATCCGAAAAAGCCCGCCGTTATGAGCAAGTCGAGTTCAGACCGGGTACGCCCGATGAAGCCATGCCGGAGCGCACTTACAATCTGTTTCGCGGCTTCAACAAAATTCCGGCAGAAGGTGATTGGAGCCGCTTCATTTGGCACACCTTCCATATCATCTGCGACGGCAACAAGGAGCATTTTGAATGGCTTCTCGGTTGGACAGCCGACATTTTCCAGAATCCCGAGGAAAAGCCGGGCACCGCTGTCTTGCTGCAGGGGCCGATGCGAAACGGTAAATCGACCTTCGCGGGAGCGCTTCTCGACATTATGGGTCTCGAACACGGAATCGAAGTTCCGGAATCGGGCCGTCTCGTGCAGAAGCATAACACCATGCTCGGCATGGCTCTGCTTGCAGTGGGCGAAGAGATCGAAGCCGGTAGAGATATTGCCGGAGTCCTGAAATATCTTATTGCGAATGACTATCTCCCCATCGAGCCTAAGGGCGTCAACGGATACATGTCGAAGAATTACATCCGGCTCCTTTTGATTTCTAACAAAATTAACGCCGTCCCTCTGGAGGAAGGCGATATGAGATATTTCATCCTGAACGTCGGGACGGCGATGCAGTATAATACACAGTATTTTAAACTGCTTAAGGGGCAGCTTAAAAATGGCGGATCGGGGGCTATGCTCTACGATCTCCTCAAGTACGACTACTCCCACGTCAATTTGCGGAAGCCGCCACGGACGGTTGGCTTTGCGCGCCAGATGAAGGCCGCGATGCTCCCCGGTGACCGATGCTACATGGAGTTTTTGGAAACCGGTTCGCTATCCGATGTTAACGACAAGCTTTTGCGGTGGGGTCAAGCTTATCGCGATCAACCCGAAGCGTCTCGTCTACAGGAGCAGCCGGTAACGGTGACCAAAGAGACGCTGTACAGCATCTTCCGGGAAGCCCTCGCGGATCGTAGTGGCCGGGTGCCGATGGACTCGGAGATTGGCAGCTGGCTCGTTGTGCGAATCCCGGGCCTTAGGAATTGGCGTAGCACTGTCGATAGCAAGCGGGCATACGTTTACACCTTGCCGCCCTGTTCTGAGCTGCGGTTTGCATTCCAAAAGGAAACCGGGATTGCATTCGCAGACGATCGCGAGGCGGTTTCCGGTGACAGTACGGTAGTAGAGGCGGTTGTCGACCGGCTTCAGGATCACATTCCAATCGAGGTAAGACGCCCGACACTTGACGGAGGGCAAGAGATCGACACGTTGCTCACGGCCGTCGTGCAAATGGAAAGCGAAGCATATCTGGCAGGGTTCACTGATGTGCTCGGCAGCTACCACGTGTTGCGCGACGAGGCGCGTGAGCGGCGCGACCATGCCTACGCCGACCGCGCCAGCGGGGTTTCTTCTGCCCCGGTATAAATCGTCCGGGGTGTCCGTCATCTCTTTCAGACTGCTTGGCAAAAATTCCAAATGATGACAGTGACTTACGATCAGATGTCCGGGGCGTCCGGGGGGAACCGAAACCGTTCGCATAAGTGCTATTCAGTCCACTGCGATGCGGGCCGTATATCTTTTGAATTTACCCTAGACACCCCGGACTCCTCGGACAACAGGTGAAAAAGAGTAGTGTATTCAAATCATTAAGTTGTCGGAGGGTGGCGTCTTCCCAACCGCCAGCCCCGGACACGTTCACCTATTCGGCAGCATAGCTGCGCCTAGTGTGATCGGGTGCGGGCGAGGCCATCATTTCTGCAAACGTAACCGGCCCATCGCCAAGACATCCTGACGACATCGGTTGAGTACAGAGTTCCCTTTGCTCTGCACTCAATCCCGTCACCCCCCTCCGGCAAGCACTCGACCACCTCTAGGCGCTGGAGCCAATGGCCTCGATTGGAAAGGTTGAGTGCAGAGGCTGTGCATCCAACCTCTTTCCCGCACGCCCGTTCTTGACAGATGCCGACCAAGCCGCCTGTCGATCTACAACGCACTGCGCCGTGATGATAATTTGATCCATTCGACCTCACTCCGCCCGGCTCGGGAGAGCGGTAACGTGTCCGATCATTGCGTTAGTATCGCAGACCAGTGCAAACGTCATCTTGCGCGAGGTATTAAGGGCTTACCGGATTGCAGGTGATGATCGGCTGCGCCGCCGATCGCCCCAGCTTAACCTTGCGCTAATCACATTTTTCGATGCCTCCTAAAATGCCTGAATGTTAGCTTGTTGTTAAGCGCTGACGTTTGGAGTCTGCCTCATCAAACAAGGACATGGAACATGTTGAAAGCACTTCTCACCGGTATCGCCCTCGGCGCTGGTCTCATGGTTGGGGTAGGCGCGATCGGCTTTATTGGCATGCACTACGTCGCGGGCAAGATGGAAGTCGCCACACAGCGCGCCACAGACGGACTCGAACGTGCCAACGCGTCAATCGAGCGGGAATTTCCGGCTCCCGTGTTCCGTCACAATCTCGAAGCCTACCGGGCATGCCTGCACGCCAACGACGAGGGCAACGTCTCCGCCACGATCGACGCCTGCCGCGATGAATTCCGCAAGTGGGAGGAGGCGCCGCAATTCGCGCTTGAACTCGAAAAGTTGCAAATAACCGACATCCGCGCGGCCGAAATCATGACCGCCTATGATAACGTCAACTCGACAAAATATTTCGACTAAATCGCCTCGTATTTTTGCCGGATCGTCCTTCTTCTGGTCTCCAATCTCACTTTCCACGCGCGAGAATTTTTGGTGAGGAGGGCTCGTCTTTTCTAATGAGACCGCGGCATCGGCACGCGCTATATCGGTCATCACGCGCGTGCCATATTTGTACCGACCGATGGTCGTTCTGCACACAACCTTGAGTTTTCGCAACTACCTTACAGGCGCGGCGATGCCGACGGCAGAATCTTGAGTCGGATGAGCGGGGGCCACACGTAATGCCTCCACCACCGTCGCCAGCTACATGGAAGACGGTAATGGATAAGGGGAGGTTGAGTGCAGAGCGGCGAATATACGAAAAATGATCGTTAAAATACTGTTCAAATTGTCCAGATCGAGGCATTAAAAAACCGGGGCAGAAACCCCGGCTAAATTGCGGCATACAGGTTAGCTAGCTAGGTGGTAGTTGGCACTTGCAGCCGCTTCGCCAACCTCGCCAGTGTGCTCCTAGAGGCTCCAGTGGCCGCTAGAATGCTCGACCAACTTTGACTACTGCGCAGCATCTTCATAAGAGCGGCGTTGCGTTGCTCATCTTCCGGCCTGCCACGGTAGCGGCCGTCCTCCCGCGCCTTGGCAATTCCTTGCGCCTGTCTACGGCGGCGATCGATGTAATCCTTGCGCGCGATCGCGGCGAGCATATCCAACATCATCCCGTTCAGGGCTTCGAACATGCGGGCCGTGAAGTCATCTTCGCCGCCAGTCGCCATCGTCCATGATGTAGGGAGATCCAAAGCGACAACCTTCACCCGGCGCTGGCGGAGCTCCTCCTTAAGGCGCTCCCAATCTGAGGTGTTCAACCTCGACAAGCGATCGACCTGCTCTGTTAGCAGGATATCGCCCGGATGGCATTCTGACAGAAGCCTGAACAGTTCGGGGCGTGCCAGCGAAGCGCCGGACTCGTTCTCCGTATA
Organism: Rhizobium sp. PL01; assembly: GCF_033447125.1. Classification (NCBI taxonomy): domain Bacteria; kingdom Pseudomonadati; phylum Pseudomonadota; class Alphaproteobacteria; order Hyphomicrobiales; family Rhizobiaceae; genus Rhizobium; species Rhizobium sp. PL01. Next base: position 327,777 of record NZ_JAWQUM010000002.1, on the reverse strand, counting down.
CCAAGCCGCGATTTTGAGTCCGCGTTCGGCTGCGAACGCTTCAAGATCAGCCTTGGCACGTTTGGCGTCCTGTTCAACGGTGGAGGCTCGGAGATACGCACGGATGAACACAGCAGCCCTCTTGGTTCGATTTATATGGTCTGATTATTGCCGGTTCGATTGAAGTGGTCAAGCGGAATTATCGAACCAAAAACAAACATAAAACGCTCCCAAATCCTGATTTGGTTGAACACATCGAATAGTTCCGTTCAAGTAGACCCAAAAAAGACCGGTCAAAGTGAGCCACTATCTCACAATTCTTGACAATTCTGTCCATCGTGTCTAGCATTGCCATATTCGAAAGCGGTCGCCGCGGGGGGCGCGATCAACGTCTGCATTCGAACCAATCCCACATCAACATTTTCATAGGAGGTCCAATTGACCGCCCGAACACCTGTGCGCGTCTGTCTGGACGCCAAACAACTCGCGTTCGCCCGCACGATGGCAGAGGGCAATCAAGCTTCCCTCGGTTCGGTCCTGCGGATAGCTCTTGATTACTTCATTAAAACCATCGCCAAGAAGGGGCCGACCGATGACTAATGACAAAGTGCGGCTGTCGGCCGTGGTGACTCTAGATCAGATGGACTTCCTCGATGAGCGCGCAGCGAGGTTGCAATGCAGCCGCTCGGCCGTGCTGCGGACTGCCGTAGTGCTCGCCATGGCGGCGAAGCGCAAGCAGGCGGAAATGGCAGCAGCAGAGGTCGATCAGGATGGCTAGAGAAAATCACTCTGATTGGGGCGCGGTAAGCGTAATTCTGACTGCCGATACGATCATCTATCGTCTTGCGCAAGCTTGTCGTCGTGAAAGCACAACGCGAGCCGATGTCGTCCGCGCCGCGATTGCCGAATATCTAGACCGCGCCGAAGAAAAGGAGGTGACAGCATGATCTCGTCCGACAAAGACGAACTCACCGTCGCGATCTTCGTGACGCCCATCCACCGACAATTCATGAAGAGGCTAGCGGCGAAATACGACTGGTCCATCGAAGAGGTGATCAAGCACATGTTCTTGGTCACGCACATCAACGAGCTGATTTTTGACGCCGAACAGGAGGCAAACAATGACCGACATTAACGAACCGAACGAGGCACAGCGCGAACTCCTGCGTATGACGGGCGTCATGGGCGCAGTCGAGTTGACTAATCCGATGGATCGGCTCGAATACAGTAACCGTGGTTCCACACCTCGCGCAAAAGTCGAACCCCACGCAGGCCCGATGCTTTCAAAGTCGGGTGCTGAATACCTTGCCACCACCGGCAAGAAAATCAGCGAACTTGACGAGGCCGAACGAGATAATCTCGCGTTCTGGCATGAACTCGGATTACGCGTTGAAACACCAGCGCCAGCCGCCGCGACGCCGACCAGTTTGAAGACGCTTGATCCCGAAAAGATCAATGCCGCAAATCTAACGCCGCAATTGCGGCTCGCAATCAACGAAGCCCTTGACCGGCTTAACCACGACCGCTCGGGTCGCATGTCTCTTGATGTGAGGTCCAAAGAAGCGGCTATGCTAATGGTTGCTCCATATCTCTTAGCCTGACAACACGACCAGTACGAGACCCCGACGTTTTTCGATTGCAGCGTGGGGCACTTTTAACGATTGAGACGCGCGCCACGATGGCAGACAGCGCGGCCTCATATGGCCGACTCCATAATCAGACGATGGAGTCGGCCATTCCGGTTTATGGGCTAGCGTCTGCCCCTTAACCCCAAGCCGTGCGCAATTCTGAATCGTCGTAATCGCCTTGCAAGGTTTTAACTCAAATGTAAAATTTGTTGGGATGGAACCATAGGGGGTGTATGGCTACCTTGGATTGCGGTTCACAGAGAGACTGTCGATCTGAAAAAATCGAATTGGCCGTTATGCAAAATGGCCATTCTGGTTCGTCTAGGAACGAGGCGGGTCCGCTTGACCCAAACGATACGCGTATCGATCCAGTCACTTCATAAAGCCCGCGACCTATTACCAGATTCACCGCGATGTCGGTTTAGATTGGATATGACAGAAACCGTTCTGCCTCGGATAATAAATTTGTTAAGAACTTTCCGAGACGAGACTCAGCTACCTCCGATTGATTACTTTGCTGCAGTTGTTCCCAAGGAGAGTTGGATGAAGAGTTGCAGGGCGGTTGCTTATCTTATCGAGGTCCGGAAGCTAAACGCGAAATCCACCGACAATCTCAGATTCAAAGACTTCAACGGTGCAGACTCGTTGCGGACGGTCCTTCAAAAAATTCTTTTGAAATACGCGAATTATCAAAACCTGAAACTTCACGAAAAACTGTTCAAAATTGAACTGATTAAGAACAACACTGGCCCGCTCGTTGGTCGCTTCATGGCCGGTGATTACGGTCAGGCTGGCGAAATTATCGAAGCTACCAACGGCAGCATCGCCTACAAAAAGAAGAAGTCGGAGGCCCTCCCAGAGCCATTCTTCTTCCACATCGCTTTGCCAGACAATGAAAAGCGAGGCATCGTCTGCCTTCAACAGACCGGCTTAGGCGGCGTGAAGGGGCTTTTCGAAACGGCGGTGGTCGGGGTCTTTGAAAAGCAGTATCCGGGGTATCGACTTCACGTTAGGCAGCTTACGGTTGCCGACACCCTATCGCAGCTCCTCAAAAACGGGCTTGTCGAAGAGGTGATAGTCGAAAAACATGAGATTCCAGCTGATATCGCAGATAGATTTGGCGGACAACACAAAGCCTATCCTGGCAAATTCGTTTACTCAATCCAACCCAAAACAGGCTTCTTGAACTCGGGTATGTTTAAGAAGGACGGGCTGCTCGCGTTTGCGAAGGGAAAGAAAAATCTCGAAGATGTCTTTGAATTTGACGATCGTGGTTTTGACGTTGTCAAAACGAAAATTCGCATAGGGGACGAGATCAAAACTGTGAACTTAACGAAGCCGGACTCGATATCCTCCTCATATGATATTTCGAAGGACGTCGTGATCGGCGGCGATGGCTACCCAACTCTGGCAAGTCTGCAATCGGAGTTCAACAAGATCGTAGTTGACCTCGCCAAGAGAGGAGGCATCAAACTATGACGTCGAAGATTGATGTTTCGGTCATTGTTGCGGAGCATTTTGCTACTTTCCGAGATGAAGCTACAAATCGGTACAGCATTCTCGATTTTGTAGTGATGCTTGCGCTCCCCGGCGCGGTTGCGATTCTTGCTAGTATCATCGGTTTTCACATCAAAGACGACTATGTTGGGACTCTTATTTCGGCCTTCGCTATTTTTTCGGGGCTCCTGTTCAACGTATTGGTTCTGATTTACAGCATTACTGACACCGGGCCGGAAAAAGATGAAGTACGTGAGAGGTTGATAAGTCAAACTTTTGCGAACATATCGTTCTCGGTTATGTCCTGCTTGGTAGCGGTGATGCTCCTTTCAATTCTGTTGTTTGTTCAAGGGATAGCTCAGGCGATTGTCGAATCTTTAGTGTATTTTATCGGGCTCAATTTCATGTTGACTATGTTAATGGTGCTCAAAAGGATGCATATCCTAATGCGCGGAGGGGCATGACAGTGGCCTTTTACTGAACTAGAAGATTATACGTCGCGTCTTCTTCAACACCATCAAGCAATTCGTCTGCGTCCTCATCTTTGAATTCAGACACGACGCGCCGCTTGTCGAACGGATCAGCTTTCGCCATCCATTCTGCCATAATGACGATCTGCGCACTTCCGTACCCGCGCCCCGTGCGGTGCAGGGGACTGCTGTGCCCCATAATTTGCTCAACCACTTCCTCCGGCGCTTTTGCGAGCCGCATAGAGTCCTTGAAACCATGCCGCATAGAATAGGGAACAAGGCGAGGGTCTTTCGATATCTTCCCGTCGATAAGCCGGGTCAGCCGATCCTGCATGCGACCATAACGACGACCCCGCCCGTCTGCCTCAAGGGATGAGAAAAGATAAGGACGATCGGACGCCCCACGCACAAATGCCGCAAAGCCGAGCCGCAACAATTCTGGGTGCACAGGGACTTTGCGCACTGAAGACGGATTTTTGATGTGGTTGTCGCCTGCATCATGTAAATTCAAACACAGGTGCCCGGCGCGCATTTCCACGTCAGAAGCAGAGAGCTGTGCCAATTCCTCGGGGCGGGCGCCGGTGTAGGTCATCAAGCGCAGGAACCACATGTTTTCATCATTGTCTCGCCACCGGTTAGTGCTCGCGGCTTGAACTAGCATCGTCATTTCAGCGGGACTGAACGTCCGCCGCTTGATTTTCTCACCTTCGGAGTATTTCTCCTTTGGAGCGCGAAACTTGATGCTCGCGGCGACGTTCACGTTGATATACTGCTCTTCGAAAGCGAATGTGAAGAGGGCCTTTAGGCACCTAAAATGCTTTCCGGCTGTCGACGCTTTTAACGGTTTGAGTTTTCCGGTTTCCGCGATCTGAATGACCTGTTGCATAGTCATGCCATCATACTTGCCTCCCGACGCTGGAGGCATCTTAATCAAAGCGTCACGGAAGGCGCGCACGTGGTCAACACCGATATCCTTCATCGGAAGGGCACCATGCAGTTCCTCGAACAGCTTTGTTGGATACTCGTACTGTTCCGGGGCGACTGGCGAAGTCTGCTCCTTCCACGCCGCCACTACGCCGCTTAATGTGATCGTTTCCGGGTCTCTAGGATTGACCTCGATCGCATCCGCAGCAGCGAATAGTCGATCTTTGCGAAGCTCTGAAGCGGTCTTACCAAGCGTGCGAAGGTGAGGGGCGTCCCGTGCGATCTGCCGATTGATCTGCAAGCGCTCCGCGTCGAGGGCCGCCGCCTTTGCGGAAGCCCAATCCGGGTCGGCAATGTCGTCATCAGGCCCGTGCTCTGCGGCGTGCTCCCTCCATGAGGCAGCTTCGTCGCCGAGACGTACGGCCTCGCTGGCGCGCTGATCGAACCATTTCAAAAAACCGGCTTGCCCGCCTGCGAGATCAAACGCGGCGGTGCCAAGTGGATTGGCGCGACCGAGAAGATGCGGGTTACGAGAGGCGGCGATAATCTGGTCATGCTCGTTAGCGAGCCGTCGCGCTTCAGTGATGGCGCCGTCGTGCGAGAATGCTCGCAGTGACTTCTTCCATTTCGCCTTTCCAACGATGTGCCGGATATCAGCCGGCACATCGCGATCGTATTCGGGATGCTTCGATCCCTTTCGATACTTTATGTAGGTGTTTGTTGTCTGGCGTCCCATGAAGAACTCGAATTTTTCGGTTTTCCTAACCGAATTCCTAACCTGATTTCCAACCACTTTACAACCGTAACCCTTGAAAATGCTGAAAATATCGACCTTTCAAGGGTTTACAGGTTACGCCGAGTAGTACATGTCGAATTCAACCGGGTGCGGGGTCATTTCGTAACGCATGACTTCGACCATCTTCAGCTCGATATAGGAATCGATCTGGTCGTCGTCAAACACGCCGCCGGCGGTCAGGTACTTGCGATCCCTGTCGAGGCTTTCCAGCGCTTCACGCAGCGAGCCGCAGACTGTCGGGATCTTCTTCAGTTCCTTCGGCGGCAGGTCGTAGAGATCCTTGTCCATGGCTTTGCCGGGATGGATTTTGTTCTTGATGCCGTCGAGGCCGGCCATCAGCATCGCGGCAAACGCGAGATATGGGTTTGCCAGCGGATCAGGGAAGCGGACTTCGACGCGCTTCGACTTCGGGCCTGTGCCGAATGGAATGCGGCAAGACGCAGAACGGTTGCGTGCGGAATAAGCGAGCAGAACCGGTGCCTCATAACCCGGAACGAGACGCTTGTAGGAGTTCGTCGTCGGGTTGGAAAAGGCATTGATCGATTTGGCGTGCTTGATGATGCCGCCGATGAAGAAAAGGCAGCTTTCCGACAGGCCGGCATATTCGTCGCCTGCGAAGGTCGGCTTCGAGTCCTTCCAGATCGACATATGAACGTGCATACCCGAGCCGTTGTCGCCGAAAATCGGCTTCGGCATGAAGGTTGCCGTTTTGCCATATGCGTTGGCGACCTGGTGCACGACGTATTTGTAGATCTGCACCTTGTCGGCATTGCGCACCAGGGTGTCGAACCGGACACCCAGTTCGTGCTGGGCTGCGGCCACTTCGTGGTGCTGCTTTTCGACGGTAACGCCCATTTCGGTCAGAACCGTCAGCATTTCGGAACGCATGTCCTGGCAGCTGTCGATCGGCGGAACCGGGAAATAGCCGCCCTTGACACGCGGACGGTGGCCGAGGTTGCCGGTCTCATAGTCGGTGTCGTCGTTCGACGGCAGTTCCGAACTATCGAGCTTGAAGCCGGTATTGTAGGGATCGGCCTTATACTTGACGTCGTCGAACACGAAGAATTCCGGTTCCGGGCCAACGAAAACGGTATCGCCGATACCGGACGCCTTGAGATAGGCCTCTGCCTTCTTGGCGATGCCGCGCGGGTCGCGGTTATAGGCTTCGCCGGAGACCGGATCGAGAATGTCGCAGACGATAACCATCGTGGACTGGGCAAAGAAAGGATCCATGTGCACGGTCGCCGTATCAGGCATCAGCACCATGTCGGACTCGTTGATGGCCTTCCAGCCGCCGATCGACGAGCCGTCGAACATGACGCCATCGGCGAACATGTCTTCGTCAACACAGCCGACGTCCATCGTCAGGTGATGCAGCTTGCCCTTGGGGTCGGTGAAGCGCAGATCAACGAACTTGACGTCGTTATCCTTGATTTGCTTGAGGATATCATTTGCAGTCGTCATTTTTTGAAAGTCCCTCTTTTGAGATGACGAGGTAGGGCCTGAACCGAACGGTCAGGCGGATTAGATGGCGTCGATGCCGGTTTCACCGGTACGGATGCGGATGACCTCCTCGATATTGGAGACGAAAATCTTTCCGTCGCCAATACGTCCGGTCTGGGCGGCATTCCGTATGGCCTCGATCACGGCCTCCGCATTTTCGTCAGCCAGTACGACTTCGACTTTCACCTTCGGGAGAAAATCGACAACGTATTCCGCCCCACGATACAGCTCCGTGTGGCCCTTCTGGCGTCCAAAGCCCTTGGCTTCGGTGACGGTGATCCCCTGCAGGCCAACTTCCTGAAGGGCTTCCTTCACTTCGTCGAGCTTGAAAGGCTTAATGATCGCTTCGATCTTTTTCATGAGAAAATGTCTCTCCGCTTCTCCCGTTATGGCAGGCTTATGCCCACTCGCCCTCAATATGCATTTTACATGCCAGATATGGCAAATGCGATGCTGTTTTGGATGAAAACACCCGCAGCTGCGGTGATCATATCCCTTTCTCCGGAATAAACAGCGCCATTTGCCTATTTTTTATGAATTTTTCTGCGCGAAGGGGCTTTGTCCTCAGTGCATGTCAGACGTAGCTGCGAATGGTGTCATCGGCGAGCATGAATTGTATGCAAATGCCTAAAAAATATACAAAATAAGGTCGCGTTTTAAGCTTGTCGGCTCCTCTGCTTGCGGGCATTTTGAGGCATGGCCTTTGATCGAGACGCATCCATCATCACTCCATCGGCAATGGCCGCGGTCGATAGCGATTCCGCACGGTCCGGTATCGACAGTTTCGCCCTGATGATATCGGCAGGGCAGGCTGTTTCCGCTGCAGCACTGCGGCTCTATCCGCAGGCGCTACGGTTTGTCGTTCTGTGCGGTCCGGGCAACAACGGCGGTGATGGATATATTGCCGCCGCAGCCTTACGGCGCAGTGGCGCAGTGGTTGCAGTTTACGCGCTCGGAGATACCGCTCGTCTTAGAGGCGATGCGGCGCTTGCCGTTGCGCAGTGGGCGCGCAGCGCTGAAACACTGGAGGCCTACCGGCCTGAGCCTGGGGACGTCGTTATCGACGCCCTGTTCGGCGCTGGTCTGTCCCGTCCGGTTCCGGATGCAGTGGCAGTCGCGATTCAGGCTGTCACGCGGGCGCAGGTTCCCGTTATCGCGGTTGACCTGCCGTCCGGTCTTGACGGCCGCACCGGGCAGGTGCTGGGCGAGAGTTTTCGCGCCAGCCACACCGTTACCTTCATGGCGCGAAAACCGGGTCATCTGCTGCTGCCGGGCGGGGTACTCTGTGGCAGCCTCGAGGTCTTCGATATCGGCATACCCGAGCGAATTTTGCAGAAACATACGAGCGGGCTTTGCGAAAACACTCCTCATCTGTGGGGCGGGGAGGCGCGCGCCCCTGATCCGTCGTCCCATAAATTCAAACGCGGGCATCTCGCCATCTTTTCGGGCGGGCCACTGGCAACCGGCGCGGCGCGGCTTTCCGCTGCGGCCGGATTGAAGGCTGGCGCAGGCCTGGTAACGCTGGCCGCCACATCCGCAGCGCTCAGCGCCAACGCGGCCCATCTGACGGCGGTGATGCTGAAGGAAATCGAGGATGCCGCTGCTCTATCGCATTGGCTTGCCGATAAACGTCTCAGCGCCTTTATCCTGGGGCCAGGCTTCGGTGATTTGGAAAAGGCGCGGCAATACGCCGTGATGCTCAGTGATAGGGCATTGGTGCTTGATGCGGACGGGATCACTGCTTTCAAGGACGATCCGGCGCCGCTTTTCGAGGCCTTTGCCGGAGGCGATACCCGGCTGGTGATGACACCGCACGAGGGCGAGTTCGCCCGGTTGTTTCCGGATATCGACGCCGACCCAACTCTCTCGAAGGTTGATCGCGCCATCGCGGCCGCGAAACGCAGCCACGCCGTCATTGTCTACAAGGGGGCCGATACAGTTATTGCATCGCCCGATGGCCGAGCCACCATCAATACCAACGCGCCGCCGTGGCTGGCGACCGCTGGATCGGGCGATACGCTCGCCGGCATTATCGGCGCGCACCTGGCGCAGGGCATGCCGGCTTTCGAGGCTGCAGCGGCCGGCGTCTGGCGCCATGGCCGGGCAGGGACCAAGGCGGGCGAGGGCTTGACCGCAGAAGACCTTGCCGCAGCGATCGAGCCTCTGCCAGCTGCCCGCTGATCAATCCACCCGCTTCTGCAGCGCCCGCGCGCCATTCGGTGCATTGACCTTGCCCTCGGTGATGAAGAAGGCAAAGACGTCGCGCTGCTTTTTTTCCGGCTTGTGGGCGGGATCGGCATGGGCGAGGTCGCCGATGTCGCCACCTGCCGCCCAGGTTTTGACCCGGTCGGCCCACAGATCGAGCCGCTTTTCATCGTAACAGGTCTCGACGTCATCGCTGCCGGTCTGAAGGCGCGTGTAGACAAAATCACCGGTCACATCTGCGATCATCGGATAGTCGAAATGGTCGGCGCAGACGACCGCCACCTTATGCTTGACAAGAAGGGCGGTGAATTCCGGTGTGCAGAAGGAATCGTGACGTACCTCAACGACATGACGCAGCGTCAAGCCATCCTGTTTCTCCGGCAGCAGCGCCAGAAACGCCCCGAAATCATCGGCGTCGAATTTCTTGGTCGGCATGAATTGCCAGAGAATAGGCCCGAGATGCGGCCCGAGTTCCGTCAGCCCTTGGCCAAGGAATTTTCCGATCGACTCACCGGCCTCCGCCAACACCTTCTTGTTGGTGGCAAAACGGCTGGCCTTCAGCGAGAAGATGAAATCATCCGGCACTTCCGACGCCCACTTGGCAAACGTTTCCGGCTTTTGCGAACCGTAATAGGTGCCATTGACCTCGATGGCCTTCAGCTGGCTGCTGGCATATTCCAGCTGCCGCTTCTTCGCCAGCGTTTCCGGATAGAACGTCCCCTCCCAGGGATCGAAGGTCCAGCCGCCAATACCGCAGCGAATTGTGCCTGATGTCGACATGCTATCTCCCTCTCGTTGTATGCTCTACTCGGCCGCAGCCATCTTGCGGATCGGCCGGCGTTCCAGAAGCTCCTTCAGGAAGACGCCAGTATGGGAGCGCTTTTCCTTGACGATATCCTCTGGCGTTCCGGTCGCCACCACTTCGCCGCCGCCATCGCCGCCTTCAGGTCCGAAATCGATCACCCAGTCGGCCGTCTTGATAACTTCGAGATTGTGTTCGATGACCACGACCGAATTGCCCTGATTGACCAGTTCGTGCAGCACTTCCAGAAGTTTGGCGACGTCATGGAAATGCAGACCGGTGGTCGGCTCGTCGAGTATGTAGAGCGTGCGGCCGGTTGAGCGTTTCGACAGCTCCTTGGCAAGCTTGACGCGCTGCGCCTCGCCACCCGACAGCGTGTTCGCCTGCTGACCGACCTTGATATAACCGAGACCAACGCCCTGCAGCGCCTGCAGCTTGTCGCGCACGGCCGGAACGGCGGCGAAGAACTCGACACCTTCCTCAACTGTCATGTCGAGCACGTCGGCGATCGACTTGCCCTTGAAATGCACGTCGAGCGTTTCGCGGTTGTAGCGCTTGCCATGGCAGACGTCACAAGTGACATAGACATCCGGCAGGAAGTGCATCTCGATCTTAATGACGCCGTCGCCCTGGCAGGCTTCGCAACGCCCGCCCTTGACGTTGAAGGAGAAGCGGCCGGGCTGATAACCGCGGGTCTTGGCTTCCGGCAGGCCGGCAAACCAGTCGCGGATCGGCGTGAAGGCGCCGGTGTAGGTGGCTGGGTTCGAACGGGGCGTACGACCGATCGGCGACTGGTCGATATCGATCACCTTGTCGATATGCTCAAAACCGTCGATCCGGTCATGCTCGGCCGGGTTTTCGCGCGCACCCATAATGCGCCGGGCCGCTGCCTTGTAAAGCGTCTCGATCAGGAAGGTCGATTTTCCGCCGCCTGACACGCCCGTGACCGCGGTGAAAATGCCGAGCGGGATGGATGCTGTGACATTTTTCAAGTTGTTGGCGCAGGCACCGACGACGGTGATTTCCTTTTTCTTCTTTGCTTTGCGCCGTTCGGCCGGAACCGCAACCGCCATTTCGCCGGACAGATATTTTCCGGTCAGCGAGTTCGGGTTGTCGAGCACCTGCTGCGGCGTGCCCTGTGCGACAACCTCGCCGCCGTGAATGCCGGCAGCCGGGCCGATATCGACGACATAATCGGCGGTCATGATCGCGTCTTCGTCGTGTTCAACGACGATCACCGTGTTGCCGATGTCGCGCAGGTGGCGCAGCGTATCGAGCAGGCGGGCGTTATCACGCTGGTGCAGGCCGATCGACGGTTCGTCGAGAACGTAGAGCACGCCAGTCAAGCCCGAGCCGATCTGCGAGGCCAGCCGGATGCGCTGGCTCTCGCCGCCAGACAGCGTGCCGGAATTGCGCGAGAGGCTGAGATATTCAAGGCCGACATCGTTGAGGAAGCGCAGCCGTTCGCGGATTTCCTTGAGGATACGCACCGCGATCTCGTTCTGCTTGGCATTCATATGTTCGGGCAGGACGTCGAACCAGTCGCGCGCCACGCGGATCGACATCTGCGTGACTTGACCGATATGCATCTTGTTGATCTTGACCGCCAGCGCCTCTGGCTTCAGACGGAACCCGGCGCAGGCCGGGCAGGGGGCTGCCGACATGTAGCGTTCGATTTCCTCGCGCGCCCAGGCGCTGTCAGTCTCCTTCCAGCGCCGCTCCAGATTGGGCACGATGCCTTCGAAATTCTTGGTGGTGGTATAGGAGCGGGCACCGTCCTCGTAGTGGAAACTGATCTTTTCCTCGGTGCCCTGCAGGATGGCGTTTTTAGCCGCGCCGGACAGGTCTGTCCATTTGCTGGACAGCTTGAAGTCGAAGACCTTGCCGAGCGCTTCAAGCGTCTGATTATAGTAAGGCGACGACGATTTGGCCCAGGGGGCGATGGCGCCGTTCTTCAATGTCCGGTCGGGCTCCGGAATGATCAGCGCCTCGTCGATCTTCTGCTGGCTGCCGAGGCCATCGCAGGTCGGGCAGGCACCGAACGGATTGTTAAACGAAAACAGCCGCGGCTCGATTTCCGAAATGGTAAAGCCGGACACCGGGCAGGCGAATTTTTCGGAAAACAGCACGCGCTCGTGCGTTTCGTTGAGCGATTTGTTGGCCGAACCACCTGCGGCTGTTTCTTCCGGCGGCAGCGGCTTATCGGCAAATTCGGCGATGGCCAGGCCATCGGCCAGCGTCAGGCAGGTTTCCAGACTGTCGGCGAGGCGCGCGGTCAGGTCCGGACGTACGACGACGCGATCAACGACGACATCGATGTCATGCTTGTATTTCTTGTCGAGTGCTGGCGCTTCGGCGATTTCGTAGAACTGCCCGTCGATCTTGACGCGCTGGAATCCCTTCTTCATCAGCTCGGCAAGCTCTTTCTTATACTCGCCCTTGCGGCCGCGCACGATCGGCGCGAGAATATAAAGACGCGTCCCTTCGCCGAAATCGACAACCCGGTCGACCATCTGACTGACGGTCTGGCTTTCGATCGGCAGGCCGGTTGCTGGCGAATAGGGCACGCCGACGCGGGCAAACAGCAGGCGCATGTAGTCGTAGATTTCGGTGACCGTACCGACCGTCGAGCGCGGGTTGCGCGAGGTCGTTTTCTGTTCGATCGAGATGGCCGGCGACAGGCCATCAATCTGATCGACATCGGGCTTTTGCATCATCTCGAGGAACTGGCGGGCATAGGCCGACAGACTTTCGACATAACGCCGCTGTCCTTCCGCATAGATCGTGTCGAAGGCGAGCGAGGACTTTCCGGACCCGGAGAGGCCGGTCATGACGATCAGCTTGTTGCGCGGCAGATCGAGGTCGATGCCCTTCAGATTGTGCTCACGCGCGCCGCGGATGGAAATGGTCTCGAGTTTGCTCATCGTGCCCAGCTTTATATCTGCATTGGAAAGCTCCTATTTAAGTACGCCAGCGCCCATGTCGAGGCGCAAGGTGAAAAACAGCGGGCTTTCCGAGTCGGTTGACACGATATTACAAATTTATTAGAACAAAGAAAGAACGAATTTTGAAATCTGTTGTGGATGACACAACGCAAAGGGGCGTATGCTTGGCCGTCAGCCGCTAAGATGCGCGCTCTGAATTTGGTAGCCGGGCTGAAAGGCCGGGCAGGATAGCGGGAAAAGCAAGATGGCAGGCAGTGTCAACAAGGTGATTTTGATCGGCAACCTCGGGGCAGACCCAGAAATCCGGCGTACGCAGGATGGCAAGCCGATCGCCAACCTCAACATTGCGACCTCGGAAAGCTGGCGCGACCGGAATTCCGGTGAGCGCAAGGAAAAGACCGAATGGCATCGTGTGGTGATCTTCAATGAAGGTCTCTGCAAGGTTGCCGAGCAATATCTGAAGAAGGGTGCGACGGTCTATATCGAAGGCCAGCTGCAGACCCGCAAATGGCAGGACAAGGACGGCCAGGATCGCTACTCGACGGAAATCGTGCTGCAGGGCTTCAATTCGACGCTGACGATGCTCGGCGGCCGGGGTGACGGGCAGGGTGCCGGCGGTGGCCGTGGCGGTTCTGAGTATGGCGGCGGCAACACCGGTGGCGGTTCAGACAACTACGGTGGCGATTATGATCGTCCGTCCTCTGCACCGTCCGGCCGCTCCAGCGGCAATAGCTCCAGTGGCAATACCGGTGGCGGCAATAGCGGCGGCGGCGGAAACTTTTCGCGCGACATGGACGATGACATTCCGTTCTGATCGAAGCGATCGCGCAATCAAAAGGGCCCGGGAAACCGGGCCTTTTTCGTTTTCACCTAATGGCAAGCATCGTCACAAGGCCATGGTCGACTTGATACCATCGACAACGAATTGCACTGCCAGGGCAGCGAGGATGACGCCGAGCAGGCGTGTCAGGATGGCGCGGCCGGTGACGCCGAGGAACCGGTCGATGCGCTCAGCGATGACGAGGGCGGCAAACAGGATGGCGAGGCAGAAGGCGATGACAAGTATCAATTGAGCCCTGTCGATCGTCGCCGAGAATGAGCCTGAGAGCAGAATTGTCGCCGAGATCGCGCCGGGACCGGCAATCAGCGGCAGCGCCAGCGGAAACACCGCTATATTGTGGATGTGGTCGCGGGTGATGGCGGTTTCACCGGTCTTTTCCTTGCGCTCGTTGCGCTTCTCGAAAATCATCTCGAAGGCGATCCAGAACAGCAAAAGGCCACCAGCGATCCGGAAAGCACCAATGGAGATGCCAAGCAGTCCTAGGATGCCGTTTCGGAACAGCGCAAAGGCCGACAGGATGAAGAACGCGATCAGCGTACCACGGCGGGCCACCAGAAAGCGCTCCTGCCGGCTCATGCCGACCGTCAGGCTAAGGAAGATCGGCGCAAGGCCGGGCGGATCGATAGTGACCAGGATCGTGGTCAGCGCATTGATCAGAAGGTCGAATTGAGACATTCCGTTCCCCTCGCGGCCTTGTTTATGATGACCGTCTGATGAATTGTTAGGCGAGGGTGGGGACGAATGAAAGGCCCGTCCTTCACTGTTCTGCCGCTTTTGCCTTGCAAATGCCTGTGAGAGCGCCGATGAGCCTAAAAGGCTGTTCAAAACCCGGCCTCGAAATTGGCGCTCGCCAATGCATTCGGCTATAAAAATCTGTCTGATTCTGAACAAAGATCGTGATCGAAATTGACTGAACAAAGCACACCAGGCGGCGGCAAGAACCCACCAGGCATCGAGCCCATTTCCATCATGGAGGAAATGCAGCGCTCGTATCTCGATTACGCCATGAGCGTTATCGTCAGCCGTGCTCTTCCCGATGTTCGCGATGGTCTGAAGCCCGTGCACCGGCGCATCCTGTTCGGGATGAGCGAACTGGGCATCGACTGGAACAAGAAATACGTCAAATGCGCCCGCGTCACCGGCGACGTGATGGGTAAGTTCCATCCGCACGGCAACTCGGCGATCTATGATGCGCTGGCCCGTATGGCGCAACCCTGGTCGCTGCGGCTGCCGCTGATCGACGGTCAGGGCAATTTCGGCTCCATCGACGGCGACCCGCCGGCGGCCGAACGCTATACCGAGTGCCGGCTTCAAAAGGCAGCGCATGCGCTGCTCGATGACCTCGACAAGGAAACGGTCGATTTTCGCGACAACTATGACGGCACGCTTTCCGAGCCGTCGGTGGTGCCGGCGAAGTTCCCAAACCTTCTGGTCAACGGCGCGGGCGGCATCGCCGTCGGCATGGCGACCAACATCCCGCCGCACAATCTGATCGAAGTCGTCAACGGCTGTATCGCGCTGATCGACGATCCGGCGCTCGAACTGCCGCAGCTGATGGAGATCATTCCGGGGCCGGACTTCCCGACCGCTGCCTTCATCCTCGGGCGTTCCGGCATTCGTTCGGCCTATGAGACCGGCCGCGGTTCCGTGATCATGCGCGGCCGCGCCACCATCGAGCCGATGCGCGGCGACCGCGAGCAGATCATCATCACCGAAGTTCCCTATCAGGTGAACAAGGCGACGATGATCGAGAAGATGGCCGAGCTGGTCAAGGACAAGCGCATCGAGGGTATTTCCGACCTTCGTGACGAGTCTGACCGCCAGGGCTACCGCGTCGTCGTCGAGCTGAAGCGCGACGCCAACGCCGAGGTCATCCTCAACCAGCTTTACCGCTATACGCCGCTGCAGACCTCGTTTGGCTGCAACATGGTGGCACTGAACGGTGGCAAGCCGGAGCAGATGACGCTGCTCGACATGCTGCGCGCCTTCGTTACCTTCCGCGAGGAAGTCATCAGCCGCCGCACCAAATACCTGCTGCGCAAGGCGCGTGACCGGGCGCATGTGTTGGTCGGCCTGGCGATTGCCGTTGCCAATATCGACGAGATCATCAAGCTGATCCGAAGCGCGCCGGATCCGGCGACAGCGCGTGAACAGTTGATGACACGCCGTTGGCCGGCGTCTGATGTCGAAAGCCTGATCCGTCTCATCGACGATCCGCGCCACCGCATCAACGAGGACCTGACCTACAACCTGTCTGAAGAGCAGGCCCGGGCGATCCTCGAGCTGCGCCTTGCCCGCCTGACGGCCCTTGGCCGCGATGAAATCGGCGACGAACTGAACAAGATCGGCGCCGAGATCAGCGATTACCTCGATATCCTGTCGTCACGTATCCGCATCATGACCATCGTCAAGGACGAGCTTATCGCCGTTCGCGACGAGTTCGGCACTCCGCGCCGGACCCAGATCGTCGAAGGCGGTCCGGATATGGACGACGAGGATCTGATTGCCCAGGAAGACATGGTCATCACTGTGTCCCATCTCGGCTATATCAAGCGTGTGCCGCTGACGACCTACCGGGCGCAGCGCCGCGGTGGCAAGGGCCGCTCCGGCATGGCAACGCGCGACGAGGATTTCGTCACGCGCCTGTTTGTCGCCAATACCCACACGCCGATCCTGTTCTTCTCGTCGCGTGGCATCGTCTACAAGGAAAAGGTCTGGCGTCTGCCGATCGGCACACCGCAATCGCGCGGCAAAGCCCTGATCAACATGCTGCCGCTGGAACCCGGCGAGCGCATCACCACGATCATGCCGCTGCCTGAGGACGAGACGACGTGGGAAAACCTCGACGTGATGTTCTCGACAACGCGTGGGACGGTGCGCCGGAACAAGCTGTCGGATTTCGTCCAGGTCAACCGCAACGGCAAGATCGCCATGAAGCTCGATGAAGAGGGCGACGAAATCCTCTCCGTCGAGACCTGCACGGAGCATGATGACGTTCTTCTGACGACGGCGCTCGG
This sequence comes from Rhizobium sp. PL01, assembly GCF_033447125.1. Taxonomy (NCBI): domain Bacteria; kingdom Pseudomonadati; phylum Pseudomonadota; class Alphaproteobacteria; order Hyphomicrobiales; family Rhizobiaceae; genus Rhizobium; species Rhizobium sp. PL01. The sequence continues at coordinate 311,170 of NZ_JAWQUM010000002.1, read as the reverse complement.
CCAGTGCATCCGCTTCTGCGTCGATGACGTGCGTGTCTTTGCCGGCCGCAACTCAATCGGCGTACGTGGCATTACGCTGGGTGAAGGCGACCGCATCATCTCGATGACCATCGTCGGCCATGTCGATGCCGAGCCTTGGGAGCGCGCAGCCTTCCTCAAGCGTGCAGCTGCCGAACGGCGTGCGGCAACCGGCGAGGACGAGGAAATAGCGCTCGTTGGCGAAGAGGTCACCGAAGAAGGTCAGTTGACCGATGAGCGTTACGAGGAGCTCAAGGCACGCGAACAGTTCGTGCTGACGGTCTCGGTCAAGGGCTTTGGCAAGCGTTCGTCCACTTACGACTTCCGCACCTCCGGCCGTGGCGGCAAGGGCATCCGTGCCACCGACACGTCGAAGACCGGCGAAATCGGTGAACTGGTCGCGGCCTTCCCGGTCGAAGACAACGACCAGATCATGCTCGTCTCCGATGGTGGCCAGCTGATCCGCGTTCCGGTTGGCGGTATCCGGCTTGCAAGCCGTGCCACCAAGGGCGTGACGATCTTCTCCACAGCCAAGGACGAAAAGGTCGTCTCGGTCGAGCGTATCAGTGAGCCCGAACCCGAAGAAGACGAAGACGTCGCAGGCCAGACGGAGACATCGGATGACGATGCGTCGGCCACGGAGACACCAGCCGCAACGGAAGAATGAAACCTTCCATGATATGATTGGAAAAAGCCGGGCGATCGCATCGTCCGGCTTTTTTGTGAGTTTGTCATTGAGGTGATGAAGACAAAGAAAAACCGGACTGGCAGGGGAACCGTCCGGCTTTTGTGTCAGCGGGCACTGGAGGTTGCCGCTGTAGGAAACTTTGGAGGGTCAGACGCTGAAACCGCCAGCGTCTCCGCTCATCGCCTTCATCGCGCTTCTGTCGCGTTGAAGTTCGAAAATTGTTTTGGCGAAATCAACCAGGAACACGATACTAATCACTGCCGATATGATCATCATTGTGATGGCCATTGCGGATCATCCTCTACTTGAACAATCGAGTGCGGTTAAGATCAGGCCGGTCCACGCGCGCTTCGTTTCTGATTGCGTTTGCCGTTGCAAAAAGCATGACAAAAAACATGGTCATCGACAGAAGAATAAGTGCCATAGCGGTGATCCTTTCAGCCAGTAAACGGCATTGACTGCAAAAAGTTCCGTTCTCTACTTCGCGAAATACAAAATCGTGCTTGAAGCAACCTCGAACGCACCATTCATTTTACACTTATGCGATCTGGATGCTGTTCCTTAGGGAACACGGGGAGCGGCGTGCGTGCTCCCTTGCGATTGGCCTCAGTCCGTGACAAAAGGCTTCGAAACGGAAACAGGCGCGATGACCATTGCTTTTTATCCGGGCTCCTTTGACCCGATGACAAACGGCCACCTCGACGTGCTGGTACAGGCGCTGAACGTGGCGCCGGCGGTCATCGTTGCGATCGGTATCCATCCCGGCAAGACGCCGTTGTTTTCCTTTGAAGAGCGTGCAGCCCTCATTGCGCAATCGCTACACGAATTCCTTCCGGAAAGAGCTGGCGATGTCTCGGTCGTTTCTTTTGACAATCTGGTGGTCGATGCGGCGCGAAAGCATTGCGCCTCGCTTCTGGTCCGCGGCCTTCGTGATGGCACGGACCTCGACTATGAGATGCAGATGGCCGGTATGAACCGGCAAATGGCGCCGGATATCCAGACCCTGTTTCTGCCGGCAGGCACGGCATCACGACCCATTACCGCCACATTGGTTCGCCAGATCGCTGCCATGGGCGGTGATGTCAGCGCCTTCGTACCCAAGGCCGTTCATCAGGCCCTGAACGCAAAACGTAAATCCTGACGTTTTCCTTTTATTTCCACGGGAGTTCATATGAAAATTCTCCAACTCGCTTTCGCAGGCGCCGTTGTCCTCGCATCCCTGACCAGCAATGCCTTCGCCCAGGCCAAGGAATACATCACCATCACGCTGAAGGACGGTCCGGTCGTCATCGAACTGATGCCGGATGTTGCGCCCAAGCACGTTGCGCGCATCAAGGAACTGGCTGAAGCTGGCGATTATAACAATGTTGCCTTCCACCGCGTCATTCCGGGCTTCATGGCGCAGACAGGCGACGTCCAGTACGGCAACATGGAAAAGGATTTCAAGGCCGATATGGCCGGCATGGGCGGTTCGTCGAAGCCGAATGTCGAAGCTGAGTTTTCCAAGGTTCCGTTCGCACGCGGCACGGTCGGCATGGCGCGCAGCCAGGATCCGAACTCCGCCAATTCACAGTTCTTCATCATGTTCGCACCCGGCGATTTCCTGAACGGCCAGTACACGGTTGTCGGTAAGGTCGTTGAAGGCATGGACAATGTCGACAAGATCAAGAAGGGCGACGAAGCCAACAATGGTTCCGTCACCGATCCCGACCGCATGATCAGCGTCAAGGTCGGCAAGTAACACACGTTTTAAAACGCCCGCTTTAACAAGCCCGCTTTACAAAGAAGGAGAAGACCATGACCGAGATCAAGGATCCGGAAAACACCATCATCATGGAAACCACCAAGGGGCAGGTCATCATCCAGCTTCTGCCAGACCTGGCACCGGGCCATGTTGCCCGCATCAAGGAACTGTGCGCGGAAGGCGCCTATGACGGCGTGGTGTTCCACCGCGTCATCGACGACTTCATGGCGCAGACCGGCGACGTGCAGTACGGTAAAACGGGCGGCAAGGATTTCAATCCGGCCCGCGCCGGCATGGGCGGCTCCGAAAAGCCGGACCTCAAGGCTGAATTCTCCAACATGAGCCACGTGCGCGGCACATGCTCGATGGCCCGCAGCCAGATGCCGAACTCAGCCAACTCGCAGTTCTTCATCTGCTTCACCGACAGCCCATGGCTGAACAAGCAGTATTCGGTCTGGGGTCAGGTCATCTCCGGCATGGACATTATCGACAAGATCAAGAAGGGCGAGCCCGTCAAGGATCCCGACAGCATCGTGTCGATGAAACTTGCTGCCAACGCCTAATTCAGGCTATTGCCAAAACCCGTCCCGGAACGCCTTGAAAGGCGCCGGGGCGGGTTTGCTGTTTTAAAGAAGAATCTTGATGCGCGTCGATCTGTTCGATTTCGATCTCCCCGAAGATAATATTGCGCTGCGGCCCGCAAGCCCGCGCGATAGCGCCCGCCTGCTCGTCGTGCAGCCGCAGGACGGCGCTGAGCTGACCGATCGCAGTGTCATGGACCTGCCTTCATTCCTGCGCGCCGGCGATGCCCTCGTCTTTAACGACACGAAGGTCATTCCCGCGCAGCTGGAAGGTTTGCGCAGGCGTGGCGAGGATGTGGTGACGCAAGTGTCGCTGACGCTGCATATGCGCGTCGCCGCTGATCGCTGGAAGGCGTTTGCACGGCCGGCCAAACGCCTCAAGCCCGGTGACAGGATCGAATTCGGCCATGGCTCCAACACCTGCCTGATGGGCGCGCTGGACGCGACCGTCGAGGAGAAGGGAGATGCGGGCGAGGTGACGCTGAAGTTCGATCTTTCCGGCCCGGCGCTGGACGAAGCCATTCTGGCCGTCGGCCACATTCCATTGCCGCCCTATATCGCTTCCAAGCGCCCGGAGGATGAGCAGGACCGCACAGACTACCAGACGGTTTACGCGCGCGAACACGGTGCTGTCGCAGCGCCAACCGCTGGCCTGCATTTCACCGGCCGCCTGTTCGAAGCGTTGGATACGCTCGGCGTCGAGCGCCACTTCGTCACTTTGCATGTCGGCGCCGGAACCTTCCTGCCAATGAAGGTCGACGATACTGACGATCACGTCATGCATCAGGAGATCGGCCATGTCAGCGCCGAGGTCGCCGAGCGGCTGAACGCGGTCAAGGCGAGGGGCGGGCGCATCGTTTGTGTCGGCACCACCTCGCTGCGCCTGATTGAAAGTGCTGCCGACGAAAGCGGTGATATCCGCCCATGGTCAGGCCCGACCGGCATCTTCATCACGCCCGGTTACCGTTTTCGCGCTGTCGATATGCTGATGACCAATTTTCATCTGCCGAAATCGACGCTGTTCATGCTCGTCTCGGCCTTCAGTGGCATGGAGACGATGCGGCGTGCCTACGAGCACGCGATCGACACCGGCTACCGCTTCTATTCCTATGGCGATTCCAGCCTGCTTTTCCGGGACACACCCAGGATCGAGACACCATGACCGAGACATTCCAGTTCAACATCACGGCAACCGACGGCAAGGCGCGTCGCGGCACGGTATCGATGCCGCGCGGAGAAATCCGCACGCCGGCCTTCATGCCGGTCGGAACCGTTGGCACGGTCAAGGCGATGTATCTCGATCAGGTTCGCGATCTCGGCGCCGATATCATTCTCGGCAATACCTATCACCTGATGCTGCGCCCCGGCCCCGAGCGGGTGGCGCGCCTTGGCGGCCTGCACGAGCTGATCCGCTGGCCCTATCCGATCCTGACCGACAGCGGTGGCTTTCAGGTCATGTCGCTGGCGGGGCTGCGCAAGCTTGACGAGAAGGGCGTGACCTTCAAGAGCCATGTCGATGGTGCCCTGCATCATATGTCGCCGGAGCGCTCGATCGAGATCCAGGGCATGCTCGATAGCGATATCCAGATGCAGCTCGACGAATGTGTGAGGCTTCCGGCCGAACCTACTGATATTGAACGCGCAATGGAAATGTCTCTGCGCTGGGCCGACCGCTGCAAGACCGCCTTCGGCGACCAGCCCGGCAAGGCGATGTTCGGCATCGTCCAGGGCGGCGACGTACCGGCACTGCGTGTCCGCTCGGCTCAGGCGCTGTCTGGACTTGATCTGAAGGGCTATGCAATCGGCGGTCTCGCCGTTGGTGAGCCACAGGCCGTCATGCTCGATATGCTTGATATCACATGTCCGGAACTGCCGGCCGCAAAGCCGCGCTACCTGATGGGCGTCGGCACACCGGACGACCTCCTGAAGTCCGTTGCGCGGGGCATCGATATGTTCGATTGCGTCATGCCGACCCGCGCCGGCCGTCATGGGCTGGCCTTCACCCGGCGCGGCCGCGTCAATCTGCGTAACGCCCGCCATGCGGAGGATATCAGGCCGCTGGATGATCAGTCCGCATGCCCGGCAGCACGCGACTATTCGCGCGCCTACCTGCATCACCTCGTCCGCGCCGACGAGAGCCTGGGCGGCATGCTTTTGACCTGGAACAACCTTGCCTATTACCAGGACCTGATGGCAGGCATCCGCAAGGCGATCGAGGAAGGCCGCTATGCCGCGTTCATGGAAGAAACGCAGGATGAATGGGCGCGGGGCGATCTGGCACCGCTGTGAGCGGCAGTCAGGTCAAATTTCAGGGCCGGGGGCCTGCTGCAGCATCTGGACGCCGTTGATCTTGTAGCTGCCATCCGGTTGCTTCACCAGAAAATACAGCGCTGTCCAGTCTTTGCCGTCAGGCGCTGAGATCAATACTTCCTGCGCGACTGTGTCGCCCACGACCTTGCTGCGCCCAAACGCGAAATTTCCGGGCCGGTAAACCGGCGTATAGCCGCGCTTGACCATCTCGAAGAAGATACTCTTGTCGGGAAATTTCTGCCTGATCTGCGGCGAGGCAAACGAATAGGCGCTTTCGGCGTCGTCGTTGAGGAAAGCCTCGATCTGGCTCTGGATGATCGATTGCGCGGTATCGACGGGCTCTGCCGCCAGTGCCAACGGCACTGTCGACAACAGAATAGCAATGCATACACAGGCTCTCAGCGTCCGGATCATTCCCCATCTCCTTGCTGGCCATCAGGATAGATATGATACGTGTGTCGAACGAAAATGGTTTCCTTGCATAGGCAAGATAACTAATATCGAATATTTTTCGTATTTTCAATTGCTTCGTAGGCTTTGTTAAACTGATTTTCGATGAAACGTCACGAGACATTGAGGGCTTTCTTGGGCCATCCCTCGGATTTATATGCCCAGCCGATCCTTCATTCTGCCCCAGATCATCGCGGAGTGCACGCCGATCGGCCAGAGCGGATGGAACCGCATGGGGTTGATGCCGGTCACAGGCAGGTCGATACGGGCGGCTGCACCACTTACCAGACGTTCGGACAACTGTTTGCCCATAGTCGTTGCCAGCGCCACCCCACGGCCATTGCAGCCGAGATAGATCAGCGCGTCTTCGGATGGCTCATGCAGATGGGGCAGGTGGTCCGGCGTGATCGCCAACTGGCCGTTCCAGGCATGCGTCCAGCGGACACCTCGCAGGCCTGGCCAAAGCCGTTCAGCATAACGCTTCAGATAATCGAGCGACCCGGTATGCCCGGCCAATGCCCGCTGTGGCCCACGGCCTCCCATCAGCAACCGGTTCTGCTTGTCGAGGCGGTAATAGACGGTGATATGGCCGCTTTCGTAGAGCACCGGACGCTGGGGCAGGATGTGGGCTGCAAGATCGCCGGGCAGGGGTTCCGTTGCGACGATCGAACTGTAGACGGGAACCAGAGATCTCCTCAAGTCGGGCCAGAGCCCATCCGCGTATGCATTTGTAACAACAAGCAATTTATCCGCCGTGATGGTGGCCTTGTCCGTGCGCAAAATCCAATTTCCGGATTGCTTTCGTGCCGAGACAACACGGCTATTGCCATGGATCGACGCACCTGCATTCTGGGCTGCAGCGGCAAGGCCACGTGCATAATTCAGTGGATGCAGATCGCCACCGCGCGGATCGAACAGTGCTGCCGGGTACCGGTCTGTACCCGTTGCAAATGCGGTTTCCTCAGCATTGAGCAAGCGTGTCGGCATGTGATGCGCAGCGCATTGGATTGCCGTGGCCGCGACAGCAGCTGCCGTCCGCGTATTGGTCGCCGCCCGTAGCGTACCGTTTTGCCTTGCGTCGCAATCAATGCCCAACCGCCGGATGAGGCCGAAGGTAAAGTCCGGTCCACCCCAGGCCATGTCGATCATGCGCCGGCCAAGATCGCCGCCGAACCGCGACAGCAGTTCATCGGGGTTGAACTTGAGCCCGGGATTGACCTGTCCGCCATTCCGTCCGGATGCACCCCAGCCGGGTTCGTTGGCTTCTAGCACGCAGACATCCACGCCCATTTCAGCCAGATGCAGCGCTGCAGAGAGCCCGGCAAACCCGGCGCCAACAATGGCGACCGATACGGTTCGATCAGTGTCCAGCGGTGGCGTTGACGGCGCAGGATGCGCGGTGTCGGTATAGAGGTTGGTCGGCAACGGGACTGCGGGCATGCTGTGCCTTCATGTAAATGAGACAATCATTCTGCACGGCAGGCTTCATTTGAGAAGGGAGAATTGGAGCAACCATCCATCGTCGATGGGTAACTGACCTTTACAATTCACCCTCGATTTGCGCCAATAGGCAGGACGGAGCGGGATCAATGAATTCTGAAATAATCGAAATCTATCATTCGCGCGGTGTTTCAAATTTGGGTCTGTGGGACATCGCCGGTCTCAAGTTCAAAGTCTACGGACTTGTCGCGGATAACAAGGCGATCGACCAAGGCATGCTGATCCTCGCGCAGTCATTTGTGCAACTGGATGTTCTGCCGCGTGTGGCAGACGAGGGCGGTGACAACGGTATGGGCTTTGTAATCATTCATCCTGGCGAGCTTGGCATTTCGATTTCAGCTCACTGGTGGATACAGGGGTCGGTGCTTTGTCAGCATATCTATCGGAAGCTTTATTCCGCTACCGAGCCGATGGACACAGTCAAGAGGCCTGTGATCGCCTGTGTCTGGGAATTAGCTCTTATAAACGCAGAGCAAGAAGCTTGGCGAAGGACGATGATGAAGAGCAAGCCTAGCCCATCGGTCTACTTAAGCACTCGAGCCGACTTCGCAGTGGCGTAGAGACCGGCATCTACGGTTTTGATTGATGCGGTATGCTGGTTGTCCGGCTTGTTCAAACGCGGGGAGAAAGAACGGGCATTCCATCCTCCTAAAAATATGGCCATTATTGTCTTCGTTGCATTTGAAAATGGAATCTGCCCGGCTACATACATCAGTCACATAATGTACATTATGGAACTAATCTATCTGCGAAACGAGCCAATTGCCCGCATTCCTGCGGTCCCGCGGCTTGACCTTACCCGGTCCCAAGGCTTAAGCGATAGCGGTCTCCACCGTCAGCGAAAGACCGGACCCGATGAGCGATTTGCGCATTCTTTCAGATGCTTTCATTCCTGAATTGCCAGGACGCTACAATGGCAAGGTCCGGGACAATTACGATCTGCCGGATGGCAATCGCATCATCATCGCCACCGACCGGCTGAGCGCCTTCGACGTCATCCTCACTGCGATCCCGTTCAAGGGCCAGGTTTTGACGCAGACGGCCCGCTACTGGTTTGAACAGACCGCCGATATCTGCCCGAACCATGTGGTGTCGTATCCGGACCCCAATGTTGTCATCGGCACAAGGCTCGACATCCTGCCAGTCGAAATCGTCGTGCGTGGTTATCTTGCCGGCACGACCAGTACGTCGATCCTGACCAAATATCGCAATGGCGAACGCGCCATGTATGGCATCCGCTTGCCGGACGGTCTGAAGGACAACGAGAAACTGCCGCAGCCGATCATCACGCCAACCAGCAAGGCGTTTGACGGCGGCCATGACGAGCCGCTCTCAGCCGATGAGATCCTGGCGCAGAAGCTCTTGACCGCCGAACAATGGGAAACGGTGTCGCGTTATGCCTTGGCGCTGTTTGAGCGCGGTCAGCAGCGCGCTGCCGAGCGCGGTCTGATCCTTGTCGATACCAAGTATGAATTTGGCACCGACAAGAATGGCCGCATCGTTCTCGCCGACGAAATCCATACGCCGGACAGCAGCCGTTACTGGATCGCCGAAAGCTACGCAGAGAGCTTTGCTACGGGCGCGCGCCCAAAAAGCTTCGACAAGGATTTCGTTCGCGCCTGGGTGACCGAGCGCTGTGATCCCTACAAGGACCCGATTCCTGAAATTCCAGCCGACCTCGTCGAGCAGACGTCAAAGGTCTATATCGAAGCCTATGAGACCATCACCGGCGAGCGTTTCGTCGCTGATCTCTCTGGCGCCACCGTTCTCGACCGCATCCGCGCAAATTTGCAGCCCTATTTCAGCTGAACTTATACAACTGGGCTGAATGATTTCAGCCGGGCTCATTGCCGACGTCGAATTCGATCTGCATGCCGTCATAGGCCGGCTCGATGTGGTCGGCCGTCTCGCGCATCACGGTCTCGTAGTCGAGTGGTGTGTGCATATGGGTGAGCACCGCACGCTTGGGCGAAAGACGTTCGATCCAGCCAAGCGACTGTTCAAGCGACAGATGGCTCGGATGGAACTTGTATTGCAACGTGTCGATCACCAGCACATCCAGTCCGGCAAGCTTGCCGATGGTGTCCTGCGTAAAATCGCTGACATCGCTGCAATAGGCAAAGCCGCCGATCCGAAAACCCATCGACATGATGCTGCCATGGTGCTGAAGCACCGGCTCAAACACGATGGTGCCGCCGGCGCCGCTGATTGCGACTGGCGCAAGAGACGGATCGATGATCCTTGGTTCGACGATCGGTGGATAGCCGCTGCCCTCCGGCGTTTCCAGACAATAGCGAAACCCTTCGCGGATGCGTTCCATCGTTAGCGCATCGGCCCATATCGGCATGCGTTTTCCGGTGTTCTGAACATAGCCGCGCAGATCATCGATCCCATGAATATGGTCTGCGTGCGGATGCGAGTAAAAGACCGCATCGATATTCTTGACCTTCGCCGCGATCATCTGCTCGCGAAAATCCGGGCCGGTATCGATGACGACGGTGGTCGTGCCACCGTCATGGCCGGTCTGCTCGACCAATAAAGCGGCGCGGCTCCGGCGGTTTTTCGGATTAGTGGGATCGCAGGCGCCCCAGTCGCCATTGATACGCGGCACGCCCGGGGATGAGCCGCAGCCGAGAATGGTGAAGACCCGCCTCACCGCCATGTCACAGTCTCGGCATTTTGGAAAAGACGCGGAAAGCATTGTCCGTGGTGATCGCGGCAATCTCGTCCGTCGAAACGCCGATCGTTTCGGCCAGAACCTGTGCGGTATGCGTCACATAGGCCGGCTCGTTGCGTTTTCCACGGAACGGCTTTGGCGCCAGATACGGTGCGTCGGTTTCGACGATCATCCGGTCGTGCGGAACAGTCTTGGCGATCTCGCGCAGTTCTTCGGATTTCGGAAAGGTCAGGATGCCGGAAAAGGAGATATAGCCGCCGAGATCGACGCCAACCTTTGCGAGATCCGGGCCGGACGAGAAACAATGAAGAAGGAAAGGGAAGGCCCCCTTCCCTGTTTCCTCGGTCAGGATCGCAGCCATGTCATCGTCCGCCGAGCGGCTGTGAATGACCAGCGGCAATTGGGTTTGCCGGGCCGCTGCGATATGACGGCGCAGGCCGATAGCCTGTGCATCGCGCGGTGCATTGTCGTAGAAATAATCTAGCCCGGCTTCACCGATGGCGACGACCTTCGGATGCGCCGACAGGCGCACCAGATCATCCGTCTCGATATCGAGTTCCTCATCGGCATTGTGCGGATGCGTGCCGACCGAACAGAAGACGTTGGCGTAGTTTTCTGCAATGGCCAGGATCGTGTCGAATTTTTTGACGCGCGTCGAGATGGTGATCATCTGGGCGACGCCAGCCGAACGTGCACGCTCGATGATCGCGTCACGCTCGGCGTCGAAATCCGGAAAATCCAGATGGCAATGGGTATCGATTAGCATCGCTGGATGTCCTCAAGCTTCCGGCGGGACGTAACGCGGGAAAACCGGCTTCGGTGCTTCCAACGCGGTTCCTGCCACCAGACGCCCGGCTGGCCCGAGTGCTGCAAAGTCGCGCTTGTCCGCGGGGGCTGCCACGAGGTCGAGTAGTTTTGCGGCCGATTCCGGCATGAAAGGCTGCAAGAGAATGGCGATCTGGCGCACGACATCCGCCGTGACATAGAGAACAGTCGCCATGCGCGCCGGGTCGGTCTTCTTCAGCGCCCAAGGCTCCTGGCTTGCAAAATAGCGGTCTGCCTCGGAAACGACGGCGATGATCGAGGCCAATGCCCGGTGGATCATCAGCGCATTCATATCATCGCGGGTCGAGGCGTGTAACGCGTCAGCGGCGGCCAGCATCGCCTTGTCCTCGTCGGTCAATTCGCCACATTCCGGAATCTGCCCGTCGCAGTTCTTGACGATCATCGACAGCGAGCGGCTGGCCAGATTGCCGATGCCGTTGGCGAGATCGGAGTTGATGCGGGTAGCAATCCCCTCCTCGCTATAGCTGCCGTCCTGGCCAAACGAGACTTCGCGCAGGAAGAAATAGCGGATGGGATCGAGGCCGAAATGCTCGACCAGATTGACGGGATCGACGACGTTGCCGACTGACTTCGACATCTTCTCGCCCTTGTTGAGCAGGAAGCCGTGGGCAAACACCTTCTTCGGCAAAGGCAGGCCGGCAGACATCAGGAAGGCCGGCCAGTAGACGGCGTGGAAGCGAATGATGTCCTTACCGATCATGTGGATATTGGCGGGCCAGAATTTGGCACGCGGGCCTTCCGGATCCGTGAGGTAACCGGTCGCGGTGATGTAGTTGGTCAGCGCATCGACCCAGACATACATGACATGGCTTGGATCGTTGGGAACCGGAATGCCCCAGTCGAAGGTCGTGCGCGACATCGACAGGTCGCGCAGGCCGGATTTCACGAAGGAAATTACCTCGTTGCGGCGCTCGGCCGGGCCGATGAAATCGGGATTGTCTTCGTAGTACTGGAGCAACTTGTCCTGATAGGCGGAGAGTTTGAAAAAGTAGCTGGCTTCCTCCACCCATTCGACCGGCGATCCCTGCGGCCCGTAGCGCACGCCATCGCCGCGCACTTCCGTTTCGCCTTCCTGATAATAGGCTTCATCGCGCACGGAGTACCAGCCCGAATAGCTGTCCTTGTAGAGGTCGCCCGCCTCGCCCATGCGGTTCCAGATGTTCTTGACGGCCTCATGATGACGCGGTTCCGTCGTACGGATGAAGTCGTCGTTTGAAGCGTTCAGCAGAACGGCCATGCTCTGGAATTCAGCCGAATTTCGGTCTGCCAGTTCCTGCGGGCTGATGCCTTCCTTGCGCGCCGTCTGCTGCATCTTCTGGCCGTGTTCGTCGGTCCCGGTCAGGAACAGAACCTCGCGCCCTTCCAGCCGCTGGAAGCGTGCCACCGCATCCGTCGCGATCAGTTCGTAGGCATGGCCGATATGAGGCTTGCCGTTCGGATAGGAGATCGCGGTGGTGATGTAGAAGGGGGACGTGTCGGTCATGATCGGGTTTCGGCCTGTGTCTGATCTTGGGTGTCTGGCTATTAGCGCATCCAACGGCGGGATGAAACAGTGCACGCTTAGAAAAGCAGGAGCGTGCTGGCGCGATGCAACTGCGCAAAACCATATCGATACCGCTGCCGCATCGGAACAACGTGGACGTTCAGGCCGTCGCGCGCGACGTTGCCCTGAGGTCGTCCAAAATCGAAAGAACCGTTTGCTTGCGATCGAGATTGTAAGCCTGCGCCACGGTAATCCGCTCGGTCACACTGCTCGAAAGGCGCGCAAACCGGTCCGCCCTGTGGAGATCGCCGGAATGCGCGGCGCGGCGGGCCTCGTCCATCATATGGCCAGTCACCAGCGCCAGGAAGAACGCAAAAATCGTTTCGCTATCTTTTCCGGCCAGCACCTCGGCAAGCTTGTGCATGTCCTTGCGGATTCCCGGTTCCTGTCCGGCCAGAATGGTCTCGAACGTGGTCATGATGTCGAGGCCACCGTAGTTGATCAGCTTCAGGGCCTCGGAAACGCTGCCGTCTGCCGACGTCAGCACCTTTTGTCCATCCGGCCCGGAAAGATCAAAACCTAGATTGTTCATGGCGTTGCGCATCGCGTCTGGGAGAAGAGGCTTCAGTTGCAGCGGCAGGCAGCGCGAACGGATGGTCGGCAAAAGCTTGCCTGGGGCATGGGTCAAGACCAGGAACAGCGAACGCTTGGGTGGCTCCTCGAGGATTTTCAGGATCGCGTTGGCGGCATTGCGGTTGAGGTCATCGGCCGGATCGACGATAACGATCCGCCAGTTGCCCGTACCGGACGTCTGCGAAAAGAATTTTCCGGCCCGGCGCACTTCATCAACAGTAATCGCGCTTTTGACCTTGCCCGTCTTTTCATCGCTCGGGCGTGTCAGGTGCAAAAGGTTATGGGAGGCTCCAGACGCGATCTGCCGGCTGACGATCGAATTCGGATCGGGATCGGCCAGTTCCGCCGGTGCCTGCGCCGGCTCGGGATGTGTCAGCACATGATTGGCAAAGCGGAAGGCCAGTGTTGCCTTGCCGATACCTTCTGGCCCTTCAATCAGGATGGCGTGATGCCCCTTCCCCGACCGGTAGCTTTGCGCCAGAAAATGCTCGGCCTCCGCATGGCCAAAAAGACGCATGTTTTCGGCCGGAGAGATGGCGCCGTCGAGAACGTCGAACCTGTCGCTGCTCATTGTGCTGCTTCCGTATCAGGTCCGCTGCCCGATCCGGGCAACATCGGCTCGATGATCGAAAGTACGCGCGCAGCAATGTCGCTGGCCGAGGCAGAGGCATCGACCACATGACAGCGTTTAGGATCGGCACTCGCAATATCAAGAAAGGCCTCGCGGCGCTTTTCGTGGGTTTCGAGTTCTTCTTTCTCGAAACGGTCCAGTTCGACTTGCTGGCCTGTCTGTATTTCTGCGGCTCCTGCCCGCCTGCGCACTCGCTCGAGGCCAAGGGTTGCCGGCAGGTCGAAGATGATCGTGCACGCAGGCACCACGCCATTAACAGCAACCCGCTCTAGCGCCTCGATGAAGCTGGGCTCCAGATTGCCGGTAACACCCTGATAAACGCGGGAGGAGTCCATGAACCGGTCGCAAATGACGACCGTGCCTTTCAGCAGAGCCGGCCGGATGATTTCCTCGACATGGTCGCTGCGGGCGGCGGCAAACAGGATTGCTTCCATGCGCACGCCGAATTCCTGCGCAGCGCCGGACAAAAGCACATGCCGCACAGCCTCCGCCCCCGGCGAACCACCTGGCTCGCGCGTCGTCAAAACGGTGTAGCCGCGCTCGCGCAAGGCATCGGCCAGCAGGCGAATCTGGGTGGATTTTCCAGCCCCCTCGCCGCCTTCAAATGTAACAAACAAGCCTGTTCCGACTGACACCGCTGATTCCTGTAGATAATTCTTCAATTGAACATCCGTGAGAATGGACGCCCCTGTCTGTGTGCCGCGCGCCCAGAAACCGATACGATGGCCGGTCAAAAGCGTCACACAGGGTCTGTTTAACTGATTGTGTCCGGCCGCGAAACCGCTGGAAGCGTCATTTCATCAGAGCCAGAAGAACAAGAGTTCCTGCAGCGCATCCACTGCTCGTGTCGAGAGTGATCCTTGACCTACGGTCGCATTGGTTTCAACCGGCACTTCGCGCAGCAGCCGCTCTCCGCTCCAGATTTTTAGCGTGCCCGCTTGTTTTCCGGCCTCTACCGGCATGGCCGGTGGCCAGCGATAGACCACCTTGGCCGAAAGCCGCTCCGGATTGTTGACCGGGACAAGGACATCGACAGCATTGGCCGTGACAAGCTGCACATGCGATACCGCGCCGCCGTAGACGCTTGCCTCGCCGACGGCTTCTCCGGCTTCGAACAGCCTCTTTCTTTCAAAAGCCGTCATGGACCAGTCGAGGATCTTGCGCGTCTCCTCGACGCGCTCCTTGTCGGTGGCAAGACCGCCCAGCGCCAGAAAAACGCGCCTGGCATCTTTCTGCATGGTGGCAACCATGCCAAAGCCGAACCCCTCGGCAAATCCGGTGGCAAACCCGTCGACGCCGATACCGGCCGAGATCAGCGGCGTGCGGTTCCGCTGCAGGATCTTGTTCCATTCGAATTCGGTCTGGGAATAATACTTGAACAGGTCCGGATAGTTGGCCTGGATGTGCTGCGCAAGCAGGGCCATGTCGCGCATCGTCGTCTTGTTCTCGGGATCAGGCAGACCAGTGGCATTGTGAAAGACAGAGCCGGTCAGCCCGAGTTCGCGGGCGCGCTCGGTCATGCGCTTGGCAAAGGCTTCCTCGCTGCCCGCCATGCCCTCACCCAGAATGATGCAGGCATCATTGGCAAGCTGAACGGTGACGCCCTGGATCAGATCGACAACACGGACGCGTGATTTCAAGGCGGCGAACATCGTCGATGTTCCCGCCGGCGCGCCGCCCGTTCGCCACGCATGTTCGGAGACTGGAAATTCGGTGTCGAGGGTCAACTCATTCTTGCGGATCGCATCGAAGACCACTTCCATGGTCATCAGCTTTGCAAGCGATGCCGGTGGAATGACGGCATTTTCATCCTTGGCGAAAAGAACCGTGCCCGTCTCGGCATCGATCAGGTAGACCTGCTTCGCCTTCGTCTCGAAGGCCTGAGCCTGCGCCGTCATCGGCGCGCACGCAATCAAGACGAGGGAAATGAAAACCGAGATCAGCCGTATACGCATTCCAAACTCCGGTGCCTCCCCCGGCAATAGCAGCCGGCCCACCGGTGATCAATCGCGAAGGATCGGGATTAGCGTGTGACGCTCTTGCGCTTGGCGTATTCGACAATCGAATCCGGTGTCAGCGGGTTCTGATCGACCAGAATGGCATCGAAAGCCGTCTCGGAATCGCTGACGCGCGCTTCGACATAAGCAGCCGCAAAGGCCATATTGCCATTGGGCATCGGAATATATTCCGGACGTTCCCGCGGGATAGGGCCAATTTCCGGCAGCATCGCGAAAGCATCGAGCCCGGCCGATGACGCATGCGGCGTCTCAGGTTCGGCAAGTGCCGTCACTGGCACGCCCATGTCCAGGTTCGATTTGGACGGGATGGTCAGCATGCCGAGATTGCCTGCCTGCTTGCGCAGCGGCTCATTCGACGCAACCATCACACCCGTGGCGATCTGGCCTTCGGGGAATGCGTTCGGGGTGCGATCACCCTTCTTGACGTAGGACGCCATCAAATAGGGCATGTCGTTACCCTCAAGCGGTGCCTTGCCGATATATTGCACCCGAACCTGCGCACTACCCTTGCGCTTCATGTCGAGAAAGTCGGCCGTCTTGGACGAGACGTCGATGATCCGCCCATATTCATAAGGACCACGATCATTGACCCGGACAACGACGGACGTACCGTTTTCCAGGTTGGTGACACGGGCATAGCTCGGCAAAGGGAATGTCGGGTGGGCGGCCGACAGGTGATATTTATCGTAGACTTCGCCATTCGCCGTCAGCCGGCCATGAAACGCGGAGCCGTACCAGGACGACATGCCGGTCTTGTTGTAGCCAAAATCCTCTTTCGGCTGATACCATCTGCCTTTGACCTGATAAGCCTTGCCGACCTGATAGCGGCCGCCGCCCTTGGGAACGGCTTTACCTTCATCCACAACGCGCGGGCTCGCCTTCACGCCATAGATCGATTCGGCAAAATATTCCTTGCTGCGCGGCTTGTCCTTCTTGATGCTTCCTGTCGATCCGCACGCGGTCAGCCCGACGCAAAGCATCGGAACGGCGGCAACGCGCAATCCCTTGAAGAAAAAAGCCGCAGTCAGATTGGAAGTCATGTGCCCCACATCGCCATTCGTAAAAGCCGTACGCAGTACTCTCCCGCGTTTGCCTCCGCGAAAGTACCGGCGTTACGAAACGTAACAGTCGATTAATCATGACAACAACGTGGCGAAAATGCGAACGGTTAACCGTGCCGGAATGAAACAATTGGGATTATGGTTTACGAATAGTTAACGCCGCGCCGCGCGGATATGAGCCGAGAGGATCGAAAAGCACCTGAAAATGCATGTAATGAAGGCGCGAAAGTGGACGAATACGTGCTCCTAGCAGACATATTCAATGCTGTCGCAGCGAATACCGACGATGGTGCCATCGATGTCGGAAATAAATGTGGAAGATACTGTGAACCAGGCGGTAATGCAGGCGCCGGTCTGCCGATCTGCAAGAGACCGCCAGCCGCCACGATAACCATGTTCTACGTGTGAACATCCGGCGCCTCAAGGAAGGCGTAGGCCCGTTATACAATCATCAAACCACGCAGGATGAAAAAAGCACTCAAGCGCGGTGGAGGGCATTTGTGTCTACGATGGATTGGGGCGGAAAATGGCGGAAGAGGTGGGATTCGAACCCACGGTACGGTCTCCCGCACGCCGGTTTTCAAGACCGGTTCCTTAAACCACTCGGACACTCTTCCTGATGACGGGCATTATGATGATACCGTTTTGACCGGGCGGTGGTTTTCCCGTGCAAACATTTGGACATCAGCCTGTCACGGCTCGCTTTATAGCTTGCCGATTGCGAACGTCAACCGGTTCTGCAGTATGCCGCCATCGCCTGCGATGCGTGCCCGGCTGGCTGAACCTTGGATGCTGCCGGTAGCGCAACGGGGAAAGGTCTTGAACACAGTAGTGTGTATTGCTGCTCTCGCCATTGTTCATCGCAATTTGCGGAGACGGCGACGCTCATAAAAATCCAGATTCGGGCCGCCGTAGATACGCTCGTCGCTACTACGCGGCACCCTGGTCGCGTCGCTTCTACTTGGCAGTGGCTTGTGACCGCGTCCCCCTCGTCCATCCCGATGGTCATAGGCAGAGCAGACCAGATCATAATTGCTGCGTGTGAGGCGAATGGATGATGGCCTGTCACCGTTCGGCTTAATCACCGCGAGAATGTTTCATCGCTTGCCGAAATATGATATCTTGCACTCCTACGCATTGAGTACGCATCCAGCAGTGGAACGCCCGTGGCCAGCGTGTTGCAGCGTCGGTTCACCCGTTAAAATCAAGTGCTGCAAAGCGCGGTGAAGGAGAATGCAATGCATTATAGCGTGCAGTTTTTCACCTGGACCCCGAAGCAGGGCGTTCACCAGGTCGGATCGACGATCGAAATCGATGCGGTCAACCCCAAGCTCGCGGCCGTGTCGCTGCTGGGGCTAAGATTGGACGAGACCGGTGCAGCCAAGAAACTCGCAGTGCGCGTCTGGACAACACCGGATGACAGCAAGGCTGATTGCGCCTGCTTCTATTATCATTGAGCAATCCCCCTGCTTCGCGATGCACCGACGGGGATTATGCAACGCTATCGTTTGTCAACGACGGCATGGTCTCTAGCTGTCCAGGCAAGATGGGAAGACGGAAACCTATCGATCCGATCTCTCTGAAAACTCTTCACAAGAGTGAAAACCCGCTGAGCGCGACCTATCGGCAAGGCCATCGACGCCTGCGCTTCTTCCCTGTCAATTTTCTATGTGTGGGAAAGTTTGGAGGCCTCGCCCGGAATTGAACCGGGGTGCAAGGATTTGCAGTCCTCTGCGTCACCACTCCGCCACGAGGCCTCACGAGTTCAAATAATCGAACTGTGGCGGCGGTTTAGAATGATCCTAGACAAATCGCAAGAGGATATTTCTGAAAATATCCTCGGTCGTTTGTGAAATGAAGTTTCCGAGCCGCTCTCCCACAGGCTTAAGGGGATGAGATCGCTACGGCCCGCACCTTTGAGATGATGAGGCTCGCGTTCCGATCGCGAACCTCATTTGTGATTTCACGCACCCAACTGGTCATCGTAGACAAAGACACATTTCAGGGCAGGATCCGTTTTTGACACCGGCATTCGAATTGAGAGGCGGTTTGCTTTGGATATATGAAGCGGCATGGCAACGACCGAGCTGAACGGCAACAGGACCGGCTTCATCCAGCAAAGTCCATAACCAAAAACTCATCTCCAAGCCGCAGGCAGGTCGAAGATAAAATTCGGCAAGATCAATGATAACGGCGGATCAGCCCGACGAGTTTGCCCTGTATCTTGACCCGGTCCGGCCCAAAGATCCGCGTCTCGTAGGCGGGGTTGGCGGCTTCCAGCGCAATCGAGGCGCCTTTCCGGCGGAACCGCTTCAGCGTCGCTTCCTCGTCATCAACCAGGGCGACGACGATTTCGCCGGGGCTGGCGCTGTTCGTATTGCGGATGATGACCGTGTCGCCATCCAGAATTCCTGCCTCGATCATCGAATCACCACGCACTTCCAGTGCGTAGTGCTCGCCGTTACCGACCATCTCGAGGGGGACGGAAATATCATGCGTGTTGTTCTGGATCGCCGAGATCGGCACGCCGGCGGCGATCCTGCCCATAACCGGTATCGAGACGGTGTCGCTGTGTGAGGCAGTCTTGACAGGTGCTGGGGGCACTGGTTGTACGCCGAGGCTGCCCTGAATGACGCTGGGTGAAAAGCCACGCTTGGGCTGGAGGCTCATTGAATAGGCCTCCGGCAACTTGATCACTTCCAGCGCCCTCGCCCGGTTGGGAAGGCGCCGGATGAAACCCCGCTCCTCAAGCGCGGTAATCAGCCGGTGAATGCCGGATTTCGACGCAAGATCCAGCGCATCTTTCATTTCATCGAATGATGGCGGCACACCCGATTCTTTCATTCTTTCGTGAATGAACAGAAGCAGTTCCTGTTGCTTGCGGGTCAGCATGAACGATCACTCCAGAATCGAGAAACAAATCAAGAACGAACACTATCTGTTCCATATGTGTTCCGCAAGTCCCTAAAATTCATCGAATGTTTTCAGAGATAAGTGTCGTTTCTGACGATCGGGTTGAGGTCTTGCATGTTGTTGTCTCCAGAGACTCGCATTCACTCGCTCATGGCCTTCCCCTTTTGAAGAGCCCTTGGGTGATTCCGAACGTGAGAGGATATGATGATCGGCATTGTTCTAGTTGGATGCCGGCCATTTTCGAGCCCACCAGACCGAAAATTTGCGCCGCTTACGCCGAATGAAGGCGAGATCATGCGACAGGACGAGTAGGCCCAGCGGCACCATCCAGAAGCCGAGGACAGGCAGGAAACCGAGAATGCCACCAAAAATCAAAACGCCGCCGATGGCGATACGCAGCGGACGTGATTGCGGCAGCCGCATCCGCCATGAGCCGATAACCAGCTCCTGTGTTCGGGCGTCGATGCCGAATTTTTTCGTTTTCTGCGGTTCTGCCATAAATCTCACCTATCAAACATAAAGCCTGCCCCGATACCGCTGCAATGCCGCGATGCCAAGGGTTTGGCTTGCGTGACATCGAGAATGCACCACTCCCCACAGATGGGAAGTTCTCCACAGTCTGACAAGATTGTGCATTTTTTTTGAAAAACCGCTTGGCAAATCGGAAAAGCATTTGTATTAGCAGCCTCACTTCTGCAGCACACACCGCGCAGACGTTCCCTGGTAGCTCAGCGGTAGAGCATTCGACTGTTAATCGACAGGTCGCCGGTTCGAATCCGGCCCGGGGAGCCAGTTTTCAAAGGCCTTGCTGAAAAGCAAGGCCTTTTTGGTTTCTGGTGACACCGCACCGCCTCTCGTCTGATTTCGCTGTTCTACCGATAGCCACTGGCATCCGCTATTTTCCCCGCCTCCTGCACCTCTGTCATGTCGCGCCAGCAGTCCGTCCGCGACCCGCCGAGATCGGCGAACTCTCAGATCTTTGCGAGATCCCGCTTGACGTGGATTGTACGGTAAAGCGGTTCCGCTCCGAGTCCGTTGCCTGGGCCGCAGCAATTTCAGGCCCTTTTCGAGCGAGTGTTCCCAGACCGGCTTGTCCCACTCGGTCATATGCTCGCCGCCCGAGATATCGTTGATGAGAATATCGAGTCGTGATTCTTCGCGGCGGATACGGTCAACCAAGAGACGCGACTTCCGCGTGAACAAGATGATCCACCGGCACTGCAATGCCTTTGCCGCCAGCCTCCGCGACCAGTTCGGCCGTCTCTTCGATGATGGGGATTCGAGGCGGATGGTCCGGTGGTGCCGTATGTGGAGGCGCAGATTCAGGACTTTCTCGCCGAATTTTACGGGTAATCGTATCCCTCACCGGCTTTCCTCCGTAAACGCGCCCGGTGTAAAAACCTGGAGATTTTCTGTTCCGGGCTAATGAAATCACGTTCGGCAATATCCATGTCGTGCTGGGGCGCGACATCGCCTTCGCCAGACAAGACGAGGGGAATGAAACCTGACTGATTATCAATACGGATCAACCCGGTTGACGGGCTTTTCTCTTGGAAGCCAATGGATTGCCTACCTTCATGGCGAATCGGGTGATGCGCTGTTTCGGCGCGCCGATGGCAGCGCTTACGCCAAAGTGGCTACCGGCAGCGGTGTGGCGCTGTTGGATGACGAGCGTCGGCGGACGGCATGGCTGTCTGCGTTTGAGCTCGGATCCCCTTCGGTGCTCGATTGGCAAGTGTCTGACGACGTTGCATGCCTTGTGACGAGTGCCGTGCCGGGCGTGCCGGCGGATCAGCTGGAAGTGTCCGCACTTATAAAGGCATGGCCGTCCATCGTCGCGCAGGTGCGCGATCTCCATGCCATTCCGGCCCGAGACTGCCCGTTTGATCGCGGCCTTCAAACAATGTTCGATCGGGCAGCCGATGTGGTTGCGCGCAAGAGTGTCAATCCCGACTTTCTCGATCCGGACGATCAGGACACGCCGCCCGAAACCCTGCTCGATCGATTAAAGAGCGAACTGCCCGCGCGGCTCACGCAGGAAAACACGGATCGTGTTGTTTGCCACGGCGATGCGTGCCTGCCCAATTTCATGGTCGATCCGGAAACGCTTTGCTGCACGGGAATGATCGATCTCGGGCGGCTGGGGATGGCGGACCGCTATGTCGACTTTGCGCTGCTTGTCGGCAATACCCGCGAAACATGGCGCACCACTGCGGAAGCGCGGGCTGCGCACAATCGTTTGTTCGACCTACACGCAATCGCTAATGCTGACCGGGCACGGCTCGATTTCTATCTGCGCCTCGATCCACTGACCTGGGCCTAGGCTGCGCAGAGCAGGGATGCACGACTATCTCAAAATCCTGTTGTATAGATCGGGTTTGCAACCGGAATCAGGGACAGGAATAGACAATGCCGTCGATCGAGTTGCTTATCGCCTTCATCGCTACCACGGCGGTCTTCGCCTATATTCCCGGTCCGGCAATGCTCTATGCGGCAGCCCAGACCATCGCACGCGGCCGCTGGTCGGGGCTGATGGCGGCGCTCGGCATTCATCTTGGCGGTTATGCCCATGTCATTGCCGCAGCTGCAGGACTGTCTATTCTGTTTCATGCGGTGCCGACCCTCTACCTGATCGTGAAATTTGCCGGTGCCGCCTATCTGGTCTGGCTGGGCATTTCGCTGTTTCGTGCCAAGGTCGAGGGCGATGCCGCCCAAGCAAGCATCGAGCCGAAATCCGGCCGGCGTGCCTTCTTCCAAAGCGTCACCGTCGAGGTTCTCAATCCCAAGACAGCGATTTTCTTCGTGGCTTTCCTGCCGCAATTCGTCGATGCATCCGCCGCCTTTCCGGTCTGGCTGCAGCTGGCTATTCTCGGAACCATCGTCAACCTGATGTTTTCATCCGCGGATATCGTCTGCGTGTTTCTGGCCGGTGCGGTGATGACCAAGCTGCGCCGCTCAAGCTCTGCGCAACGGCTGATGCAGCGCGCCGGTGGCACCATGCTGGTTGGTCTCGGGGCTCATCTGGCCTTTCAGAAGAGTTGAATCCCTCTGGCCTGCGCGTTCACTTCTGGCTTCAGCCGTCGCGTCCTACGGTGAAGCGGCGGTTGAAAATTTGTCGATCGTCTTGCCCCGCAAAACGATGAAATAAAAAGCTTTCTCCGCGAAACCTTTGATCCGCCATCCCCGTATCTGCGTACACGACGACGTTGGATATGCTGCGCGGATGAAAATGAAAAACGACGACCCTTCTCACGAAAAACCCATCATCGTCTGGTTTCGCAAGGACCTGCGGCTGGACGACAATCATGCGCTTCATGCTGCGGCTCAAACCGGCCGTGATGTCATTCCGGTCTATATCCGCGAACCTTCCCGGCACGGCACCGGGCCACTCGGCGCGGCGCAGGCCTGGTGGCTGCATCATTCGCTCACACGTCTGGAAATGGCACTCGGCAAGCTCGGAAGCCGGCTTATCCTGCGCAGCGGTGAGCCGGGCAGTGTTCTGGCCGGACTGATCGCTGAAACCGGTGCATCAACCGTCCATTGGAATCGCCGCTACGACCCGAACGGCATCGCCGTCGATGGGCCGCTGAAGGACAAGCTTACTTCCACTGGAGTAACCGTCAAAAGTTTTGCCGGACAGCTTCTCCACGAACCCACGCGGCTGAAGACCGGCTCAGGCACGCCCTACCGCGTCTACACGCCGTTCTGGCGCGCGCTGGAGGCATCCGGTGAGCCGGATCAACCGCTTGACCGGCCGGATGCGCTGGTGTCTCCAGCCACATGGCCTGGCAGTGAAGATCTGGCCTCCTGGGCGCTTTTGCCGGCAGCGCCGGACTGGGCGCAGACATTTTCCGAAATCTGGACCCCAGGCGAAGCTGCAGCGCTCGAAAGGCTGGAAGCATTCATCGAGGACGATCTGTCCGGCTACAAGGCCAGACGCGATCTGCCGGCAACCGACGGCACGTCGAGGCTCTCACCGCATCTGGCCATGGGGGAAATCTCCCCTGCCCGCATCTGGCACGCCACCCGCAATCTGCGGGACGTTCCGGGCGATGACCTGATCACCTTTCGCAAGGAACTGGTCTGGCGCGATTTCTCCTACCACCTGCTCTTTCACAATCCGGATTTGCCGCGGGAAAATCTCAACCGGAAATATGACGCTTTCGCCTGGAGCGGAACGGACGACGCTTTCAGGTCTTGGACGAAAGGGCAAACCGGTTATCCGATCGTCGATGCCGGCATGCGGCAATTGTGGCGGCACGGCACGATGCACAACCGTGTCCGGATGATTGCAGCATCTTTCCTGATCAAGGACCTTCTGATCGACTGGCGACGGGGCGAGGCCTGGTTTCGCGACACGCTGGTGGATGCCGACCCTGCCTCCAACGCCGCAAGCTGGCAATGGGTGGCTGGCAGCGGTGCCGATGCCTCGCCATTCTTCCGGATCTTCAATCCTATTCTGCAGGGTGAAAAATTCGATCCCGACGGCATCTACGTCAAGACCTTCGTGCCGGAACTGGAAGGCTTACCCGCAAAATTCGTTCACCGGCCGTTCCAGGCGCCTGAAAGCGTTCTTGATGCCGCCGGTCTGACGCTGGGGGATGCGTACCCGAAACCGCTCGTGGACCATGCAAAGGCGCGCGACCGCGCTCTTGCTGCCTATAACAAGATCAAGGACGCAGCATGAACGCCCCCTTCTCCCACGGCCCCCATCATCTTCCCGGCCGGCGCCTGTCGATTGCGGTTATCGGCTCCGGTGTTTCCGGCAGTTCGGCGGCATGGGCGCTTGATGCCGTCCACGATGTCACACTCTACGAGAAGGACCAGCGTCCAGGCGGCCACACGGCGACGGTTGATATTGATTATGATGGGACGCCGATTTCAGTCGATACTGGTTTCATTGTCTATAACGAAGCCAATTATCCGAACCTCACAGCGCTGTTTGCCGAGCTGGACGTGACAACACATAAGAGCGATATGAGTTTCTCGGTGTCGCTCGATCAGGGGCGGCTGGAATGGAGCGGCGACAATCTGGCCACCGTCTTTGCCCAGAAGCGCAATCTCGTCCGGCCTTCGTTCCTGATGATGCTGCGCGAAATTCTCCGCTTCAACCGCATCTGCCTGGAAGATCGCAGCGCCGGTCTGCTCAAGGCCATGTCGATCGGCGATTATCTCAACTGGCGCGGTTTTTCGCCGGGCTTCACCAACAATTACCTGGCACCGATGGCCGCGGCGATCTGGTCGTCGCCAACAGCGAAGATGCTGGAATTTCCGGCCGAGAATTTCATCCAGTTCTTCGACAATCACCGGCTGATCTATTCAAAACCGCATCCTTGGCGCACAGTGACAGGTGGAAGCCGAAACTATCTGCGCAAGCTTCTGCGGCCGCTTGGCGATCGCGTTCGTCTCGGCTGCGGGGTAACATCGATCCGCCGTGAAGACGGCAGGGTCACCATCATTGACGAGCATGGTACGACGAAAATCTTCGACAAGGTGATCATCGCCGCGCACAGCAACCAGGCGCTGGCTATGCTTTCCGACCCTACCGCCACGGAAAGCGCTTTGCTGTCGGCTGTCCCCTACCATCCCAACCGGGTGATCCTGCACCGCGACGCGGCGTTGATGCCGAAGCGCCCAAAAGTCTGGGCGTCATGGAATTACCTGCGCTCGACCAAACCTTGTGGATCGCAGGGTGTCGCCGTCAGCTACTGGATGAACCGCCTTCAGGGCATCGCGCCACAGCATCCATTGTTTGTGACGTTGAACCCCGAACGTGAGCCGGCACCGGGGACCGTTTTTGCCGAATTCTCCTATGACCATCCGCAGTTCGACGCAGGCTCCATGGCTGCTCAGCGCGCTCTGCAGGCGATCCAGGGCGACAACGACACATTCTTTGCCGGGGCCTGGACCGGATACGGATTTCACGAAGACGGCCTGGCATCAGGGCTTGCGGCTGCAGAGGTACTCGGCGGTATCATCCCCTGGCGCCAGCAAATCTCGTCTGTGTTCAAGGAGGCGGCAGAATAGATGCGTGCGTCATCCGGATCGGTCATGACGAAGAACGGCGCGCCTCCGGAGGCAGCGGCCGCGCTTTATGCCGGCCAAATCATGCACCAGCGAATGAAACCGGTCGGCCATCGTTTCAGCTATGACGTCTTTTCGCTGATGATCGATCTCGACCGGTTGGACGAGGCGGATGGAATGAGCAAGGTTTTCTCGGTCAATCGCCGCAATCTTCTGTCGTTCCACGAGAAGGACCATTCAGGCGATCGCGCGGTGCCGCTGCGCGCCTATATCGATGCGTTGCTGGCGAAGAACGGCTTAACCATGCGCCCGGCCCGCGTGCTTCTCGTCTGCTACCCGCGCATCCTCGGCCTCGTCTTCAACCCGTTGGCCGTCTACTACGCTTATGGTGACAACGGCGCGCTGAGCGCCATGATCTACGAGGTTCGCAATACCTTCGGCGAACGCCACACCTATGTCTGCCCGATTGGCCCGGACGATGTGTCCGACGCCGGTGTTCGCCAGCAATGCGACAAGCAGTTTCACGTCTCGCCGTTTATCCCCATGGCCATGCACTACCAGTTCCGCATGCTGCCACCCGGAGAGGAAATACGCTGGCGCATCTTGGAGACCGATAAGGACGGCCCGCTGCTGGCTGCAACCTTCTCCGGCGTTCGGGTTTCTTTGAAAACAGGCAAGATTTTGCGTCTTGTTGCGCGCATTCCGCATCTTACACTCAAGATCGTTGCAGGGATTCACTGGGAGGCGTTGAAGCTCTGGATCAAAGGCGTCCGCTATATCCCGCGGCCGCAAGCGCCCGAACCGACGAGTGCCTGGAGTGAGGGCCGCAAAGTGAACCACGGTTACCCACATGAATCTCAGGTTGGCGGTGCGGCGGAATGAGGTTATTTTGTGTCACGAGCAATGATTGCTGAGGATCTGTCGAATGAGCACAGCAGGCACCGGTTATTGTGATCCGAAAGACGGAGAGCGTCTTTCCACCGAAAATTTGTCGCGCATCGTCAAAGGTTTACCAGCAAAGGCGCAGATGGTTCTGCGTGGTCTTGTTCATATGCAGGTGGGGTGTCTGAAGTTGACTCTGCCCGATAGCCGTACCGTGGTCGTCAAGGGCAAGGCGCAAGGGCCGGTCGCCTCGGTGACGCTGCACAACTGGAACCTGCCGCAGAGGGCGTTGACCGGCGGCACGATCGCCGTTGCCGAAAGCTACATGGACGGTGACTGGGACAGCCCGGATGTCGGCGCTTTTCTGGAGCTTTTCCTCGTCAATACCGATGTCGGCCGCAACTTCTCCAACGGCGCGCGCGGCGTGCTGCGGCTGGTTGAAAAATTCCGCCACTGGATGAACGCCAATACGAAATCCGGTTCCAAAAAGAACATTTCCGCCCATTACGATCTCGGCAATGCCTTCTACAAGCAATGGCTTGATCCGACGATGACCTATTCTTCGGCCCTTTATTCGACGGGCGCTCATGACCTGCAATCGGCGCAGCGCGCCAAGTACAAGGCCTTGGCCGATGCAGCCGGCATCAATGCAAGCCATCACGTGCTGGAGATCGGCTGCGGCTGGGGTGGTTTTGCCGAGTATGCGGCGGGTGAAATCGGCTGCAAGGTGACAGGATTGACGATCAGCCGCGAACAGCTGGCCTTCGCCAATGAGCGGATGAAGAAGGCGGGCCTATCCGACAAGGTCGAGATCAAGTTCCAGGACTATCGCGACGAGACCGGGCGCTATGATCGAATCGTCTCAATCGAGATGTTTGAGGCCGTTGGCGAAAAATACTGGCCGGCTTATTTTTCGCAGTTGCAGCGCTGCCTGAAGCCGGGCGGCAAGGCCGGTCTGCAGATCATTACCATCAAGCCGGAGGCTTACGAGGAATATCGCGCCAATCCGGATTTCATCCAGAAATACGTCTTTCCGGGCGGCATGCTACCAACCCCGCAGCATCTCATCGATCTCGGCCGCAAGGTGGGCTTGAAGATCAGCGGCGATTTCGGTTTCGGGCTGGATTATGCCCGCACGCTTGCCGAATGGCGCGAACGTTTCTGGAGCGTCTGGGATAAGGTCGAGCCGCTGGGTTTCGATATCCGCTTCAAACGGCTCTGGGAGTTCTACCTGTTCTATTGCGAAGCCGGTTTCCGCGCCAAGAATATCGACGTCCGACAGATCGTGTATGAATGAATAAGCCCGCAGCCGGCGGCGTTGCCAAAACGCAGATCAGCCGCCGGATGCTGTTCGCCTATGCGCTGCCTGCAGCGCCGCTCGCAGCCCTTGGTCTGCCACTCTATTCGCTTGTTCCGACCTATTATACCGAAACACTCGGCCTGCCGATTGCCTCGGTGGGGTGGGCGCTATTGCTTGTGCGACTTGTTGATGCAATCACCGATCCACTGGCGGGTTATGCAGCAGACCGGATCAATCCCGGTTTTGGCCGCCGCAGAATGCTCTTCCTTCTGTCCTTGCCCGTAGCCGCTCTGTCGGCCCTGATGCTTTATTGGCCCGCAGACGGTGCCGACGTTGGGTGGCTGGCCTTCTGGGGCATGCTGACTTCGCTGGGCTTTACGCTGGCAGTCGTGCCCTACTCGGCCTGGGGCGCCGAACTGGTTTCGGACTATCATGGCCGAACGCGGCTAACCTCGGCGCGGGAAGGCCTGACGCTGGTCGGCACGCTGATTGCCGTCGTGCTTCCGTTTGCAATTGGGTTTGAACAACGGGGGTTTTCCGGCCTTGCCGTGCTCGGGATCACTGTCGCGGTGACACTGCTTGTCTTCGGCGGACTAACCGTCTGGATCGTTCCGGAACCGGCCAATCTGACACGACAATCTTTGCCGCTGAGAGCGGCCCTGTCCTGCATAGGCCGAAACAGGCCATTTCTAAGATTGGTCGCTGCCTTTTTCCTGAACGGCCTTGCCAACGGCATTCCGGCAACGTTGTTTCTTTATTTCGTTTCGGCGCGATTGCAGTTGCCGGATATGCGCGGGCCGCTGCTCTTTCTCTACTTCCTGAGTGCCGTCGCAGGCATACCGCTTGCAGCTTGGACGGCGCAAAAGCTCGGCAAACACCGGGCATGGGCATGGGCGATGCTTGCTGCCTGTGCCATATTTGCGGCGGCCCCAATGCTCTCGCCGGGCGCGCTCATACCGTTTGCGCTGATCTGTGCCTCCACCGGGATTTTGCTCGGCTTCGACCTGACGCTGCCGCCATCAATCCAGGCCGATGTCATCGATGCCGACACCGCAGCCTCCGGTGATCAGCGCAGCGGCTTCTACTTCGCAGCCTGGGGTCTTGCGACCAAGCTTTCCCTGGCAGCCGGCGTCGGCATCGTCTTTCCGCTGCTCGGTTTTTTCGGCTTTGATCCGGCAGCGGTTGTGCAAGATCACGAGACTGCGCTGTTCGCTTTGGCCGTGATCTATGCCTGGGTTCCGGTCGTGCTGAAGCTTGCCGCGATCGCGCTGATGTGGAATTTCCCACTGGATGAGACAGAACTGAAAAAACTTCAGTCGCGTATTCGCCCATAAGTTCGATCCGGAATGAAGGCACTTTCGGGGTGCGTTGCCCGCAGTTGCTACACCGCCTGAGGATTTCGCTCAAGCACATCGACGGTGTGACCCTCGGTAACCAGAGGCCGCGTTTTCCATCCCGTAGCCCTGTTGACCAGCCAGAAATAGAGACTGTAGGGCAAGAGGTTGAGCAGCTTCATCGTATAGGTGAAGCGTTTTGGAAACGTGATCTCGAAGCCGCTGGATTTCAAACCATCGGCAATGCGATCAGCCGCCACCTCAGCGCTGACGAGGGCCGGCATCGGAAAAGCGTTCTTTGCCGTTGCTGCCGTTTCGACGAAGCCGGGATTGATGATCTGCAGGCGTACACCCACTTTGTCGAGATCAAACTTCAGGCTTTCCGCCATGTTGATCAGTGCCGCCTTGGTTGCTCCATAGGCCGCACTTGTCGGCAGGCCACCATAGCCCGTGACGGACGAGACGATAGCAATCTGACCATGCCCCCTCGCCTTCATATGGCGGACCGCCGGCAGCAGACAATTGACCGTGCCATGCAGGTTGACCGCAAAAGTCTTCTCGAAATCCTCGCGATGCAGGTCCTCACCGTGAACGGCAACATAAACGCCGGCATTGAGAACCGCGAGCACCATTGCACCGTGCTCATACTCGATCGCAGCCAGTATCCGCTCCATGTCACGCGGGTCAGTGACGTCGCCATCCAGCACGATCATCTTACCCGGTCCGGGCGATTCGTGCTGCAACTGGACCAGCTTTTCGTGATCACGGGCGGTGACGACGACGTTGAAACCGTCCTTAACCAGCCGCAACGAGAGGGCTCGGCCGATACCGGAGCTTGCTCCCGTGACCCAGGCCAGACCCATCTCGGGGTGTGCGACAAAATCGGTCATGGGGTTTCCTTTCGATGCTCCACCGCAGACCCCGGAAACCGGGATCACCAAACAATACGCATTGAAATCTAGTTTGTTCCCGCATTCGGGCCATTGTTCGGCAGAATGATCAGCCGATCATGTCACCGAGCAATTGTCTCCATGAGCCGGTCAGTTTGACCGGGGCCTGGGAGACGGCAAAGCCGATGCACGGGCACTCCGCCTCCGCCACCGGGCGGTGATCAATGCTTTCGTCCGCCACCGATATGTCGCCTTTGGCAAAGCGCCCGCGCGTGTCGTTGAAGGCGCCATCGAGAACAAGAGAAAGCTCGTATCCTTCATGCGTATGGGCCGGGATCACACGTCCCGGCTTCAGCCAGAAGAAGCTGACATCGCAACCATCGATCTTTCCGAGGCTGTATTCCTTGAAGCCCGGCAACTTTCGTTTCCATGGAATGTCGGCAGCATCGTGCCCGGCAAAATCGAGAATTGCTTTTGGGAAAAGTCTGTTTGCAGGCTGCACTGATGGTGCATCGGCGATGGCAAGGGGAGCTGCCATGAAAATAGCTCTCAACGCCGCATCTCTGGACGTGAGAGAAACCGGTTCCATGTTTTCCAGGATATCGCCGACGACCGTTTCGTACTCGGCGACCTTGGGCCTGTTGGCGGATTGCATCTGGAGATGCGCTTCGACAAGCACGCGCGCCGGCTCGGGCAAAATGCCCGCAGCATATCTCGCCATCAAGGCATCGATTGTATCCAGCTGAATATCAGCCATTCATTTTCAAACCTGTCTTGCCGCAGCGCGCAGCGGAAACTATCGCCTCACTACGCCAAGGGTCAAGAAATGGATCACCCCGGTTGCGAAACGCCATCTACCACTTTTGGGTCAATTTTTGTTCACGACAGCGCCGGGGTGAAACGCTATTTCTTGCTTCAGCAGAAGCTTAGGCCGAAAAGACGCCAGGATTTCGGCATGTTGAAAGGCAGGGCATTTTTACGGCTCATGCCGTTTCCTCATGTCCTGATCACATCGTCATCAGCTTCAGGCGCCTGCCTGACGCAATTATCCGCAGCCAAGAGGTTCGCTCATGTCCGTTCTGCCTTCCGTTCTCGATGCCATCGGTAATACGCCGCTGATCCGCCTCAAGGGTGCTTCAGAAGCGACCGGATGCACCATTCTCGGCAAGGCGGAGTTTCTCAATCCGGGTCAGTCGGTCAAGGATCGCGCCGCGCTGTCGATCATCCGTCATGCCGAAAAATCCGGACAGCTGAAGCCGGGCGGCGTCATCGTTGAGGGCACGGCCGGCAACACCGGGATCGGTCTTGCCTTGGTAGCCCAGGCGCTCGGATATCGCACGGTTATTGTCATCCCCGAGACACAAAGCGAGGAAAAGAAGGATGCGCTGCGGCTTCTCGGCGCCGAACTCGTCGAGGTTCCGGCTGTTCCCTACAAGAACCCCAACAATTATGTGAAACTGTCTGGCCGCCTCGCTGCTGACCTCGCAAAGACCGAGCCAAATGGGGCGATCTGGGCCAATCAGTTCGACAATATCGCCAACCGTGACGCCCATGTGGAAACGACCGCGCCGGAAATCTGGCGGGATACGGACGGCAAGGTCGATGGCTTCATCTGCGCGGTCGGTTCCGGCGGCACGCTGGCTGGCGTCGCCCTTGGTCTGAAAGCGAAGAACCCGGACGTCAAAATTGGTATTGCCGATCCGGAGGGCGCCGCACTCTACAATTTTTATGCCCATGGCGAGCTGAAATCATCCGGTGGATCGATCACCGAGGGCATCGGACAGGGGCGCATCACCGCAAACCTCGAAGGCTTCACGCCGGATTTCGCCTATCAGATACCGGATGCCGAAGCTGTTCAGCTGGTGTTCGATCTTGTTGAAAACGAAGGCATCTGCGTTGGCGGTTCCTCCGGCATCAACATTGCCGGCGCCATTCGCCTGGCAAAAGATCTGGGACCGGGACATACTATCGTGACGATCCTCTGCGACTATGGTAACCGCTATCAGTCGAAACTGTTCAACCCGGCATTTCTGAAGTCCAAGGGCCTTCCTGTTCCGGCCTGGCTGACGCGGAATTCCGGAATAACGGTCCCATACGAACCCGCCGGATAAGCATCTCATGACAACGACTGCCCTTTTTCGCGACGATTTCTACCTTTCAACCACGGAGGCGATCGTCACGGGAATACGGGAAGACGGTGGCATTGAACTGGATCAGACCTGCTTTTATGCGACGTCGGGCGGACAGCCCGGTGATACCGGTTTTTTCGAGCGCGCTGACGGTAGCCGTATCGAGATTACGTCCACCCGCCACGGCGATACCAAGGACATCATCATCCATGTACCGGCGGTGGATCAGCCCGCTGTGGTGGTCGGTGAAAAGCTGGTTTTGCATATCGACTGGGCGCGCCGCTACAAGCTGATGCGCATGCACACCGCCTGCCACCTGCTCTCCGTTGTCTGCCAATATCCAATCACAGGTGCCGCTGTCGGCGAAGATGAGAGCCGCGTCGATTTCGACATGAGCGAAACCATCGACAAGGACGCCGTCACCGCAGCGATGATGGCGCTGGTCGAGGGCAATCACCCGATCTACCTGCAATGGATCACCGACGCCGAACTGGCTGCCAATCCCGACATCGTCAAATCGAAGAATGTCCGCCCGCCCATCGGGCTTGGCCGCGTCAGCCTTGTCTGCATCGGCGAGAACGCGTCGATCGATAGCCAGCCCTGTGGCGGCACGCATGTGTCGGAAACCCAGGAAGTCGGGCCTATCTACATCGCCAAGATCGAAAAGAAGGGCAAGGAAAACCGGCGTTTCCGCATTCGTTTCGGCACGCCAGATGCCATGTCCACCGGAGAATAGATCGATGACCGAACAGAAAAGCGCTTTCGTCGTTTCCGCCGATTGGCTCGGGCAGCGGCTCGCAGATCCCTCGGTCAAGATCCTCGATGCGGCCTGGTATCTGCCGGCGCAGAAACGGGATCCAAAGGCCGAATACGTGGCAGGACATATTCCCGGCGCCGTCTTCTACGATCAGGACGCCATCGCCGATCTGACCAGCGGCTTGCCGCACACCATACCGTCGCCCGAATCTTTTGCCGAATCGGTTGGCAAGCTCGGGATCAGCGAGACCGATACCATCGTTGTCTATGACGGTCCCGGCATCTTCACGGCGCCGCGGGTTTGGTGGCTGCTGCGTACCATGGGTGCACAATCGGTTTTCGTGTTGGATGGTGGCATCGACAGCTGGAAGGCGGAAGGCCGCCCGGTCACCACCGATATCCCGCAGCCCGTACCCGCAAAATTCCAACCACAGTTCAATGCTGAAGCCGTGACCTCGTTTGCGCAAATGCGCGACATTGTAGCGGCTGGTTCTCGCCAGATTGCCGATGCGCGCGGTTTTGCACGCTTTACCGGCGAGGAAGCAGAACCGAGAGCCGGTATGCGATCCGGCCATATGCCCGGTGCCAAGAGCCTGCCTTCCGGTGTTTTCTCGACCGGTGGCAAGCTCAAGTCGCTCGACGCCCTGCGCGAAACGATCGAGGCTGCTGGTATCGATCTCGACAAGCCGGTCGTCACCTCCTGCGGTTCCGGCGTCACCGCTGCGATCATCATGCTGGCGTTGCAATCGCTGGGCCACACCGAAAATACGCTCTATGATGGCTCCTGGTCGGAATGGGGCAGCCGGGAAGACACACCCGTCGTAACCGGGAGAGAGTGATCACTATGGCCGACGGCAAAGCAATCGAAGCGCTCGACGTCCGCGTCACCGAACTGGAAATGACCACGCCGCCCAAGCAGAGCCTGCCGGTGCCGGTCAATATCCAGACCGCGATCATGCGCGTTCCTGAAATTCCGCTGTCCTTCTATCGCTTCCTTTATTTGCAGGTCGGCAAACGCTGGAATTGGGCCGATCGGCTGCGGATGAGTGATACCGAGTTGACCTCGGTCCTTCATGACAAGCGTAATGCCGTCACCGTGCTTTACGTTAACGGTGCTCCGGCTGGGTTTTTCGAACTGCTGCAGGTGGATGAGGACACTGTCGAGCTCTCACATTTCGGCATGTTCGAACACGCACTCGGTCTCGGTCTCGGCAAATGGTTTCTGCTGCAGACATTGTATGCCGCCTGGAACACGAATCCCAAAACGGTGCGTGTCTCAACCAACACGCTCGACCATCCCCGCGCTCTGCAACTCTACCAGCGCTTCGGATTCTCCCCGGTGTCCACACATGACGCGTCCGTCCTCCCTCTGAGCAATGACGAACTGTTGGCATTCGCCCTCAGTCTCTGACGTTCGGGACGGCAAGAATCGGGTGTTGCCCGCTTTGAGCGAATGTTAGTTCCTCCGCTGTTGAACAAGGAGGAACCGATAATGAACCTGCGATACAAACCGATGCCAAGCGATCTTGCCGCACGCTACCGGCGCCGCGAGCCCGATGCCTATGGCCTGATACCGGAAGTGAATGTGTCAGATGGCCAGGGAATGCCCTGCCGCCATTGCCTCGCCAACATCGCCCACGGTGATCGCTATCTGATCCTTGCCTATCGACCCTTCCCGGAACTTCAGCCCTATGCGGAAACCGGGCCTATTTTTCTACATGCGGAAGAGTGCGAGGCATATACGGGGGGCGAAGCTGTTCCGCCGATCCTGTCGACCAGCAAGGACTACCTTTTGCGTGGCTACAATGCCGACGACCGGATCGTCTACGGCACCGGCGCAATAACGCCAGTTGATAGTATCGATGCCCGGGCAGCCGAGCTGCTGGAGAGGCCCGAGGTGGCCTATGTTCATGTGCGTTCGGCCCGCAACAATTGTTATCAATGCCGCATCGAGCGCGCATGAAAAACGGGGCCGGAAGATACCGGCCCCGCCTACAGCCATGTTACCGGCGATGGGATCAGGCGATCATCAGCACGGCTTCCGGGGCAAAGCTCTCGTAACCAAGCGCTTCGGCGACCGCCTTGTTGGTAACGCGGCCCTTATGGACATTGAGGCCGGCACGCAGATGCCGGTCCTCGGCAATCGCCTTCAGGCCACGGTCAGCAAGCTGCAGACCGTAGAACAGCGTCGCATTGTTGAGCGCATGTGCCGAAGTCACCGGAACGGCACCGGGCATGTTGGCAACGCAATAGTGCACAACACCATCGACTTCATAGGTCGGATCTGAATGTGTCGTCGCATGCGAGGTCTCGAAGCACCCCCCCTGGTCGATGGCGACATCGACGATGACTGCCCCCTTCTTCATGCCGGAGAGCATTTCGCGTGTAACCAGTTTCGGAGCGGCGGCTCCCGGGATCAACACGGCGCCAATCACCAGGTCGGCGGAGAAGACTTCTTCTTCCAACGCATCGATGGTGGAGAACCGGGTATGGACACGACCGGCAAACAGATCGTCGAGTTGCCGGAGGCGTGGAAGAGAGCGATCGAGGATGCTGACATCGGCACCAAGACCGGCGGCCATGCGTGCGGCATGCAATCCGACGACGCCGCCGCCAATCACGGACACTTTGGCAGGCAGAACGCCTGGCACGCCGCCGAGCAGGATACCGCGGCCGCCGTTGGCCTTCTGCAGCGATGTGGCCCCAGCCTGGATGGCCAAGCGGCCGGCGACTTCCGACATTGGCGCGAGCAGTGGAAGACCGCCGCGATCATCGGTGACCGTCTCGTAGGCAATCGCCGTCACGCCGGAGCCAAGCAGCCCCTTGGTCTGTTCCGGATCGGGAGCAAGATGCAAATAGGTGTAGAGGATCTGACCGTCGCGAAGCTGCGCCCATTCTGCGGGCTGCGGCTCCTTGACCTTGACGATCATGTCGGATTTTTCAAAGACGTCCTTGGCCGTAGCGACGATTTTTGCGCCGGCCGCCCGGTAGCTGTCGTCTTCCGCGCCTATGCCTGCGCCGGCCTTTGTTTCGATGATCACTTCGTGACCATGGGCCACATATTCCCTTACCGATCCCGGTGTTAAACCGACACGATATTCATGGTTTTTGATTTCCTTCGGGCAACCGACACGCATCTTCGCGTTCCTCTCCTGTGCAGCTTTCGCCGTCGTTGTTTTACCCGCGTAGCGAAACAGAAAGATCGCCGCATGTCCTTGCGAAATGATGGGTTAATATCGTAATATTTCGCAGATTATTGCGTATATGGCAGAAAATTCGAAGGATATTCGGTTGGCGGCGATGGATACAATTGATGCTGCAATCTTGAGGATTCTGCAGCAGAACGGCCGGATCGCCAATGCTGAGCTGGCCGAAAGGGTTGGGCTATCCGCGTCCGCCTGCTCACGCAGGGTCGATATCCTCGAAAAGTCCGGAGTAATCAGCGGCTATCATGCGCGCCTGTCCCATAAGGCTCTCGACTACCGCATCATGGTTATCGTCCATATCTCGCTATCAGGCCAGTTTGCCAAGACCTTGACGGAGTTTGAGGCGGCGGTGAAACTCTGTCCGAATGTGCTGGTCTGTTATCTGATGTCGGGAGAATACGATTATATTCTACGGGTCGCCGCCAAGGACCTCGAAGACTATGAGCGCATTCACCGGGATTGGCTCTCGGCCCTTCCCCATGTGGTCAAGATCAACTCCAGTTTCTCGCTGCGGGAGATCATCGACCGGCCGAATGTCGGTGTTTGAAAACCACCGGTAGAAGGGTCTCAAGCGTTTCCGACCACGCAATTGCGTCCTCTGCGCTTGGCTTCATACAGCCGTACATCGGCCTTCGATAGCAGATCGCGCGTCGTCGTTCCGTCGACAGGCGTCGAGGCAATTCCTATGCTGACAGTGACCGCCGACCTGTCGGGAGTCATCACGTCCATCAAAACACGTTGCCGCAACTGTTCGGCCCGGGACAATGCACTCGTGTGGTCAAGCCCATCACACAGGACAACGAATTCCTCTCCGCCATAGCGGAAAAGATGATCACCCGGGCGCAGGCCTGCTTGGATAGCGTCGGTAATCGATTTCAGCACCCGATCGCCTTCGAGATGGCCAAAGCGGTCGTTGATGCTCTTGAAGTGATCTGCATCGATCATGATCAGGCTGATGACCCCGCCCGAGGACGCTGCGTTGCGGATCAACCGCGGTGCTTCGAATTCGAAACGGCTACGATCAAGCGTGCCGGTCAGCATGTCACGTCCCGATTTCGACAAAAGATCTTCGTAGCGCTCCCGGAATGTCAGCGTGTTGAAGATGTCGCCGATTGGCCGCCGCACCACGGACAGCACCGAATGGCTGGAAAAATGCAGATAGGCACCGAGAATCAGGGAATAGAAGACTGCCGCCCCCATCTTGGCAATCCAGCCGCCCCAGAACACTTCGGCCGGTGCATTGTTCAGCGCGTGCAGCGCGATATAGAAACCCGCCTGATCGAAGGTCAGCACCACGACGCCGCAGATGAGGAACCGCAAGGTGAGAAAACCGCGCGTCCAGCGGCCAATCCGCTCGTAAAGCAGGATGATCAGCAGCGAATCCAGATAGAGCAGCAGTGTTCCCCACAGCATCAGCCATCCCATCTCGTCGATGAAGGCGAGGTCGGCGCTCCGGTTCGGGACAGCAGAGACGGTTTGTTGCATCTGCAACAGCAGACTGAGCGCGACAGTGATAAAGTTCCCAGCCAGAAGGCCGTAGATTGGCTGGCGGACCGTTGCCGCATCCTCTTTCACGTAGAGAAGAAGGATCATCATCAGCTTGCCGGAAAACAACACGGCGGAGCCCGGTGAAATCACGCCGAACGGCAACTGCACGTAAAAAACCGCAGCAAGATATGTCTCGATAAAATGCAGGACGCCGAGTGCTGCGATGAAGACGCCAAGCCCCAAACGATGGCGCAGGTGTAGCAGCGTGACCATGACTGCGACGTAGACAAGGCCTTCGCAGAAAAACAGGACTACATTGGTCATGCCAGACGTTCACTCGGATTTTCACTATGCGAATCTATAAGCCGCAAATTTAAAGAAACGTTTAGAGGCGCCGTCGATTGTGAAAGGCAAACCGTTCGGCATGGGAAAAGCCGTTAGCGCAAGGTCTTTCAACCTTTCGCAGCAAGCACTTCTGCCGACGGCAGTTCGAAAATCGGAGTTTTTAACTATCCGGCGTTATACCTGCCGCGAGGCGACATCGTCGGAAAACAGCGACGGGCCGTGCTGGTCGATAATCTGATGCGCCTTGCGCAATGTCGCGTCGATCACGTCCTGTTCCGAACTGAAAACGTCGGCGCGGATGAATGTACGAACACGGACAGCCCCGTCGACATCCTTTTCAACCGAACCGGCCAGCCGGAATTGGGAACCTTCGCGCATCGGCGTGGCGCGAATCAGGCAGTCGCCATAGCTCTCCGTCTTGCCGGAAGGCGCAGCCGTCTCGGTACCGGAGCCACTGGAAAAGCCGAACAATTTTGACAGAAAAGAAGCCATGCGAAAGACTTACCCATGGCAAACAGGGCTGTCAAAGGCTAAGTTTTGACTATCGGTGATCCGCTCGCGGGTTCAGGAAAAAATGGAATGACAAGGGCGCTGTCGCGATCATGACATCCGATTTTGCTGATACCGCATCGATTGCTGATATCGAGGCACGTCTCGCCGCCAGCGAATCTGCTTTTCCGGATATCAGGCCGGGATTGGCCAAACAGGTCGTCTGGGCCGCCCCTTTGGCAAAGCGCCGAACGCCACTTGCCATTGTCTACATCCATGGATTTTCCGCGTCCAAGGGCGAGGTCCGCCCCCTGCCCGATCTGGTGGCGAAAGCGCTGGGTGCCAACCTGTTTTATACGCGCCTTGCAGGCCATGGCCGCAGCGGCGATGCGATGGTCGAAGCCTCCGTGGCCGACTGGCAAGAGGACATGCGCGAGGCGTTGGATATCGCCGGCCCTGCTCGGCGACCGCACGCTGATCATTGCAACCTCGACCGGCGCGACACTCGCCACCTGGGCTCTTTTACAGCCCGCATTGGCCGCACGCGTCGATGGCGCTGTTTTTCTTGCTCCGAATTTCCGGATCAGGGGCCGTGGCGCTTTCCTGCTGACGGCGCCGCTTGCCCACCTGAGTGCACGCCTTATTCTTGGCCGTCGCCGTTCCTTCGTTCCGATGAACGCCCTTCACGCCGCCAATTGGACAACGGACTATCCAGTCTCTTCGCTGCTGCCGATGGCATCGCTGGTCGCGCAGGTTCGAGCGCTACCCTTTGAAAGGATAGCGACACCCACACTGCTCATTCAATCGCCCAGGGATCAGGTTGTCGATCCGAGGCAAACCTCTGCTGTCGCCGCGCGTTGGGGCGGACGAGTCGCTATCCTTGATCCCGGCGACATCGGCGATCCCTACAGCCATGTGGTCGCCGGCGATGCCCTATCGCCAGACACGACAGACCGGCTCGCGGAAACCATCATTGTTTGGTTTAAGAAGAACAATCAACAATCAGATATTGAATAATAATATCAGATCACAAGATTGGCCAATATCTCGTTATCGGTGATATCCTGGTAATGCAGACCTGCACCGTCGAAGGCCGCTTTCAGCCGTGGAAAGTTCTCCGGATGCTTGGTTTCGATGCCGATCAGGATCGAGCCGAAATTGCGTGCCGATTTCTTCAGATATTCAAACCGGGCGATATCGTCCTCCTCGCCGAGCAGGCCGAGAAAGTCCTTCAGCGCACCCGGGCGCTGCGGCATCCGCAGGATGAAGTATTTTTTCAGGCCTGCATGCCGCATGGCCCGTTCCTTGACATCAGGCAGGCGTTCAAAGTCGAAATTGCCACCGGAAACGACGGCAACGACGGTCTTTCCCTCCAGCGCGTCTCGCCCGAGCGTTTCCAGCGCCGTGATCGACAAGGCGCCTGCCGGCTCCAGCACAACGCCTTCGACATTGAGCATGTCGGTGATCGTGACGCAGATCGCATTTTCCGCCAGAAGTAAAACCTGATCCGTGGAGAAATGCTTCAGCGCCGCGAAATTAAGGTCGCCGATGCGTCCGACAGCGGCTCCATCGACAAAATTATCGACCTGATCGAGCGTCACCACTGCCCCTGTCTCCAGACTGCGGCTCAGGCTCGGCGCCCCCTCCGGCTCGCAGAAAATAAA
The DNA here is from genome assembly GCF_033447125.1 of Rhizobium sp. PL01. NCBI lineage: Bacteria > Pseudomonadati > Pseudomonadota > Alphaproteobacteria > Hyphomicrobiales > Rhizobiaceae > Rhizobium > Rhizobium sp. PL01. The sequence continues at coordinate 271,110 of NZ_JAWQUM010000002.1, read as the reverse complement.
GGCTTCCGGCCGAACAACGTCGTTCAGGTAGCCGGTCATGCCGGCGGAAAGTCCACCACCACCAACGGGCATGATTACCAGATCCGGAACGACGCCTTCCGGCAATTGTTCGATCATCTCGGCTGCCACTGTCGCCTGGCCCTCGATGATATCGGCATGGTCGAAAGGTGGCACCATGACGCCGTCGATCTGCTCCACATGATCACGCGCAGCCTTGTAGCACTGGTCGAAGAAATCGCCGACCAGCTTGATGCTGATGAACTCGCCGCCGAATATCCGCGTCTTGTCGATCTTCTGTTGCGGTGTCGTCACCGGCATGAAGACCACGCCGGGCACGCCAAAATGCCGGCAGACGAAGGCGAACCCCTGTGCGTGATTGCCGGCAGACGCGCAGACGAACGTCTTGCCGGTACCTCCGGTCTCGATCACCTTGCGGAAAAAGTTGAACGCACCCCTGATCTTGTAGGATCGAACCGGCGAAAGGTCCTCGCGCTTCAGATAAATCGTTGCTCCGTAACGGGCACTCAGATGATCGTTGAGCTGCAGCGGCGTTGCCGGGAATAGCGTGCGCAAAGCCTCGACGGCATTATCAACGTCCTGCTTCATGGGATGCGGTCTTTCGTTCGGGTTCGTATCGCCCTGCCTATGCCACAACACCGCCGGCGAAACCACATTTATCCATCAATAAGTTGAGTAATATAATCATCTTTTTTCAAGGGAGTGACGTGGCTTGACTCCGGCCGGCAAATCCCGAACATCCACAACCGATGCAGGATCAGGGGGAGAGACTATGCGCACCGGCAATCTAAAAGGCGGCCTGAGGGGCGCAATCAGCGCGATCCCCTTCCTGTTATTGCTGGTTACACCTGCCCTCGCGGGACCACTCGCAGATGCGGCAACGAAAGCCGAAGCGCTGGCAGCCTCCGGCGATACGCTTGGTGCCCATGATGCCATGCGCTCGGCAATCAGCGATTTTTCAGCGACATTACCCATTTCCATCGGCAAGGCGGTGTTTGTTGCGGCTCCGCCCACCGGCTATGCCATGTATGAACCGAAACCGCAGCCGGTGTTCAAACCGGGTGAAGCGCTCGTCTCCTATGTCGAGCCCGTCGGCCTGACCTGGAAGCCGGCAGCGGTTGCCGGCAAGATGGAAACGCATTTTACAGTCGATCTGGATATCCTCAGCGCTTCCGGTGAAGTGCTGGCCAACCAGAAGGCTTTTGGCGATTTCACCTTTACCGGGTTCCTGCGCAACCAGGAAATCTACGCGACGCTGACCACTGATGTCAGCGGCGCAGCTGCTGGCGATTATGTTCTGCGGTTTCATTTCAACGATCTGAACAGCGGCAAGTCCGCAAGCGTCGATCAGAAATTCACGATCGCCGCCGCAACTCCAACGCCGTAACGGCTCAGGCGCTTTTCTTCGCCGCCGCGATTTGCTCGATCATCGCCTTCACATCCGCCTCCGCTGCATCAAGCAAGGCCTCGTCGCGGGCGCGGATCACCAGGTCGGTCGAAAATGACGTGCCGTCGAACTTCGGATAGGACCCGATACTGGTCATGGGATGCATTTTCTGCACCTCGCCGAGCGGCCCACCGATATCGCCTTCGCCGAAAGGAGAGCGGACGGTCCGTGATTTGACGACCGTACCGCTTTCAAGGTGCGGCAGCAGCGCATCCAGCATGGCCTGGAAGACCTGCGGCACACCGGCCATCACGTGAACGTTGCCGATGATGAACCCGGGCGCGGTCGATACAGCATTCGGTATGTGACGCGCGCCCTTTGGCATACGCGCCATGCGCTGCCGCGCTTCGGTGAATTCCAGGCCACGCCGCTCATACATAGCGCCCATCAGGGTCATCGCGTCCGGGTCGTGATGGCACTCGACGCCGAACGCCCGCGACACCGCATCGGCAGTGATGTCGTCATGGGTCGGACCAATGCCACCCGAGGTGAAGACGTAGTCGAACTCAGCCCGTAGTGCATTGAGTGCCGCAACGATCGCCGACTCGTCGTCGGCGACAATGCGGACCTCCTTCAGATCGATCCCGGCGAGCGTCAGTACATCTGCCAGATGGCCAACATTCTTGTCTTTGGTCCGGCCGGAGAGCAATTCGTCGCCGATGGCGAGCATGGCGGCAGTGACGATTTTTTCGCTGGTCATCGGAAGGTCCTGTGTAAAATTGAGATCGTTCACTTGAAAATCCGACTGTCTCTTATTCTCGAACAGTCTGTCGCTCGCTTCGCTTCTGACAGCGGGCAGGTAAACTGATAAATCCTATCTCCAGCGGCAATCAAGCGGAATTGCCAACTCACAGGAGAATACGATGGCTAAGGTATTGGTGCTCTATTATTCGGCATACGGACATATCGAAACCATGGCTTACGCAGTGGCCGAAGGCGCCAAGTCTGCCGGCGCTGATGTCACCGTCAAGCGTGTACCGGAACTGGTGCCAGCTGACGTTGCCAAGGCCTCGCATTTCAAGGTCGATCAAGCAGCCGAAATTGCCACACCGGATGAGTTGGCCGATTATGACGCCATCATTTTCGGCGCCGGCACGCGTTTCGGAACGGTTGCATCGCAGATGCGCAATTTTATCGATCAGACCGGTGGCCTATGGATGAAGGGCGCCCTTGTCGGCAAGGTGGGCTCGGTCTTCACCTCTTCGGCGACACAGCATGGCGGCCAGGAATCAACAATTCTCGGCTTCATCCCGACCCTGATGCATCAAGGCATGGTCGTTGTCGGACTGCCCTATGCGTTCCAGGGCCAGATGGGTCTTGACGAGATCAAGGGCGGTTCGCCCTATGGCGCTTCGACGATCACTGGTGGCGATGGTGCCCGCCAGCCGTCGGAAATCGAACTGGAGGCAGCGCGCTACCAAGGCGCTCATGTTGCCAAGATCGCGGCCAAGCTGTCAGCCTGAGCCACATAACGACCACCACAATAAGTTTGAAGGGCGATCGCAAGATCGCCCTTTTTGCGTCTACGCACGAAGGCTGATGATGGTGACGGGAACCGAAGAGCCGTAGTATCCGACGCATCCACCGGAAATGTGGAAAATCGCTGGGGTTCCGTGCTACCTTGGGCTGCCACGACGCAAGGCGAGAATTCGCAATGCGGATTGAGGCGATTGGAACGTTTGACCTATCGGCCGTTCCTGTCCGGTCACGTCGACTCCATGAGATATTGGAATACGGCGCACTCCAGGGAGTACGAAATGACCAAGGTGGTATATGCAATTGTCGAGCATGACGGCGGATGGGCCTATAAGCTTGCCGACGTGTTTTCCGAGGCCTTCCCGAACCGGGACATGGCTGTAGCGGCGGCAAAAGCCGCAGCGGCTGAGCAGCAAGTCGGCGGCGACGATGAGGAAATCAGTTTTCAGGACCAAAGCGGTCAATGGCATTTTGAACACGCAGACGGTGGTGATCGGCCGGAAGCCATTGTCGAGGATCAGTAAACTTCGGCAACACGCCGAATTGGGATGCATCTGGTCCGCCGATGGGCCAAACCACAATGCCCCTCTCCGGCGCCGAAGAGGGGCTTATAGTTTGGTGCTGAAAATGCCGAGTTTCCCTCCCTCGGCACCGCTGGTTAAAGCGCTGTTGTGCCGAAGCATCAACTGAAACCGTTGGTTAACCTTCACAGGTAGGGTTAATGGCTGGACTTGCCGCCGGAAAGCAGCAGATCAGTCCCGGCTTTGATTTTTGTTTTCCACGACAGGCTGCCGCCATTTTGGAATCCGGCAATCAGTTCCGGAGATTATGCCCTACGCCGCCTTGGCGGTTCTTTCCTTCGGGATTTGCCTGGCCTCAAGAATGGCCATGCAGATCAGATAACTCAGCATCACATTCTGCTGGGAGTCAGCCAGCAATTTTGCAGCTTGCAGAAGATCCGTGACATGCGTTTTGTCTGACATCGGAAGCCTCACCTTTTCAACGATTGCAGCACCCATAGTAATATTCAATATTCGTAATTCAACTATAAGTTATCGCTGATTATTATCCCCAGTTGATTGTTTTAAAAATACACGCCATGTAGCGCCAATCCCCGAGAAGCAATTTACGTCGATGCGGCCTCGTTCAGCAGGCCCGCCAGTCTGAACCATTCTTCGACACTGGCCTGCACGGCCGCTTTGGCATCATCCAGCGTTTCGGCCCACTGGAAATCGTATCGTATCGTGCCGTTGCAACCGGACACCATCCATTTCCAACCAGTCTGCCCGTCATGCTGTAGCACGTAGGCCAACTCCTGCTGGCCCAGCATGCCGGCGAACGAACGGTTCCGGATCGGCTTCCACGTCAATGGGATTTCTTGCAACACGTCGCCCCTGCCTCAGCATTGATTCATAAAGTAAATATAAGCCCGCAGCCCGCTTGGCATAACCCTGTGGTTTGAGGGGTTTTTATAAATCGGCTATTATTGCTTAACAGAGCCAAATTCGTCGTCCGGCTGATGTCTTCAAAAAAAGCGGCCGCTTGCCCCCAAGCCGGTACGTTTCAAAAGGAAGGAAAGCGGACGTGGCGAAACGGGTAGACGCAAGAGGCTTGAAACCCGTCATGAAATCAGCCTTTCACGCTGCAGAACATCTCCATGTTTCATGCTGAAAATGACAGAACAAAATAGGGTTCTCATAACATTCCGGATGGCCTTGACACTCCCTCAAGCAGGAACATAAATAGAACATTCGCGGCGAATGCGGAACGCCAACCTGAAAACCTATGTACTTTTTATCCATTGCTCGGGCGCAATGGACGGGGAAAAACCATGCCTACGATCAGTGCTGCCGCGTATGACGTCCAATTTTCCGGCCCAGTCGATGAGATCGCCGCCGCCCTCGCTTTTCACGATAGTGATGTGCGCGCCACGATTGGAACTCTGCTGGCAGACATCACGTTTTTAAAGGAACAGCTCGCCATTGCGCAGATCGGGATGAGCATCGGCTTCACCCGTGGCTGGATGCCGAGTTATGACCGGGATTGATCACCGTGCAACATGACAGAAGCATAGAGCGGATCCCGGTCGCCATCGTAAGGAACCACTACGTCTTCTGGCGGGCATCATGGTTCTCTACACCCTCTGCCCCATCCTAGCCCAAAGGCTGTGCCCGGACACCTTATATCGGAATTGAATTCTCAAGCTCCCGGGGGATAAATAGTAGCGTTGGCTTTAAACGCCATAGGGGCATGGTCGTTGGTTTATTTCGTATTGCCATGCCCCGCCCAACGCCATGCTGATACTGACAATTGTACGCGACGCAAACGCCCAAACTCCGCGGGAAACATATCTGGCAGCGCTGTGCGGATTTTTTATGCCTATATCGCGGTCTGTGCTGTTCTGAGTGGCCTCGCCCTTTGGACCGTATTCCTGCTCGTCTCTCCGTCGAAACACACTGCGCAGCCGACAACAGGATTTTCCAACTCTGATACGGAAAGCAAGCCATATAGAGGAGCGCGAAGATCATGCTCCATTGGTGGTATATGCCCCTGAATGCCGCCGCCAAGGCGTATTTCATGATCCATGGATTATGCTGCCTGGAACACCTGGACGGCGATGTGATCGGGATGGGCGGCCGTCTGTGCGAAACATTCCGTAAACTTGATGCAAGCTTCGCATGAACATCAGGCGGCAGCTTTAACCACATCGTTCCAACGCCCCGGCTCTGCATTTTCGTCACGCATCACAGAGAGCCTGTTATTGAGAGGCGTCAGCCCCCTGGCAGCAATGCGTTTTGCCACCCCTGAATGGCCTTATTGGGTGCTCATACGTGTCTTCCTGCACACTCCCGTTTGCCGCCTCTCGACAACTTTGATTTCCTAATGCTAGTTGCGATTGTTTTTCAAACGCGGGGTGTCAGTGGACTGGCAATCAAAATCTATGACCAAAACAGTATTTGACACTTTGACCGGCATGTTCTTCACAGTTGATGATCCAGATGGAAGCTATGGCACGGGCCAAGTCATCCGCCTCGCTGCCGAGGGAATTTACTTCATCCGCTTCGACGGAACCGAGTTGACGTTGCCTTTAGAACTCGTATCCATCGGCGAGATGCTGGATACCACTGACGACGAGTATAAACGCTGGCGGTTCTTCGATACGACCGAGGAACGGGACAAGTGGATCGAGTGGTTGGATGCGCCGTCCAAGCCTCGGGTCATTTCGCTTGTGAAGCCGACGAAATGACGGGCACAGAAGAACTGCGCCGCCGGTGAGACAGCCGCATCGAGCAAGCGCACTCCATAAAATTGATTTGGTATCCCGCGCAGTACACCTGGCATGTAGACAATGCGCCAAGATGATTGGGGCATTCGAAGGCAAACAGAAGACGTGACCGGAGCGCCACGGGAAGGATTTCTGCAAAAAAACGGGGAAAAGGCTGCAAAACATTTGCTTGACGAACTGAAGCAAGTGTTTGAAAGGAAAAGCAGGCGGACGTGGCGAAACTGGTAGACGCAAGAGACTTAAAATCTCTCGGAGAGATCTGTACGGGTTCGACCCCCGTCGTCCGCACCATTCCCGAAACCGGATGCCTCGATCAACTGGAGCTTGAGCATGTCACTTCCTGAAAAAGCATTTCCCGTTTCCTGGGACCAGTTTCACCGTGACGCGCGCGCACTTGCCTGGCGTCTTGCCGACAATGGCGGCGAGTGGAAGGCGATTGTCTGCATCACTCGTGGTGGTCTGGTTCCGGCGGCCATCGTCTGCCGCGAACTGAACATCCGGTTGATCGAGACCGTCTGCGTCGCTTCCTATCACGACTATGATGCGCAGGGGCAGATGTATGTGCTCAAGGGCATTTCGGAAGAATTGAAGGCGGATGGCGGCGAAGGCGTTCTGATCATCGACGACCTCACCGACACCGGCAAGACCGCAGCGGTGGTTCGTGCCATGCTGCCCAAGGCCCACTTCGCCGCCGTCTACGCCAAGCCGAAGGGCCGGCCGCAGGTTGATACGTTTGTCACCGAAGTGAGCCAGGATACCTGGATCTACTTCCCTTGGGATATGGGCCTCACCTATCAGGAACCGATCGCCAAGGGATCGCGCGGCTAAGACAGGGTATCATCAGGCCATAGCCTTGCTTATCCATATATAAGTCGTGTCGAATATTTCCTGTTTGAACGATGGCCTGCTCTGCTAGATTGGTCCATCTTGCGCGGGCGGCGCAAGCAAGCGCCCGGATGGAATGCCCCAAGGCTTTCTTTAACGGATCGTATGGGGAGGATGGTTGCTCGTGGGCCGGATATACTTGGGCGCTTTGGCTGGCGCAGCACTCTGCTTGATCCAGGCTGCGCCATCGAAAGCCGGTGATGTTCACGTCGAGCCGGTCACGACCTATGTCGCGGCCAATATCCGGACGTGGATCGAAGACCCGCTCATCATCGAAGAGCTAAAAAAACAGAACGTGCTTCATGCCGGCCTGAGCCAGACTGAAATTGACAGCCTGGATGCGACGTGGCGCGCTGAATTTGCAAGCGATGACCATCCGCTGATCGACGCGATCGTCGGTAATCCACTGTCGACGTTTCTCAAGGGCAAGCAGATTGCATCAGGTGGCGTCATTACCGAGATCTTCGTCATCGACGCCAAGGGGCTGTCGGTTGGCGAAAGCGAAATCAGTTCCGACTATTGGCAAGGGGACGAACTGAAATGGCAGAAAACCTACCTTGCCGGGTCCTCCACCCTTTTCGTCGATGCGGCGGAAAAGGATGAATCGACGCAGATGCTGCAATCGCAGGCCAGTCTGACGATCACCGATCCAAAGACCGGGCAGCCGATCGGCGCCATCACCGTCGGCATCAATCTCGACGCCCTTTAGGCCTGCGATGCCACTTTCCGAATCAGTTTTGAGAACCCCCACATTTCGCGCGCCACGGCTATGACCTGCGGGCACCATGGTAAATATAGTGTGGTTTCTTACCCGCAAAATTTCGCAAAATTGCCTGCCGCTGCGGACGGTGCTGGAGGGAATTGGGCGAAGCATCTGATTTTACTGTATTTGCCCGCTGTCCCCGTTTTCCACAGGTCACACACACAACATCTGGTGTTCGCAATTACGACACAAACCAGCCCTTGACGGACTCGGGTCGAATGCCGTTAATGGTTTCTACGTTGCGGCGGCGGCGGGACCGGAAAGTAACGAGGCCGGTTCATTTCAGAAAAAATCGTCTGTGTTTTCAGAACTGTCCGATGGATGATCCATTGGTCGTGACGGTTATTTTTTGTGATCTCCCCAGGCGCCAAACACGTCACAAAAAGCTGGCGTAAGTAAGTTGTTGATACTATATTTAGTGTTTGCAGCCAAAATCAGCACAAGATACAGGGTCTCCCGAGACGGGTTTCCCATCATTGCGGAAAACGGAAACTGGCTGCGCAGATTGCGTGCGGCCGGACGCGAACAGTTGTGCCCTGAGCCTTGAATTGGTTCGGGCATGCGGCAAACAAAGGACAAGGGACAGATGCAGATCGAACGTCGTTTCACCAAGCCAGGCCAATCGGCCTATGCTGAAATTGAGTTCCGCAAGGCCATCAGCGAGATCAAGAATCCCGATGGCTCGATCGTGTTCCGTCTGGCGGATATCGATGTGCCCGCGCAGTTTTCGCAGGTTGCAGCCGACATTCTCGCCCAGAAATATTTCCGTAAGGCCGGAGTTCCTGCGCGCCTGAAGAAGGTGGAGGAAAACTCCGTCCCGTCATGGCTGTGGCGCTCCGAGGCAGACCTTGCCGCCATGAAGGACCTGCCGAAGGAAGAGCACTACGGTTCAGAAACCGATGCCCGCCAGGTTTTCGATCGCCTGGCCGGCACCTGGACCTATTGGGGCTGGAAGGGCAATTACTTCGCATCCGAAGAATCGGCCCTCGCCTTCCGCGATGAACTTGCCTACATGCTCGCCACCCAGCGCGTCGCGCCGAACTCGCCGCAGTGGTTTAATACCGGCCTGCATTGGGCCTATGGCATTGACGGCCCCGGCCAGGGCCATTTCTATGTCGACCCCTTCACCAACAAGCTGGTGAAGTCGAAATCGTCCTACGAGCATCCGCAGCCGCATGCCTGCTTCATCCAGTCCGTCGGTGACGACCTCGTCAACGAAGGCGGCATCATGGACCTGTGGGTGCGTGAAGCCCGTCTGTTCAAGTATGGTTCCGGCACCGGCTCCAACTTCTCCTATCTGCGCGGCGAAGGCGAACGCCTGTCGGGCGGCGGCAAGTCGTCGGGCTTGATGTCGTTCCTGAAGATCGGCGACCGCGCCGCCGGTGCCATCAAGTCGGGCGGCACCACGCGCCGTGCGGCCAAGATGGTCGTCGTCGATATCGATCACCCGGATATCGAAGCCTACATCAACTGGAAGGTCAAGGAAGAGCAGAAGGTTGCAGCCCTCGTCACCGGCTCAAAGATCGTCGCCAAGCATCTGACGGCGATCATGAAGGCCTGCGTCAATTGCTCGGCCGAGAACGACGCCTGCTACGACCCGAAGCAGAACCCTGCCCTCAAGCGCGAAATCAAGGCCGCCAAGCAGAACCAGGTTCCGGAAAACTACGTCAAGCGCGTTATCCAGTTCGCCAAGCAGGGCTACAAGGATATCGAGTTCAAGACCTATGATACGGACTGGGATTCGGAAGCCTATCTCACTGTCTCCGGCCAGAACTCCAACAACTCCGTCTCCCTGAAGGACGATTTCCTGCGGGCCGTCGAAACCGACGGCAACTGGAACCTCACCGCCCGCAAGGACGGCAAGGTCATGAAGACGCTGAAGGCCCGCGAACTCTGGGAACAGATTTCCCACGCCGCGTGGGCGTCGGCCGATCCGGGCCTGCATTTCAACACGACGATGAACGACTGGCACACCTCGCCGGCCGCCGGTCCGATCCGCGCATCCAACCCGTGCTCGGAATACATGTTCCTCGACGACACGGCCTGCAACCTTGCTTCGCTGAACCTGCTTCAGTTCAAGGATTCCGCCACCAAGAACATCGACATTGCCGATTACGAGCATGCCGTTCGGCTCTGGACGCTGGTTCTCGAAATCTCGGTAATGATGGCGCAGTTCCCATCGAAGGAAATTGCCGAGCGCTCCTATGAATACCGCACGCTGGGTCTCGGCTACGCCAATATCGGCGGCCTGCTGATGTCCTCCGGCATTCCATATGACTCGATCGAGGGCCGCGCCATCGCTGGCGCCCTCACCGCGATCATGACCGGCGTCTCCTATGCGACCTCGGCCGAGATTGCGGCCAAGCTTGGCCCGTTCCCGGGCTTCAAGCCGAACCGCGAATCGATGCTGCGCGTCATCCGCAACCACCGCCGCGCCGCCCATGGCGAAACCCAGGGCTATGAGGGTCTGTCAGTTGATCCGGTTGCACTGATCCACGGCGAATGCCCGGATCAGGCCCTGATCGCTCATGCCAAGGATGCCTGGGATAAGGCACTGACGCTCGGCGAAAAGCATGGCTACCGCAATGCTCAGGTCTCGGTCATCGCCCCGACCGGCACGATCGGCCTGGTCATGGATTGCGACACGACCGGTATCGAGCCTGATTTCGCTCTGGTAAAGTTCAAGAAGCTCGCCGGCGGCGGTTACTTCAAGATCATCAACCGTGCCGTTCCGGAAGCGCTGCGCACGCTCGGCTACTCCGAAAGCCAGATCGCCGAGATCGAGGCCTATGCGGTCGGTCATGGCAATATCCACCAGGCACCGGCCATCAACCCCGGTTCGCTGAGGGCCAAGGGCTTTACCGACGACAAGATCGAGGCGATCAACGGCGCCACCAAGGCCGCTTTTGACATCAAGTTCGTGTTTAACCAGTGGACGTTAGGCCTTGATTTCCTGAAAGAAACCCTGAAAGTTAGCGACGAGCAACTCGCCGACATGAGCTTCAACCTGCTGGAGCATATCGGTTTCTCGAAGAAGGATATCGAAGCTGCCAACGTGCACGTCTGCGGTGCGATGACGCTGGAAGGCGCGCCGTTCCTGAAGAACGAACATCTGCCCGTCTTCGATTGCGCCAATCCGTGCGGCAAGATCGGCAAGCGTTACCTCTCGGTTGAAAGCCACATCCGCATGATGGCGTCTGCCCAGCCGTTCATCTCCGGTGCGATCTCCAAGACCATCAACATGCCGAACGAGGCGACGGTCGAGGATTGCAAGGCCGCCTACATGCTGTCCTGGAAGCTGGCACTGAAGGCCAATGCACTTTACCGCGATGGCTCCAAGCTGTCCCAGCCGCTCAACGCCTCGCTGATCGAGGACGATGAGGACGAGGATGCGATGGAGGATTTCCTGGCAGCGCCGGCCGCTGCACAGGCCGTCACCGTCACAGAAAAAATCATCGAACGCGTGATCGAGCGGGTCACCCGCGAGCGTGAAAAGCTGCCGAACCGCCGCCAGGGCTACACCCAGAAGGCAATCGTCGGCGGACACAAGGTCTATCTGCGTACCGGCGAATTCGGCGATGGCCGCATCGGCGAGATCTTCATCGACATGCACAAGGAAGGCGCCGCCTTCCGGGCGATGATGAACAATTTCGCCATCGCCATATCGCTTGGCCTGCAATACGGCGTGCCGCTGGAAGAATATGTGGAGGCCTTCACCTTCACCAAGTTCGAGCCGGCCGGCATGGTGCAGGGCAATGACGCGATCAAGAACGCCACGTCGATCCTCGACTACGTGTTCCGCGAACTCGCCGTCTCCTACCTCAACCGCCACGACCTCGCCCATGTCGATACGTCCGACTTTTCCAACACTGCGCTCGGCAAGGGCATTCAGGAAGGCAAGACCAACCTGCTCTCGACCGGCTGGACCCGTGGCCATAAGCCGACCCTGATCCAGGGCGGCCAGATCGACCGCACGTCCGGTGAGCCGAAGGGCGCTGCAACCGCTGCTCCCGCCAAGGCATCCTCCTCCGGTGGAACGGTCACGGCCTTCTCCGGCAGCGCTGCCCGCAAGCTTGAAACGGTCGCTGCCGTCGCGATTTCCACCTCCGAAATCGTCGCCTTCAAGCGCGATTACGAGGAGCGCGCAGTCGAACTCACAGAAGAGATCGCCGACGACGCCAGCACCGAACCGGACGTCACCGCCCTCTTCTCCGACAAGGCCGCAGCAGAAGCCGCAGCCGCCAAGTCGGACGCCAAGAAGCTGGCAACCGAACGCCGCATCCGCTCGATCGCGCAAGGCTACACGGGCAACATGTGCTCCGAGTGCCAAAACTTCACGATGGTGCGGAACGGCACATGCGAGAAGTGCGACACATGCGGGGCCACGAGCGGCTGCAGCTAACAGCGGGAAAAGAGAAATTGCTTAGCGGCGGCCCGGGAGCAATCCCGGGCCGCTTTGCGTTTGAGCCATATCGACTTGGAAAGGAGACGATGGACTTCTCTTTGTTCTGCCCGAAATTGCTGCCGTATATGAGGAGCAGCAGACGTAATTTCCGTTAGTGCAAGAACATCCTCGATCCTGTCGAGCCGCTGTGATGCCGCGTCCGCAGCACATAAAGCTCAAAACCTCCGAAAGAAATTCTTCCACTGCGCGGACACGCGGTAACGCGATCCCGGATCAAGCCGGGAAGATGGAAGTAAGAAAAGCGCCTCAACGCCGCGGAAGTGGGGATGATGCATCGGGAAGGAAAATGGCCCTGCCATATCTCTCCTCGCCCAAGATAATTTAAAATCAAAACCTTAGTTGCAGGCTTGGTATCGCACTCGTCAGCAAAGACCTCAAAATCATCCCCGTCCGGCTCCTCCATGCCATACTCTTCGTCGTTCCGTCACGGATACACTGCCAGCCGTGGCAGCGAGGCGGGGCCGGCGCTGGTTTCAAGGAAAGGACGGAAGTTCTTGAAAACAGGGTTCGCGGAAAATGGTCTCCCCCCGGCGACACGGGAGAAGCGATGCGGCCGACAAGCCAAGCCGCTTCGGAAGCCCGAAAGAGCGCGCCGGGCGTGTCTGTGCGGCACACATGGTGGCCGGCCGGCGGGTTTCCCTCCGGGATGGCTGTGGCAGAGAGACCCAAGTCGCGGACAAAAACCGCCGAACGGGACGCTGAAAGGTGTCACCTTCTAACTACCCTAACGCGGCAGCTTTCAGCGCCCTGTCCGATCCTCTTTGAAACCACGGGCGAAATCCGCCGCGTGAATGCACCCGCGTGTCCGAACCAATCCCCGTCAGACAGCCGGCGGCCGCTGATCGTTGATTTCGATCCAGTAGAGATCGGGATCCTGCACATAAACCTGGCGAAAGCCAAGGCGATGCAGGCCAATGCGGCCGGGATTACCGGGCCAGTCGGTGAAGGGAACGCCGCTCTCGGTCAGATGCGCCACGAAGGCGTCGAAATCGGCTGCGGAAACCGCCACATGCGTGTCCTTGGTCACATGCGTCGCGCCGAAATCACCCTCGATCAGGTGAATGGCATCACCACCGCCGATCTCCAGCCATTGCACGCCTGGGCTGCCCTCGCGCTCGATCGGCACAAAACCCATCACGTCCCGGTAGAAGGCGACGCTGCGGTCGAGGTTGCGGACCAGAAGCGCGAAATGATCGAGACTAAAGGTGTTTGGCATCAAAGAATCCTCCCGTCATGTTGGTATCGTGACATGGCTATGCTGGCGAGTGATCGGTGCTGGGCGTGACAGGCATTGGTGTCCCGCTAACGCATGCTCTCGAGCTTTTTCACCACGCGTGCGGCAATCTCGCTGTCCTGTTCGCGGACGGCGTCCGTCAGTGCATGCAGTTTGGCGCGCAGGCCGTGTACCTGATCGACCAGCGCCATGATGACGTCGATGCCGTCCTGGTTGACGCCCATGCTGTCGGAGAGGTCAATAATCAGCAGCCCCCGCGCCAGGTCGGCGTCATGAAACGCCTCGGCCTCTTCGGTCAGTTCCGGAATGATCCATTGGCGGTCGATCCATATCGTCAGTGTGGAGGAAACGATGCTGAGACGCTCGCAAAACTCCAGATGATCCATGTCAATCTCCCCAGGCCTTTCGAGGATTGTGGGCTTGCCCCGCCGCCCAGCTGGTGGCGAAGGCCGTCAGTTCCGGATCCGCAGCCTCCGACAGCATGATCTTCAGGGTGATGTATTGGTCGCCATTGCCGCCGCCGCGCTTGGCAACGCCCTTGCCCTTCAGCCTGAGCGTCTTGCCGGTATTGGAATGGGGTGGCAGAGTGAGCATGACGCTGCCGGATATCGTCGGAACATTGACCTTGCCGCCGAGGATCGCTTCGCGCAGCGAAATCGGCATCTCAACCCGGATGTCGTCACCATCGCGGGTGAAAATGGGATTGGGCCGGACATGGATTTCGATCAGCGCATCGCCGGCTGGACCGCCACCTGTACCGGGCTCACCCTTGCCACGAAGCCGCAGTGTCTGGCCCTGCTGGGTGCCGGGCGGCACCTGCAGATCGAGTACCGACCCATCCGGCAGCGTGATCTTTTCCTTCGAACCATTGACCGCATCGAGGAAGTCAACGTCCATGGAGAATTGCAGATCCCTGCCCTTTGCGCGCATTGGCCCCTTGTCCCGCCGTGAAAAGAAGCTGGAGAAAATGTCGTCCGTGTCTGTGAAATCGGAAAAGCCGCTGCTGTTCTGGTAACGCGGATCGTTGCCGGGAGCACCGGCATATTCGCGGTAATAATTTCGCCGGGCCTGCTCTGTTCCCGCGCCATCAATCTCGCCCTTGTCGAAACGGGCCCGCTTGTCCTCATCACCCAGCACCGAATAGGCCTCGGAGACCGTCTTGAAACGATCCTCGGCACTTTTATCGCCCGGATTGAGGTCCGGGTGCAGCTTTTTGGCAAGCTTGCGATAGGCGCTCTGGATTTCCTTTTGCGTCGCGGTTTTCGCCACGCCGAGGGTTTTGTAGGGGTCGTTGGCCATGGGGCTCCCGCCGAAGCGTTGTCGTGACTGTGAAGATAGGCCATCTGCGTGCGAGAGCAAGCATCTGGAATGCGCCAAATGGCACTGGGGAGTGGAATAGCAGCTTGGCCTGAGTAAACCAGCGCTAAGACCGAGCGCCTATCCGGCGCGTTACAGATCGGTGATATTACCGGCCGTCAAACGGGTCGGCCAACGCGGCGTCGGGGCGGCTGATCGGATATTGGGTACCGGAGATGCTGGCAGCCAGCTTTTTCGGCCCTTGCGCCTTCAGCAACGCGCGAAAACTCGGATGCATGCCGCCATCGGAATAGGCGCTGAGAGTAGAGCTTGCGGGAACGGATCCGGTAATTGCAGTGTCGATCTTGCGATCTTCCGCCTCGATTTTGGCCATCGCCTGCGGTTCGAGCTGGTTGATGACTGGCGGGCAGGCAGAAAGCGCATCGGCCGGTTCGCCGCCCTCGAATTCCTTGTTGAAGACATAGCGGCTTCCACAGACCGAAACCTTCGGCTGGCGGCGCGTCACGTCGAAGGCATCGTAGCCCTCTTTCATGGTCCGCCAGAAGGACATGTTCGGATCGCCGCGATGACTGGCCATGTTCTGCGCCGTCATGCGGAAGGGGTAAGCCTGGACCTGGAATTTCTCCTGGCCGCTCGACAGCGCCTTCTGGACGATCGCATAGATCTCGCCGACGCCCTGGTCGGTCATCGCAAAGCATCCGGACGATGAGCAGGCGCCGTGCACCATCAGCGCCTCGCCGGTATAGCCAAGCGCAGATTCCAGTTTGTTGGGATAGCCGAGATTGAAGGACACATAAAACTGTGAGTTCGGGTTCAGCATCCCGGCCGAGACATGATAAAAGCCTTCCGGCGCGTGGCGGTCGCCAACTTTCGTTTTCGGTCCCAGTTCTCCAGACCAACGGCAGATCGGATAGGTCTTCAACAGCGCGTAAGCGCCGGTCTTATTGACCTTCCAGACTTCCAGCTCGCTCTCCTGCTTGAAGATGCGTACCAGAACCGGACTTTCCGGCTTCATGCCCTTCTTCGACATTTCCGCGATCATCTTGTTCGAAAGCTTCGGCGGTGCCTCGGAGAGATCATCAAGCGCCAGGCAGCCCGACAGCGCAACACCAAGGGCAAGCGCCGCCAATGTGCGCGAAACGACCTTGCGGGCGGAGCGGATGCGCGTCGTGGCGCGAGAAAGGGCAACCATAGAATTCATGAAAACGTCTATCGCTGGAAATCGTGCCAAAGTTTTGTCGGGCGTGTCGAATCGGAACAATCGCTGATCCGACCATCGAAGAATCGGACATCGCGGTTAGCGTCCGGTTAATATCCGCGTTGCAGCTTGCGGGAGGCAGGCGCTGTTGCACCCGCCTCCCCAAGGCTTATTGCCAGACGACGATCTTCGCCTTTGCGGGAACGCGCTGATAAAGGTCGATCACATCCTGGTTCATCAGCCGCACGCAGCCGGAGGAAACCGCCTTGCCGATCGACTTCCATTCCGGACTGCCGTGCAGACGGTAGAGCGTATCCTCGCCATTCTGGAAGATGTAGAGCGCGCGGGCGCCCAGCGGGTTTTTCAGGCCCGGCTCCATGCCGCCATTGGCGATCGAGTATTTGGCAAGGCTCGGCTGGCGCGCAACCATCTCGTTCGGCGGTTTCCAGCGCGGCCAGGCCTGGCGCCAGTGGATGACGCCGTCCCCCTGCCAGGCAAAACCCTCGCGGCCGATGCCGACACCATAGCGCATCGCCGTGCCGCCGGGTTCGATGACATAGAGCAAGCGCGATGGCGTATCGACGACGACAGTGCCGGGCGCCTCGCCCGTCCGGTCCGTAACACGCTGGCGGTAAAACTGCGGATCGATCTGCTGGTAAGGAATGGCTGGTATCAGGTAGGCACCGTCCTGCACGGGTCCGTACATCACCTGCAGTTCCGCGTCAGACGGTGGCCCGACCGGCCGGCTGAGCCGCCCGGGTGTCGGAGCGTTACTTCCACCCGGCATCGTTGTTGTACACCCGGCAAGCGTGCCGGCCGCGAGAACGCCGAGAAAACCGCGGCGGGAGAAACTGTGATCGGTCGTCATGAGCCCCATCAATTCGCTATTCAGCAATAATATCCGGTTGTCTGGACGAAACGGCTGGCATGCTTGCCAATAAGCATTGCGCCACGCGTCTTCATCGCGGAGGAATCGGATCAAAACCCTTATGCAGCCAATCGCAGCCCTTTCCAACGCTGCCTTGCGGTTCCCGCGCCATGTTTACCGCCTCCTCACCACATCGTGATCTGCCGTTGCGCGAAAGACGCAGCTGCGGGTGAGCCGTTGTTACTGTAACGTACTTCCAGATGCACATCGGGCTTGCGATGTTGCGAACATCGAAATTCGGAGGTCGCCATGGCGTTGGCATTGGATAGCGGGAAAGACAATGCGTTGGAGCTGAGCGATATGCTCTGGGTAGCAGGCCGCACCTTTACGATGGGGTCTGACAAACACTATCCCGAGGAGGCTCCCTCTCACCCTGTCAAGGTCGATGGCTTCTGGATTGAAGCGACACCGGTAACCAACCGGCAGTTCACGGCATTCGTCAAAGCCACCGGCTATGTGACATTTGCGGAGAAGGCGCCCGATCCCAGGGATTATCCGGGTGCTCTGCCGGAGATGCTTAGAGCCGGTTCGCTCGTCTTCACGCCACCGAAATCGGTCAGCGGGCCGGATATCAGCCAATGGTGGGTTTTCAAGTTCGGTGCCAACTGGCGTCGCCCCTACGGTGGCTTGAGCGACCTTCGCGGCAAGCTCGATCATCCCGTCGTACATGTGGCCTTCTGCGATGCCAAGGCCTATGCCGATTGGGCAGGCCTCGATCTTCCGACGGAAGCCGAGTGGGAGCTGGCCGGGCGCGGCGGACTTGACGATGTCGAATTTGCCTGGGGCGACGAAATGACCCCAGGAGGCGTCGCCATGGCAAACACCTGGGCCGGTACCTTTCCGACCCACAGCACCAAGCCAACCGGCAAGGACAGGACGACGCCGGTCAAGTCCTTCCAACCAAACGGTTACGGCGCCTATGACATGATCGGCAATGTCTGGGAATGGACGACGGATTACTGGTCAACACATCATCCGGAGCCAGCCGCCAAGTCATGCTGCATTCCGCAAAACCCGCGTGGCGGAGCGGTGGATGCGAGCTACGATCCGAATTCGCCTGATATCCTCATTCCCCGGCGAGTGCTGAAGGGCGGCTCGCATCTCTGCGCGCCGAATTATTGCCGCCGTTACCGCCCTGCCGCCCGCCATGCCGAGCCGGAGGACACGTCCACCAGCCATGTCGGCTTCCGGTGCGTCAAAAGACCTGCAAACTGATCCGGGGGAAATCCATGTTGAGCTTTGTTCGTGTATTCCTTGTCGTGCTTCTGTTGCCTCTGGCGGCGCTCGCGGATGACTTGCCGTCTTGGAACGACGGGAAGTCGAAACAGGCGATCGTCGATTTCGTTAAAAGGGTCACCGACGAGAAAAATACAGACTTCGTCAAACCGGAAGACCGCATCGCCGTCTTCGACAATGATGGCACGCTGTGGTCGGAGCAGCCGTTCTATTTCCAGCTCGGTTTCACACTCGACCGCATCAAGGCACTCGCGCCGGAACATCCTGAATGGAAGGAAACCGAGCCGTTCAAATCCGCGCTAGCCGGCGACCTCAAAGGGATGGCGGCGGGCGGCGAAAAGGGTCTGGTCGAGCTGATGATGACCACCCATGCCGGAATGACCACGGACGCCTTCAACACAATAGTCACCGACTGGTTTGCGGCAGCGAAACATCCGAAAACCGGAAAACCCTATAATCAGATGACGTTCCTGCCGATGCGCGAACTGCTCGATTATCTACGGGCCGAGGGTTTTAAGACCTTTATCGTCTCCGGCGGTGGCGTAGAGTTCATGCGGCCGATCACGGAAAACGCCTATGGCATTCCACCCGAACAGGTGATCGGCAGCACGATTGCCACCGAATATGCATTGGTTGACGGCGAACCGGTGCTCAATCGGTTGCCCAAGATCGACTTCATCGATGACGGTCCGGGCAAACCCGTTGGGATTAACAGGTTCATCGGCCGACGTCCGATCTTTGTGGCTGGAAATTCCGATGGCGACTATGAGATGCTGCGCTGGGTCACAGGCGGCAGGCCAAACAGCTTCGGCCTGATTGTCCATCACACCGATGTCGTACGCGAATACGCCTACGACCGGGAATCACATTTTGGTAAACTCAGCAAGGCGATGGATGAGGCAGAGCAGCGCAATTGGCTTCTCGTCGACATGAAAAACGACTGGAAGAAGATTTACGCGTTCGAAACACCCTGAACCCGCTACAATTCTTCATCACCGACAACAGCGGCTCCTCACTCGCCGTCCCGATGAAAGAGGAGCCGGCTTCATGACCGCGCCCGCTGATCTGACGGATGCCTGATCCAGCCACTCATTTTATGATCATTCGCCCGGTTGAGGCTTAAACGTCGAGCAATCCGACGGTATCGGCAATCATCAGCGTATCGACGAACTGGGTCATGTCGACAATCTTGCCATCCTTGAAGGTGAAGCGGTCGAGAAATTCGGTTTCGACCTCCTTGCCGTTCGGTGTGTAACGGATCACTCCGGCGCGATGCGCGAAAACCGTGTTGCCATCGACATGGAGGCTGGTGGTTTTAACCTTGGACATATCCCAATGCGCCACCAGCGTCTGCACCGCTGTATCGACGGCTGCGGGTTCGCTGACCTGCTGGGTCATCGGTGTCAATCTGCCGCTGCCGACCATGCGGAAGCTGAAATCCGGACCGGCGAGAGCCATCATTGCACCGATGTCGTTCACCCCGCGCGCGGCATAGAGTGTGTTGACAACGCCTTCGAGTGTTTCCCTGTCAGTCATGCGCCCTCTCCCCTTGGTTGCAGGAAGTGTGCTCGTATTCAAGGAAGACTGCAAGTATCGGAGTTGCGAGACTGAAAGCCGCGCCGTTCCGTTGTTCCACTATAAAATCTTTATCTCTTGGCTGCTGCCCTTGAATGGATTTCAAATGCGGTGCGGCACTAGCATCCGGGCATTCGAAACAGGTCGCTGCCACGATGCCCATGCTCCACGTTCATCCTTCCCATTTTTCCACATCGACGAGCGAGCAGCACGGCCGCTCCCGGCCTGAAGCTCCGATGCGCTCCCGCAGGCAACGCCGCGCCCGCTTAACGGCGGTACTGAATGCTGCTGCGATCTTTCTCTCCCTTGGCGGCGTCACCCTCATTTTCGTCCTCGCCTGAGGCCCTGCATGAGCACGACACCATCAGCACAGCAGCAATTACCATCCATCAATGCCACCCACTCCTTGGACCGTGTGGCAGCAGGTACAGCACTCTCCAGCCTGATTGCCCGGGTTTGCGCCGCTCGGGTTCTGCGCGAGCACCACATCTGGGAAGCGGTGCGCATTCTGCCGGAGATCGCTGGCCTGCCCGACGACATCAAGCAGTCGCCAGAGTTTCGCCGGTTGATGGAAAAGGAGGCGTTTACCGCCGCTGTTCGCCTTCTGGCGCAAACCTGCCAGCCCGCCCGCGACATTCGTGATCTTGAGCCGCACGGAGATCATTGGGCCGTGACCCTGTCCGTCCGCAGCGCCCTTTCCCAGACACAGCGGCGCAAGCTGATGCGCGCTGAACATCGCGATCCGCCGGCTGCCGTGCTGATCGCTCTTCTGAGCAGCGCCATCCGCAAGGCCAGACCGCTTGCACACCGAAGACGGCCACACGCAGCCGGGCAAAAGGAATTTGGAAATGAGTGAACACATCCGGATCGACACCACGCCGCATGGAGCCATCTGCGACCTCGTCACACCCTTTCAGGGCGATGAATTGGACGAAGCCGCGTTCGCTGACCTCGCCGAATGGCAGATCAACAGCGGCATATCGGGCCTGCTCGTTGCTGGGCCGGCCGGTGAGCCCTGGGCGTTGACCGATGACGAACGGACACGACTGATCCGGCTTGCCGTCGCCGTTGCCGGCAACCGCGTCCCGGTTTTCGCCGGTACGGGCACGAACTGCACGGAAATAACGATTGCACGGACGGCAGAGGCGAAGAGCATCGGGGCGACTGCAGCCTATGTGGTGACGCCTTACTACAGCAAACCCGCTCAGGAAGGCCTGTTCCGCCACTACCAAGCGATCGCCAATAGCGTCGACCTGCCGCTCATCATCGGTGTCTCGCCGCAGCGAACGGCGATAGATCTTTTTCCCCGTACGCTGGAGCGGCTGGCAACCTTGCGGACCGTTGTCGGAATTACCGATGAAACGGGAGACATCACGCGCCTTGTGGCAATGCCGGTGGCCCTGCGTCAACGGTTCGCGCTCTATTCCTGTCACGATCTGACGGCAATGCCCTTCACCCTCATGGGCGGCCGTGGTGTCTTTTCGGCAGCGGCCAATCTGGTGCCAAGGTTGACAGTGGCACTGCATCAGGCGCTTGCCACCGGAAACCAGCAATCGGCGCAAAGCCTGCAGGAGCGGCTGAGCCCTCTGTTTCAGGCGCTGGAACGGGAGCCAAGCCCGGCTGCAATCAAATACGGTCTGAGCCTGCTTCGAGGCATCAACGATGATGTCCGGTTGCCACTGACCCCGATCGTTGCGGAAACCACAGCGGCGATCCGTATGGCGCTGGCGCCGGTGCTTTGCAAACCGGCACCGGAACGCCGGCAATTCCTATGAGATTTTAACAACAAAGCCGGCGGTCACACATGGAACGGCGATGGCAGAGCAGATATTTTCTCATGGCAATCAGTGCGTTATGGATTGCAAGCATTCCAATCGAAAGAGCAGGTCATGCAACAATACGCCCGGAAAAATTCATTAGGCAGGCCGCAGCAGCCATGACACCGGATCGCAGCAGCCTGTCGGGCGCCGTCATCCGTTTGGTCGCAGTCTTTGCCTGCGCCGGCACTGTTCAGATACTGGCAGGCTGGCTTCTGCGCTGAGGCGCTGAGGCGCTGAGCACCACGTCATGAACAACATGTTATCAACAACACAAAGGTCTCCAAGGATCATGGGCAGTCGATACCCCCTCACGAAGACACATCCTATAATGCCGCGTTTCACCGTCGGCTGCGATCACCACGGCTGGTGGGTCGTGCACGACCAGTTGGGCCGGGTCGGCGGATTGTTTGCCAGCGAAGCTGCGGCCCTGCGCTTTGCCGATGAAGAATGCAATCACGATGCGCGCGCCGTATGCCGCGCACCGGCCGGCAAATGCGTCGAGTTCGACGGGATAACGGCTTCAACAGCAGTAGCGCCGCAAAACTCCCCTTCACGGCGTTACGCCTGAACCTTTGGGGCGCGCGCTATCCCCAGCGGTCTGCGCCCCCTTTTTCCATCGAATGATCGATAAGATTTGCCTTAAATGCGACCACGCGATTTCACCGGGATGAAACGGCGGCCGGGTTAAAAACGATCGATGTTCAATCGAAGGAGTGCCCGGTAAGGGCAGATCGTCCATGACCCTGGTCGTTACCATGTCTGCGAACACGGCGGCTTACGCGGCGCAAGCCCTCAAGCCGTCCGCACGCGTCAGCGGCGATGGCCCGACCGACGAGGCGATTACCCTGCTTTCGGCACGGCCGAAGGATGACGCGGCCAACACGCATACCGCGATTGCGGCCTTGCGCAGCCCGACATCCCTGTCGCTGATGCTGATGAGCTCCAACGGCCGTCTGCCACAGGGCACGCGCGGCGAAGCGGTCCGCCGCTACATGGAGTTCGATCTGGATGAGCCCTCTTCCGATGAGAGTGACGAGGCACTGAGGCCGGACGAAGAAGCGGCCGACGCCTAAAAACGGTCCGGAAAACTGCCCGGTCAAACCAAAACGGCGCAGCTTCCTGCGCCGTTCTTTATCCCGAAAAAAATCCGGCGATTTTATTTGTGCTTATGGGCGCCACCGGCAGCGTTGCCGA
The DNA here is from genome assembly GCF_033447125.1 of Rhizobium sp. PL01. Classification (NCBI taxonomy): domain Bacteria; kingdom Pseudomonadati; phylum Pseudomonadota; class Alphaproteobacteria; order Hyphomicrobiales; family Rhizobiaceae; genus Rhizobium; species Rhizobium sp. PL01. The sequence goes on along the minus strand of NZ_JAWQUM010000002.1, from coordinate 248,268 downwards.
CGGACAGCACGTAATCGATCTTGCCTGCCTTCTCAAAGGTCAGCGTCACCGGGATGCTGTCGCCTTCAGCGAACGGCTTTTTCACATCCATGAACATCAGGTGCAGGCCGCCTGATTGAAGCGTAACGGTTTTGCCAGCCGGAAGGGCAACACCGCTCTCCAGCTTGCGCATTTTCATCACGTCGTTCTGCATAGTCATCTCATGAAGTTCGACGCGGCCTGCCGCCGGGCTCTCGACTGACACAAGCATGTCGTCTTCAGCCCCTTCGTTCTTAATGAGAAACCCACCACCGCCGACCTTGGCGCCGGGAAGCATCGCCTTGACCGCACCGCCGGAAATTTCCAGGGAACCGGCCTTGACGGGAGCGCCGTCGGTTGCGCCCATACCGGCCATCGCCGCCATATCGTGATGATCGTGGCCGCCAGCTTTGGCAGGGGTCACGGTTACAGTCGGTGCCGGATGTTCCAGCGCATGGGCGCTCTGGCCTGCAGCAGGGATTTCATCCCACACGACTTTGTCGGCGGAACCGCAGAGCTGTGTGACCGGGAAGGCAACCTCGGTTTCCTTGTCGAAGCCGGAGATTTTGCCGCTGATGACAAAGGTGTCGTAAAAATCGTCTGACAGATTGCCGTTCTTCCAGCGAATTTCTAGCGGGCCGGACGTGACCGTCTTGCCGTGGTTGTCATAGCTCTTCTGATAGTCGCCCTTGATGATTTCAAGCTCCCAGCCAGCCTTGGGCTGCGGCTTGGCGAAGACGAAGCCTTCCGGCAGTTTGACCTGTACTTCAGTGGTGGCTTTGCCGTCGCAGCCATGCGGAACCTGCAGGACGGCCTTGAAGCTGCTTTCCGAGGCGACTTCATCGGTTTCAAAGGATGCATGGGCGTGCGCGGTGGCGGCTGTGCCGAGCGAAAGCGCGAGTGCGAGAAGGGTTGTTCTGGTCTGTGTCATTGATCTGCCTCCGGACCGGTTGCTGCCAACAGCAGGCATGCCGGTCAAAGCCGCATCGGGCGGCTAAATGCTCTGAATAAAGTGGAAATCGCCGGAGCGATACTGTCAGAGCGAGAATGGAGGCGCCCGTGATTGCGGCAGCAGGCGCGGACGCGACACGAAAATTGAAAGGAAACCCGGCTTGCGGTCAGAAATCGCGGCAACACGGACAATGAGATGGCCATCGCCTGGGGGAGATGGCAAGACAATAGAACCTGCCAGCCGGCAATAGTCGCAAACCGGCGCCAGGGCCTCATGCGAAGAACCGTGGCTCTTGCCCTCGATGCCATCAAGTCCGAAGCAGATATCGCCGATCGTACCGTCCGGCAGCAGGTAGCCTGCCGCCATTGCCGGCGTGATCTGGCGGGCGAAGGCCGGCTGATGGGCAAATGACAAAAACAGCAGGGCCAGCGCTGAAAGCACCCGCACCGCTTTCCGCCATTGTTGCCCGGCTGCCGCCATCGATCATCCTCATCGTGTATGATTGCGTTATCGCCTCGGCAGCAAAAATGCAAAGGACGATTTTCTATCCTGTTCACGACGACCAAACAGGCACGACAAAAATCTGTTCGGGCGCGACATTTTGCGCTTGCCAAGCCGCTGGCATCGCCGTTATCTGAAATCGATCTTGTTGGGAGAATCCGGTTAATACCGGTGCCGAAGGAGCAACCGCCCCGGAAACTCTCAGGCCAATGGACCAGCAAGGTGCCGGTAGGACTCTGGAGAGAAGCGGTTTCGCTCGCCGAAGGGATAACAATCTCAGGCAAAGGGACAGAGGGGGCTTGAGGAAACGTCGCACAAAATGCGCCGTGGAGATGAGCCGGCGTGTGACGCCAGACCTGGAGGCCGGACTTTGGACGATCATTCCCCCCTGAAACAAACACCGCTGCATGCGTTGCACGTGTCGCTCGGTGCCCGAATGGTGCCGTTTGCCGGCTACGACATGCCGGTGCAATATCCCGCTGGCGTCATGAAGGAGCATCTGCACACCCGCTCCGCCGCCGGCCTGTTCGATGTCTCGCATATGGGACAAGTGATCCTGCGGCCGAAATCCGGCCGGATTGAGGATGCGGCACTGACGCTCGAAAAGCTGGTTCCCGTCGATGTGCTTGGCCTTGCCGAAGGACGCCAGCGTTACGCGCTGTTCACCGATGACAAGGGCCATATTCTCGATGACCTGATGGTCGCCAATCGCGGTGACCACCTGTTTCTCGTCGTCAATGCGTCCTGCAAGGAAGCCGATTTCGCCCATATGCAAAAGCATCTTGGCGACACCTGTGAGCTGACCCTGCTCGACGATCGCGCGCTGATCGCGCTGCAGGGGCCACGCGCCGAATGCGTGCTGGCCGAACTCTGGGCCGATATCGCCACCATGCGCTTCATGGATGTAGTGGAAGCTGCCCTGCACGACGTTCCCTGCATCATCTCCCGCTCCGGTTACACCGGCGAGGACGGCTTTGAAATATCCATTCCGGCCGCTTCTGCTGAGGACGTGACGCGCCGGATCCTCGAGCATCCCGACGTCATGCCCATCGGCCTTGGCGCCCGCGATTCCCTGCGTCTCGAAGCTGGCCTGTGTCTCTACGGAAACGATATCGACACCACGACGACGCCGGTCGAGGCGGGCCTCGAATGGGCGATGCAAAAGGCACGCCGCGCCGGTGGTACCCGTGAGGGCGGCTTCCCGGGCGCCAACGTCATTCTTCGCCAGTTCGCTGACGGTGCCAGCCGTCGCCGTGTCGGCCTGAAGCCGGAAGGCAAGGCTCCCGTTCGCGGCGGAGCGCCGCTGTTTGCCGATGCCGAGGGCAAGACGCCGGTCGGCACTGTCACATCCGGCGGCTTTGGCCCCAGTGCAGATCATCCCGTTGCCATGGGCTATGTCGATATGGCCCACACCGCCAACGGCACCCAGGTTTTCGCGGAAGTACGCGGCAAATATCTGCCGATTACCGTCTCCGCCCTTCCCTTCGTCACCCCGACCTACAAACGCTGATCAGGAGCTGAACCCCATGCTGAAATTTACCGATGAACACGAGTGGCTGAAAATCGAGGGTGATGTTGCAACGGTGGGTATTACTGCCCACGCTGCGGAACAGCTCGGCGACCTCGTCTTCGTGGAACTGCCGGAAGCCGGTACCGCACTCGACAAGGGCGCCACCGCTGCCACAGTCGAATCCGTCAAGGCAGCCTCCGACGTCTATTGTCCACTTGATGGCGAGATCGTTGAATCCAATCAGGCCATCGTCGATGATCCGGCTTTGGTCAACAGCGACCCGCAGGGCGCCGGCTGGTTCTTCAAGCTGAAGCTTTCCGATCCGTCGGCCGTCAATGCCCTCCTGGACGAAGCCGCCTACAAGGAGCTGATCGCCTGATGAGCATGCCGAAGGATTTCACCTTTACCGACTACCAGCCGTATGACTTCGCCAACCGGCGTCATATCGGCCCCTCGCCCGATGAGATGACGGCGATGCTCAAGGTCATCGGCTATCCCAGCCTCGACGCCATGATCGACGACACTGTTCCGCCGTCGATCCGCCAGAAGGCCCCGCTTGCCTGGGGTGCTGCCATGACCGAGCGCGAAGCGCTCGACAAGATGCGCGAAACGGCCAACCGCAACAAGAAACTTGTCTCGTTGATCGGCCAGGGCTACTACGGCACGATCACGCCGCCGGTTATCCAGCGCAACATCCTGGAAAACCCGGCATGGTACACGGCCTATACCCCTTACCAGCCGGAAATCAGTCAAGGCCGTCTCGAGGCGCTGTTGAACTATCAGACGATGGTCTGCGACCTCACGGGTCTCGACGTTGCCAACGCCTCGCTGCTCGACGAAGCAACCGCCGCCGCCGAAGCCATGGCGATGGCCGAGCGCGTGGCAAAATCCAAGGCCAAGTCCTTCTTCGTCGACGAGGGCTGCCATCCGCAGACCATCGCGCTTTTGAAGACGCGCGCTGAACCGCTCGGCTGGTCGATCGTCATCGGCAACCCGTTTACCGATCTCGATCCGGTCGACGTTTTTGGCGCGATCTTCCAGTATCCCGGTACCTATGGCCACGTTCACGATTTCACCGGCCTGATCGCACGCCTGCATCAGACCGGCGCAATCGCCACGGTCGCCGCTGATCCGTTGGCGCTGGCGCTGTTGAAGTCGCCCGGCGAAATGGGTGCCGATATTGCTATCGGTTGCACCCAGCGTTTCGGCGTTCCGGTCGGTTACGGTGGTCCGCATGCGGCCTACATGGCCGTCAAGGATGCCTACAAGCGCTCGATGCCCGGCCGTCTGGTTGGCGTTTCACAGGATAGCCGCGGCAACCGCGCCTACCGCCTGTCGCTGCAGACCCGCGAACAGCACATCCGCCGCGAAAAGGCGACGTCCAACATCTGCACCGCGCAGGTGCTGCTCGCCGTCATGGCGTCGATGTATGCCGTCTTCCACGGCCCGAAGGGCATCAAGGCGATTGCCCAGAGCGTGCACCAGAAGGCTGTCTTGCTGGCGCTTGGCCTCGAAAAGCTAGGCTACGTTGTCGAGCCGGACGTGTTCTTCGACACGATCACGGTCGATGTCGGCAAGCTGCAGGGCATCATCCTGAAATCAGCCGTTGCCGAAGAGGTCAATCTGCGCCGAATCGGCACCACCAAGATCGGCATCAGCCTTGACGAGCGCTCGCGCCCGGTCACGCTGGAAGCCGTCTGGCGGGCGTTTGGAGGCGATTTCAAGGTAGAAGATTTCGAAGCCGGCTACCGCCTGCCCGAAACCCTGCTGCGCACCAGCGAATATCTGACCCATCCGATCTTCCACATGAACCGTGCGGAAAGCGAGATGACCCGCTACATCCGCCGGCTGTCGGACCGGGATCTGGCGCTCGACCGGTCGATGATCCCGCTCGGCTCCTGCACGATGAAGCTGAACGCGACAGCCGAAATGCTGCCGATCACCTGGCCGGAATTTTCGGAAATCCACCCCTTTGTGCCGGCCGATCAGGCTGAAGGCTATCGCCACATGATCACCGATCTCTCGCAGAAACTCTGCGAGATCACCGGTTATGACGCGCTTTCCATGCAGCCGAACTCGGGTGCACAGGGCGAATATGCTGGACTTCTGACCATCCGCGCCTATCACCGTGCCAATGGTAACGATCATCGCGATGTCTGCCTGATCCCGACCTCCGCCCACGGCACCAATCCTGCCTCGGCCCAGATGGTCGGCATGAAGGTCGTCGTCATCAAGGTCAGCGACAACGGCGACATCGACATGGACGATTTCCGCGCCAAGGCGGAGCAGCATGCAGCAAACCTGTCCTGCTGCATGATCACCTACCCGTCGACGCATGGCGTGTTCGAGGAAAATGTTCGCGAAGTCTGCGACATCGTCCACAAGCACGGCGGCCAGGTCTATCTCGACGGTGCCAACATGAACGCCATGGTGGGTCTCGCCCGCCCCGGCGATATCGGCTCCGACGTCAGCCACCTCAACCTGCACAAGACCTTCTGCATTCCGCATGGTGGCGGTGGTCCGGGCATGGGACCGATTGGCGTCAAGGCGCATCTGGCTCCTTACCTGCCCGGCCATCCGGAAACCGATGGTGGCGAAGGTGCCGTTTCGGCTGCCCCGTTCGGCTCGGCGTCAATCCTGCCGATCTCCTGGAGCTACTGCCTGATGATGGGCGGCGAAGGGCTGACGCAGGCGACAAAGGTGGCTATCCTCAACGCCAACTATATCGCAGCACGGCTCAAGGGCGCTTACGACGTGCTCTACAAGTCGGCAAAGGGACGCGTGGCACATGAGTGCATCATCGACACGCGTCCGCTGGTCGACAGCGCGGGCGTAACCGTTGATGACGTTGCCAAGCGGCTGATCGACTGCGGCTTCCATGCCCCGACCATGAGCTGGCCAGTTGCCGGCACGCTGATGATCGAGCCGACGGAATCGGAAACCAAGGCTGAAATCGATCGCTTCTGCGACGCCATGCTGGCGATCCGCGCCGAGGCGCAGGCCATCGAAGACGGCAAGATGGACCGGACCAACAATCCGCTGAAGAACGCCCCGCACACGGTGGAAGACCTCGTCGGCGAATGGGATCGTCCTTATTCGCGCGAACAGGCCTGCTACCCGCCGGGCGCCTTCCGGGTCGACAAGTACTGGTCGCCGGTCAACCGGGTCGACAACGTCTTCGGTGACCGTAACCTGGTCTGCACCTGCCCGCCGCTGGAAGATTACGCTGAGGCAGCTGAGTAAGCACAAAAGAAATGAAAGGGGCGCTCGATGCGCCCCTTTTTACATCCAGCGATGTGCCGGGATTAAGCTTGCGTCTGGTTTGGAGGGTAAACCGCAATATCGCCCCAGAAGCGCGTGAACCCCTCGGCAAAGCGTCTGTAGCCACTGACGGACGAAGGTTTCAGGGCATAGGCGTTGGCGCCGCAGGCATAGGATGTCTGCACGTCGCTCGGATTCATCGATGAGGTCAGCATGATCACCGGAACGATCGCGGTCTTCTCATCCGTGCGGATGCGCCGCAACAGGTCCGTCCCGTTGGTTCCCGGCATGTTGATGTCCAGAAGGACATAATCGAACGGCTCGCACGACAGTCGTTGTGCCGCCACGTCTCCATCCGTGATATGGGTGATCTCTAAATTGCCGCCAAGATCGGAGAAGGCGCGTTTGACGAACTGCGCGTCAATCTCGTCATCATCGACCATCAGCAGCTTCTTCACGCGGGTTTCCAAACGCTTCTTGCTTTCCTCCAGATTGCCTCAGTTCCGGGAGTGTCACGATGAAACGTGCACCGTGGGTGAAGGCCGTGTCAAGTTCGATGGATCCGCCGTGGCTCTCGGCAATGCGTTTTGCCAGCGCCAGCCCGATACCCGTACCGGGGTAGATGGTTTCGTCCCGGTGCAGGCGCTGGAACACATCGAAAATCTTCCTGGAGAAGCGCGGGTCAACGCCGATGCCATTGTCTTCGAAAAACACCCGGACTATATCCTCCGCCGTCTCGGCGTAGATGCGGACGACAGGTTTCACGTCCTCCCGCCGGTACTTGATGGCATTACCGATCAGGTTCTGGCATAGGCGCTTCAGCAGTTCGGGGTCGCCCTTCAGCTGCGGCAGTGCCGAAAACTCGACGCTGGCCCCGGATTCCCGGATGAAACTATCGAGATTGAGGATGGTATCGGAAATCACGTCGGCCATCGAGACGATCTGCCAGCTGCCGATTTCGTCAGCAATCTGGGCATAGTCCAGAAGGCTGTCGATCAACTGATCCATCCGCCGCGCACTCTGGCGCAGATGGCCGGCATAAACCGGTAGTTCTTCAAGATTGCCAACGGCGACATCCTCGACGATCATTTCCGAAAACATCGACATGTGTCGCAGCGGCGCTTTCAGGTCATGCGACACCGTTCCTGTAAACTGATTGAGCGCATCGTTCTTGCGCTGCAACTCGGCACGCTGCTGGACGATGCGTTGCTGCTGCTGCTTCAATTCAGTGATATCACGCCCGATCGTGACATATTCGGCCAGCTTGCCACCATCGAAGACCGCGATATTTGACCAAAACAGCCAGAGATCGCTGCCATCAGCCAATGTCCGGTGTTGCTCGCGCGCAGCGAGTGGCGCCTCGACAGACAGGTTTTTCATCGTGGCGAACAAACGTTCGCGGTCCTTTTCCGGAACAAAATCGAAAATCGATTTTCCAATCAGATCATCAGCCGGCGTATGAACCAGCCGCGCGTACCGGTCGTTGACGAACGTGTATCTGAAATCGTGGGAGATGCGGCAAATGACGTCGGGAATATTCTGCACCAGCGTGTAATATTCAAGCCGCTGCCGATCGAGCGCAATCTCAGCCCGCTTCAAATCGGTGACGTCGATGCGAAGCGCAACAGTATTGCCGTCCTGCGTCCTCAAATCTTCGATTCGCAACCAGCGGCCGTCGCCATACTCGAAAATCTGGTTGTCGCCGCCCGGATTGCGGAAGGCCCGCATGCGTTTCTCCAACCACGCCTTGGCCTGCGGTGATCCAACGGGGGCATTGGGGTAATATCCCACCTCGTAGACGGAGAGCATGATCTCTTCGGCCGTCATGCCGATTTTGAGTTTGGGGCCGGCTGCACCGCAGATCCGCCTATAGGCATCGTTGTAAACGATGATCCGCTCCTCGGCGTCAAAGATTGCAAACCCTTCCGGAATGGCCTGCAGTGCCGTATTGAGAATCTCGTCAGCTTTCCGGCGTTCGCGGTCAAGTTCAAGATAATCGGAGATATCGTGAACGATACCGGCAAACCCCAGCCTCGCGCCGGTCGAATCGACGACTGGCGTGACGCGCAACCGGGCCTGGAACACCGTGCCGTTGCGGCGGCGGTATCGGTAGATACCTTCCGAAAATTGCGCCTTACCAGGGCCTGCGGCGCTCTGGAAACTTGCCGCTTCAAAGTCCTCGTCGCTGGCGTAGAGACAGCGCGATGAACCGCCAATCACCTGTTCGGCCGCATAGCCAAACTGCTCGATGGCGGCAGCGTTGACGGACAAGATGATGCGATCGGCATCGACAAAGATGACGGGCGAAGGAAAGAGATCATAGATCGCCTGGACAAATTCTGTCTGCGCCGCCGCCATCGGATATTCAGTTACACTCCGCCCCGTAGTCATATGCGTATAAAAACAGAAAAAGAGACTGGCGCAAACCAGTCTCTTTGTGAATTTCCGATATAGCGCTGCAGCGCAGCAGCATGCTCAGCTGGCGCGAACGACCGCATCACCCTTTGCTGCCAGTGCAGCCAGATCGGCGGGCTGCAGTTCGACGGATTCGCCGCAGCCGCAGGCCGATGTCTGGTTCGGGTTGTTGAAGGTAAAGCCCGAGCGCAGCGTCGTCACTTCGAAGTCCATCCGGGTTCCGAGCAGATAAAGCACGGCTTCGGGGGCAACCCAAACCTTGGCGCCCTGATATTCGACCAGATCGTCCTTCGGATTCGCCGCGGTCACCATGTCGATGGCATATTCCATGCCGGCGCAGCCGCCCTTCTTGATCCCAACGCGAATGCCTTGGGCGTCACCGCCGGCATTTTCGACGATCGCCTTGACGCGGCCAGCCGCCGCATCGCTCAAACTCATGACTGCAAAGCCCATGGGCCGTTCTCCTTGTAGCAACCAGGTTCAAGGCCTGTGCTTTCCGAGTCCAGAATGTAATGCGCGCCGGTTAAGGGATCAATACGCGATCAGTACCAACCGACCGCAACCTGCGCCTCTTCCGACATACGGTCCGGCGTCCACGGCGGATCGAAGGTCATCGACACTTCGACACCGGACACGCCCTCGACAGCACCGACGGCATTTTCAACCCAGCCCGGCATTTCGCCGGCGACGGGGCAGCCAGGGGCCGTCAGCGTCATGGCGATCTTGACCATGCGATCGTCTTCGATGTCGATCTTGTAGATCAGACCAAGTTCGAAAATATCGGATGGAATTTCGGGATCGTAGACGGTCTTCAGCGCGGAAATGACATCATCGCTCAGGCGCGCCAGTTCGTCCGCCGGAATTGCGGAGTGAACAATCCCTTCACGAACGTCGATCTTGTCTGCAGTCGTATCAAGGCTCATCGGTTTATGTCCTTACGCAAAGAATTTGCGGGCTTGCTCAAGCGCATCCACCAGCACATCGACTTCGGCCCGCGTATTGTAGAGACCAAAGGATGCACGGCATGTGGAGGTCACGCCGAAGCGTTTCAAGAGCGGCTGCGCGCAATGCGTTCCTGCTCTCACCGCTACACCGGCGCGATCGATGACCATCGACACATCGTGGGCATGGATACCCTCAAGTTCGAAGGAGAAGATACCACCTTTGCCCGGTGCCGTCCCGATCACCCGCAGCGAGTTGACCGACGATAGGCGCTGGTGCGCATAGGCGGCAAGATCGGCTTCATGGGCCGCAATTGCTGCCCGGCCGAGAGTGTCCATGTAATCCAGCGCATAACCGAGACCGATCGCCTGAACGATCGGTGGCGTGCCGGCCTCGAAACGATGCGGCGGTTCGTTGTAGGTCACTGCGTCTTCGGTCACCTCGACGATCATCTCGCCGCCGCCCATGAACGGACGCATTTCCTTCAGCCGGTCCATTTTGCCATAGAGCACGCCGATTCCGGACGGGCCATAAAGCTTGTGGCCAGTCATGACATACCAGTCGCAATCGATATCCTGCACGTCCACCGGCATATGGACGGCAGCCTGGCTGCCATCGACAAGTACCGGAATGCCGCGTTCGCGTGCGATACGGCAGATCTCCTTGACCGGAACGACGGTGCCCAGCGCATTCGACATATGGGTGATGGCGATCAGCTTGGTCTTGTCAGTCAGGCATTTGACGAAATCGTCGATATGGAATGTGCCCTGATCATCAACCGGCGCCCAGACCAGCTTGGCGCCCTGGCGTTCGCGGATGAAATGCCACGGCACGATATTGGAATGGTGCTCCATGATCGAGACGACGATCTCGTCGCCATCGCCGATCTTTGGCATGCCGTAGCCATAGGCAACCGTGTTGATCGCCTCGGTCGAGGATTTTGTGAAGATGATATTGTCGACCGAAGGCGCGTTCAGGAACCGGCGCACTTTTTCTCGGGCACCTTCATAGGCGTCGGTCGCGGCATTCGACAGGAAATGCAGGCCGCGATGGACATTGGCATATTCATTGGCATAGGCATGGGATACGGCGTCGATGACCACCTGCGGCTTCTGCGCCGAGGCGCCATTGTCGAGATAGACCAGCGGCTTGCCGTAGACGGTCCGCGACAGGATCGGAAAATCCCTGCGGATCGCTTCGACGTCATAGGCCGCTACCGGCACCGTATGTTCCATGTCCATGATCCAATCAGGCGTGCTTTTCGAGCCAGGCGGCGATGATCGTTGCCAGCGTCTCGATCAGGTCTTCATGTTCGAGCTCCTCGACAATCTCATCAACGAAGGCGTTGACCAGCATGGCACGCGCCTTGTTTTCAGGAATGCCGCGGGCACGCAGGTAGTAGAGATGCGTCGGGTTGATATCGATGACCGTGGCACCATGGCCGCATTGAACGTCGTCGGCAAAAATTTCCAGCTCCGGCTTTGCCGAAAAATCGGCGTCGTCGGAGAGAAGCAGCGTATTGCACGCCATCTTCGCGTCGGTCTTCTGTGCGTCCGGAGCAACGCGAATCTGGCCCTGAAACACACCCTTGGCGCGATCAAACAGCACGTTGCGGAGGATTTCGGTCGATGTGGTGTTCGGTACGTCATGACCGAGCGTGAACGTCACGTCGGTATGGGTATCGCCACCGAGCAGGTTGATGCCGCGCATCTTGAAATCAGCACCTTCGCCCGTCGTGACGCCATGCACTTCCTGACGCACCAGCTTGCCGCCGGCATTGATGATGAACAGCCGGAGCTTGGCATTGGTGCCAAGGTCGAAATTCACCTGGGCAAGATGGCTGTCGCTCATGCCCTGCTGCTGCAGGATGATCCAGGTGATTTCGGCACCTTCGTCAAGGATCAGGTCGCTGACAACCGTCACCAGGCTGGCGGCATCGCTGACCGAGAGATGGCGTTCGATGATCGTTGCCTTGGAATTGGCACCGAACGTCACCGGAAAGCGGGAATGGCTCTGGCCGGCACTCTGAACCAGCTGAAATTCGAGAGGCTGTTCCAGCTCGGTACCCTCGGGCACTTCGATCTCGAAACCGTCGCGCACGAAGCTGCCGTTGATCCGGCCGATCACGTCGTCCTGATCGCGTTCGACCAGATCGGCAGCGGCGACACCATCGATCAGGCTTTCGGCATAGGAGCGCACGTTGATGCCGGCAGGCAGGTTCTTTGTGTCAGCCTTGCCGTTCAGCACTGCAAGCACCGAAGAACCCGGAACCAGCGGATCGACCTTCTGGGCAAACGCCGCCGGGTCGAAGGCCGGAACGGCACGCAACAGCGCGCGCAAGTCCGTATAGTGCCAGGATTCGACGCGGCGTGTCGGCAGGCCCTGCTGCCTGAGATTTGCCAGCAAGGTATCGCGGGCAGACAACACGGCGCCTTCGCCGGGCAGTTCACCGATCTGGGCGGTATAGGCATCGACGAGGGCCGTCTCGGCGGCCGTCATCGTGATTGCCGTTTGCATGTTCATCCCGGTACTCCTCAAGCTGCCGCATCGATGATGTCGGCATAACCATTGGCTTCAAGATCAAGCGCCAGCGACTTGTCGCCGGACTTGATGATCTGGCCCTTGTAGAGAACGTGGACACTATCGGGCACGATATACTCCAGCAGGCGCTGATAGTGGGTGATGACGATCACCGCACGGTCAGGCGAACGCAACGCGTTTACGCCGTCCGAAACGATCTTCAGAGCGTCGATGTCGAGGCCGCTGTCGGTTTCGTCGAGCACGCAAAGCTTTGGTTCCAGAAGGGCCATCTGCAGGATTTCGGCCCGCTTCTTTTCGCCACCGGAGAAACCAACGTTCAGCGGCCGTTTCAGCATGTCCGGGTTGATCTGAAGCTTGGCAGCGGCTTCCTTGACGCGGCGAATGAAATCCGGTGTCGAGAGCTCGGGTTCGCCGCGATACTTGCGTTGCTCGTTCAAGGCCACCTTAAGGAACTGCATGGTCGCAACGCCCGGGATTTCAACCGGATACTGGAAGGCAAGGAAGATACCCTTGGCGGCGCGCTCGGACGGGTCGAGCTCAAGAACGCTCTCGCCGTTGTAGAGGATGTCGCCTTCGGTGACTTCGTAATCGCTGCGGCCTGACAGGATGTAGGACAGTGTCGACTTGCCGGAGCCGTTCGGACCCATGATGGCAGCGACTTCGCCAGCCTTCACGGTGAGGTTCAGACCACGGATGATCTCGGTGCCATCTTCGGCGATACGGGCATGGAGGTTTCTGATTTCAAGCATGTTACGTCGTCCTCTTGGGAAACGAATAGAGTTTTGGGCGCGACGGTCCGCGCACCACGTTCAAAATGTATGCGGCGTTTAACCGACTGAGCCTTCCAGCGAGATCCCGATTAGCTTCTGCGCTTCGACCGCAAATTCCATCGGCAGTTCCTGAATGACTTCCTTGACGAAGCCGTTGACGATCAGTGCGATCGCCGCTTCCGTTGGAATGCCGCGCTGCAGGCAATAGAACAGCTGGTCTTCGGAAATCTTCGACGTCGTCGCCTCATGCTCAAACTGGGCCGAAGAATTGCGCGCCTCGATATAAGGAACCGTGTGGGCGCCGCACTTGTCGCCGATCAGGAGTGAGTCGCACTGCGTGAAGTTACGCGCGTTCTCCGCCTTGCGGTGAGTCGAGACCTGGCCGCGATAGGTGTTCTGGCTAAAACCGGCAGCGATGCCCTTTGAGACGATGCGGCTCGAGGTGTTCTTGCCGAGATGGATCATCTTGGTGCCGGAATCGATCTGCTGATGACCGTTCGAAACAGCAATCGAGTAGAACTCGCCGCGCGAACCATCGCCGCGCAGGATGCAGGACGGGTACTTCCAGGTGATCGCCGAGCCGGTTTCGACCTGCGTCCACGAAATCTTAGAGTTCTTGCCGCGGCAATCGCCACGCTTGGTGACGAAATTGTAGATGCCGCCCTTGCCGTTCTTGTCGCCAGGGTACCAGTTCTGGACCGTCGAATACTTGATCTCGGCGTCGTCAAGCGCAACCAGCTCGACAACCGCCGCATGCAGCTGGTTTTCGTCGCGCTGCGGCGCTGTGCAGCCTTCCAGATAGGAGACGTAGGCCCCCTCTTCCGCGATGATCAGCGTGCGCTCGAACTGGCCGGTGCCCTTTTCGTTGATACGGAAATAGGTCGACAGTTCCATCGGGCAGCGAACGCCCTTGGGGATATAGACGAACGATCCGTCGGTGAACACGGCGCAGTTCAGCGTCGCATAGTAGTTGTCGGTGGTCGGAACGACCGTACCGAGATACTTCTTCACCAGATCCGGATGTTCGCGAATGGCTTCGGAGATCGACATGAAGATCACGCCAGCCTTCTTCAGCTCTTCCTTGAAGGTCGTGACAACCGAAACGGAATCGAACACGGCATCGACGGCGATGCGCGGCGTTTTCACCCCGGCCAGGATTTCCTGCTCGCGCAAGGGAATGCCGAGTTTTTCATAGACCCGCAGAAGCTCGGGATCGACATCGTCGATGGACGTCGGGCCCGGCGTGCTCTTCGGCGCCGCGTAGAAATAGATCTCGTTGAAATCGATCTTCGGATAGTTGACGCGCGCCCAGTTTGGCTCTTCCAGCGTCAGCCAACGCTGATACGCTTCCAGACGCCATTCGAGCATCCACTCCGGTTCGTTCTTCTTTGCCGAAATGAAACGGATGATGTCTTCGGACAGGCCCTTGGGCGCCTTGTCCATTTCAATCGTCGTCTCAAACCCGTATTTGTACTGGTCCACATCAATCAGGGCGACCTGATCGATTGTTTCCTGCACAGCAGCCATGTCGTTCTCCAATCTCGCCGGATACAAGGTCCGGCAGCTTGTCAGTACGATACAATGTTCGTGTATCGCCTATGTAGTGGGCTTAAGGGGCATTTTCACCCCGTTTGCCAAGCGGAAAATTCAATTTCCGCAATTTAATTCAGAGTCAAGCCGCAGCCCCCGCAAGTCTGCGCCGCGCCGCGACCTTGGCAAAGACCTCGGCGCATCGATCGATCTCCGCTTCCGTCGTTGACGGCCCGATCGAAATCCGCAGTGCCCCATGGCGCGGATCGTGTCCCATCGCTGACAGAACGTAACTCTGGCCGACTTTGCCGGAAGAGCAGGCGGAGCCTGCCGAAAGTGCGACCCCTTCAAGATCGAAAGCGATCTGACCGGTTTCCGATTTGAGCCCCGGCAGCGTGAAGAAGCAGGTATTGCCAACACGCGCACCGTCGCGACCATGAATGATAACATCGGGTTCTGCTGCGATCATCGCGGCTTCCAGCCTGTCGCGCAGTGCCGAGACACCGCTCATCCGCCCTTCCAGATCCTCAGCCACAAACCGCGCCGCAGCGCCAAATCCGGCAATGGCGGCCGGGTTTTCGGTTCCGGAGCGATGCCCCTTCTCCTGGCCACCGCCACGGATCAGTGCCGTAGGCATCAGGATTTCGCCGCGCGCGATGAGGGCGCCAATGCCCTTCGGGCCGCCGATCTTGTGCGACGAGATGATCAGGAAATCGGCACCGAGTGCTTCTATCGACAGAGGCAGTCGTCCGGCGGCCTGAACTGCATCGACAACCAGAATACCGCCCACCGCCTTGACCAGGCGAGACACGTCATCGATCGGCTGGACGATACCCGTCTCGTTGTTGGCCAGCATCACGGCAACCATCGGCAGGCCAGACTGGCGATCATGGGCTTTAAGAGTGGCTTCGAGTGCAGCCAAATCGATCGTGCCAGCCGGCGTCACGGCAATCTCGCTGACATCAGCCTTGCCGAAACGCCCGCCTTCGCGAACTGCCGGATGCTCGATCGCGGAAATATAGAGGTGGCCGATCGTCAGCGGTGTCTTGCCCATGCGAAAATCCGGCGTCAACACCCAATTGGCTGCTTCCGTCGCGCCACTGGTAAAGGTCACGCCTGAAGCAGACGCCCCGCAAAGAGCCGCGACATCGCGGCGCGCATTTTCAATCAACGTGCGGATTTTACGGCCTTCGCCATGTACCGAAGATGGGTTGCCCAGGAGATCGAGCGCAGTCAGGCACGCCTCGCGCGCCGCCAGCATGAGCGGCGCGGTGGCGTTCCAGTCCATATAGATGCGCTCTTGTGCCATATTCCCTTGCCAAAGATGAACCGGCTGCCATCTAAAGGCATGCGGCCGGTGCATTTTCCTTGAATTTTTCGCTTCGCTTGCCGTAAGAGACAGCACTCGCCACGGAAAGTCCGTGTCAAAGTTTTGAATGGTTCTAAACTGGTTTTAGAAAAGCTGACTGCTTTCGTCAAGACTGCATCAGCTCTGAACCGGTTTTTAGTACCAGAATCAAGCCCGGAGAGCCAATGCCCGAAATCATCTTCAACGGACCGGCCGGTCGCCTCGAAGGCCGTTACCAGCCGTCCAAGCAGAAGAACGCCCCGATCGCCATCGTCCTGCATCCGCATCCGCAATTCGGCGGCACGATGAACAACCAGATTGTCTACCAGCTGTTCTACATGTTCCAGAAGCGCGGCTTTACCACGCTACGGTTCAATTTTCGTTCGATCGGCCGTAGCCAGGGTGAATTCGACCATGGTGCCGGCGAACTCTCGGATGCCGCATCGGCGCTCGACTGGGTACAAAGCATGCATCCGGATTCGAAGAGCTGCTGGGTTGCCGGCTATTCCTTCGGCGCCTGGATCGGCATGCAGCTTTTGATGCGCCGTCCGGAAATCGAAGGTTTCATGTCGATTGCGCCGCAGCCGAACACCTACGACTTCTCGTTTCTTGCACCCTGCCCGTCGTCCGGCCTGATCATCAACGGCGATCTCGACAAGGTAGCACCAGAAAAGGACGTCAACACGCTGGTCGATAAGCTGAAGGCGCAGAAGGGCATCCTGATCACGCACAAGACCGTGCCCGGTGCCAACCATTTCTTCAGCGGCCAGGTCGATACGTTGATGGCTGAATGCGAGGACTACCTTGATCGCCGCCTGAACGGCGAATTGACGCCAGAACCGGCAGCAAAGCGAATCCGCTAACCAGGCAGGGGTCGGTTGCACCGGCCCCCTTGCCAACGGGCGCATAAGCATTCTGGGATTAGCTGCCCCCGTATATTCTGGAATGGCACTCTGCGTCTCAACAGCCGCAGAGTGCCATTTTTTATGCGGAGTCGCGGAACTGCAGATTTTGCTCTGCGCCCTCGCGGAGGACTGCAGGCAACCATCAGCCTCCTTCTTGTTGCCCTCTCCGACTCGCGATATGAATCAGGGTACAGGCTTGGCCCGCGCCTCCTCCCTCCAAATCGGGGAAGTATCGTTCATACGGGGCAATTCCATCATCGATCCATCTGTTCGGGCGCCGCATAAGGAGGGATTGCGTTTTCTGCTCGCAATGGAGGTTTTGTGATGAGATTATCCGCCCCGATCTATCAACTGAAACGCCGGGCTAAATTGTTGGCCCGCGACGAAAAAATCGCCCTGCATGCCGCACTCGATCGCATAGCCCGTAAAGACGGTTTTGCAGACTGGAGCCTGCTTGCTGCACAAGCTTCAGGCAGTTCCGGCGAAAGAGGCATCCTGTCCCGGCTCTCCGACGGCGATATCGTATTGCTGGGTGCCCGTCCCGGACATGGCAAGACGCTGTTAGGGCTCAAACTCCTGCTGGAAGCGACCAGTGACGGCAGGAGAAGCGTGTTCTTCACCTTGGAATATACCGAAGGCGAAACCAAGCAGCGTATCCGCGCGTTGGAAGGCGAAATATCCGGCCTAGGTGACGCGCTAGAGATTGTGGCTGACGACGACATTTGCGCCGGCCATATCATCCGTCATCTTGCCGGTGCTCCCCGCGGAACGGTTGCCGTGGTCGACTATCTGCAAATCCTCGATCAGCGCAGAGACAAGCCGGAACTTTCAGAGCAACTCGGCGCCCTTCAAGCTTTCGCAGAAAAGGCAGGGATCATCTTTGTTTTCCTGTCTCAGATCGATCGTTCCTATGATCCTGAAAGCAAACCACTGCCAGACTTGCAGGACATCCGCCTGCCCAATCGCGTCGATATGAGCCTGTTTTCCAAGGCGTGCTTCCTGCACGAAGGCAAAGTACAATTTCAAACGATAGCTTGATTGTCCAACCTGCCGGGTACGCATTCGGCGCCCCGGCGTCCGGTCATTATGACCTTGCCAACATGGACATCATGCCTGTGCCTGCCAACCTTCCGGGTTGACGGATATCGCCTGTCCTGCTCGGTTTACCCTGTTGCGCCCGCCCTTCTTGGCGTCATAGAGCGCAGAATCTGCGCCCTTGATGGTATCGACGATACTGTCCCCGGGTGAGGCCAGCGCGCAAACGCCAAAACTGGCCGACAGGCGAACCGTGTCCGGCAATCCGATAATCGCAAGCGACGAAAAGCTGTTTCGAAGCCCCTGTGCGAACAGATACCCCGTCGTTTCGCCTGTCGACGGCAGGAAGATGGCAAACTCCTCACCGCCGAAACGCGCGCAGATCGCCTCCGGTGGTGCATGCCCCGCAAGCATACGGCCGAAAGCCAGGATCACCTGATCGCCGGCGCCGTGACCATAGGTGTCGTTCACGGCCTTGAAATGATCGAGATCGCAGACAATCACGCTATGCGGATAGGCAGACATCGGGCGGGCAAGGATCTGGCTTACTCTCGCGTCGAAACCGCGCCGGTTCAAAAGCCCTGACAGAGGGTCGATTTCAGAGTTCGCCTTGGCGTCATCCATGATTTCAACGACGATAACGGCCAGCAATGTGAGACCTGTGGAGACGACCAGCACGGCGCTGAGGCTCTGGGAAACCAGCGCAAAGGTACTGCCAAGATAGGCTTGGGCCGTGTCTCCACCGCTAAATTTCACCGCAAAATAGACTTTGCTGGCAAAATTTCCGGCCGTGACCAGCAGCAATGCCATGAGGACCCGGTCGGCTGTCTCACGCCGCCCGGACCGGTAGACCGCTACCGCACAGATCAACTCCGCAATCGCGAACGGCATCTGGTAGCCGAGTGAATGCGCGAACGAGCCCCGCGGCAAATCATAGATCATCAGGTTGAGAGGCAGTGCTGCACACAGAAGCGCCGTGATGGTCCAAATATTTGCCGGTACCGCATACAGGCGGCCGATACCGACTCGGATCATCAAAAGTGCACTCAGCACGGAACTGAATGCCCCGAAGCTCGCAATCCGGTCGAAATCCCCGTAGCGAATCATGACCTCAAACACCGCAGACAGCGAGGCGACGGCAAAGGCAGCAGCAAACCAGAGCCCAGCGGACGGAATGCGGCTGCGCCGGGAGATGACAAGGAAAAACGCGCAAAAAAGCTGCGCTATCAGAAAATTAACCGTCAGTAGGAAGAGCGCGCCGTTCATTGATATGTCCGTTTCGAGAACACGCACGCCGCGTGTTCTCCTCCGCCCATGCCAAAGGACATCGCAGATTCGCGTGAATGGTAACGGTGTCCGGCAAAAGAAAGGTTAATCAGGGAAGGACGGCAGAGGCCCCGAAAGCGGATTGAAGACGCCGCCAGTGACCGGTTTTGCTACTCCCGTCGTGCCGGGAAATGTCAGCGGCAATCCCTCAAGCGAACGCACGGCAAGGTAGGCC
Source organism: Rhizobium sp. PL01 (assembly GCF_033447125.1). NCBI lineage: Bacteria > Pseudomonadati > Pseudomonadota > Alphaproteobacteria > Hyphomicrobiales > Rhizobiaceae > Rhizobium > Rhizobium sp. PL01. Next base: position 229,039 of record NZ_JAWQUM010000002.1, on the reverse strand, counting down.
CATGCCTCCGCCTCCATGGCATCGCCATCCAATCCGGCTTCCTCGGCAGACATGACCGTTGCCTCCTCGCTCAATGCAAGATCGGTGAGGTCGCGCATGATGATCCGGTTCAGCCGTCCACCTCCACAGATAATGTACGTGCCTGGCTGCTGTGGCAGATGCTGTGCAGATTTGAGAATGGCAGCTGCCGTGACGTAAGCAAGCGTGCGTGCGCCATCCTCAAGGCTCGCATCCGCGCCGGCCGGTGGCGAAAAGTCGTTGCGGTCAAGGGAGCGGCGCTTGTTTACGGAGAAAAACGGATTGGACAGATACCGTTCTGCCAGATTGGTCAAAACACGTCCCTCACTGGCGATCATGCCACCCTGATCATACGGAATGCCGGCATGCGCCTCGACCCATTGGTCGATCAAAGTGTTGCCCGGGCCGCTATCATAGGCAACGATCTGTCCGCCTGTACCGATATATGTCAGGTTGGAGATGCCGCCGATATTGACAAACACGACCGGCCGCTCCGAGCGCAGTTCCGTAGGCAAACCGGCTGCAAGGGCCGCATGGTAGACGGGGATCAGCGGCGCACCCTGCCCGCCATGCACCATGTCGTTGGCGCGCATGTCGTGAACAACGGCAATGCCGGTTTCGCGTGCCAGCAGCGCGCCATCGCCAAGCTGCACCGTCAGGGCGTCGTCGGGACGATGCAGTACCGTCTGGCCGTGAAAGCCGATCACATCAATATCTGCGGGCTGCAGATTGTTTTTCTTCAGGAAACTGTGCACGGCCTCAGCATGACGCAACGTCAACTGTCGCTCGACATCGGCAAGACTGCCCGGCCGCTCCGCGCGTTGCCGCACCACCCTTGCATCCTCCAGCGCCTGTTTCAAGCGATCGCGAAACTTTGTGTCATAGGTTATTCCAAGGGTTGCGCCGCGCTCGACCCTGTCACGGCCATCGGTTCGGACCAGCGCGATATCGATGCCATCCATGCTGGTGCCGCTCATCAGCCCGATTGCCGTCTTCATCTGCGCCATCCCGCACTCAACTCCCAAGCAAACATTCACGATGCAAACACGTGCACTTTTCACCAAACAGTGCTAAACGCCGCGCAAATATCCAGCAAGTGCTCATTCCTTTCAAAACAGCCCACCGAAAGAGACAGGTCATGTCCGAATTCAAGTCCGATTTCCTTCACACCCTCCATGAACGCGGCTTCATCCACCAGACATCCGACGATGCCGGACTGGATGCGCTGTTCAACAAGGAAACCGTGACGGCCTATATCGGCTTCGATCCGACCGCACCGAGCCTGCACGCCGGCGGCCTGATACAGATCATGCTGCTGCACTGGATGCAGGCGACTGGTCACCAGCCGATCTCGCTGATGGGCGGCGGCACCGGCATGGTCGGAGACCCATCCTTCAAGGATGAAGCGCGTCAGCTGATGACGCCGGAGACCATCGCGTCCAACATCGCCAGCATCAAATCGGTCTTCTCCAACTATCTGACCTATGGCGAAGGGCCGAAAGACGCCCTGATGATCAACAATGCCGATTGGCTGCTTGGCATCAACTATCTTGAATTCCTGCGCGATGTTGGCCGTCACTTCTCGGTCAATCGCATGCTCGCCTTCGATAGCGTCAAAACCAGGCTCGAGCGCGAGCAATCGCTGTCGTTCCTCGAATTCAACTACATGATCCTGCAAGCCTACGACTTCGTCGAACTCTACAAACGCACCGGTTGCCGCCTGCAGATGGGGGGCTCCGACCAGTGGGGCAACATCATCAATGGTATCGATCTCGGCCACCGCATGGGAACGCCGCAGCTCTACGCACTGACCTCGCCACTGTTGACCACGTCCTCGGGCGCCAAGATGGGCAAGTCGGTCAACGGTGCCATCTGGCTCAACCCGGACATGATGTCAGCCTATGACTTCTGGCAATATTGGCGCAACACCGAAGATGCCGACGTGTCGCGCTTCCTCAAGCTGTATACGACGCTTCCGATGACCGAGATTGCTCGCCTTTCGCAGCTCGCTGGCACCGAGATCAACGAGGTCAAGAAGATACTGGCGACCGAAATCACAGCGACGCTGCACGGACGTGCAGCAGCAGAAGAAGCAGCCGAGACCGCCCGTAAGACCTTCGAAGAAGGTGCCCTTTCAGCCAACCTGCCGTCCATCGATGTACCGGCAGCAGAGCTTCAGGCTGGCATCGGTGTTCTCGCGCTGTTCGTCCGTGCCGGATTGGCAGAGTCCAACGGCAAGGTGCGGCAGTTCCTCAAGGATGGGGCAGTCCGCCTCAACGATGCAGCCGTCAGCGACGATCGTCTGCTGATCGGCACCGGTGATGTTACGGCAGACGGCGTTATCAAGCTGTCACTCGGCAAAAAGAAGCACATCCTCGTCCGGCCCGTTTGACGCGCAGCACGGGTACAGAACCTGAAAAACCGGCGGCGCTCCCGCCGGTTTTTTATTGGAATTCGAAGATGCTGCGGAACACGCCGGGCGCGATGATCGAGAGCGGATTGATTGTCAGGTTCGGTTTGGCGAACGGCCCGACCAGTTTGAAGGTGATGCCGAGCAGGCCCCGGTCCCGGCCATTGCCGAGGAGAACGCCGATGATCGGCAGTTCGCCGAACAGCCGGTTAAGCCCATAGGCAGGCATGAACGTTCCGGTCATATCCATATTGCCATTCTTGTCGCGCACCGTTCCCTGGAAGGTTGCGCCGACATCGACACCGCGAACGACCCCGCCTTCGATCGCAATCGATCCATTGTCGAGCGCCACATTGGCCGAACCTCGCTCGAAACGGGCCGAACTGACATCGATATTCTTCTTTACTGCCTGGTTCAGGCTTTTGCCATCGGCACCCGTCGGCGTAGAGACGATCGATTGCAGTCTCGCCTCGTTGACCAGAGAGAACTTGCGGATATCGACATTTCCCCGCCAGGAACTGCCACCCCGATCGCGCAGTTTCAGATTGAGCAAGCCGCCGCGCATATTGCTGTAGATATTGGCAAATCGCGCCAGCGACCCGGCATCTCCACTGGTCAATTCCAGAACGTTGTCGGCACCGTTTTTCGTCAATTTGGCAACCACGGCCTGACCGCTATCGGTCACTGCCGACAGATCGATGTCGTCGATCTGCTTGCCTCTCGCCGCGTAGCTCAGATTGACGTTGGACATTGTTTCGGAATGGAAGCCGGTCACCTGTTGAAGGTTTGCATTGATAGCGATCCGCTTGCCATCGCCATTATCGTCACCTGACCCGCTGCGCAGACTTTCGATAACGGGGCGTAGATCAGCGGACGAGCCATTGACGCTGACGGCAAAGCCACTTTTCTGGCGCTTGACGTTGACACCATAATTATCGCCCTTGGAAAGTTGGACCGAGGAGAACTCTCCAGAATTCAAACCTGACTTGTCGAGCACAAGCGCACCCGTTGCACCGAAACCATCGCCCGTCAGCTTCAGATCATTAATATAAGCCATGCCGTCCGTCTGCTCGACGGAAAACGTCGCCTTGGCACCAATCCCTGATCCTTTCGACCAGCCGATCCAGGGAAGCGAAATTGAAGCACTGCCGAGATCCGCCGAAACCGCCTGTCGATTATTATCATCGATGTTGATATCCAGCGACACGGGGCCGCTGATAAAGGTCGCAATTCCCGGAGCGAACTTGGCAAGCATCGCGTCATTGAGCGTCCCGGAAATCTCGCGCTTTCTTTTGACCGGGCTGTCGGCACCAACAGGCTCGATGAGAGAAATGTCCATGGACCCGCCTTCGATGTTGGCCTTGGCGTCCAGGACTGCCTGTTGCGGGTCGATCCTGAGGCTGCCCCTTATGTCGGAAATCGCCTTTTCACCGATTGGTTTGTTGACGGTGACGCCATTAAGCAGCAACTCCGCCTGCCACTGCGGCGGCGGCGGTTTCTGGGCGGCTACGAGACCAAACCGCGCACCCACTTGCGCCGTTACGTCGCCGGTAAAATCTTCCGGCTTGAAAGTTGTCCGTTGCAGGGCAAGAAGGGGCCGGTAGCTGACAAGCTCTGCAATCGCGTCCGCCTGCCCACCGACATCGAGTTTCATTTCGGCAATCAACGGTTTTTCGTAGGTATTGGGGATAATAAGATGACCACCGTTCACCGTGGCTGAGCGCCCCGAGGGAAAATACGCCGTTCCGCGTTCGATCTCCACATCCATGCGCTCGCCCTTCAGCTTGAAAGCGCCGGCGGCATCGCGCAAGGGCGGAATATCACCAACCAAATTGACCCGGGCATCGGCAATGTTGAATGCGACGCTCAATTCCTCGGCATTCAGATCGATGGGGCCAACGGTGCGCGTGATGCGCCCCATTGGCAGGAACACTTCGATCTTGCCATCCGTGACCGTGCCGCCGAAAACGTTATTGATCACCCATCGCCGTGCCGTCTTGCCGATCCACCAGGGCCAGAGCTGTTTCACCGCAGCAGACTGTAGCTTGCTGCTTACAAGGGCGAAGCTGATCTGGGGCGAGGCTTCCCCGAAAGTCATAGACAACGAACCGGCAGCGGTGCCGAGCCTGCTCGCCACCGTCAGTTCGTCAAAAACCAGCTGGCGGCTTTCCGATAAATAGCGCCCCTGAGCCTTGGCGTCGAATATCAGCGGCGCCTCGGAAACATCGATCGGCGACGAACTGGCGGCTTGCGCCAGAAGGTCGATCGAAAAGCCCTTCTTTCCAGCCACCACAGCTGGGTCTAGATCCGCGATCACACCGGTAAACGGGAAAGTCGACCGGCCAACGCGCACGATCGACGGCAGGATCTCGATCCTGTCACGGGCAAAATCATAGCTGACATTGAGTTCGGAAGGTTTGAGCTCTGATGTGAAGCCGCCCGCATCGAAGATACCGTCGTTGGATCGGCCGCTCAACTGCAGCGTCGGTGGCGTGTTTTCAGCGGCCCGCGTTGCATTGATGGTCAGATCGGCGCTGCTCTTGATCCCGAATGCAAGTTCCGTTGCGGTGTCGTTACGATGCAGGAAGGCAGACAGCGGCAAGCCTAAGGCGGAACCGTTGAGCGTCGTGAGACGCCCGCTCTGACGGTCAGCGCGAAGATGAAGTTGCGAAGATTGTCCATCGATGGAAAAGGCGCCATCAATCTGCATAGAGCCGTCGGCAGCGCGCTTAAAATCCAGGGTTTCCACCACGACAGGTACGATGCGCTGGCGAGGACCGGCAATGGACAATTTCAGGTCTGCGATGCGCATCGTTTCCGTATTACTGCGGCCGATCAGCTGGGAGATACGGTCGATCTGGTCGAAAACGACTTCCAGTCCTCCGGCAACATCGGTGATGCGAATGGCTGCCAGATCGATCGGCTTGCCTTGGGGCAGCAGCGACGGATCAAGTGTCGCTCCCTCAGCCTCTATCCGTGAAACCGCGACCCGGCCGGTCATCAAGGCCAACGGGTGGAGTTCGATAAAGACAGAATTGGTGGTGACCAGGCGTTTGTCGGAGACGTTTTCAACCAGTGTTACGTCCTGCGCTTTGAGCGCCAACGCACCATTCGAGGTCATGCGCAAGACGGTGCTTCCGACCTCGGCATGGTATCCGTCGCCGATTGCAGCGTTCAGCGCCGTCTGCGCCCGCGCATTCAGCGGCTCGTCGAGAAACCCGCCTTCAATGGCAGCAAGGACGGTTGCACCGAAAAGAAGGAAAATCGCGGTGAGGACAATCGTCGTTGTGAACACAAGCCGTGCAATCCCGCGCTTGTTTGGCGCGTGAACGATACACGGATCATGAGCCTGCGCTGATGGCAGGGAATGCAGGACAACAATGTCTTCCTTGCGAAACGATACCTTTTCGCCGCGGATTTCATTCATCAGCGCCGGCGGCCTCCGAAAGTGTGAAAAGAATCATGCGGTATTGTTCAATCTGCTGCGATTCCATCTCTCGATATCAGACGGTCCTATGCCTATGATTCCGAACGCACGACGTACGTGGTTGATTTATCTCATGTTCTCGCCCGAAAACGCCAATGGCGCATTGAAGCGCCTTGGGAGTTCGCGTTCATTGCACAGTAGTTAAAGAACGGTCCCGGGGCAAACAATGTCTGCCACTCAACCCATCTTCCCTGTGCGCGAAACACCCCTTGGTTCTTCCGGCGCTGGACGGGCCGGGTTCCGATTGGATATGCCTCATGCGACAAACTTTTGCGGCACATGCCCCAGAATAAAGGAATAACCATGGCGAACCTGACCGAAGGCGCAATTGCACCGGACTTTACCCTGCCCCGTGACGGCGGCGGAACTGTCTCGCTGTCGGATTTCAAGGGACAATCTATCGTGCTGTTCTTCTACCCGAAGGATGACACCAGCAGCTGCACCACCGAATCCATTGCGTTTAGCGGGCTACTGACCGAGTTTTCTGCAGTTGGCACAGTGATCATCGGCATGTCGCCAGATTCGGTAAAGAAGCACGACAAGTTCGCCAAGAAGTACGATCTCTCGGTCATTCTCGCATCAGACGAGGATCTGGCGGTGCTGAACAGCTATGGCGTCTGGGTCGAAAAAAGCATGTACGGCCGGAAATATATGGGGGTCGAGCGGACAACGCTGCTTATCGGACCTGACGGCCTCATCCGGCGCATCTGGCCAAAGGTGAAGGTTGCCGGTCATGCCGAAGAGGTACTGGCGGCAGCGAAAAGTCTAGCGAACGGAAACGTGTGACGATGACAAGCCTTCCGGCGATACGCAGCCTTCGTGACGGGGCCGTCCGCGCAATCCGCGCTGCTGATCTCGACATCAAGACGCTGCTGACCCAGGAAACGGCACGCCGGTGGAGCGAACGGACCCTGTCGCTGCGCTCACCACTGGATATGGCCGTGCCTGACCGGCCCGGAAGGCCCGAGAAACCGGAGTTGATACCGCCGAGGCAGATGCCAAAACGGGCTTTGACCACCGATAGAGGCCGCATCGCCCTCCTTCACGCCATCGCCCATATCGAGCTCAATGCCGTCGATCTGGCGCTTGATATCGTCGCCCGATTTGCCACGGAACCCGTTCCGCATTCATTCTTCGACGGCTGGATGAAGGTGGCCTTCGAGGAGGCCAAGCACTTTCGCATGGTGCGTGATCGCCTGCGCCAGCTTGGTGCCGACTATGGCGACCTGCCGGCCCATGACGGGCTCTGGCAGGCAGCCCATGATACGCGCAACGACCTCACGGCGCGACTGGCAGTGGTACCGCTGATTCTCGAGGCGCGCGGCCTTGACGTAACGCCCGCCCTGCAGGCGAAGATGCGCGATGCCGGTGACCTGGAAAGCGCTGCAGTGCTCGACGTCATCTACGAGGATGAGAAGGGCCACGTGGCTGTCGGCGCCAAATGGTTCCGTTTCCTCTGCGCCCGGCAGAAGAAAGACCCGGCAGCGGCATTTCAGGCTCTGGTCAGGGCCAATTTTCGGGGACCGCTGAAAGCACCGTTCAACGACATCGCCCGCGCCGAAGCTGGCCTGACACCATCATTCTATCGATCGATGACGGCCTCGGTAAACACCTGAAAGGTCATCGCAAACCCCTCTCAGCAAGGCTTTATTAACCTTAACAGTATCTAATCAATCCCATCAAGACGGGCAGAATCGCACGCGTTGGGGGTGAGTTGGTGTCTACGGAAAACCAGGTTTTCGGCAAGCGCGCACAAAAGCACATCATCATTCTGGCAAGCGGCGATAAAGTTCGCCACATGACTGTCCAGCCCTGGATGGCAGCTCTTTCCGTCTGTTTCGTTTCTGTTTTTTCTATCGGCTATCTCGCCGCAACCTCCTATCTTGTGCTGCGCGATGACCTGATAGGCGGCACGATGGCCCGCCAGGCGCGTATGCAGTACGAATACGAAGACCGGATCGCAGCTTTGCGTGCGCAGGTCGACCGCGTCACCAGCCGTCAACTCCTCGATCAGCAAGTGGTGGAGGATAAGGTCGAGAAGTTACTGCAGCAGCAGATGGCACTGTCATCGCGCCATGGCCGTCTCGGAACATTGCTCGACCGCGCCGAAGAATCTGGAATCGCAGAAAAAGAAGTTCAGCCGTCCGAGACAACACCCTTGTCCTACGAAAAGCGCGCCGACGCCAGTGGTGGCCTCAAGGCCATCGAACGATTGATGGGCCTGGGCAATAAGGCACCTCAGCAGAAAATGGCGCTGGCCTATGCACCGCAATCCGCATCAGGCGGAAAGGAGGCCATGTCCGACCGGGCCGACCGGCTCTTTTCGAAGGTAACGTTGTCGCTCAAGGATATCGAGCAGGAACAGAAAACCCGCATCGATAGCCTGACCGCCGGCGCCTCGGAAGCCACCGATGCCATCATGACCATTCTTGCGCGCACCGGTGTGAAGGTCGCTGCCGACAAGGCTGTAGAAACAGCAACCGTTGCTGGAGACAGCGACGCGATTGGCGGCCCTTTTGTCGAGCCGGAAACGACAGAGGCCTTCGACAACTCCCTGATTGGGCTCGATACTGCGCTTGGCCGCCTCGAAAGCGTGCGCAGTCAGGCCAGAAAGCTGCCGTTCAACAATCCGTCCCCGGCCAGTGAGATTACCAGCAGCTTCGGCAATCGCCTCGATCCGTTCCTTGGCAGGTTGGCGCTGCATGCCGGGATCGATTTTCGCGCCCCGACCGGAACACGGATTCTGGCAACTGCACCGGGTACTGTAATCACCGCCGGCAAGACCGGCGGTTACGGCAATATGGTCGAGATCGACCATGGCAACGGGATCACCACCCGCTACGCTCACCTGTCGAGCGTTCTTGTCAATGTCGGTGACAGGATTACCACGGGCGAGGCCATTGCCCGTTCGGGGAGCACGGGGCGTTCGACAGGTCCTCACCTGCATTATGAAGTGCGGCTCAATGGTGAGGCCGTGGATCCGATGCGGTTTTTGACCGCAGGCATTAAGCTCAGCCACTACATCAATTGAACTTGATGGCCTTGGGCGTACTCTTGACGTAACGACAGGCATTTTTCTGCTATCCTGTTGTTGGCAGTCCATTATTGACTCTTTCGCCGTTCAAACCACCGGTTTTCTTGACTTTGTCTGCCTATGGGACTAAGAGCCCCAGCGACGGCAGTTAAAGTATGCGCCGATTGACCAGTGTTCGACCGAACCGGAACGGAAACAGATTTCCCTTTGACCACTTTTTCAGACCTTGGCCTGAGCCAAAAAGTTCTTACCGCAGTGACAGATGCGGGCTACACCATCCCCACACCGATCCAGGCAGGCGCAATTCCGCCGGCCTTGCAGCGGCGTGATATTCTGGGCATCGCCCAGACGGGCACGGGTAAGACGGCATCCTTCGTGCTGCCGATGCTGACGCTTCTGGAAAAGGGCCGCGCTCGCGCTCGTATGCCGCGCACGCTCATTCTTGAGCCGACGCGCGAACTGGCAGCTCAAGTCGCCGAGAATTTTGAAAAATACGGCAAGAACCACAAGCTCAATGTTGCACTGTTGATCGGCGGCGTGTCCTTCGATGAGCAGGACCGCAAGCTTGAGCGTGGCGCCGATGTGCTGATCTGCACGCCAGGCCGCCTGCTCGACCATTGCGAACGCGGCAAGCTTTTGATGACCGGCGTTGAAATCCTCGTCATCGACGAAGCAGACCGCATGCTCGACATGGGCTTCATCCCCGATATCGAGCGCATCGCCAAGCTGATCCCGTTCACCCGCCAGACACTGTTCTTCTCGGCCACCATGCCGCCGGAAATTCAGAAACTGGCAGACCGGTTTCTGCAGAACCCGGAGCGCGTCGAAGTGTCTACTCGCTCTTCCACGGCAACGACCGTGACGCAGCGATTGGTCGCGACACACAGCAAGGATTACGAAAAGCGCGCGGTGCTGCGCGATCTGATCCAGAAACAGGATGATCTGAAGAACGCGATCATCTTCTGCAATCGCAAGCTTGATGTTGCTGAACTCTACCGCTCGCTTTCGCGCCACGGTTTCTCGGTCGGCGCTCTGCATGGCGATATGGATCAGAGTTCGCGCACGAAAATGCTGGCGGGCTTCAAGGACAATGCCATCACGCTGCTGGTTGCCTCCGACGTCGCCGCCCGCGGTCTGGACATTCCGGATGTGAGCCATGTGTTCAATTTTGACGTGCCTATCCATGCGGAAGACTATGTCCACCGCATCGGCCGTACCGGCCGGGCCGGCCGCTCTGGCGCTGCCTTCACGCTGGTCTCCAAGCGCGATACCAAATTTACAGACGCTATCGAAAAGCTGATCGACAAGAAGATCGAATGGCTGAACGGCGACCTCTCCGCCCTGCCCGCTCCGATGGAAAGCCATGAGAGCAGCAAGCCCGATCGCGGCGGCCGTGACGGCAAGCGCGGTGGCCGGCGCAACGACCGGGATCGTGACCACGCTCCCCGCCCCGTCTCCAGTCACAAATCGGACATCAAATCAGACGATAGTCCGGCAGTCATAGCAGCCCCCCCCGAACCGGTAGTAGCAAAGGCAGAACCTGTGAGATCAGAACGCAAGGCAGAAACGAAACCGCAGAATGCCGGCCGTAACAGCAACCGTCCTGCTCCTCAGCCGAATCCTGCCAATGACGACAACCGCGATCGCCGCAATCGCTATCGCCGCGATCAGGACGACGGCCCGACGCCGGTCGGCTTCGGCGACGATATCCCGGCTTTCATGCTGATTGCCGGCAAGGCCTGAGCCTTCAAGCATCGCATGGCATATCCAGGCATAGATTTTCCCGGTGTGGGATCAGGGCTTGCCGTCTTTAATGACGGCAAGCTTTTGCTTTGCAAGCGTTTGAAAGCGCCGGAAGCCGGTCACTGGAGCATTGTCGGTGGCAAGGTCGAGCATATGGAACCGGCAGCCGACGCCGCCCGCCGTGAGGCGGAAGAAGAAAGCGGACTAAAAATCCATTCGGCCCAGTTTCTCTGCCTCAGCGAGCAACGGATCGAAGCCGACCGGCAGCACTGGATCTCGCTGATCTATGTCACCGACGATTTCTCCGGCGAACCGCAGTTGACGGAACCCGACAAACTCTCCGAAATCGGCTGGTATCCTCTCGATGATCTGCCGCAGCCACTGTCGCTGTTCGCCCAGGATGCGGTGCAGGCGTTGCGGGCGCTTGCTACTTCTTAGCCCTCAACGCGGCCTCATAGGCGAGGCGGACCCAGCGAGCCATCTCGTCTGGATCATCGAAGGCTTCTTCCGGGATGGACCAGTAGGGCATTTTCACCAGCTTTCCTTTGCCGTCGTAACTCCACTGTGAGCTGCCAGCCGCCTCGAACTCCCCGGCGCTCTCAGTGTCTGCCTTCAAAAGAATGTCTCCGCTCACCTCCAGCGCCAGAATCCGGCCCTCGAAATAGATACCCTTGCCGCCAAACATGCGTTTGACCGTCACCGGGCCAAGGGCCGAAAACATCTCCTCGATTGCCGCATTGTCCATTCTCATCAGCCTTTCAATATACCACCAGCAGCGATGATCGCTTCCGGTGTGTCGAGATCAAGATGCGCAGCCGGGCCGATATCGACATCGATCACCGGCAGCCCGCAGGTTTCGATGATATGCCGCGCACCGACATCGCCCTGCAACTGCCGGATCGCTTCGAATGTCGATCGCGGCAGGATGACCGGATTGCCGCGCTTCCCGGCCGACATGGCGCGGACGATCGTGAGGCCCTGCCCGGCCTTAAATGCGGAAATCAGCGCAGCAAGATCTTCAGCCGAAACCCACGGCATGTCCGCCAGCATGACCAGCAGCCCATCAAAATCATTGCCTGCGGCGTTCACCCCGGCAATCAATGACGAGGCCATGCCCATCGCATAATCGGTATTTTCAACGGTGATGACGTCAAGCCCAGCCAGTGCGGCACGAATTTCCGTCTGCCGGTGACCGGTAACTGCGAAAACGTGGCGGACGCCAGCTTGAAGTGCCGTCTGCGCACCGCGACGCACCAGCGGCACGCCCTCAAACTCCGCCAAAAGCTTGTGTTGCCCTGATTCCCCCATGCGGGAAGCCCGGCCGGCGGCAAGCAGCACGCCCGCGACGGCAACATCCTTGGGTTCGGAACCGGTCAGTGCACGCGGCAAGGGGCGCGTCGGTATCTCCATCAGCAGCCCACCGACACCGAGACCGGTAATATCATCCATCGTCGGCCATTCGTCGGCTAATATTCTGTTCAGGATCCAGTCGAAACCGTTCTCCTTCGGACTGCGGGCACAGCCGGGAGCACCGATCACCGGGATATCGCCAACCCGGCCGAGAACGAGCAGATTGCCGGGATCGACAGGCATGCCGACATGATCGACGGCACCGCCAGCAAGCCGTATCGCCGCAGGAATCACATCATCTGCGTCGGCTACGGCCGAAGCGCCAAACACGATAACCATTTCGTGCCGTTCTATTCCTTGTCGAATGGCGGCCGCCACAGCTTCAGCGGTATGCGGCACGCGTTGCTCCTGCACCAGGATGCTCGACGACAGCCGCAATCGCGCCTCAAGGTTTTGGCGCGTCTTGTCCATGACGCTGGGCTTCAGCGATGGCAGCATCGTTGCGATCAACTTGACGCGGCGTGCGGCGAACGGCTTGACGCTAAATGCATGCTCGCCCCGAAGAAGCACTGCAGCATCCTCGACAAACCGTCCTGAAACGGCAAGCGGGATAATCTTGATCGTCGCCACCATGTCGCCGGACCGCACCGGCACGTGATCGGCAAGACAGGCGAGCGTGATGGCCGGATCAATGCGGTTGAGCCGATCGACGATGGAGCGGTTCGCGCAGAAGAGGCCATCGACGGCAGAGTGAATATTGATCCGCCCGGTTGCCGCCTGCGAAAACGTCAGGTGGTCGCGCTCGATCGCTGCCGCTATCCGTGAGGCCGCCTCGTCCTCCATAAGATCGCCCGGCTCCAGGCGGGCGGCGATGATTTCGGAGAACCCCGCCGCCTGTAGCGCGGATATGTCGGCGGCGGAGACAACATGCCCTTTGGAAAGGCGTCCATTGGGCAGCTTGGCTGCATGAGCGAGAACCGCGCCTTGCGCATCGGCGACCGGAACCGGGCCAAACTTCATGCGGCAGGCCCTCGCCCAGCCGCCACATCTCGCGTCCGCAGCGTCTGGATGATTTCAGCAAGGATGGCGACAGCGATCTCTGCCGGATTGGACGCGCGGATATCAAGACCGATCGGCGCGCGGATACGGGCGATGCTCTTGTCGTCCACACCCAGCTTTGTCAGCCGCTCGACCCGGCGTGCATGGGTTTTGCGGCTTCCCAGCGCGCCGACATAGAAGCACCCGGATTCAAGCGCTTTTGCCAAGGGAAAATCATCGATCTTGGGATCGTGGCTGACCGCGATCAGCGCCGTATAGGCATCGAGTGGCGTATGCCGGAGCGCATCTTCCGGCCATTCGGCAAGGAGCTTTGTCTGTTTGAAACGTTCCGGCGTTGCAAAGGCGCTGCGTGGATCGATGATCGAAAGATCGAACCCGGCGATATCGGCCATGACGGCAAGCGCCTGTGAGATATGGACCGCGCCAATCGCGACAATCCGCGGTGGCGGCAAATAGACGTTGACGAACACAGCCTGTCCGTCGATCTCGACCATACCTGATTTTCCGGTGCGCAGTGCCGCCTCTATGGATGGCGCTACGGATGGATCATGCGCTTCGCCCTCCAGGAAAAGCCGGGCCTCTCCGGTGTCAAGCGGCGTGATCGTCACCGTTGCCAGCCGCGCGTCTCGCGCCGTGTTCAACTTGTGCAGATGCTCCAGCAACATCGCCTATCCCAGCCTTTCGACATAGATGCGGATACGGCCGCCGCACGACAAGCCAACCCGCCAGGCGGTCTCGTCGGCAACACCAAACTCGAGAACCCGTGCCGTACCGGACGTGATTACCTCGGCAGCCTCGACTATCACCGCCCCCTCGACGCAACCGCCCGAAACCGAGCCGTGAAAATTACCCTGAGAATCAATCACCAGATGGCTGCCGACCGGTCTCGGCGCCGAGCCCCAGGTTTCGATGACAGTCGCGATGGCAACGCCGCGTCCGCCGGCCTGCCACTCCTCGGCAACCGTCAGCGGATCGGGGTAAAGAGGTTGGCCCAGCATATGCTTCCTCCTGTTGCTCTATCGCCGGGATATGAAACGGCGTGGATCGGCATCGCGTGATGTTTTTCCGGAAAGAGCCTGCGCCAGATCGGACACCGCTTCAAGATTATGCACCGCGCGAAATTCGTCAACATGCGGCAGCATGGCACGAACGCCCCGCGCCCGCGCCTCGAAACCATCGAAACGCAGCAACGGGTTGAGCCAGATCAGACGGCGGCACGACCGGTGCAGCCGGTCCATCTCCGTTTCCAGTTCGCCGATATCGTCGCGCTCCAGCCCGTCGGTAATCAAAAGCACGATCGCGCCCTGCCCCAGCACCCGGCGCGACCAGAGACGATTGAATTCATGCAGGGTTTCGCCAATCCGCGTGCCGCCGGACCAGTCGCTGACGGCGCGGATGCAATCGTCCATCGCCACATCCGGGTCGCGGTTCTTCATTTGCCGGGTCACGTTGCTCAGCCGGGTGCCGAACAGGAACGTGTGAACCCGGCGGCGCTTTTCGGTCAGCACATGCAGGAAATGCAGGAAGATGCGGGTGTATTGGCTCATCGAGCCGGAAATGTCGGCAAGGACGACCAACGGCGGATGGATGGTCTTCTGTTCCCGAAACCGTGGAAGAATGAGATCACCGCCGGTTTTCATCGCATCGCGCATCGTCGCACGCGGATCGATGCGGCGCGGCCGGTGCGACGTGCGAAAGCGGCGCGTCTTGACTTCATCCATCGGCAGGACCAGTGCTGACAGAGCCTTTTTCGCCAGAGCAATCTCGGCTGCCGACATCTGGGCGAAATCCGCCCGGCGCAGCAATTCCGTACCGGACGCCGTAAACCGCGCATCGATCTCGATATCCGGTTCATCCCGCACCGGCCGTTGCGCATCGCGATCGGCAAACAGGGCATCGCTGATGCGGGCTTCGCCTGCGCGACGCGGAGCCTTCTCACGGGAATCGGGCGCCACCGGCGACATCATCGCGATCATCTTACCAATCAGGTCTCGCGACCTCCAGAACAGCCGGAACGCTTCGTCGAACAGCGCCTGATCTTCATGGCGCTTGACGAAAATCGATTGCAGCGTTGCATAGAATTCGTCGCGGGACCCGATGCCGATCAACGCAACGGCTTCGATCGCGTCGGCAACCGCCCCCGGACCTATTTTCAGCCCGGCTTTTCGCAAGGCACGGGCGAAGAAAACGATATTGTCGGAAAATCGCCCGTCGCCCTCAGGCAAGGGTGGTAAAATGGCGCCGTCATTCGTCCGGGCAGCCGCTACCATGGCATCACCCCGCCGCCAGAAGTTCGGCCTTGACGTCAGCGAGGATTTTGCGGCCGTCGCCACCATCGATCCGTGCGATGTCATCCTGGTATTTCAAGAGCGTACCGAGCGTATCGGAGATGGTTTCCGGATCGAGTGCCAGACGGTCAAGCTCGGTCAGCGCTGTCGCCCAGTCGATGGTTTCAGCAACACCCGGGTTTTTGAACAGATCAAGCGTTCGCAGTCTCTGAACATAACCGACGATTTCGCGGGACAGGCGCTCGTTGCAGCCCGGCACCTTTCGGCGGATAATCTCCAATTCTTGCGCAGCCTTTGGGTAGTCGACCCAGTGATAAAGGCAGCGGCGCTTCAATGCGTCATGGACTTCGCGGGTGCGATTGGTGGTGATGATGACGATGGGTGGCTCCTGCGCCCGGATTGTCCCGAGTTCCGGAATGGTCACCTGAAAATCAGACAGGACCTCAAGCAGAAAAGCCTCGAATGCCTCGTCGGTGCGGTCAAGTTCATCGATCAGGAACACCGGCGCCTTGCCGGCCTCGGCCGAGATGGCCTGCAGCACCGGGCGCCTGATCAGGTATTTCTCCGAAAAGATGTTGCTCTCGATTTTCTGGCGATCGGCTGTGCCAGCGGCTTCCGACAGCCTGATCTCCAGCATCTGCGCCGGATAGTTCCACTCGTAGACGGCCGAGGAAATATCGAGGCCTTCGTAACACTGAAGGCGGATCAGCGGCCGGTCGAGCGTCTTTGCCAGAACCTTGGCGATCTCCGTCTTGCCGACACCGGCCTCGCCCTCGAGAAACAGCGGACGCTTCATTCTGAGCGACAGGAACAGCACGGTCGAAAGTGCGGTTCCGGCGAGGTAATCGCCGGATTCCAGCATCTCCATGGTCTCGGCGATAGAGGCGGGCAATGCGCCATTCGCGTATGTCGTCATGTTTGCCCAGCTCCCTTGGGAGGAAATCTATAACGTGCGGTAGTCCCGGTCCAGATAGACGAGCGCCGGTTTCTGCTGACCGAGCGTGACGGCAACGACCTGGCCGAACAGGACGATATGCGTGGCGACCGTCTTGATATCGATCAGTCGGCAATCGAATGCTGCTACAGCCTCGTTCAGGATCGGCGCACCGGTCTTCAGCTCGCCCCAGGTGCCGTGAGAGAAACGCTCCGACGGATCGACATGATTCTTTCCGGAGAAGACATGAGCGAGGTCCAACTGCTCGGCACCGAGAAGATTGAGCGCGAAGCTGCCGCTTTCAGAAAAGATGTCGTTGCGCGGATTGGCGCCGTTGAGGCAGACGAGTAATGTCGCTGGATCGTCGGAGACCGAGCAGGCGGCCGTGATCGTCACGCCGCGCCGCACGCCCTCATGGGCCGCCGTGACGATATGCACATGCCCAGCCAGCCGGCTCATGGCATCACGGTAGGTCAGCGGGTCCAGTTGGGTCTTGTCCAACACGGCAGTCTCCAGATCGATGTAGGTTTTTAACACATAGAGATTGCGCCGAAATATGAAACCCATTGTCCGGTTTTTCTTCGTCATTTACGGCAATTGCCATCCCTCCGGCGCCTGTTCCGATCTTTTCCTTTGACCCCTGCGGCCACATCTTTAAAACATGGGCGTTCTCAACTGGATAAGCGCATGTTTCGTTCGATTTTTGCCAGCCTTGTTATTGCCGGATCGGTGCACGCCGCCCCCGCTTTGGCTGCGGGCCTGAAGATCGCCGTCGTCGCCCCGGCGGACGGGCCGTTTGCGCTGCTTGGACAACAGATGCTGGACGGTGCCCGCTTCCAGGCGGAGGATCGTGGCTCGGAAATCATCGCCATCCCGGAAACCTGCGAAGCGAAGGATGCCGAGAGCCTGACAAAGGCACTGCTCGCCAGTGGCGCCGAGGCAGCGATCGGCTTTCTGTGTACGGAAAGCCTGGAGGCGGCGTTGCCGGCATTGGCCGAGGCCGGTATTCCGGCGCTGACGCTGAGCGTGCGCTCCGATATCCTGATGGAAGACGCACTGAAAAAGAAATGGCCGTTCTTCCGGCTGGTACCAAGCGCCAAGGCCGAAGCGGCCAAGGTGACCGAAATCATTCTGTCGCGCTGGAAGAACGAGCCGTTGGGACTGATCGAGGACGGGACGATTCACGGGCGCGAACTGGTGGAAAGCGTGCGCGGCGCGCTGGCCAAAGTCGGCCTCACCCCAACCTTCTCCGATACCTATCGCCCCGCCCAGGAACAGCAGGTCAGCCTTGTCCGCCGACTTGCCAAGAGCGGCGCGACGCATGTGTTTACCGGTGGAGACCGCGCCGATACGGCCATCATCGCCCGCGACGCCGCGTCCGAACAGGTGGCGCTGACGCTGATGGGTGGTGAGGCGCTCGCTGCGGCAAACCTGCCGGTTCCTCTGGCAAATGGGGTTCTTGCCGTGTCTCTGCCCGATTATGCCACTCTGCCAGACGCCAAGGGTACGGTTGATGCCATGACGGCGGCAAAGCTGCTTCCCGAGGGCTATGTGCTTCCTGCATTTGCGGCTGTGACGCTGCTGGAGCAGGCGAAGGAGCAGGCAGGCAAGGATGGCGGCCCGGTGCTGGATGCACTTGCCAAGGGCCCTTACCAGACCGCTCTCGGCTCCCTTCGCTTCAACGCAAACCACGAGCTGGCAGAAAACCCCTATCGCCTGCTGGAATGGCAAAACAACCGGTTCATCACCGCTCCGGCAGTTTCTGGAAGCCCATGATGCGAACCGGGCCGCGCAATGCGATTACCGATGTCGGCGGCCTCAAGGTCGGCAATGCCGAGGATCATCGTCTGAAATCCGGCGTATCCGTCGTCGTCTGCGATCAACCGGCTATCGCCGCCGTCCAGGTTCTGGGTGGCGCCCCCGGTACGCGGGAGACCGATCTGCTGGAGCCGCACAACACGGTGCAGACAGTCGATGCCATCGTTCTGTCGGGCGGCTCGGCCTTTGGGCTCGATGCGGCCTCCGGCGCGCAGGCCGCCCTGCGCCAGATGGGTCGCGGCTTTCCCGTCGGCAACCTGCATATCCCGATCGTTCCAGGCGCCATCCTGTTCGACCTGATCAATGGTGGCGACAAGGACTGGGGAATTTATCCTCCTTATCGCGAGCTTGGATATGCAGCCGTGCAGGCAGCGGCCTTGGAGTTTTCGACCGGCAGCGCAGGAGCAGGAACGGGCGCTTTGACGGCCACGTTCAAGGGCGGGCTCGGCACGGCCTCGACCATCCTAGACAACGGCATTACCGTCGGCGCGCTGGTCGCCGTCAATGCACTCGGGTCCGCCACGATCGGCGACACACGGCATTTCTGGTCGACACCGTTCGAGGAAGATAGAGAATTCGGTGGCCTTGGGATGCCACATCCGTTTCCGAAAGACGCCCGCGATCTGCGGATCAAGTTCCGCGGCAATCAGAGCGAAACGAAAAATACCACGATCGCCGTCATCGCCACCGATGCGGTCCTGACCAAAGCTGAAGCAAAACGGCTGGCTATCGCAGCGCATGACGGTTTTTCCCGTGCACTCTGGCCATCGCACACGCCGCTTGACGGTGACCTGGTCTTTTCGCTGGCGACCGGAACGAGCGGCAAGACCATTTCGCTTGACGAATTCATCGAGCTTGGCGCTGCGGCGGCATCCACCATGGCCCGTGCAATCGCCCGTGGTGTGCATGATGCGACAGCTCAGGAAAACGATCTGCTTCCCATTTGGGCGAAGCAAATCTAGACTCTGCGCGATGGTGACGCGGCAAGATCTGTTGTTTGCCGCGAAAAGCGATGCTATTGCCCGCAAAACAGTTGGAGCCCCCTATCATGCCCCTGCCTATCCGCATCGCCCCCTCCATTCTCGCGGCTGACTACGCCAAACTCGGACAGGAAGTGCGCGACGTCGTTGCCGCCGGTGCCGACTGGATCCATCTCGACATCATGGACGGCCATTTCGTTCCGAATATCTCGTTTGGCCCCGACGTCATCAAATCGCTGCGGCCGCATACCGACGCCTATTTCGATTGCCATTTGATGATTGCACCGGCCGATCCCTATCTCGAAGCCTTTGCGAAAGCCGGCTGCGACAGCATCACCGTGCATGCGGAAGCAGGCCCTCATCTCGACCGTTCGGTTCAGGCGATCAGGGCGCTCGGCAAGAAAGCCGGTGTCTCGATCAATCCGGCAACGCCCGAGAGCGTTCTCGACTATCTGCTCGACAAGATCGATCTCGTTCTGGTGATGACGGTCAATCCGGGTTTCGGCGGCCAGAAGTTCATTCCGGCCATGGAAGAGAAGCTCCGCCGCATCAAGGCGATGATCGGCGACCGGCCGATCGACATTCAGGTCGATGGCGGCATCGCGCTGGATACGATCGCACTTCCGGCATCCGCCGGTGCCAATGTCTTCGTCGCCGGTTCGGCGATCTTCAGCGGCGGTCATGTCGATGCCTACCGCAAAACCATCGATACCTTGCGCAGCAACGCAGAAGGAGGCCGCGGATGAGATTGCCGGGCCGGATAGCGGCGACATTGCTTGCCTCGGCATTTTTTGCCGGCGCTGCCTGCGCTGGCGATTTCGCCTCGTTCCAACCGATCGGCTTTTCCGCGGATGGCAGCATCTTTGCCTTCGAGGAATACGGCGTTCAGGATGGCTCCGGATTTCCCTATTCGAACATCTTTTTCATAGATACCCGCAACGACACGTTTCTGGCCGGAACGCCGATCCGGCTGCGCATCGATGAAGAAAACACCAGCCTTGCCAAGGTGCGAGCGCAAACTGCCGCAAAAGCTGCTCCGTTTGTCGAAAAATTCGATCTTGGCGCCAATCCCGGCCTGATGGCCGCCTTCAATCCAGTGACGGAGGTCGATGGCGACGCCCATCGCCTGACCTACCGGCAATATGCCGTCCAACCGCCCGTCGGCGGCGATTTTACACTGTCGCTCGATGACATTCCCCTACCGCCGTCGGCACAATGCAAGGACGCCACGCCGCAATCGACCGGTTTTCGCCTCACCTTTCAGACAGAGGACGGCAAGGCATCCAACCGCGTCCTGCACGCCGACACGAAAATTCCAGACAGCCGAAAATGCCCCTTGGGTTATCGTATCGGCGGTGTGATGGTGTTCAATCCGCTGGAGGGCGAGCCGGTGCATGTCGCCCTCGTCCAGGTGCTGAGCCTCGGCTTCGAAGGCGCTGACGGCCGCTGGATCGCGGTTCCGGCTTCAATGACGCCATGAGTGCACCCAGGCACGGCGGAACGAACGAACAGCGAGGTCTGACGCAGAAAGTGGCACAGCGGCTCCGTGAGGCTGTGCCGGGGCTCTGGGAAACTCTGATTGGTGCGCCTTTGTGGGGTGTGATGATGGCC
This sequence comes from Rhizobium sp. PL01, assembly GCF_033447125.1. NCBI lineage: Bacteria > Pseudomonadati > Pseudomonadota > Alphaproteobacteria > Hyphomicrobiales > Rhizobiaceae > Rhizobium > Rhizobium sp. PL01. The sequence goes on along the minus strand of NZ_JAWQUM010000002.1, from coordinate 208,307 downwards.
GTGTCGGCACTCGCAGCGCTCTATTTGCGCAACGGCGCCGAGACCTCGCACCTGTCCGGTATTCTTGTCCTGTTCTTCGCAGGTGGTCTGGTTTCCTGGCCATTCGCATTGCTGCTTGGCCGTTTCGGCGCCATCGGCAGGGGCCGGGAGACCCGCTTTGCGGCATTCTTCCTGTGTCTGACCGTCTGCACCATCGTTGCCACGGGTATTCTTTTTGCCCTCGATTACCGGATTTTCTATGCCCGCTGGCACGCACCCTTCGGCACCGGCACCTGGGTCTACCAATTCACGTTCACCTCTGCGAGCGCGATCTATCAGTTCATCGTCATGGGCATTCGTCTCTATTTGCCGCTCGGATTCGCCGCTCTCGCATTGACCAGCCTGTGGCTGGCCTACCGGATGCCTGAACAGCAACGTTGAGATTGCCGTCTATCTTTGCTAGAGGCTCAGCCAACTCCCATCGTGACGAAAGCTGAAAGCCCATGATCCCCCGTTACTCCCGGCCGGAAATGGTGGCCATCTGGTCGCCGGAAACCAAATTTCGCATCTGGTTCGAAATCGAAGCCTATGCCTGCGACGCGCTGGCTGAGCTCGGTGTCATCCCCAAGGACGCCGCCAGGACGATCTGGGAAAAAGGCGGCGCTGCCAATTTCGATGTCGCACGCATCGACGAGATCGAAGCCGTCACCAAGCATGACGTCATCGCCTTCCTGACGCATCTGGCCGAATTCATCGGTCCCGACAGCCGGTTCGTCCATCAGGGCATGACATCGTCCGATGTGCTCGACACAACGCTGAACATCCAGCTGGTGCGCGCGGCCGATCTGCTGTTGGCCGATCTCGACCGCGTGCTCACAGCCCTGAAGACCCGGGCCTTCGAACACAAGGATACGGTTCGCATCGGCCGCAGCCACGGCATCCATGCCGAGCCGACCACGATGGGCCTGACCTTTGCCCGCTTCTATGCCGAAATGAGCCGCAACCGCGCCCGTCTGGTCGCCGCCCGCGCAGAAATCGCCACCGGCGCAATCTCCGGCGCTGTCGGCACCTTTGCCAATATCGACCCGTACGTCGAGGAATATGTCTGCGAAAAGCTCGGCCTCGTCGCCGAACCGATCTCCACCCAGGTGATCCCGCGCGACCGTCATGCGATGTTCTTCGCAATACTCGGCGTCATCGGCTCTTCGATCGAAAACGTTGCCACCGAAATCCGTCACATGCAGCGCACTGAGGTTCTGGAAGCAGAAGAATTCTTCTCGCCGGGCCAGAAGGGCTCGTCGGCCATGCCGCACAAGCGCAACCCGGTCCTGACCGAAAACCTGACCGGCCTTGCACGTCTGGTGCGCATGTCGGTCGTTCCCGCGATGGAGAACGTTGCCCTCTGGCACGAGCGCGATATCAGCCATTCCAGCGTCGAGCGCACTATCGGCCCGGATACGACAATCACCCTCGACTTCGCCCTCAACCGTCTGGCAGGCGTCATCGAAAAGCTGGTGATCTACCCGGAAAACATGCTGAGGAACATGAACAAGTTCCGCGGCCTGGTGATGAGCCAGCGCGTGCTTCTGGCCCTCACCCAGGCTGGCGTATCGCGTGAGGACAGCTACCGTCTGGTACAGCGCAATGCCATGAAGGTTTGGGAAAAAGGTGCGGACTTCCTCGAGGAACTACTGGCTGACGCGGAAGTCCGTGCAGCCCTGCCGGAAGCGGAAATCCGCGAAAAGTTCGATCTTGGCTATCACACCAAGCATGTCGATACGATCTTCCGCCGCGTCTTCGGCTGATCGACCTCTGCAGAGAGCCAACGGCTCTCTGCATTTTTCCGGCTGAATTGTCCGATTTCGACCCAGTTCGTTCAATTGCAACTGAACTCCTCAAGCCTTTCGTCAGCCGTCTGTAGGAGACTACGAAGGAACGAAGGCGCAAGAATTGGGGGGAACATGCCGCACCAGCAGACAATCGAACGCAAAGCCACGCGCACGGCAACGAAATTCACCGGTGAGGTAACCTGCAAGGGTGGATCAAGCCGAGGGGTCGTCAAGGACCTGTCGCCAGCCGGGATTTGCTTTCAGCTCTATTTCGATATCGACGCCAAGACCGGCCAGGAAGTCTCGATCCAAAGCGACGAGTTCGGCCATTTGACCGGTATGGTCCAATGGTATCGCGGTGACAAGATCGGCATCCGCCTAGATGCGTCCTCCAACACATCGGCGCAGATTTCATCCTATTTCAAATATTTCCGCTAGGTCGCCCGTATCGAAGCAACAGACATGCCACCCTGCCGGCGGCATGTCTGTCAATCGCCGGGTAAAGCGGCGTTACTTGCCTTTCGTAACGACAACCATCTTGCGGTAGAGGTGCCATGTGGCATGTCCGAGGATCGGCATGATCACGGCGAGACCGACGAAAACCGGGATCGAGCCGATTACTAGACCGGCAGCGACGATCAGCCCCCAGACGGCAACCGGAACCGGATTGGCAAGCGTTGCACGCACCGATGTTTCGATCGCAGCAACAGCGCCGACATCCCGCTCAAGCAGCAGCGGAAACGACACGACCACCGTTGACAGCACGATCACCGCAAAGACGAAACCAACCGCATTGCCGACCAGGAACAGGGACCAGCCCTGTTCGGTGGCAAAAACCTGATGCGCCAATTGCGAAAGCGATGTCGCCGGCACGTCGCCGAACAGTTTCATGTAGAGAGCCTGCGCGACCACCAGCCAAACGACGAATAACACCACCAGCATGAAAGCCAGTCCGAGGATCGATGCCAGCGCCGGAGAACGGCGGACGGCAAAGACATGCCGCCATGACGTGTCCATGCCGATCTCCCGGCGTCTGCTGATCTCGTAGAGACCGATGGCCGCGACCGGGCCGAGCAGGGCAAAGCCGGACGCCAGGGGGTAGAGCAGCGGCAGCATGTTGACGCCCGAACTCCAGGTGGCCAGCACGACGCCGGCGATCGGATAGATCAGGCAGAGAAAGACATAGTGGGACGGCTTTGCGTTGAAATCCTGCCAACCGAGGCGCAGAGCATCGAAGACGTCGGCGACGCCGATCCTGCGAATGTCCGGATGTGCGAGCCCGGCGCCGGATCCTGCCATTACATGAAATGCTGTCATGACCAATTCTCCTCCTGGAACACGCGTCGTCACGTCATTCGAGAACAATCAGTATTTCAAGTTTCGAGGGGATTTTGGTATCCTTGACCGCGAATCCCATGTTCTCGATATCGGATACCTGCCGACAAGGGGCGTCGTGTTCAATCGCCCATGCAATCAGCATATACCAGATTTGCACGCCATACACTTGACTTCCGCTCTCCTCGACCTCAAATCGCCGTTATCATGAAAGCATCCGAAGCAGATATCCTGATCGTACCCGGCTACACCAATTCCGGACCGGACCATTGGCAAACCCGATGGCAGAACAAACTGGCCTCCGCGCGGCGCGTCGAGCAGGCCGAATGGGCAAAGCCCGTCCGGGAGGACTGGGTCAAACAGTTGATCGACGACGTCAATGCCGCAACAAAGCCTGTTGTCATCGTTGCGCACTCGCTCGGTGTTGCAACAGCGCTTCATGCGCTGCCGCATATCGAAAAGAAGATCGCCGGTGCCTTCCTCGTGGCACCACCGGAAGTGACCAATCAGAAAATCCGCCCGAAGCATCTGATGACGTTCGGTCCTTATCCGCGCGCGCCTCTGCCTTTCCCAAGCCTGGTCGTCGCAAGCCGCAACGATCCATTCGGAACCTATGAGCATGCCGAAGAGATGGCCAATGCCTGGGGCTCTCTGCTGGTGGACGCTGGTGAATCCGGACATATCAACAGCGAATCCGGTCACGGTCCCTGGCCGGAAGGCACGATGGTTTTTGCCCAGTTCCTCAACCGGCTCAAGCCTTGATACCTCTGCGTCGCATAAACTGCGCTTAACAACGCCCTCCTATTAATGGGACTTTTGTTTTAATAGGACTTTCATTGTCGTCGGTCATGATGCCCGAAAACCATTCGGGAACGACCGGCACGTGACAACCGCCAGCAAAAGCAGAAATCCGCGGCCAAAGCCGGCAGCGACCGGCGCGTTGCCGGACGCTGCGGCCGTTATGGATTGCGCGCCACTCGGGTATTGCTTGCTCGAGCAGGATGGCTGCATTCGCCAGGTCAATGCAGCATTCTCGAATGCTCTCTCGTTGTCGCCCGACGCGATCCTTGGCCATCTTATCCAGCACTTCGTGTATGGTGAGGACGCTGCTCTGCTGAGCGCCATGATGGCGGATATCGCAGCGGACGGAGCCCTGCCGAAGCAATGTGAGCTCCGTCTGGTACAACCGGACGGCTCAACCAGCTGGGTCATGGCCTCGCTTTCCCAAATGACCGGCCCTTCGCCGTGGACTATTCTGCAAACCCAGTCCATCGACCACCTTAAACAGTCCCTCACCACCCTGCAGAAGAGTGAAACCCGCTGGAAATACGCACTCGAAAGCGCGCACCAAGGGGTTTGGGATCACGACTTCAGCACGAACGAACTCTTTTACTCCATTCCCTGGAAAAATCTCCGTGGCATGGCGGCGGATGCGCCGGTTGACGGCTCCCTCGATATCTGGATCGAAAATGTCCACCCGGCGGACCGCGAGCATGTGCTTGAATGCATTCGCCGTCAGGATCAGGGCGAAGTCGAGTTCAATACATTCGAGTACCGCGAACGCCATGCTGACGGTCACTGGATCTGGATCGAAAGCCGCGGCGCCTCGATCGAGTGGACACCGGAGGGCAAGCCAAGCCGGATCATCGGCACCGACACCGATATTTCCGAACGCAAGAAAGCCGAGGCTCAGCTTGAAGAAATATCGCGACGGCTGAGACTGGCTCTCGACGTCTCGAAAGTCGGCGTTTTTGAAGCAAATCTCGATACCGGCAGCATCATACGCGACAAGCAGCTCCTGTCGATCTATGGGCTGGATCCGCAACTGCCGGGCATCTCAGCTTTCGAAGAGAGGTTGCACCCGCAAGATCGGGATGCAGCCCTCGCAAGGGTCGCAGCGGGCGTGGCCTCGACCGTTCCCTTCATGAATGCCTTTCGCATCATCCGGCCCGACGGGGAAATCCGCCACATCCGCTCCAGTTCCGTTACGTTCACCGACAATGAAGGTGCACACAAACTTATTGGCGCCAACTGGGATGTGACTGAGGACGTCACCTTGCGCGAAGATCTGGAAAGAGCCCGGCAATTGGCTGAGGCGCGCAATCTGGAACTTGAGGCGGCGCGGACACGGATCGAATACAATGCGCTGCACGACCATCTCACCGGCCTGCCGAACCGGCGCTTCCTGGACCAGCGCCTCGACGAATGGATTGCCCACGAAGTCGACTATTGTGCGATCCTTCATATCGATCTCGACCGGTTCAAGCAGATCAACGACACGCTCGGCCATCAGGCCGGGGATGCCATGCTGGTGCATACGGCAAACGTACTTTCCGCGATCATTGGAGAGCATGATTTCGTTGCCCGTATCGGCGGCGACGAGTTCCTGGTGTTGTGCGACGCCCGTCGGTCGCAGGATGATGTCATCTTGCTCACTGACCAGATTATCGAAGCCCTGCGTCAGCCAGTGGCCTATGATGGGCACCTGTGCCGGTTCGGCGCCAGCGTCGGCATCGCCTGGGCCGACGATGTTACCGCCGACGCCAAGCAGTCTTTGATGAACGCCGACATAGCCCTTTACCGAGCCAAGGGACTTGGCCGCAACCGCTATGAATTTTTCACCCAGCAACTGCAAACGCAGATCCATCATGCCAAGCACACCGCTGATGAAATCATCAAAGGGCTCGAAGACGGCGAATTCGTTCCCTTCTATCAACCGCAGTTTGACGCGCATACGCTCGATATCACCGGCGTCGAGACGCTGGCTCGCTGGAAGCACCCGCGGCACGGATTACTGGCGCCCGACTATTTTCTGAAGATTGCGGAAGATATCAACGCGCTGACGGCAATCGACCGGTGCATCGCCGAGCAGGCCTTGAGCGATTTTAGCCGTTGGGAAACGCATGGTCTTGGTATCCCGCGCATCTCCGTCAACGTCTCGTCACCACGGCTGCGAGAGCCTGGCCTGATCGACAGCCTGCGGCAGTTGAACATACCACGCGGAAAACTGTCATTCGAACTGCTGGAATCGATTTTCCTCGACGATCTCGACGAAGATTCCTCACAAATTCTCAATGATCTCAGCGCTCTCGGCATCGACATCGAAATCGACGACTTCGGAACAGGCCATGCCTCGATCATCGGCTTGATGAAGCTCAACCCCAGCCGCTTGAAAATCGATCGTGCTCTCATCCGGCCGATCACCGAATCTGGCGAGCAACGCAAGCTGGTCGGCTCGATCATCGACATCGGTCGCTCGTTGAGTATCAAGGTGGTGGCAGAAGGCGTCGAAACGCACCAGCATGCCGAAATCCTGCGCGATCTCGGCTGTGATACGCTACAGGGCTACGCGTTCGCGCGTCCGATGTCGTTCGTAGACCTCAGTCACTTCGTGACAGCGGCGAAATGGCGGGAGAAACCGGAGATGCATATGGCAGGCCCCGTATTGCCTTCCGCAAAACCGGGCAAGACTGTCCTGCTTGGCTAAGAGTGTTTGCAGTTCTGCGCAAAGTTCGCCATGAGCCATCTCGTTGTAAAACAAGTTGATTGCTTAAATCATGCGCAAGACAAGCGTGCGCTTAGCGATGGAAAATCAGGAAATTCGGTCCGTTTCTGACAGTAAAAATGAGATCTTCATATCGCTATTTTGCCTAATAAAGGCCTTACTTATGAAATCTCCTGCGCCTTGAAGTAAACACTCTTGAGTGCGTGGGATTCCCTTCCGCAAAAAGCCTTGCGGTCAATCTATCGGCTCACGTATCCGATTGAATCCTCCCTTCGCACTGTTGTCAAAGACTGGATCGCGATCTGATGAACTCAGCCATTCGAAAATTCATATTCCGTGATCTCCAGACGATCGAGGGCTATATCGATCCACCGGACGCGCTTGTCTTCCTTTCGCTTTTGCAAACCCAGACAGACGCAGACCTGGGCGGCGGCATCGCGGAAATTGGCGTATTTTATGGCCGCTCCTATTTTCTGCTGAGAAAAATCGCTGGAAACGACGAGAAGATATTGGCCATTGATCTTTTCGACATCAGCCAGACGACCAAAGACATGCCCTCTCAATACACCCGGTTTGTGGAAAACGGGCGCCGTCTCGGCATGCCCGTGAACGAAGACCTGATCATCAGAGGCGACAGCACCATGCTGGCACCGTCACAGTTGACCGCGAAGATCGGTAAAATCCGGTTTTTCAGCATAGATGGAGGGCACCGGCTTCAGCATGTCACCGCGGATAGCACACTGGCAATGGCGACCCTCGCGGATCATGGCGTCATCGCATTTGACGATACGTTCAATCCAGCCTGGCCGGAGGTCACCGTCGGTGTGGCCGATTTCCTGCGCACTAGCGGCGGCGCCTTTTCCGCGTTCTGCATGACCAAATACAAGACCTATGTCTGCCGCCGCGAATTCCACGAGTTCTACAGTGATCTGATCGCGAATTCAGCCGACCTCGCAGCTTTCGATCATGTGGAAACGGAATTTCTGGGCTCGAAGGTTGCCCGTCTTCACAATCCGATCAGCCGCCGGATGGTCTACGAACTGATGGTTCGATCAGGGATGGGCGCTTTTTCCGAGCGCGTTTATCGATAAACGAAACGCTAATAGCTGGACGGCCAATCGATATTGCAAAGACATCCGGAAACAGAAACAAAAAAGCCGCCCGTCAACGGGCGGCTCTCCGAAAGATTACAATATCTGATATCAGCCGTTCTGGATCTGTGTGACGGCATCAGACATAAGCTCGAGCATCTTCAAGCGAATCTCGTCATCTGTCAGGGTGATACCGGCTGCATCGAAGTCGGCGCGAAGCTTGCGGACGACGTCCTCGTGACCAGCCTCTTCGAAATCGGCAGCGACAACTTCCTTAGCGTACTCTGCCGGGTCGCTCTTGCCCAGAAGTCCCGCAGCCCAGAGACCGACGAGTTTGTTGCGGCGCGCTTCGGCCTTGAACTTCAGCTCTTCATCAAGAGCAAACTTCGATTCGAACGCCTTTTCGCGATCCTGCATATTGGTCATCTCCGATCTCCCAAAAAAACGTTTTGTGTTTAGCTTTTCGCCCATAAACCAAAAGGCTGCCAAAAGTGCAATGCGAAGTTTTCCGGCGTGGCGACTTTCGTGCTACCCTGGACCAAATTCAGGGGATCGGATCAGTCGCCGATTGTGAAATGGTTTCATTTCAGTTATGGACCGCCTTAGAAAATACCAAGTGCGCAGCCCAAGAGCGCTTTAAACATAGAGACATCATTCATGAACCGTCGCCGCCGTATCTACGAGGGCAAGGCCAAGATCCTTTACGAAGGTCCTGAGCCAGGCACTCTGATCCAGTTCTTCAAAGATGATGCTACAGCTTTCAACGCCAAGAAGCACGCGATCATCGACGGCAAGGGTGTGCTCAACAACCGGATTTCGGAATATATCTTTACGCATCTGAACCGTATCGGCATTCCCACGCATTTCATTCGCCGCCTCAACATGCGCGAACAGCTGATCAAGGAAGTGGAAATTATTCCGCTTGAGATCGTCGTGCGCAATGTTGCTGCCGGTTCGCTCTCCAAGCGCCTCGGCATCGAGGAAGGCGTGGTCCTGCCGCGCTCGATCATCGAATTCTACTATAAGGCCGATGCCCTCGACGACCCGATGGTCTCCGAAGAGCATATTACGGCATTTGGCTGGGCAAGCCCACAGGAACTCGATGACATCATGGCGCTCGCCATTCGCATCAACGACTTCCTCACCGGCCTGTTTCTCGGCGTCGGTATTCAGCTGGTCGATTTCAAGATCGAATGTGGCCGCCTGTTTGAAGGCGACATGATGCGCATCATTCTGGCCGATGAAATTTCGCCGGACAGCTGCCGTCTGTGGGACGTCGAGACCAAGGAAAAGATGGACAAGGACCGGTTCCGCCGCGACATGGGAGGCCTTGTCGAGGCTTACCAGGAAGTGGCCCGCCGTCTTGGCATCATGAACGAGAACGAAACACCTCGCGGCTCCGGCCCGGTATTGGTGAAATAAGCAGGAAAAGACGACAGTGATCAACGCACGCGTAACAGTGACGCTGAAGAACGGCGTTCTCGACCCCCAGGGCAAGGCAATCGAGGGCGCCCTTGGCGCTCTCGGCTTCGACGGCATTGGCCATGTCCGCCAGGGCAAGGTCTTCGATCTGCAGATCGACACAGCCGACAAGGCAAAGGCCGAAGCCGAAGTGAAGGCAATGTGCGAGAAACTTCTCGCCAACACGGTCATCGAGAATTACACTATCTCACTCGCCTGATGGTTGAATGAGGTGGCCAGATGGCCGAAGTCACGAATGAATTGATGTATGAACTGCTCAAGCGCATTCACACAGATGTTGGTTCGCTAAGAGAAGGCCAGCGTGACCTTCGGCACGATAATTTGTCCCTGCGTAGTCAGTTTCACACGATGCAGGGAGACATCAACAATCTACGCGGTTCGATCGCGCATATTGAAGATGGCCTCGACCGTATCGAAAACCGCCTCGAATTGCGCGAGCTTGCCGAGGCCCAATCCAGGTTTGAACCGCACCCATGAAATCCGCCGTCGTTCAGCTTCCAGGCCTTAACCGTGACCGCGACATGATCGCAGCGCTGACCAAGATTTCCGGCAAGGCACCGGTTACCATCTGGCAGACCGAAACGGACATCCCGGATGTCGATCTGATCGTCATCCCCGGTGGTTTCTCTTACGGTGATTACCTGCGCTGTGGCGCGATCGCGGCGCGCATGCCGGTGATGCAGGCGATCAAGGCCAAGGCAGAGGCCGGCGTCAAGGTGCTGGGCGTCTGCAACGGCTTCCAGATCCTGGTCGAAGCTGGCCTGTTGCCGGGCGCGCTGATGCGCAATGCCTCGCTGAAATTCGTCTGCAAGGAAATCAAGCTCGAAGTCGTCAACGCCAATACCGACTTCAGCCGCGCTTACGAACAGGGCCAGATCATTCGCTGCCCGGTTGCCCATCACGACGGCAATTATTTTGCCGATGCGGAAACACTCCAGAGCATCGAAGATAATGGCCAGGTGGTTTTCCGCTATGCCGCAGGCACCAATCCGAACGGATCGGTCAACGACATTGCCGGGATCGTCAATACCGCGGGCAACGTCCTTGGCATGATGCCGCACCCGGAAAACCTGATCGAAGCTGCACATGGCGGCTCGGACGGACGCGGTTTGTTCGCTTCAGCGCTCGATGTAATCGCTGCTTAACATTCGACCTGCTAGAAGGCACCCTAGAGACCGAATCATAAGGGGCTTTCATGCGCGCCGCAGCTTTCATCCGTTTCATGACCACTGCCGGCTCCGTTGCCCTTCTCGGACTTGTCGCCGGTTGCCAAACAAAAGCTCCTCCCGCGCCCACTCGCGATACGGCGGCATTACCCACCATGGAGCGGGTGGCCCTTGGCGCTAATGCCTGCTGGTTCAAATCCGGTGATGCCGCTTTCAAGGCCTACCGCCTCGCACCGGAGCTGAACTCCTTCTCCGGGCGCCCACGCATCCTGATCGTCAAGCGGAATTCACCCGAATCGCGGCCTCTCGCAGTGGTTCAGGCAGAAGGGCACCCTGCCCGCCTGCAGGCTTTCGGCCCGCTTTTCAGTGAGGCCGTGGGGTCAAGGATGACCACCGATATCAAGCGCTGGGCAAGTGGCGGCACGGGTTGCCGCTGAGGCGGCTGACCACGGTACCGCGCTGCGGACATGATCGGACGAAACTAGCCAAGACCGCAACGAATGGCTACGCTCGGGTCACCCGTGGCCAACAGGGCGCTGAGCTGGCCAAAGCCCATCGATCGCAGCGCCATTCAATCTGCTATAAGACGCCCCGACCAGCCTTGGCAGTGGCAGCAGGTTCACGCAGGCAGCGCTGCCCGTAAAAGCCCATCCTGTCCAATGAAAATGAGCGGTGGACTGATAGCGTATCGCTATTTCTCGCAGCTTTTCTTTCACGCGCTTTTGCATGACAATCAACTCAAGACTTCTCTCTTTGATTACGCGCAACCCAAGGACGTATTTTTGCGCGGCAAACCAGAGAATAGTACGCCGGCAGCTGTCACGAAGCCGCATTCATTTTCATGCTAGGCGCAGACCATCTGCCTAGCTCCTTTTCACCGAAGCGACCATCGACACCAAAGGCACACGCATGACCGTCGTCGTTTATCATAATAGTGCTTGCGGTACGTCCCGTTCGGTTCTCGCACTCATTCGCGAGGCAGGAATCGAACCCGCTATTATCGACTATATGGCAGCACCACCAAGCCACGAGGAGATGCTGGCCCTTCTGCTCGCGATGAACATGGCGCCACGCCAGTTGTTGCGGACAAAGGAACATCTGTACCTGTCGCTCAATCTGGATGACGAGAACAAGACGGACCGGCAGATCATCGACGCCATGCTGGCTCATCCCGAGTTGATGCAGAGGCCGATCGTTGTGACGGAACAAGGCGTAAAACTCTGTCGCCCGACAACGAAGGTCCTGGACCTCCTGTAGTCTGCGGCACATCCATCAGTTCCAGAACGGCTGCGCTGCCTCCCGGCGCGCTTCGGCAGGCGTAACACCGATATCGGCAAGCTGGTCATCCGTTAATTCGGAGAGGGCAATACGGCTCAGCCGCTTCTCTTCACGGCCGACAATCCAGACGACAATCCGAAAACAGACGGCCTTCAATCGTGAGACCGTGCCACGCGGTTGAATTGTACCTATCAGCGGGGAGCACGAGGCTCCGTTATTGGTGCAAATTGTACCCATTGTCATCATCCCATCGATTGCAACGGTTTCATTTCGGTATTGCATTGTCATAATTGACATGAAAACCGATGCAATGTAGAAATTGTCACCATGACAACATGGATGCCAGACCCAAGCCAAGGCCAAGGCCCGCTATATGCACGCATCGCTGATCAGATTGAGCAGGCGATTGCCGGCGGCATCTTGACGGTCGGTACGAAACTACCGCCGCAGCGCAACCTTGCCTTCGATATCGGTGTGACAATCGGGACAATCGGGCGGGCATATCATCTGGTGCGCGAACGAGGGCTTGTCAGTGGCGAAGTGGGGCGCGGGACCTACGTGCTCGACAATGCCGAATTGCGCCCCGCCGAGCAGCCTGATCCGATGAGCGCGGCCCTGGCCGGCACAAGACCGCTGAAAGCGCCGCCCGGAAAGCTCCGGTTCGATAGCACCGCCGCACCGGATATCGGCCAAGGCGCATCACTTGAAAAAGTGCTGATCGATATCAGCCGCGAACATCACTTCGATATTGCCAGCTACGCCCGCGATTTTCCGGCACATTGGTTCACGGCGGGAAGCCAGTGGCTCGCCAAGGGGAGTTTTCGGCCGCAGCCCGATCGCATCGTGCCGACGCTCGGTGCCCATGCCGGCGCCGTCGCGGTCATCGCCGCGGTCACGGCTCCGGGCGACAAAATCGCCTTCGAGAACATTACCTATTCCCAGATCAGCCGCAGCGCCGGGCTGATCGGACGCCGGACAATCCTCCTACGCACGGACGAGTACGGCCTCGATCCCGACGATTTCGAGCGCGTCTGTGCCCAGCAGCACCCGAAACTCGCCTTCCTCATGCCAACCGCGCAAAATCCGACAGTGGTTACATTGTCGCTGGAACGGCGCCAGGCGATCGCCGACATTGCCCGCCGCTATGGTGTATGGCTGCTGGAAGACGATCTTTATGGCGCCATGACCGGCGATATGTTGCCCCTTCTGGCGGAGTTGGCTCCGGAACGCACATTTCTTGTCGGCGGGCTGTCTAAATCGGTCGCTGCCGGCGTGCGCGGCGGCTGGGTCGCCTGCCCTCCGCATTTCAGCCAGCGTATTCGCATCGCCCACAAGATGGTCAGCGGCGGCATGCCGTTTCTGCTGGCCGAGCTCTGCGCCCGCCTGGTCTTGAGCGGAGAGGCCGCCATCTTGCGCTCCAGAAGCATCGATGAGATCCGGGCACGAGAGCAGATGGCGCGCGAAATCTTCGCTGGCATCGAGTTCAATTCGCACCCGCACGTACCGTTCCTCTGGCTAAAACTGTCCGAACCATGGTTCTCCGGCACCTTCAAGCACGCGGCCTTCGAGGAAGGCGTGCTGGTCGATGACGAGGACGAGTTCAAGGCCGGACGGACAGAAAGCGTCTATCACCGCGTCCGGATCGGCTTTTCCTCACCCGCCGACCGCAACGAAGTCCGGCGTGGTTTCCTGACACTCCGCCGCCTGCTGGACAGCGGCCGCACCGGCTATGACAGCTTCGCCTGAGCGAGCCCTCATATTATCGGCGAAAAGCACATGATCTCCTGTGCTTTTCCGGCATTTTCCTGTCGCATCCGCACGGAGCTTGAGCTAAAGAAACCCCGACGTGATCTCTTTGTTTTGACGCATCCCCCATCAGCAGACGGAGCCTTTGCCGTCCGGGATGCTCCAACGGACCGAATGGACCCTGATGACCATTTCCAATACCCGCCCCATCACCCCCGAGTTGATTGCCTCGCACGGCCTGAAGCCGGATGAGTATCAGCGCATTCTGGGCCTGATCGGCCGCGAGCCGACCTTTACGGAACTCGGCATCTTCTCGGCGATGTGGAACGAACACTGCTCCTACAAGTCCTCGAAGAAATGGCTGCGCACGCTCCCGACCACAGGTCCGCGCGTCATCCAGGGCCCGGGCGAAAATGCCGGCGTGGTCGATATCGATGATGGCGATTGCGTCGTCTTCAAGATGGAGAGCCACAACCACCCGTCCTACATCGAGCCGTATCAGGGCGCTGCAACCGGCGTTGGCGGCATCCTGCGCGACGTCTTCACCATGGGCGCCCGTCCGATTGCCGCGATGAACGCGCTGCGTTTCGGTTCACCGGATCATCCAAAAACCCGCCACCTCGTGTCTGGCGTCGTTGCCGGTGTCGGCGGTTACGGCAACTCCTTTGGCGTTCCGACTGTAGGCGGCGAAGTCGAGTTCGATGCCCGCTACAACGGTAACATCCTCGTCAACGCCTTTGCTGCTGGTCTGGCCAAGTCCGATGCCATCTTCCTGTCGGAAGCCAAGGGCGTCGGCTTGCCGGTTGTCTATCTCGGTGCCAAGACCGGCCGTGACGGCGTTGGCGGTGCGACCATGGCGTCGGCCGAGTTCGACGAGTCGATCGAGGAAAAGCGTCCGACCGTGCAGGTCGGCGACCCCTTCACTGAAAAATGCCTGCTCGAAGCCTGCCTTGAGCTGATGAAGACCGGTGCCGTCATCGCCATCCAGGACATGGGTGCCGCCGGCCTCACCTGCTCGGCCGTCGAAATGGGCGCCAAGGGCGGCCTCGGCATCGAACTGGAACTCGACAAGGTGCCGGTGCGCGAAGAGCGCATGACAGCCTATGAAATGATGCTGTCGGAAAGCCAGGAGCGCATGCTCATGGTGCTTGAGCCTGCCAAGGAAGAGGTCGCCAAGGCAATCTTCGTCAAGTGGGGTCTCGATTTCGCCATCGTTGGCAAGACCGCCGATGACCTGCGTTTCCGCGTCCTGCACCAGGGCGAGGAAGTCGCGAACCTGCCGATCAAGGAACTGGGCGACGAAGCACCGGAATATGACCGCCCGTGGACACCGGCCAAGATAGCAGCACCGCTCGCAGCCGGCGATATCCCACAGGCCGACGTCGCTGATGCAGTTTTGTCGCTGGTCGGCTCCGCCAACAATTCTTCGCGCCGCTGGGTTTACGAACAATACGACACGCTGATCCAGGGCAATTCGCTGCAGCTTCCCGGTGGTGATGCCGGTGTTGTGCGGGTCGAAGGCCATCCGACCAAGGCGCTCGCCTTCTCCTCCGATGTGACGCCGCGTTATGTCGAGGCGGACGCGTTCGAAGGCGGCAAGCAAGCCGTGGCCGAGTGCTGGCGCAACATTACGGCCACTGGCGCACTACCGCTGGCTGCGACCGACAATCTCAACTTCGGCAATCCGGAACGTCCGGAAATCATGAGCCAGCTTGTCCACGCCATCAAGGGCATCGGCGAAGCCTGCCGCGCGCTCGATTTCCCGATCGTCTCCGGCAACGTCTCGCTCTACAACGAGACCAACGGTCAGGGCATCCTGCCGACCCCGACCATCGGCGGCGTTGGCCTGCTGGGTGACTGGTCGCAGATGGCGCGCATCCGCTTTGCCGCCGAAGACGAAACGATCCTGCTCGTCGGCGCGCCGGAAGGTCTTGGAACGCATCTAGGCCAATCAGTTTACCTGCGTGACATCCATGGCCGCACCGACGGCCCTGCCCCGCATGTCGATCTCGCCCATGAGCGCAAGACCGGCGATTTCGTCCGTAACCTGATCACCGACGGCCTGACCACCGCAGTCCATGACTGCTCGTCCGGCGGACTGGCGCTCGCCGTTGCCGAAATGGCGATGGCATCGGGCATCGGCGCCAAGGTATCGGCCGTTGCCGGACGCGACCCGATCGAAGTCTTCTTCGGTGAAGACCAGGGACGCTACGTCGTGACCGTCAAGCCGGAACTCGCAGCCCTTGTTGCCGAGCGGGCAAAAACTGCCGGTGTCGCTGCCCCAGTCATCGGCAGTACCGGTGGTACGGAAGTTGTCCTGGGGGCAGCCAAGCCGCTTGCAATTCTGCAATTGCGCTCGGCACATGAATCATGGTTCCCTGCCTTCATGGACGGCGAAACTTTGATCGCCGCCGAGTAATTCAGGGAGTGCAGACCATGCCGATGGCACCTGGCGATATTGAAGACATGATCAAGTCGGGCATTCCCGGCGCAAAGGTGACAATCCGGGATCTGGCCGGCGACGGCGACCACTATGCAGCCGAAGTTGTCGCGGAAGCTTTCCGCGGCAAGAGCCGGGTGCAGCAGCATCAGATGGTTTACAATGCATTGAAGGGCAATATGGGTGGCGTTCTGCACGCCCTTGCCCTTCAGACATCCGCGCCGGAATAAGCCTGCAATGGCCAATCTGATGAAGGAACTGGTCAGCGGCGTCGTTGAAAGCGTGCTGAAGGAAATCCTGAAGAAGGCCGGTGGCTCGCCCGCGACGAAACGCCAGAAACGGCAGACGCGCTCGGCCACCACCGGCCGCTTCAAGAAGGCTCCGGCAACGAAGGCAAAGCCTGCTAAGAAGCAGGTCAGCCGGCGCAAGACGGCCGCCTCTCGTAGCAGCTCGCGATAGAACTGCGCAGCTTACTGTTGCAGTCGTGCAAGCCATCAATTTTTGTTGCATTCGGGTGATGAAAATCACCGGTACGCATGCTATCTAACAATAATCGACACCCCGGCCCTTGAAGCGGGATCAGGAAGGACTACGACATGAGCGGTATCAACGATTTCATCGCCAACGAAGTGAAGAGCAACGATGTCGTTGTTTTCATGAAGGGCACCCCGCAGTTCCCGCAGTGTGGGTTCTCCGGCCAAGTGGTTCAGATGCTGGATTATATCGGCGTCGACTACAAGGGCATCAACGTTCTCGCTGACGCTGACCTTCGCCAGGGCATCAAGGATTATTCCAACTGGCCGACCATTCCGCAGCTCTACATCAAGGGCGAATTCATCGGCGGTTGTGACATCGTGCGGGAAATGTTCCAGGCAGGCGAACTTCAGTCGCATTTCGAGGAACATGGCATCGCCGTCAAGGGCGCCGCTTAAGATCCAACGTCTGTTACCGTGGCACCGGAAAAAGGCGGGTCACCGCCTTTTTTGATTCTGCCCAGTCGCAATGACCGGCGAATATTGCGCAATCTTTATCGGCCGAAATCAATATTCACGCCTGTCACAAGCCAGTCGCGAATTTGGGAGTATGGACGCACAGGGCAGATTTCGCGCCTTGAACGAGGCCCCAGCCCTCTATCTTATTGATCGCCAGCACAGTGTTGCCGGTGCCCATCCAATTGCCGGATAGCCGGCTGACATTTTGAAAGCGCTTCGGAGCGGCGTTTTCGAACAGGTATTCGACTGCAGCTCCAGCTTTTTCATTCGCGTCCGTCCCGAACCGAAAACGTTTTGTTTTCACTCCTGGGCGCCCGGCGACCCGCCAGGAATATCCTTATGACAATCACGTCCGAAGCGCCGGGTATCCCGGCTTTGTCGAAACCGCAATTCGTTGCCCTGATGGCAATGCTGATGGCAATCAATGCGATTTCGATCGACATCATGCTGCCCGGCCTGCAGGAAATCGGTGCCAGCCTTGGCGTCGTCGATGAAAACACCCGACAATATGTCATCACCGCCTATCTGATCGGCATGGGCAGCGCGCAGCTGTTCTTCGGCCCGCTGTCGGACCGGTTCGGCCGCAAGCTGCCGCTGCTCGGCGGCCTTTCCATCTATGCGCTCTGTGCGCTTGCCATCGTTTTCGTTCCGTCGTTTAGCGGATTGCTGGCGTTGCGTTTCATGCAGGGCATCGGCGCGGCCGCCACGCGCGTCATCACGGTCTCGATCGTTCGCGA
This sequence comes from Rhizobium sp. PL01, assembly GCF_033447125.1. Lineage (NCBI taxonomy): Bacteria > Pseudomonadati > Pseudomonadota > Alphaproteobacteria > Hyphomicrobiales > Rhizobiaceae > Rhizobium > Rhizobium sp. PL01. The sequence goes on along the minus strand of NZ_JAWQUM010000002.1, from coordinate 190,727 downwards.
CGTCTATGGCGGGCGGATGATGGCGGAAGTCATGTCGCTCGTGCTGATGGTCTTCATGATCGTGCCGGTCATTGCGCCGAGCATCGGTCAGCTGATCATGATCTTTGCCGAATGGCACATGATCTTCGTGGTCATCTGCCTGTTTGCGGTATCGGTGGGGACAGTGGTGATCCTGCGTCTTCCTGAAACACTGTCGGTCGAGCACCGCCGTCCATTCACGGCCACGGCAATCCTCGAAGGCTTCCGTATCGTTCTCACCAACCGCGTCTCGCTGTGCTATTCGCTGGCGGCGGCGTTTCTGTTCGGCTCCTTGTTCGGCTTCATCAATTCGGCACAGCAGATCCTTGTCGGCATCTACGGTCTCGGCCACTGGTTTCCGCTGGTGTTTGCTGCCTTTGCCAGCATGATGGCGGTCGCTTCGTTCACCAACTCGCGGCTGGTGAAGCGCTACGGCATGCGCCGGCTGTCGCACGGAGCCCTGATCGGTTTTGCTATCTGCAGCCTGATCTGGGCCGCAGCATCGATTTTCGGCACACTGCCCTTCTGGCTGTTCATCGTGCTCTATGGGGCTGCGATGTTCCAGTTCGGGTTGATAGGCTCGAATTTCAACGCCATGGCCATGGAACCGCTCGGCCACGTCGCCGGCACCGCGTCGTCGGTTCTGGGTTTTGCCCAGACGATCGGCGGCGCAACCATCGGCGCTCTGATCGGACAGGCCTTCAATGGTACAGTAACGCCACTCGCCATCGGCTTCCTGACCGTCTCCGTCATCGGCCTCGGCTTTGTTCTCATCGCCGAAAAAGGCAAGCTTTTTAGCCCACATAATCCCGCAGTTTAAACTCCCTGTCTCTCCCAAGACATTCATAGGTTCCTTCATGTCCGCCACTACCACTGAACACGTCGAAAATATCGGCTCTTCCCGAATAGGCCTCGGCTTCTTCGAATTCGTCATCACCATTGCCCTCATGACCGCAAGCGTGGCGATGGCGATCGACGTCATGCTACCGGCGCTGCCAAACATCGGTCAGTCGCTCGGCGTCCAGAATGCCAACGATACCCAGTGGGTCATCGGCGTGTTCATGTTCGGCTTTGGTTGCTCGCAGATCGTTTTCGGCAGCCTTTCAGACGCTTTCGGACGCCGCCGGGTGCTGCTCTGCGGTCTCGCTTTCTATGCCGTCTGCATGTTCGCCGCTGCCCTCTCCGGCAGCTTCGAGATGCTGCTCGTCATGCGCTTCATCCAGGGCATCGGTGCTGCTGCCGTGCGCATCACGACGATGGCGATCGTGCGCGACTGCTTCGGTGGCCGCGAGATGGCACGTGTGATGTCCTATGTGATGATCGTCTTCATGATCATCCCGATCGTCGCACCGTCCGTCGGCCAGGCGATCATCATCTATGCCGACTGGCACTGGATCTTCATCCTGCTCGGTATCGCCGGCACGGTCCTGTTTTTCTGGGCATTGGCCCGTATGCGCGAATCGCTGCCGGTAACGGAGCGCCTGCCGCTGTCGGTATCGGCTGTCATGTCCGGCTTCGGTACGGTGCTGACCAACCGCGTTACCTGCGGTTACATGATCGGCATGACGCTGTTCACCGCCGTCATCTGCGCCTATATCATGAGCGTTCAACAGATGTTCGGCGAAGTCTACGGTCTTGGCGACTGGCTGCCGCTTGCCTTTGCGGCAACGGCCGGCGGCATCGCCGTCGCCAACTTCGCCAACGGCTACTTCGTCCGCCGCTTCGGCATGCGCCGGATCTCGCATACCTCGATGATCCTGTTCACGCTGCTGTCGATTGTGGGCCTGCTGGTCGCCCTTGCCGGCACGCCGAGCTTCCTGTTCAGCTATGTGCTGTTCTCGATCCTGCTGATGTTCTTTGCCGTCATCGCCACCAATTTCACCGCCATCAGCCTCGAGCCGATGGGGCATCTCGCCGGTACGGCAACCGCCATCACCGGTTTCGTCTCGACAACCGGCGGCGCGCTGCTCGGCGGTCTCGTCGGCCAGATGTTCAATGGCACCGTGCAGCCGCTTTTCGCTGGCTTCGCCGTCTTTGGCGCGCTGACGATCGTGGCAACGATCTGGGCAGAGAAAGGAAAACTCTTCACCCATCCGGGCGACGACCACGCCACGCTAGAAGGTGCTGGCGGCCATATGTAAGCCGATAACCACAGGTGCAAACAAAAAGCCTCGCCGGGCAACCGGCGAGGCTTTTTTCTTGAGGCGGCGCCATGACCGCATTGGCGGTGTTAAACCCTCCGGCGCCGGATGCGATAAACGCTGGCTGGCGGCAGATTGAACGGCACCCAGCGCCGAAAGGATGCTTCAAGGCCAAGTGCGGCAAGGATTTGCACTGGGACGGGACAGCGCGGCCCGTAAGTAAACTGGAACAGGCAGGCATCCTCAGTCAAATGCCGGAAGACGGCGGCAAGAATGTCCTGAACAACCGGTTTCGGCATGGATAACAGTGGCAGGCCGCTGATCGCGGCTCCAATCGTGCCTGCCGCCGGCAGGCGCAAATGCCGCGCATCGTCCTCGACCAAGGTCGCCTTCGGAAACCGCTGGCGCAACAGCGTCGCGAATGCCGGGTTACGCTCCACCAGGAAAAGCCTTTCCTCATCAATGCCATCCTGCAGAAGCCTGCGGGTAAAGGTTCCAGTACCCGGTCCAAGCTCAAGGACACCACCAGGGGATGGCCCAACTTCGGCAGTCATGGCCGCGGCCAGTCTCTGGCTCGACGGTGCGATCGACGCGACCTCCAGCGGTTTTTGCAGCCACGAGCGGAAGAACAGCATCGTGTCCGATGCGGTATTGCTATTGGTCAAGGTGGGCTCCCATTTTCTGAACGGAAACCAGTATCGCTCAAGGCAGAGCCCGGCACATTAACCAGGGTTAAGCCGTCCGCTCAGACTCTGCCCGGACGCGCGTGGCGATGCGGCTAAGGCCTACCGGCGTGATACCGAGATAGCTCGCCAGATCCTTCTGCGGCACGCGCGCAATCAGGCCCGGCTCCTCGCGAACCAGCGAGCGATAATGCTCTTCACGATCAAGCGTCAGGAACTGGCGCTCGCGGCGTTCCTTGCGCTCACCAAAGATCATCAGCGCAGTCCGGATCATCCGCGACCATACGAGATCGCTATCTGCGAGGTCTCTGAGCACCACGAATGGAATTTTCTCCAGACGGCAGGTCTCAATCGCGATTGCCGAAAAGCTGGCGCACCCGGCCGGCGCAAGCGCAGAAAGGCTGGCGAAGAACTGCCCTTCGACAACGAACGATTTAATCCACTCCTCACCATCCGATCGCAGATAGGTGAATTTCAGGAGGCCGCTTTCGACAACATAGAGATAGGGATGCGGATCGTCCTGGTTGAAAACAATTTCACCCGGCTTCGCCAGACAAGGCTGTATCGAACCGGCCAAGCGCTCCACGTCTGCCAGCGGTTGACCGGCAATGCGCTCGAACAATGAAATCGCCGCTCGTCCCGGCATGTTAACCCCGGTTAATGCCATCACCTTCCCCCTGCTGCATGGTCAAAATTTCAAATAACGGGAATAGATAGCATGGCACGGTATGTCGTCACTGGGGCAAGTTCGGGTATCGGCCGGGAAATTGCTCTCCAACTGGCCCGTGGGGGACATGATGTCGTGGCTCTTGGCCGCGACATCATCCGACTTGACGAATTGATACTTCAGGGCATCGCGGTGCATGCCTTCGACCTCTGCGATCGGGCGGCCCTGGAAGCCTTTGCGATGGAAATGAAAGAGCAAGGCCCGATCGACGGATTGATCAATAATGCCGCCATCCAGCACAATGTCCGGTTCGACGACCCCGGCTATGGCATCGACCAGATCGCGGCCGAGGTCGAGGCCAATCTGGTTGCACCTCTGATCCTGTCGCGTTTATTGCTTCCAGATGTGCCCGGGCGAGCTTTTGTCATCGTCAATGTCGGCTCTGCCCTTGCCAGCTATCCCAAAAGAACATCTGCCATCTACAGCGCCACCAAGGCAGGCCTGCGGATGTTTTCCGATGCCATCAATGCACAATCTGCCGGCTCATCCGTGCGAGCCGTTGATATCGTTCTGCCGCTGGTCGATGCCCCGATGTCGGCGGGGCGTGGCCGCGGCAAGATCAGCGCGGCGGCAGCCGCTGCCGCCATCGTCGGTTCGCTTGCCTCCAGGCAAACACGTGTTCACGTCGGCAAAACGAAACTCTTGCGGTTGCTGCAGTTCATTGCGCCGCCCGTTGCCGCCGCAATTATCCGCAAGCTGTGAGCAGGAAATACCGAACTCTCCTGATTACCCGCATGGATTCGCGCGGTTCCATCCGCTGTCTAGACGGTAAACACTTCGCGGCGCAGCATCTCCCAGCAATCCTTGTCGGAAGCCAGAAGCAGGCCACCATCGACATGATGCGGTAGGTACGGCGAACCATCGAATCGCGCGGCATAGGCTCCTGATTCCTGCGCAATCAGCGTACCGGCAAGATGATCCCAGGGCATCAGCTTCTGGTACATCAGGAAGTGAAAGTGGCCGCCGGAAAAAGCGCGGTATTCGTGGGCTGCACAGCGATAGCTGGTGGCGATGCGGACCTTGGCCATGTTGCTCATGACGACACGGCGGTTTTCCGGGGAGTAGAAGCCGGTCGAAGCACAGCCGACAAGGCTTTCCAGCGGCACGGATGGAACCGTCGAAAGCTGCTCCTGCGAACCATCAGCCTTGCACAGCCAGGCGCCTGAGCCCTTTTCGGCAATCACCCAGTCATTGCCCAGCGGATCGTAGATAAGGCCCGCGACTGTTTCACCCTTGGAGACCACAGCGGCCATGACGCCAAACAACGGCAAACCCGCAGCATAGTTGAACGTGCCGTCGATCGGATCGACGACGATAGCGAGATCAACCCCTGCAAGCTTGCTGAGGAGCGCCGGATCGGCCGCAACCGATTCTTCGCCGATGAACAAAGCGTCCGGTGCAAGTTCCGCCATCCGCGCCTTTATCAGACGCTCCGCAGCCTCGTCCGCCTCGGTCACCAGGTCGATCGCCTCCGACTTCATCCGCACGTCGCCCGCGCCGAGATTACGAAATTTCGGCAGAATTTCCTTGAAGGCGGCTTCCTGCAGGATGTTGGCGATGGCAGCGATATCGATGGCAGATGTCATGCTTTGGGCTCCGCAAACAGGGATTGGAAATCAAACAGCTTCGGGTCGAGCAGATGTGACGGATTGACGTGGCCGAGCGCCCGCAGCATCGTGTCCTTGCGGCCCGGCATGCGGCGCTCGATATCTGACAGCATCGCCTTCATGGCATTGCGCTCAAGACCGTCCTGCGAACCACAGAGGTCGCACGGGATGATCGGGAATTCCATGGCTGCGGCGAATTTGGCAAGATCGTCTTCGGCGGCATAAGCCAGCGGCCGCAGCACCATCAGGTCGCCCTCGTCATTCAGGAGCTTCGCCGGCATCGTCGCCAGCCTACCGCCATGGAAGAAATTCATGAAGAAGGTTTCGAGGATGTCCTCGCGATGATGCCCAAGCACCAGCGCCTCACAGCCTTCCTCGCGAGCGATCCGGTAAAGATTGCCACGGCGCAGGCGCGAACAGAGTGCACAATAGGTGCCCCCCGCCGGGACCTTCTCCTTCACGATCGAATAGGTGTCGCGATACTCGATGCGGTGCTTGACGCCGAGCGACGAGAGATATTCCGGCAGGATGTGCTTGGGAAAGTTCGGTTGGCCCTGATCGAGATTGCAGGCGACGAGTTCCACCGGCAGCAGACCGCGCCATTGAAGGTCCATCAGAAGGGCCAGCAGACTATAGCTGTCCTTGCCACCGGACATGCCGACCAGCCAGCGCTTCTGCCCCTTCAGCATGCCGAAATCTTCGATCGCCTGGCGCACCTGCCGCAGCAAGCGCTTGCGCAGCTTGTTGAAGGATACGGAGGCCGGCATTTTTGCGAAGATCGGGTGCATCGCGTCATCGCCGGTGCGATCCGGACTGGACGAAAGATCTTCGGTGTTGGCGGCCGACGGCTGAATGGCAATATCCATGACAAAGTCCCGGATGAAAGGGCGCGCAGGCAAAAAACAGCGCGCGAAAACGATGCCCTGCACTTGCCCGTCTAAAGCAGCAAGATCAAGGAAAATGCGCCGGGTTTGCCGTGAAACTTCCGTAACGCCCCGCTCAGGCGCCGAATACGGACCATCCCGTGCGGTTGGCCAGCATTTCGAGCGCCAGCGAGCCCAGTAGCGAATTGCCGTTGTGATTGAGCCCCGGCGACCAGACGGCGACTGCAGCTTTGCCCGGCGCGACGCAAAGAATGCCGCCGCCGACGCCGCTCTTGCCCGGCAAGCCGACACGATACGCGAAATCACCTGAACCGTCGTAATGGCCGCAAGTGAGCATCAGCGCATTGATACGCCGCGCCCGCTGTTTTGAGACGACGGAATGTTTCGTCAGCGGATTTGTGCCGGACGCAGCCAGAAACAGCCCGGCCTTGGCCAGCTGGACACAGCTCATCGCCAGCGCACATTGATGGAAATAGACGCCGAGCACATGATCGACGGGGTGATCGAGCTTGCCGAAGGAACGCATGAAATTGGCGAGTGCAAAATTGCGGTAGCCGGTGGCTGCTTCCGACCGGGCGACTTCGGGATCGATGACGATATCGTCCTCATCGGCGAGATGCCGCACAAACCGCACGACTTCGCCGATCGCCTCCTTCGGCGTATGGCCGGCCAGCACCAGATCGGTAATCGCAATCGCACCGGCATTGATGAAGGGATTGCGCGGAATACCGTGCTCTTGCTCCAGCTGTACGATCGAATTGAAAGCGGAACCCGACGGTTCGCGGCCAACGCGCTTCCAGATATTTTCACCGTGTTTGCCGAGCGCCAGCGTCAGTGTGAAAACTTTGGAAATACTCTGAATGGAAAATGGCACCTGCGCATCGCCGGCCAGATGGACATCGCCATCAACGGTAACAATCGCCATGCCAAAACTCTTGGGATCGACGCGGGCGAGCTGTGGGATATAGTCAGCCACCTTGCCCTCGCCGAGCCGCGGCGCAAGCTCGCGGTGGATATCATCGACAATCGACTGCAGGTCCAACGGGCCGGGCATCAGTCATTCTCCGTAGAGTGCAGCGCAACAAAAAAGCCACTCATCTCTGAGTGGCTTTTCCGAAATTCGCAAGGCCGGAGCCTCAAGAAATTATCGCGAATAGAATTCGACGACGAGGTTCGGTTCCATGATGACCGGGTACGGAACGTCAGCCAGGGAAGGAATGCGTGCGAAGGTCGCAACCATCTTGTTGTGGTCGACTTCGATGTAGTCCGGAACGTCGCGTTCAGCGAGCGTAACGGCTTCGAGAACCGAAACGAGCTGCTTGGACTTTTCGCGAACTTCGATCACGTCGCCAGCCTTGCAGCGGTACGAACCGATGTTGACGCGAACGCCGTTGACCTTGACGTGGCCGTGGTTGACGAACTGACGGGCAGCAAAGACCGTCGGCACGAACTTGGCGCGGTACACGATCGCGTCGAGGCGCGATTCGAGCAGGCCGATCAGGTTCTCGGACGTGTCACCCTTGCGACGGTCAGCTTCGGCGAAGATCGCACGGAACTGCTTTTCGCGGATGTCGCCGTAGTAGCCCTTGAGCTTCTGCTTGGCGCGCAGCTGCACACCGAAGTCGGAAAGCTTGGACTTGCGGCGCTGACCGTGCTGGCCAGGACCGTATTCGCGGCGGTTTACCGGGGACTTAGGACGGCCCCAGATGTTCTCGCCCATACGGCGGTCGATTTTGTACTTGGACGATTCGCGCTTGCTCATCGCATTTCCTTTCAGAACGTTGCACCGGTTTGTTTCCAAACCGGATGAAGGAAACACACCCTCCTCTGAACTCGATTTTGCGAGCTCTGACAGGTTTCTCACATTAAGCTAACGGAGAAGCCACGGGACATGTCAAATAAAACACCGGGCATTTCGGCCCGGCGTTGTGGCGGCTTTAGTGGCTTCACCCGGCATTGTCAAACGAATTTGCGGTTTTTGGCCCAAGGTCACGGCTTATCGCTAGCGGCTCTTTTCTCCAGAGAGCCAAGCAGCTTGCGCAGCAGCACGGCCAGATCCCGCCGCTCCTTCTCACTCAAATCCGTCAGATACGCCATCTCGCTGGCCATATCGGCGCGAAATGCGGCCTCGGCAAGCCGTATCCCCTCTTCCGTCAGACCAACGACCATGCTGCGTCCGTCTGCCGCTGACCGCTCGCGCAGAATCAATCCTGACTTCTGCAGCCTATCCAGCCGATGTGTCAGCCCACCGGACGAGATCATCAGCGAGGTATAGAGTTCTGTCGGCGTCAGCCTGTAGGGCGGTCCTGACCGCCGTAGCGTCGATATGACGTCGAACTCGCCGCGATCAAGCCCGAAGGACGCAAATGTCGCTTCGATCGACGGGCGCACCAAATTGGCAAGCCGGTAGGCACGCCCGAGAATCGCCATCGGTTCCGTATCAAGGTCCGGCAATTCCTTATCCCACTGACCGCGTAGGCGGTCCACATGGTCAACGTTTTCCTTGTCTAGCGCCACGTCGCAGCTCCATCGCTACAAAAGTATCTTGACGAGAAGATAGTTTTGCTTATTATCTTCCCGTGAAGATATATCGACTTCGCACGCAATTCACCAGACCGCAAAACGGAGGCCAGCATGTTCCATGTCATTCCCCGCACTGAGCAAAATCAGCGGTCGAACAGAACCACGCTGTTCGAAGGAGCAGAGTACGACACCCCGATTTCCATTTTTCTGGTCGATAATGAACCCGGCCAGGGGCCGGCGCTGCATACACACCCCTATAGCGAGACATGGATCGTCAGATCAGGCCAAGCACAATTCACTGTCGGGGTTGAAACACTCGACGCAAAGGTCGGCGACATCATCGTGGTCACGGCCGAAACACCGCATCGCTTCGTCAATACCGGTCCGGAGAGGCTTGAACTCACCTGCATTCACGCCTCCGAGCGCATCATTCAGACCTGGGTTTGATATATTGGCTCAGGACGCGAGTGGCCTTTATTCAGCAGCGCTGCGGTTTCCGGCGTCATCGTAAACAGCATCGGCGGCACCCGGCGCCGTTTCGACCTGCAGATCGGGAAAAGCAACGATTCGCTTGCCGGAGTGATCACTGTGCACAACGATCAGGCCCTGCTCCTCGAAATAGCCGAGCAGACGGCGGGCGCGGCGGGCCGAATGCGTACCGTAGGCGCGCGCGATCATGGCGTCCGACGGGCATGGCAGGTTGCGAACGGCTGACTGCGCCACCAGCAGGAACACGCCCTGCAAATCATCCGTAACATTGCGCGACAGATTGAGCGCCGACGCCCAGATCTCGCTCGCAGCCGTCTCCGGATCGACACCGGAACGGCCAACCGCCATTTTCCGGCGGAAAGCACTCAGCGACAGTGGTGCACCAGGCACGCGGCGAATACGGCAGCGGACAAGAAAATCCTGAAACAGCTCGGCATCGGCGCGGAACGCCGCGTCTGGATGTTCGAGGATTTCCGCGAGCAGGCCATCAAGCAGCGCTTCGCGCTCCTGAACGGGCATTTCCGGCACCGGCGCTTTCGGCTCGGACAGCCCGATCGGCTCCGGCCGCGGCCGGGATAGTTCGGCAAGAATATCGGTCGCTGGGCGCGGCTGGGCGCTGGGACGGCGCATGAGCGGCCGGATCAGTTCTTCCGGGTCCGGTGTAAAAATCAGGTCTTCGACATCGGCGACCGCCTCCGGCAGCGGCGTCAACTTGGGGCTGGTCGAGCGGGCCGAGGTTTCAACATCGCCGATGGTCACCGGCAACGGACGGCGCGACAAAGCCGGGCCGAGTGCCACGAAGGAGCCGCGCTTCAGGTCGCGGAACATCTCGGCAGTACGGCGATCCATACCGAGTAGGTCGGCTGCGCGCGCCATGTCGATATCGAGGAAGGTGCGGCCCATCAGGAAGTTGGAGGCTTCGGCCGCGACGTTCTTGGCAAGTTTGGCCAGACGCTGCGTGGCGATGACACCGGCCAGCCCGCGTTTGCGGCCACGGCACATCAGGTTGGTCATGGCACCAAGCGAGATTTTTCGCGCTTCTTCCGAGACATCGCCGGCAACGGACGGCGCAAACATCTGCGCTTCATCGACAACCACCAGAACCGGATACCAGTAATCACGGTCGGCATCGAACATCGCATTGAGGAAAATGCCGGCGCTGCGCATCTGCTGCTCGACATCCAGTCCTTCCAGCGACAGCACGCAGGAGACGCGATGCTGGCGAATACGGCTGGCAATGCCGATCAGTTCGGCTTCCGTGCGCTCGCCTTCGATCACCACATGGCCGAATTTATCGGCAAGCGTAACGAAATCGCCTTCCGGATCGATGATGCACTGCTGCACCCATGGGGCGGACTGTTCCAGCAAACGGCGCAGCAGATGCGACTTTCCCGAGCCGGAATTACCCTGCACCAGAAGACGCGTCGCCAGAAGCTCCTCGATATCGAGCGGAACGGCTGCGCCGTCGGGCGCCGTCCCCATGTCGATGCCGACTTTCATATCCACCTCGTTCAAAATGCCATGCCGGATGCGCCGCCACGAACCCGCAAGCGTTGACCCCTACCACCAAACCGCCTGTTCCGCGCGCCAATCGCACCAAAACCCACAGCTAAGACGGCGGGATCTTCAGAAATAAAGCCTGTGCGTGACTGTGCTGTTTTCCAAAACCGGCGAAAAACCAAGGTGCTCGTAGAATTCATAGGCTTGTGGCGGGGCTCGGGTGTTCAAAAACCGGAAAAACCTATCCGCATCACGGGCAATGAACCGGATCAGCTGGCCGCCGACACCTGTGTTTCGATAGGCCGTTGCCACGTACAGATGACGGACTCGGCCAGCGGCGGCATTATTAGCAAACGGATCAATATTGCGGCCACAGATGCCGGTTAGCCGGCCGTTGTCGAAGGACCCAACCAAGATTTCTCCAGGGCGATCAAACCGGTTCAAGCCAGAGGTCCAGTTTTCCTGCAGACGATGCAGCATACGATGACCTTCAACCACGCTTTCTTGCAGCAAAAGCGCGAACCCATCCGTTTCTGGCGTGAGCGGTCTGATCTCCACCATCTCAGTTTGCTTGGGATACGGTCAGCCCGAACCCTTGCAGCAGCCGACGGGTGGTAAAATCCGGCTTGCCAGACGTGAAGATCGCCGGATCTACTCCGTTCAACGGCTCAAAACCATCCGGCAACGGCACAAGGCTGCGCGCTCGCCGGGCAATCGCTTCAGCCGGATCGAGCCAGTCGACCGGCCACGGCGCAAGACGGCGAAAGACATTGGCCATGAATGGATAATGCGTGCAGGCGAGCACGACAATATCCGTCTTCCTGCCGTCCTTCTCGACGAAACACTGCTCGATTTCGGAGAGCACCGCCGCATCGTCGATTTGCTCGCCACGGATATAGACTTCCGCCATCCGGGCAAGATTTTCCGAACCGACCAGCCGGACGTGACATTGTGTGGCAAAGGACTGGATGAGATCGCGGGTATAGGCGCGCTTGACGGTGCCTGGCGTCGCCAGCACCGAAACGAGGCCGGAGCGCGTCCGCTCTGCTGCCGGCTTGATCGCCGGAACGGTACCGACGAAGCGCATCTGCGGGAACGCTGCCCGCAGGTCGGCGCCGACCAGTGTGAAGGCCGTATTGCAGGCGATGATGCAGATTTCGGGATCGTGCTCGCTCAGCAATCTGGCAAACAACGAGATGACACGTTCCTTCAGCGCCCCCTCTTCCCAGCCGCCATAAGGAAAGCCGGCATCGTCGGCAACATAGATGAAGTGCCGCTCCGGCATCAGCACGCGCGCCTCGCGCAGGACAGTCAGCCCGCCGATGCCGCTGTCGAAAACGAGGATAGGCTTCAGCTCAGGTGTCGTCACCGGTGTCATCAACCTTGTTCGCGCGCGAATTTTCCGGTGCTCCGGCACCACGCGGCGCATCGCGGGTGAAACGGTCGAGAGATGAGATGACGCCGCGCACCAGCCGGATTTCGGATTCGGTAAAGCCGGGGCGGGTCAGGACAGCCCGCAAATTGTCCACCAATTTCGGCTTTTTGGCGACCGGCCGGAAGTATCCGCGCGCTTCCAGCGCCTCCTCGACATGATCGAACAAGCCCTGAAGCTGGTCCTTCGTCGAAGGGTTCTGCGGCAGCGCGTGAAAGGAGGTTTCCTCGCGCGATTCCATCGATGTCTTCAGCCATTCATAGGACATCAGGAGAACTGCCTGTGCCAGATTGAGCGAGGCAAAGGCCGGGTTGACCGGAAATGTGACGATCTCGTCGGCGAGCGCCACTTCCTCGTTAGTGAGGCCTGTGCGTTCCCGGCCGAACAGGATGCCGGTCGCCTCGCCCATGTTGAAGCGATTGCGTAGCGTCTCGGCAGCGATAAGCGGCGAACGCACCGGCTTGTAGCCATAACGGTCGCGCGCCGTCGTCGCATAAACGAAATTCAGATCGGCGATCGCTTCCGGCACTGTTTCGTAGAGCTTGGCGGCGTCGATGACATGATCGGCCCGGCTTGCGGCTGAGCGCGCCTTCTCGCTCGGCCAGCCGTCGCGCGGGGCGACCAGACGCAGTTCCGAAAGACCGAAATTGGCCATGGCGCGCGCCACCATGCCGATGTTCTCGCCAAGCTGCGGATGCACCAGAATGATCGCCGGTCCTTCGGTCAGAAGTACGCGCTCGCTGTTGGTTCCTGCCATTCCGGTGCTTTCGTCTCTGTTTTCAGGTCTTTGTTTCGCGCTTCCTTGCACAGATGCAGGGATTTTGAAAGCCGCAGCCCGCAACGGCCTATTGTGGATTGCTTGCGCCTTGGCTGGTGATCGCCTGCAACTCGCCTTTGAGTGAGCCTGAATCACCCGTGCGGACGATATCGTCGATAACCGGCTTGCCGCCTTCTTCGATGACCATGAAATGCAATTCGCTCGGTTTCCAGTCAGCTGCGCGCTCGCCGAAACAATGGGTATTGTCGAAGGTGACCTTCACATCGCTTTTACCATCCGCTTCCGGACCGGCGGTGACGGACAGATCCTTGATCGCACAACTGTCCTGGCCGCTGACGATGACATCATAGTCGAACGGCGAATCGCCCTCGTCATAGGCCGGAAACTTTGCCGCATCGTGATAGGCCTTGGCGAAATCCTGACTGTAGATCCGGCCAAGCCGTGCGTCGGAGAAGTAGTCCTCACCCGGCTGCGCTTCCTCCGCCCAGCCTTTGACGGCTTCCTGCATGATTTCGTTGACGGGTGCGGCGGGATCGGCCGCCTGCGCAGGCGAAAAGGCACAGCAGGCCAGAAGAGCAAATAGGAACCGTTTCATCCATCATCTCCTGATTTCAGATGCGCGACCGGCGCTCCAGCGCCAGAAATTGGGTCTGCTCATAATCAAATTCATCGCGACACGCGAGGCCGGAATGATGCGGCATACGGATCATCTTCAAGGGCCGTTCAATGTAGTAACCGGCTAATACCTTGCCGGAGATCGGCCGTGGCATCCTGACATTGTACGCAACCCGATGGAGGATACGATGGGCGGCAAGAAAATTCTAATGATCTGTGGCGACTTTACCGAGGACTACGAGACGATGGTGCCATTCCAGGCACTGCTTGCCGTCGGTCATACCGTTCACGCCGTCTGCCCAGGCAAGGCGGCCGGCCAGCAGATCGCCACGGCCATCCATGATTTCGAAGGCGACCAGACCTATTCGGAGAAACGCGGCCATAACTTTACCCTGAACGCGACTTTCGCCGACACCAAGGCCGAGACCTACGACGCGCTGGTCATTCCCGGCGGCCGTGCGCCTGAATATCTGCGTCTCGACGCAAACGTCATTGCTATGGTGCGTCACTTCTTCGACGCGGGAAAACCGGTGGCCGCAATCTGCCATGGCGCGCAGTTGCTGTCGGCAGCCGGCGTGCTCAAGGGCAGAACCTGCTCCGCCTACCCCGCCTGCCGCTTCGACGTCGAGCTTGCCGGTGGTCACTACGCGGACATTCCGGTCGATCAGGCTGTCACCGATGGCAATCTGGTCTCTGCCCCCGCCTGGCCTGCGCATCCCGCCTGGATCGGCCAGTTCCTGACGGTTCTCGGAACGGAGATCCGTCACAACGTGACGCTGACACGCTCCGCGGCCTGAGCGCGGACTTGCCAAACCGCACCGAAGCGTGAACACTTCAGGCCGGAGTTCTGGGAGGAATGGATGTGCAGGTTATTCATCGGCGCCGACCCGGCGCTCTGGCAAAGTGTGACCCGTTCGGTGCGGATCGACGGGGTGGCAACAAGCATCCGGCTTGAAAGCTTCTTCTGGTCCATCCTCGATGATATCGGCGACCGCGACGGCATGTCTGTCGGCCGCCTGATCGGGCGGCTCTATATCGAATCGCTCGGCGAAGGCCACGCACCGGAAAATTTCACATCTTTTCTACGGGTTTGCTGCGGCCGCTATCTGGCCTTGCAGCTCGATGGACTGGTGCCCACCGAGCGCCATACGCCAATTGCCGCGCTCGACGCGGAAAGCATCCTCGTTCGCGAGGAAAGAAGCTATGCCAAGCGCCGCGCCGCAGATTTTCCGCGCGCCGTCCGGGGCCATTGAAGGCAGGTTTTGCAATCGACAGGAAACGCACGCGGAATTGCGCGTGTATGCCTTTGCCTGTGGTGAACTGGATGCTATAGGGGCGCAAACCCGTTTCCAACCAACCCCATGCAGAGGTTTGCAACATGACAAAGATCAAGGTCGCCAATCCGGTCGTCGAGCTCGACGGCGATGAAATGACCCGCATCATCTGGCAGTTCATCAAGGAAAAGCTGATCCATCCTTATCTGGATATCGATCTGGAATATTACGACCTTGGCATGGAAAATCGCGATGCCACGAACGATCAGGTCACGATCGACAGCGCCAACGCCATCAAGAAGCACGGCGTCGGCGTCAAGTGCGCGACCATCACCCCGGACGAGCAGCGCGTCGAGGAATTCGGCCTGAAGAAAATGTGGAAGTCGCCGAACGGCACGATCCGCAACATTCTGGGCGGCGTCATCTTCCGCGAGCCGATCATCTGCAAGAACGTGCCGCGCCTGGTTCCCGGCTGGACAAAGCCGATCATCGTTGGCCGTCACGCCTTCGGTGACCAGTACCGCGCCACCGATTTCAAATTTCCGGGCAAGGGCAAGCTGACGATGAAGTTCGTTGGCGACGACGGCACGGAAATCGAACACGAAGTCTATGACGCACCGGCCGCCGGCGTTGCCATGGGCATGTACAATCTCGACGAATCGATCACCGATTTTGCCCGCGCATCGCTGAACTACGGCCTGCAGCGCGGCGTTCCGGTCTATCTGTCGACCAAGAACACCATCCTCAAGGTCTATGACGGCCGCTTCAAGGACATCTTCCAGGCTGTCTTCGAAGCCGAATTTGCCGACAAGTTCAAGGAAGCCAAGATCTGGTACGAACACCGCCTGATCGACGACATGGTCGCTTCGGCGCTCAAGTGGTCCGGCGGCTACGTCTGGGCCTGCAAGAACTATGATGGCGACGTCCAGTCCGACATCGTGGCCCAGGGCTTTGGCTCGCTCGGCCTGATGACCTCGGTTCTGATGACCCCGGATGGCCAGACGGTCGAAGCCGAAGCCGCCCACGGCACGGTGACGCGTCACTACCGCCAGCACCAGAAGGGCGAGGAAACCTCGACCAACTCGATCGCCTCGATCTTCGCCTGGACGCGTGGCCTTGCCCACCGCGCCAAGCTGGACGGTAACGCCGAGCTGACAAAATTCGCCGACACGCTGGAAAAGGTCTGCGTCGACACGGTCGAATCCGGCTTCATGACCAAGGACCTGGCGCTGCTCATCGGCCCGGATCAGCCTTGGCTTTCCACGACCGGTTTCCTCGACAAGATCGACGAGAACCTGCGCAAGGCAATGGCTGCTTAAACAAGCCACTGATATGAAAAGAGAAACCCGGCCATTGCGCCGGGTTTTTTATTGCCGCTATGGATGCGCTAGAGCCTCCGGCTGCGCTCTTTCTGCCCATTCACCGATCATCTCGACGATTTGGGTTGCAGGGATATCAAGCCCCGCCCCGCTCAGGCAGACACCGTGAAAACCAAGCCCACTATTGGCCGCGCGGGTGAACCGCACGGTTCTGGTGAATGGTAACGACTGCTCGGCCGAGGGCGACAGCATCAGTTCAATGATGGGTTGGCGCCGGTAGGTCACCATCCGTGCAGCCAGAATGTCCTGCCAGGCAATCGGCTCGGCAGAGACATCGCGAGCAAGTAGGCCCTCGCCCGAAAACTCGATCGCAGGACGCCTATCGAAAATTCTGATCAGGCCAACAACGGCGCAAAGTCCGAAGAACAGAATGCTGACGAGGCCGATAAACACCCCAAAGGCGCCTGCGCCCTGTTCGTCATAGCTGACCTTCATCATGAATGCGCCGAGCGCCACGAACGCCACAGCCCCCAGAAGCAGGAGGGCCATTTTTCGTCGTGATCGATGAACCACGATTGCAGTCGGCGTCACTGAACTCTCCGCAAAATCCATAACCAGAACGTCAATCTAGACTCGGAGGAGCCAATTACCATGCGCCGAAGGAGCTTTTTAGTTTGTATAGGGAGGCAATCGCATGACGGCCGTGTCCCCGGAGCACCCTTTGGCGGATTTTTATCGGAACTTTTTCAACCCCCAACCGTTCGCGAAGTGAACCCTTCCGCATGCTGCACTGCACGCACCCTCCTTCCAAAAGATTGTGACCGCAGGTTTATGAACAGTTCCTCCGAAAAAAATTCCAGCCACCTTCCCCGTATCGCCTTGGTATCGACGCATGGGTATGTCGCCGCAGAGCCACCGCTCGGTGCTGCCGACACCGGCGGCCAAGTCGTTTATGTCATTGAACTCGCCCGAAAACTGGCGCTTCTTGGCCATCAGGTCGATGTCTACACCCGGCGTTTCGAAGACCAGCCGGAGTTCGATGAAGTCGATGACCGCGTCCGCGTCATCCGCATCCCCTGCGGTGGCAACGAGTTCATTCCGAAGGAATATCTTCACAGGCACCTGATGGAGTGGTGCGAAAATGCTGCGCGCTTCATTCGCAAAAACAATTTTACCTACACGCTGATCAACAGCCACTATTGGGACGCAGGCATTGCCGGCCAGCGCCTCTCGGAAGCACTGGCCGTCCCCCATATCCATACGCCGCATTCGCTCGGCCTCTGGAAGAAACGCCAGATGGAGACGGACTACCCGGACAAGGCTGCCGAATTCGACAAGGAGTTCAATTTTTCCGAGCGCATCAAACACGAACTGATCATCTACCGTTCCTGCAGCATGGTGATTGCCACGACGCCGATCCAGGTTGAAATGCTCGTCAACGACTACAATCTGCCCCGCGACCGCGTGCACATGATCCCACCCGGCTATGACGATAACCGTTTCTTTCCGGTTTCCAGAGCGACACGCGAAATGGCGCGCCAGCGCTTCGGCTTCGAAGGCAAGGTCGTGATGGCCATGGGCCGTCTTGCCACCAACAAGGGCTATGACCTGCTGATCGACGGCTTTTCCGTGCTGGCCGAACGCGAACCGGAGGCAAGACTGTACCTGGCCGTTGGCGGCGAAAACATGGACCCGCAGGAGGAAGGCATTCTCAATGAGCTGAAACAGCGGGTCGCGTCACTCGGTCTGAACGACAAGGTGGTATTCTCCGGTTTCGTGGCCGACGACGATCTGCCCGATTTCTACCGCGCCGCCGATATTTTCGTGCTGTCGAGCCGCTATGAGCCCTTTGGGATGACGGCGATCGAAGCCATGGCAAGCGGCACGCCGACGGTCATTACCGTTCATGGTGGCCTGTTCCGCGCCGTCAGCTACGGCCGCCACGCGCTGTTTGCGGATCCGTTCGACAAATACGATCTCGGCATCACCATGATGAAGCCGTTGAAGCATGATCGGCTCTATGGCCGCCTGTCGCGCATGGGCGCGCACAAAGCGCGCAGCCTGTTCACCTGGACCGGTATCGCCCAGCAGCTGATCGGCGTGGTCGAGGGGCGGCCGATGCCTCAGGCGATGGATGACAACGAATGGGCAGAACCATGGACGGACGGAGATTGAGGCCCGTCCGGCTGTTCTGCAGCGATATAGACGGAACGCTCGCAGGAAACAGGGATGCGGAGGCGCGGTTTCGCGATGCGTGGCTCGGCCTCCCGTCGCGCAACCGGCCTTTGCTGGTTTTAAACAGCGGGCGGCTTCTCGAAGACCAGAAGACGTTTGTCGCCACCACGGCGCTGCCGAAGCCGGATATCTATATCGGCGGCGTCGGCACGATGCTCTATCACGAGAAGGAGCCGGCGAATGCCGCGCTCTATTCCCGCTCCATCGGTACAGGTTTCAACCGTGAACGGATTGCCGATGCGCTGTCGGGGGTTCCTAATATCACCATCCAGCCTGACATTTATCAGCACGCGCAAAAATCCAGCTGGTATCTGCACGACGCTGATGCGGTAACTCTGGTCAGCATCGAGGAAAGGCTGGCAAGCGCCGGGATTGCCGCCCGTCTGGTTTATTCCAGCAACCGCGATCTCGACATCCTGCCGGATGGCGTCGATAAGGGTGCGGCCCTCTCCTGGTTGTGCCGCCAGTTGGGATTGTCGCATGACGATGTCGTCGTGGCCGGTGATACCAACAATGATCGTAGCATGTTCGAATTGCCGGGCGTGCGCGGCATCATCGTCGGCAACGCGCTGTCCGAATTAAAGGCGATCGCCTCTGCCCACACGAATATTTATGCCGCCCGCGGCCCGATGGCGGATGGCGTGCTGGAAGGCTTGAACCATTGGGGCCTTTTCCAATGATTGAAACAGGCAATCGATGCCCATTTCATTAGCCGGATAATAAAAAAATAGTACCCGGCAATGCAATATCGCCGGGTATGGCTCAAAAACTACTTCAATGGCAGATAAATATCCGTCAAAAGCTCCGTTGGCGCAGCTTCACGCGGGTTGTTAACATACTCTTCGAACATCACGGTATCGCGGACTTCGCGGCCCGATTGAGGCAGCCATGCGCCATAGAGCCATTGATAGGCCTTGTGCATATCGGCATATGGCCCCTTGTGGCGAAGGACCGCATATTCGCCGCCATCGAGGTGTTTTCGCTCCAGGGGAGCTTCCGCGGGCACATTTTCGCCGTCTGTCATGCAGGCGAACGAACGAAGCTTGTCTTCCGGAACCAGATCAGGGTCATCCAGATAGAGACCGATCATCTTCATGCCCGGCCTGTAAAGCTGGCGCGCCTGCAGCGTGCCGCCCAGTGTCTCGAAAGCCCGGCCGATTTCCATATAGGAGCCGGTATGGCTAACCCCAACCAGCGCGCGCGGAGCCATCGTTTTCATCGCTACATCATACATTTCGCCAAATCCTTTGCCGTTTGTCGATTGAAAGACCGTATGGCTCCCCTCTCTCCGGTAACGGGCCGGCGGCATGCCGAACACCGATTTGAAAATCCGGGTGAAGGATTGGAGATTGGGATAGCCGGTCCGTCTTGCGATTTCCGTGACAGAAAGGGAGGTCCGCACCAGATCACCCGCCGCCCGGTGCAGCCTCAGCCGCTTGACGGTCGCCGCCAGCGTCTCGCCGTGCACGGCCCGGTAGACCCGGTGCCAGTGATGCGGCGAAAGGCAGGCAATATCGGAGAGCCGATCAAGATCGAGCTCCTCGTCCAGATGATCGTAAATATAGGCAGAGACGCGCCGCAGACGCTGCTCATATACCGCCCAGATGCTGTCTTCCCTCATGCCGATCCTCATACAAGCCGAACAACCAGACAGAACCACATCCGGATTTGACAAATCCTGCGGAGTTGGCGCGTTCGATATGAGCACGCAAAAAAGCGAGTGGCCAAAGAAAAACCGGGCCTTTCAGCCCGGTTTTCAAACATTAGCAATAAAATGGAAGCCGGATTATCCGGCGAGCGCTGCGCCGACCGCTTCGATCGCTTCCGCGGCTTTTGTACCATCGGGGCCGCCAGCCTGCGCCATGTCAGCACGGCCGCCACCGCCCTTGCCGCCAAGTGCTGCTGAGGCAATGCGAACGAGATCGACAGCGCTGAAGCGCGACGTCAGATCATCGGTCACCGCAACCACGGCGCTCGCCTTGCCATCTTCGGACACGCCGACGAAGGTGACGACGCCGGAGCCGAGGCTCGTCTTGCCGTCATCGGCCAGGCTCTTCAGATCCTTCGGCTCAACGCCGGTGACCACCTTGCCGAGGAATTTCACGCCGCCGATATCCTGAATCTGATCGGCAGAACCACCGGCATCACCACCACCGAGCGCCAGTTTTTTCTTGGCCTCGTTCAGTTCGCGCTCCAGCTTGCGGCGCTCATCCATCAGCGCCTCGACACGGGTCAGAACATCAGCTGGCTGAACCTTCAAGGTCGTTGCCAGCGTCTTGACCCGCTCGTCCTGCTCATTGAGATAGGCAAGCGCCGATACACCGGTCAGGGCTTCGAGGCGGCGAACGCCAGCACCGACAGCGCTTTCGCCGACGATGCGCACGAGGCCGATCTCGCCGGTGGCGCCAACATGGGTGCCGCCGCAGAGTTCGACGGAATAGGGGCGGTTGGCCTTGGAGCCATGGATACCCTGCCCCATCGACACGACGCGGACTTCATCACCGTATTTTTCGCCAAACAGCGCCATCGCACCCTCGGCAATCGCGTCATCGACGCTCATCAGCCGCGTGGTCACAGGGCTGTTCTGCACGATGATCTCATTGGCCATATCCTCGACGATCTTCAACTCTTCCGCCGACATCGGCTTTGGATGCGAGACGTCGAAACGCAGGCGTTCGGGTGCGACTAGCGACCCCTTCTGCGCCACATGGGTGCCGAGCACTTCGCGCAGAGCCTCGTGGAGAAGATGGGTTGCGGAGTGGTTGGCGCGCAGGCGCGAGCGGCGAGCGTGATCGACGTTCAGCGCGGCGGCATCACCCACCTTGAGCGTGCCGTCTTCAACGGTGCAGAAATGCACGAACAGGCCCTCGCCGCGCTTCTGCACGTCGGTCACCGACAGCTTGGCGTGATCGGTCGAGATGACACCGGTATCGCCCATCTGGCCGCCGGATTCGCCGTAGAATGGCGTCTGGTTGAGGACCAGCTGCACCGTGTCGCCCTTCGAGGCCGTTTCGATTGCCTTGCCATCACGCACGATCGCCTGAACGACACCCTCGGCCGTCTCGGTGTCGTAGCCAAGGAATTCGGTCGCGCCGAGCTTTTCCTTCAACTCGTACCAGATCGTTTCGGTTGCCTTGTCGCCGGAACCGGACCACGAGGCGCGGGCTTCCGCCTTCTGGCGTTGCATGGCAGCCGTGAAAGCGTCCGTATCGACGCCGATGCCACGGGCGCGCAAGGCGTCCTGCGTCAGATCGAGCGGAAAACCAAACGTATCGTAGAGCTTGAAGGCGGTGTCGCCGTTCAACTGATCGCCCTCGACGAGATCCGTCGTTGCGTCAGACAGCAATCCAAGACCGCGTTCCAGCGTCTTGCGGAAGCGGGTTTCTTCCAGCTTCAGCGTTTCCGAAATCAACGATTCCGCCCGGACGAGTTCGGGATAGGCGCGGCCCATCTGGCCGATGAGTGCTGGCAAAAGCCTCCACATCAACGGGTCTCGGGCACCAAGCAACTGGGCATGACGCATGGCGCGGCGCATGATGCGGCGCAGCACGTAGCCACGGCCTTCGTTCGAAGGTAGAACGCCATCAGCGATCAGGAAGGCGGACGCACGCAGATGGTCGGCGATGACGCGGTGGCTGGCACGGCGGTCGCCTTCAGCCTTGACGCCGGTCGCCTCTTCCGAGGCAGCGATCAGGGCACGGAACAGGTCGATGTCGTAATTATCATGCTTGCCCTGCAGCAACGCTGCAACGCGTTCGAGGCCCATGCCGGTATCGATCGACGGACGCGGCAGGTTGACCCGC
This sequence comes from Rhizobium sp. PL01, assembly GCF_033447125.1. Lineage (NCBI taxonomy): Bacteria > Pseudomonadati > Pseudomonadota > Alphaproteobacteria > Hyphomicrobiales > Rhizobiaceae > Rhizobium > Rhizobium sp. PL01. Next base: position 168,699 of record NZ_JAWQUM010000002.1, on the reverse strand, counting down.
TCTTCCTTCGTCACCTGCTCATACTGCATGAAGACGAGGTTCCAGATCTCGATGAAGCGGTCGCCATCCTCATCCTTCGAGCCGGGAGGGCCACCCCAGATATGATCGCCGTGATCGTAGAAGATTTCCGAGCACGGACCGCACGGGCCGGTATCGCCCATCGCCCAGAAATTATCGCTGGTCGGGATGCGGATGATCCGGTCGTCGCTGAGGCCGGCGATCTTCTTCCAGAGGTCAAAAGCCTCGTCGTCGGTGTGATAAACGGTCACCAGCAACCGCTTGGCATCAATGCCAAAATCCTTGGTGATCAGGTTCCAGGCAAGCTCGATCGCCTGCGCCTTGAAATAGTCGCCGAAGGAGAAATTGCCGAGCATCTCGAAGAAGGTATGATGGCGCGCGGTGTAACCGACATTGTCGAGGTCGTTGTGCTTGCCGCCGGCGCGCACGCATTTCTGCGCGCTCACAGCTGTCGAATAAGGGCGCTGCTCAAGACCGGTAAAGACGTTTTTGAATTGCACCATGCCGGCATTGGTGAACATCAGCGTCGGATCGTTGCGCGGAACCAGCGGGCTCGACGACACGACTTCATGGCCGTTCTTCTTGAAGTAGTCGAGGAACGTCGACCGGATTTCATTCACGCCGCTCATATTGCGCCCTTACCTCTTGCATCGGACCGTCCGCAGCCTGCTTGGCTGAACCGCGAACCGGAAAACTTTTGAAAATCAGGGATCACCGGACATCCGCCGATCCTCTCCCGCCCCACTGGAACACAGGCTTTTATCGTCCGGGCCAATCCCTGTCCAGACGGCAAAAGAAAACCGGCCGCTCCCTGAAGGAGCGGCCGGCTAACATGAGGTCGAAAATCAGGTGATCTTATGCCAGAGCGGCGTCGTCATCCTCGTCTCCAGCCTCCGGACCGCCGTTCTCAAGGAACTTTTCGGCAATCAGGCCGGCATTCTGGCGCAGCAACAGTTCGATTTCCTTGGCCGTATCGGGATTGTCGCGCAGAAACATCTTGGCATTCTCGCGGCCCTGACCGAGGCGCTGGCTGTTATAGGAGAACCATGCACCGGATTTCTCGACGATACCGGCCTTGACGCCGAGATCGACAAGCTCGCCGGTCTTGGAGACGCCTTCACCATACATGATGTCGAATTCGACCTGCTTGAAGGGAGGCGCCATCTTGTTCTTGACGACCTTGACCCGGGTCTGGTTGCCGACCACCTCTTCACGATCCTTGACAGCGCCGATACGGCGAATGTCCAGACGAACCGAGGCATAGAATTTCAGGGCGTTACCGCCCGTCGTGGTTTCCGGCGAGCCGAACATGACACCGATCTTCATGCGAATCTGGTTGATGAAGATGACCATGCAGTTCGACTTGGAAATCGAGGCCGTCAGTTTGCGCAGCGCCTGGCTCATCAAGCGCGCCTGAAGACCCGGCAGGCTGTCGCCCATTTCACCCTCAATTTCAGCACGCGGCACCAATGCTGCGACCGAATCGATGACGAGAACGTCGATCGCACCGGAGCGCACCAGCGTATCGGTAATTTCCAGCGCCTGTTCGCCGGTATCCGGCTGCGAGATCAAGAGGTTTTCGAGATCGACGCCGAGTTTGCGGGCATAGACCGGATCCAGCGCGTGTTCCGCATCGACGAAGGCGCAGATTCCGCCCTTCTTCTGGGCTTCTGCAATGGTCTGCAGCGCCAGCGTCGTCTTGCCCGAGCTTTCCGGTCCATAGATTTCGATGACACGCCCCTTGGGCAATCCACCGATACCGAGCGCGATATCCAGGCTCAGCGACCCAGTCGAAACGGTTTCAATTTCGACAATGCTGTCTTTTCCACCGAGCTTCATGATCGATCCCTTGCCGAACGAACGTTCGATCTGGGAGAGTGCCGCTTCAAGTGCCTTGCTTTTATCCACCGATTTGTCCTCTACAAGCCGCAAAGAGTTTTGTGCCATGTGATCCACCTTTAGGTTATGGAAGCTGTCGAGGCAATGAAGCTGCCGATGAAAGCTATGTACACTTTTTGTTCTCTTTCTGCAAGAGCCATCTATGGACTTGAATTGGCAACATAAATCGATGCGTGTTCTTTTCTTGTTCCATGAATTTCAGATTGGGTAGAAATGATTGAAACAAAAAGCGTATCAGCATCACAGCATAGCGAATCGCCAGGGATCGGCACACAGGAAAACGCATGACAGGCAGACAGATTTCCATCTTTGGCGGTGCGCATATCGACCGCCGGGCCCGAATCTTCGGCACCACCGTGCCGGGATCGAGCAATCCGGGCAGTTGGTTCGAAGAGGCCGGCGGCGGCGGTTTCAACGCGGCTCGCAATCTGGCGCGGCTCGGACTTGACGTTCGCATGATCAGCCCGCGCGGCGGCGATGCTGCCGGTGAAACGGTCGCTCAAGCCGCAAGTGAAGCCGGTGTTATCGATTGCCCCTTCATCTTCCTCGACCGCAAGACGCCAAGCTACACCGCCATTCTGGAAAACGACGGCAACCTGGTGATTGCGCTTGCCGACATGGAGCTTTACCGGCTGTTTTCCCCAAGGCGATTGCAGCAAAGGGCCATGCGGGAGATCGTCTCGTCCAGTGACCTGATCGTCATCGATGCGAACCTGCCTGAGGAGACGCTGGCCGGTCTGATTATCCGTGCGAACGCCGAATCAAAACCGATCGCCGCTATCGCCATTTCACCAGCAAAAGTCGCGCGTCTGGTAAAATGCCTGTCCGGGCTCGATTTCCTTTTCATGAACGAGGCGGAAGCGCGTGCGCTGACGGGCTGCGACAGCGCCGAGGCTGCGGAATGGCCTGTTCTGCTGCAGGCGGCCGGCCTTTCCGGTGGCGTCATTACGCGTGGCGGCAAGTCGGCGATTGCATTTCAGGACGGGCGAACGGTCATGGTGGCACCGCCGCAACTCGACGCGCTCTCCGACGTCACCGGCGCTGGCGATTCGCTTGCAGCCGGGTTTCTGTCGGCATTTGTGGAGGGTGAACCGATTGATGTATGTCTGCGCTCCGGCGTTGCCGCTGCCGGCATCACCGTACGTTCGCCGCTAGCCGTATCGGAAAAAATGTCGCGGGCGATGCTGGATGAAGCAATTCGACTTGTGCCGCCAGCCGAAATCCTGTCATGAACGCGCCTTAAAACGCCAAAAAGGATCCGCCATGACCAAGCCCTTCTCCCCCCTTCTGCCGATGGCATATTCCAGTGAAGTCGCGGCCGCCAAGGCCCGCGGCGCCGCAATCGTTGCCCTGGAATCAACGATCATCACCCATGGCATGCCCTTCCCCGGCAATCTCAACATGGCCCGCAGCGTCGAGGCGATCATCCGCGAGGAAGGCGCCGTACCGGCAACCATCGCCGTCATAGACGGTGTCTTGCATATCGGTCTGGAAGACGCACAGCTGGAGGCGCTGGCGCAGACGGAAGGTGCGATGAAACTGTCGCGTGCCGATCTCGCCTTTGCGATCGCCGAACGCCGCACCGGTGCCACGACAGTCGCTGCGACCATGATTGCCGCAGCCCGCGCCGGTATTCGCGTGTTTGCCACCGGCGGTATCGGCGGCGTGCATCGCAAGGCCGAAGAGAGCTTTGACATCTCCGCCGATCTCGACGAACTGGCACGCACCGGCGTCATCGTCGTGAGCGCCGGCGCAAAAGCTATTCTCGACATTCCCAAAACCCTGGAAGTTCTGGAAACGCGCGGCGTTCCGGTCGTCACCTATGACAGCGAAATCTTCCCGGCATTCTGGTCGCGCGATAGCGGCCTGAAGAGCCCGTTGATGCTCAACAGCCCGGCAGCCATTGCCAATTTCCAGAAGATGCGCGACCTGCTCGGCGTCGATGGCGGCATGCTGATCGCCAACCCGGTGCCGGAGGCCAGCGAAATCCCGCGCGACGAGATGGAAATCTATATCACCCGGGCGCTGGACAATGCCGAGCGCGACGAGATTTCGGGCAAGAAAGTCACGCCTTATCTGCTCGACAGCATTTTCGGCCTGACCGACGGCCGCAGCCTTGAGACCAATATCGCACTGGTCGAGAACAATGCCCGGCTCGCTGCCGAGATTGCCGTCGCCCTGCTCTGAATCAAGCAACCATTGGAAAAATCGGGGGCTGGCTGCCAGCCCCCGGAATGTCAGGCCTGCCGCGAACCCCGCGCAAGCCCATGTTCGATCAGCCGGTCGATGATGTCGGCATAGGCAATTCCGCTTACGGCCAAGGCCTTGGCATACATGCTGATATCGGTGAAACCGGGGATCGTGTTGACCTCGTTGACGACGGCGCTCATGTCGGGCCGCACGAAAAAGTCGATGCGGGCCATGCCGTCGCATCCGAGCGCCTTGAAAGCACCTTGCGCCATTGATCTCAGCTCTTGCGCAATGTCATCCGGCAATTGAGCCGGAATGCTGAGAATGGCGCCATCCGGGTCGGTATATTTGGCATCATAGCTGTAAAAGACGTGACCGCCGGCGGGCATGATTTCTCCCGGAACAGAGACGATGATCGTGCCGTCCGCCTGTTCAAGAATGCTGAACTCGATCTCCCGTCCCTGAATGAACTCCTCGACGAGGATTTTCTGATCGTGGCGGAAGCTCTCCACGAGCGCCGCTTGAAACTCGTCCGCCGTTCGGGCCTTGCTGACCCCAACCGACGAGCCCTGCCGGGCGGGCTTGACGAAAACCGTCGATCCCAACGCCGCAACGACTTCATCGAAAGACGGGGCATCGCCCTGATAGAAGGTCAGAGACCGTGCCACCGGCAATCCGGCTTCGTTCAGAAGGCGTTTTGCCACATCCTTGTCGATCGCCGTGGCCGACCCCAGAATTCCACATCCGGCAAACGGCACCATCGCAACCTCGGCAAGCCCCTGCACCGAGCCATCTTCGCCATGCGGCCCATGCAGAACCGGAAACACGACATCGACCGGCGGCAGCTCGCGGATATCTCCATCTTCCGGAATGATGAAAAGACGGCCCCGGCCGCCGGGCAGAAGGCAGACTTGTATATTCACGGCAGATAGCGAGTCGGGCAAGGCTTTATCGACGAGGTGATGGAGAAGCCATTTTCCCTGCCGGTCGATTAAAATGGGCACGACATCGTATTTTTCAGCATCGAGCGCCTTGAACACATTGCGCGCCGACAGAACGGACACATCGTGTTCGGCAGAACGGCCACCGAAGAGAACTGCAACTCTTAGCTTAGAATTCATTCGAGCGCTCACAAACCGAGGGATAGAGCGCTGCGCTTTGGCTGAAGGCGGTAAACCCTTTCAGATTGTAGCGCAGCGCATGACACCCTCAGTTGCAATCGCGAAACAGGCCTTTTTACGACGGCCAGCATTCGCCCGAAAATATCGCTGCAAGCGGTTAACCCCGCAGCTCTGCGCCGGTTAATGGCCACATTCAGAACCCGTGAGAATGGCGGATTCGCCTTCCTGGCGACGACCCAATCAGCTGTCGAGCATTTCCCGCACGGCAACAGCCAGTTGCTTCAGCGAGAACGGCTTCGGCAGGAAGCCGAATTTGGCGTCGGCCGGTAGGTTTCTGGCAAAGGCATCCTCGGCATAGCCGGAGACGAAGATGAATTTCAGGTCCGGATAGCTCTTGCGAATTTCCTTGAGCAGGGTCGGGCCATCCATTTCCGGCATGACGACGTCGGACACAACGATATCGACGGCGCCGTTCAGCTCTTCCATGACTTCAAGCGCTTCGACGCCGGAACCGGCCTCGTGCACCGTATAGCCACGGGTTTCCAGCATGCGCTTGCCGCCGCGGCGCACGGCCTCTTCGTCTTCCACAAGAAGAACCACCGCCGAATTTCCGGTCAGGTCCGTCGGTTCCGCCTTGACGGGAGCCTTTGCCGCGAGCGCGGCCGCAGCCTGCGCCTCGCCGGCTTCGCCCGGCAATGGTGCTTCTTCGATATAGCGCGGCAGCAGAATACGGAACGTCGTTCCCTTGCCAACTTCGGATATGGGATAGATGTAGCCGCCGGATTGCTTGATGATGCCGTAGACCATCGACAATCCAAGCCCGGTGCCCTTGCCGACTTCCTTGGTGGTGAAGAAAGGCTCGAAAATCTTGTCGAGGATTTCAGGCGGTATACCTGTCCCCTGATCGGCCACTTCCACCATAACATAATCGTCTTCCGGAAGCTCGCGCAGATTGAGCGCAGCAACTTCGGCAGACGGCAGGTTTCGGGTGCGCAGCGTGATGATGCCGCCATTGGGCATGGCATCGCGCGCGTTGACGGCCAGATTGAGCACGACCTGCTCGAACTGGCCGAGATCGGTGCGCACCGGCCAAAGATCGCGGCCGTAATCGACCTCAAGCTTGACGTTGGTTCCAGTCATCCGGTCGACCAGCATGCGCAGATCACCGACAACATCGGTCATAGACAGCACGGACGGCCGCATCGTCTGCTTGCGCGAGAAGGCGAGAAGCTGACGCACCAGCACCGCCGCACGGTTGGCGTTGCGCTTGATCTCCATCAGATCGGCAAAACTCGCATCCGCTGGCCTTGCAGACAAAAGCAGATGGTCGGAGGAAAGCAGGATCGCCGTCAGCACATTATTGAAGTCATGCGCGATACCGCCAGCCAGGGTGCCGACAGCATTCATCTTCTGCGTCTGCGCCATCTGGGTCTCGAGCGCCTTCTGCTCGGTGATCTCCACCGCATAGACAATCGCCGCCTCTTCCGGTGCCTGGTCGCTCTGGTCGATGACCGCGTTCACATAGAAGCGGAAATGCCGGGCTTCGTCGGTCGGATGAAGCGAATCGATCGGCGCGATGTCGCCCTGCCGGTCCTTGGCGGCGTCCAGCGCATCGCGCAGCCGCGTCTGGTCTGTACTGTGAACGAAGGCTTCCAGCAGTGCACCGTGCTCCATGTCATCCTGCGAGACGACGGCGGAGAACAGTTTGAGGAACGGCGCGTTGGTTCTCAAGATGCGGCCGTCGCCATCGACGGAGGCGATCGCCATCGGCGTATTGTTGAAGAAGCGGGTAAAGCGCATCGCGGCGATCGAAGCCGACTGATCGCTTTCGTCATCGTTGGAGCGGGCAAGAACGATCGTGCGGCTTTCACCAGGCGCACCGTCGCGAGCCGAGGAAACGCGGTGCACCATGCGCACGGCGAAGCTCTGGCCATTGGCCTTGCGCAGATCGAGATCGAGCGTCTTCGTCTTTTTCAGACCGGGCTCGGCCTGCACCGACTGGACCAGCGCCAGCCCCTCGCCTGCGACGAGATCAGCGATCGTCATCGATCCCGGCTGGAACTTGGTCAGATCCAGGCCAAGCCAATCGGCCAGCGTTGCGTTGACATAGAAAATCTCGCCCTTTTTGCCGGCCGAGAAGAAGCCGGCCGGCGCGTGATCGAGATAGTCGATCGCGTTCTGCAATTCCTTGAAAAAGCGCTCCTGATCGTCGCGCTCGGAGGTGATGTCGGAAATCTGCCAGATATAGAATGGGTTTCGGTCACCGTCTTCGAGCGGCAGGATGCGCGCTTTCAGACGAAACCAATGCGCGCCGGAGCCGGCCGAGCCACCGCTCGAGCGCAGCGGCTTCAGCAGACGGAACTCCTCATGCCCGGCCTTGCCCTCGTGCAGACCGTTGGTCAGCCGGTAGATTGCCTCCGTCGCTTCGCGGTTGCGTGAAAGGATCGTTTCGAGCGACTGGATTTCCGTCGCCTTGGTGGCGCCTGTCAGCGCGCCGTAGGCCGCATTGGCGTAGACAATCCGGCCCTTGCGGTCGGTCACCAGCGTGCCATCCTGATGACCGTCGAGGAATGCACGCGCCAGCTCGTCGGGACGCGATTGCGGCATCACCTCGATGAAGCCAATAACAGAGGACACCAGAAAAAAAATGCCGACCATGGCCAGCACGCCGAGAATGCCAAGAACGATCTGGTTTTCCAGTTGGTCCTTGAAAATGACGAAGGCGACGGCCGACGCGGTCAGCACGATGGCGAGCAGAATGATCCGCAAGACCGTTCCGGGCCGTGTTCCACGGTCTACAATCGGCATGTGATAGTCACCTGCCTGCCGCAATTTCGTCATAAGGCCCTCTTTTTAAACCGTGCCATGCGCGTCCGGAATGAACGTGCGGGTTCGGTCTCTATGCCCGGCTCAACGGGAGCCGTGGCGAATCTGCAAACCGCGCCGGCGGGCCGCGAAACACCAAGCAAGAATCATCTTTAACAGCCGCAGGGAAGAGCAGAAAGCATCTGTTTGAGCGCCATTGCTATGAATTCACAGAGAATGTCCCGCAGGGCCTCGCCGATGGTGGAAACAGCGCTAGATTGGCGCTAGGACAATCAGACTTGGACAATATCGATCACGGCTTGTATCAGCCTGAAAAAAGCCGTCAAATAGGCGCAGGATACGCGTTTGCGAAGGAGTACAGCATATGATCGAAGATATCGTTGGTAACAACGGTAGCCGTTTTATCATTGCGGCAGGTGCTGTGGCTCTCGGCTTGCTGTGCCTGGTGGCGGTACTCCGGTTCATGCGCAACAGGCCGTCCTCACCCTTCATCCGTGGCGGCAAGAACCGCCAGCCGCGGCTAGCCGTTCTGGATGCAGCCGCGATTGATACGCGCAGACGGCTGGTGCTGGTGCGGCGCGACGATGTCGAGCATCTGATCATGATCGGCGGACCGACGGATGTCGTCATTGAGAGCCGCATTGCATCGGCCACCCAGCCACAGCTGCAAACGGCGATTGCTCAGCCACCCGCTGATGCCGCTATTGCCGCACGCCCCGTGGTGGACCGTTCAATCGCGGAGCGCCCAATCCCGGAACGCCGTATTGCCCCCCAGGCCGACGTTAAACTGGCGCCGGTGTCGGCAATGGGCCAGGCTCTCTATGGTGAAAGTGCTGATATCTCCACGCCGCCAGCGCGGACTGCCCAGCCGGTGCAAACACGAGCCGATGCCGTAACACCGCGCCAAGCCCTCCCCGAACGAAACATTCCTGTTCAGGCTCAGGTTCGCCCGCAAACCGTCGCGTCCAGCACGCCACCGCCCGTATCGCTCGATACGGCCAGGTCGCCGGAAGATATTCTGGATGCTGCACGCTCGCGGGTGCTGGCAGCAAATCAATCCGTTACGGCAGAGCGGCCATTGCCCCAGGCAGTTCCCGTCGCTGCGGGAACGCAGACACAAACCATTCAAGGCCAGCCGGATGCTCAAGCTCGTAAAGACGAGAGCGCGCTTGAGTTCGAACGTATTCTGGATGCCCAGATCACCGGCGACCTCGGCAAGTTGAGCGCCAATCCCGTCCGCGTTGATAGCGAAGTGCGTGCGAACACCGCAGTGGCCACCCCGGCAATCCGCCAGGAGCCTCGCCTTGGTTCTGCGCAAGGCAGCCGCACAGAACCCTCACTGGAAGACGAAATGAACCGGATGCTGAACGAGATCACCGCAAACCGCAAGAACTGAGCCGCTTTGCAGCTATCAATCAGCATGATGCGTGCGGCATGAACACAATATCTACAAAAGCAAAAACGGCGCGATCATCTCGCGCCGTTTTTATGTTCATGACTGAAAAGAAAGATTACTCGTCGCGGTAGACTTTTTCCCGACGCTCGTGGCGCTCCTGTGCCTCGATCGACAGGGTGGCGATCGGCCTTGCGTCCAGACGCTTCAGCCCGATCGGTTCACCGGTTTCTTCACAGTATCCATATGTGCCCTCGTCAATTCTCTGAAGGGCCGCATCGATCTTCGAGATCAGTTTGCGCTGCCGGTCGCGTGCCCGAAGCTCAATGGCCCGGTCGGTTTCCGACGATGCTCTGTCTGCTAGATCTGGATGGTTAGCACTTTCTTCGGCGAGGTGCCCGAGCGTTTCGCGCGCCTCACGAAGGATGTCGTTTTTCCAGGCGTTCAGCTTTGCTCTAAAATATGAACGCTGGTTGGTATTCATGAATTCCTCGGTCTCAGACAAGACGAAGGAACTAAGATCGATCTTCTCACTCAACGCGATTCTCCTGAAGAACATCTCATGTGCGGCGGTGTATAGACCCATGCACGCGCCGTTTCAAGTCTTTGAAAAACAGCCCACCGTTTTTTAAGCCTTGCTTACTTGAGAGGCTAACAGGCTAATATTTCATCAAAATTACAGATTTTGGTTTTTTCTTCAAATTGTCTTGCTGCCGATAGCCAGCATTCATCAGCAAAGCTGCGGGTGAACGGCAACAATGGTTCGGGGATATCTTTTTCCCGAGCCCTCCGCAGCACAAGAAATAGGCAGATCTTTTTTCTTCATCTTTTACGCCAGAGTCTCCGGACGTTTCCCCCTCACCTCACCGCTCTGAAACGAGCAGGCAATCCTGGGCGTATCCTTTGAAAACAGATCGCCACCGCTTGATCTTTCTGTGATCCCGGCGGACAAAGCGCATACGGAACCGAACAATCGACGCCGCCGCCCGGATCGAAATCGTGCGGCAATGCCATCTCCAGGATATGCCCATGCCCACTGCGTCTGCTCCGGTTTTTCGTCTTTACCTTCTCCGCCATGCAAAGGCCGCCTGGACACTCCCGGGCCAGAAGGATTTCGACAGGGCGCTGGACGACACGGGCTTTGCCGATGCCGAGATCGTCGCAGATATGGCTGCAGACCAGGGGTTGCGGCCAGACCTCATTCTCTGCTCCACCGCTGTGCGCTGCCGGCAGACAGCGGATGCACTGCTCCGGACAATGTCGGAAGATCTGGATATCCGCTATATCGATGAACTCTATGCGGGCGGTGCCAGCGTCTATCGCGACATCATCAGCAGCCAGGATTTGGCCGTAGCGGCACTCATGGTGGTTGGACACAATCCGGTGATCGAGGAGATCCTCCGGCAGGTGCTCAGCGAAGACGCTGCGCTCAAGGCCGTCCCAGCCGGCTATCCTCCCGGATCGCTTGCCGTCATCGATTTCGATACACGCCCCTCGGATGGCGTCTTGCCGCTTGGGACATTGACCGCATGGCTCGATCCGGACAACCGCAGCCGGTGAGCACGGATCACCGACAGTTTGCTGCAACCTTTATTCGGCCGCCCCGGCGCACTATATCGCAAACGACATAGATGGCCGTGAAGCCATATCCCACGCATATTCGAGGCCAACACTTGCCAGCATTCATGACCCGCTTCACCGATGACGCACGGCTTGCGCTCGACACATTGACCGACCGCGCATCGGGTTTCGTCAACCCGACCTTGCGGCTTGGCGTTACGGGCCTTTCCCGTGCAGGTAAAACCGTGTTCATCTCGTCGCTGGTTCACAATCTCCTGAACGGTGGCCGACTGCCCGTCTTTGAGGCCGTTCGGTCCGGGCGAGTATCGAAAATCCGGCTGGAGCCGCAACCGGATGATGCGGTCCCGCGCTTCCAATACGAAGATCATATCGCAGCGCTTGTGCGCGACCGTCTGTGGCCGGATTCGACACGGGCCATCTCGCAATTGCGCATCACGCTCGACTACGAAAGCGCCAGTGGCTGGAACCGGATGTTTTCGCCCGGCAGACTGTCGATCGACATCGTCGACTATCCGGGTGAATGGCTGCTCGACCTGCCGCTGCTCAATCAGGACTTCCGCACCTTCAGCGAACGGACAACGGACCGCGCAAAAACCGGTATTCGCGCAGAACTGTCGGCCGACTGGTTGTCGCTGGCCTCGTCGCTGGATGTGACTGCGCCCGCCAGTGAGTCAAACGCCAGGGCACTTGCAGAGGTCTTCACCGGCTACCTCCGAGCCTGCAAGTCCGACGAGCGCTCCCTGTCGACGTTGCCGCCCGGCCGGTTCCTCATGCCCGGCGATCTCGAGGGATCACCGGCACTGACCTTCGCGCCGCTGCCGGCCCTGCCCGAAGGCCGTGCACCAAAAGGCTCGCTCTGGGCAATGATGGAACGGCGCTACGAGGCGTACAAGACCCATGTGGTCAAACCGTTCTTCCGAGAACACTTTGCCAGGCTCGACCGACAGATCGTGTTGATAGACGCTCTGCAGGCGATCAACCGCGGGCCGGAATCACTGCTGGATCTGGAGAGCGCGCTGGCCGACGTGCTGGCGAGCTTCCAGCCCGGAACCAATTCCTTCCTGTCGTCCTTTCTCACCAAGCGGATCGACAAGGTGCTGATCGCTGCCACCAAGGCGGACCATCTGCACCACGAGAGCCATGACCGGCTTGAGCGGATTACCGAGCGCCTTGTCCGGCGCGCCGTCGAGCGCATTGGCATGAGTGGCGCTGGCCTTGAGGTCATGGCCATCGCTTCGGTCAGAGCGACCCGCGAGGCGACCGTCGAGCACGACGGCCACACGCTGCCGGTCATCGTCGGAACACCAATTGCAGGCGAGACGATCAACGGCGAGACCTTTGACGGCGAACGAAAAACAGCCATATTTACCGGTGACTTACCGAAGAATCCGGATTCACTTTTTCAAGATCTTGAAACAAAACCGGAAGAAAGCCTTGTGCCCGACCTGAGCTTCGTTCGTTTCCGGCCACCACCGATCGAGGAGACCGGCGGCGGACTGAAACTCTCCGTCCCGCATATCCGGCTCGACCGGGCCATGCAGTTCCTGTTCGGAGACCGTCTCGCATGAGCGACACGCCCAAGACCCCGCAGCGGAAACCCGCCGTGTTCACGATCGATAATGATCCAACTACGCCTGCCGAAAGACCGGCCCCGGCAAAACGTTCACCGGCCAGTTTCGGCGACAACATCGTCATGACCGCCGATGCCGATGATCCGTTTGCGGCAACCACGAGCGCCCTGCCCGACGTGCCTGAAGCCGGGCCACGCAAACGGCGCTTCTCGTTCGCCAAGCTTGCCGCCGGCGCCCTCAGCGTTCTGGTGTCCCTAGCAGTGGGCTTGTGGATCGACAGTCTCGTGCGCGATCTCTTCACGCGGGCAGACTGGCTTGGCTATCTCGCCATCGCTGCCGTCGCGATCGGCCTGGTCGCCTTCCTGGTCATCATCATCAGGGAACTCTCCGGGCTGATGCGGCTGAATGCCGTACAGGCCCTGAAACAGGAGGCGGTCGATGCCAGCCTGTCACCAACGGCAAAGCCGGCACGGCAGGTGATGGCACATCTCGTCCATCTGCTGGCAGCCAAGCCACAGACGGCGCGTGGACGCCTGCGGTTGAAGGAAACTGAAACGGAGATCATCGACGGCCCCCATCTGTTGGACCTGACCGAGCGAGAGCTGCTGACGCCGCTTGATCGCGAAGCTAGGGGCCTCATCCTCAACGCATCCAAACGCGTCTCGATCGTCACCGCCGTCAGCCCGCGCGCGCTCGTTGATCTCGGCTACGTGATTTACGAATCGGCGCGCTTGATCCGGGCAATGGCTGACCTTTATGGCGGCCGGCCGGGAACATTGGGGCTGTTGCGGCTGATGCGCGATGTCATTGCGCATCTGGCGGTCACAGGATCGATTGCAGCTGGCGACAGCCTCATACAACAGGTGCTCGGCCATGGCCTTGCCTCGAAACTGTCGGCGAGGCTGGGCGAAGGCGTCATCAACGGTCTGATGACCGCGCGCATCGGTATCGCCGCGATGGATCTCTGCCGGCCGATGCCGTTCCGGGCGCTGAAGCGCCCCGGTATCGGCGATTTCATCGGTGACCTGACGCCCGGATCATCCAAGGCAAGCACGCCGGAGGGCGACGGCTAAATGCCGCCATACCAGTCGTAGCCGAGATCCTCCCAAAAACCGCCCTTGCCGCTGCCGAACGGCGCCAGCGATGAAACGAGCTCGATGCCCTTGATGTATTTTGCCATCTTGTAGCCGAGCTGCCGTTCGACCCGGACCCTGAGTGGGGCGCCGTTGGCAATCGCCAGCGGCTTGTCGTTATTGCCATAGGCGAGGATCGTCTGCGGATGACGCGCATCGATCAGGTCGATCGATTCGTAATAGGGCACAGCCCCCTGCAGCCCGAGGTTCATGGTATCGTAACAGTGGAAGACAACGTAGCGCGCTTCCGACTTCACCTGAGCTTCGTCGAGAATTTGGCGGAGCGGCACGCCGGTCCATTTGGAGATGCAGCTCCAGCCCTCGACGCAGTCATGGCGGGTGATCTGCGTGCGTGAAGGCATGTTGCGCAACTCGTCCAGACTGAAGCTCACCGGCTTTTCAACCAGCCCGCCCACTGCCAGCCGGTAGCCGGAAAACGCCGTGTCCTTCAGCGCAAGATAGTCGGCATCGGTCGGATCGGTGGAGCCATTCGGCCGCTGGCCCTGGCGGACTTCGCTTGCCGCAAACTCCGGTGCCAGCGTGTCGGCGCCGATCAGAGCGCGGTGAGCGCGGTAGGTCAGCCCGTTTGCCGAAGCCAGAAATTGGCGTACCGGGCTCTCTCCCGACAGGAAACTGTCGAATGCGTCGCAGCCCGAAAGCGGAATGGCGGAGGCTGCAACGCCAGCGATAGTCAGGAATTTTCGGCGGTTGATGATAAATCGGGTCATGCCGAATGCTCCTCGTTCTTTTTCCCATCTGTCCGATACCAGCCGGTGATGATCGACCGCATTTCGTTCAACGGCCCTGCGGCAAGAACCATGAAGATATGGATGACGAAAAAGGCCACCAGTGCCGCCATACAGAGGAAGTGGATGGTCCGCGCCGTCTGCCGGCCGCCGAAAATATCAAGCAGCCAAGGCCAGGCCGAATTCATACCCGGCGACATGGTCAGACCGGTCGCGATGATCAGGGGAAAGATGACGAGCAGCACGCCGGCATAGGCCAGTTTCTGCAGACCGTTGTAACGGCCGTCATGATGGAACCGGAAGCGCAGGTGGTCGGCGAGACTGCGCGGCAAAGCCCTGATATCGGCCATCGAGGGAAGAATATCGCGCTTGAGATGCCCGCTGATCAGGCTGCTGGCGAACCAGACAAGAAAAGCGGCAACGAAGAACCAGGCAAAGAAGAAATGCACGACGCGCCCTGCCGACAGATCCTGATAGGACGGCAACGTCGCCCATGCCGGAAAGCCGCGATAGGACGGATCATCCGTTGGCCCGCTCATTCCAAAGACACCGGTTGTATCGAAACTGCGGCCGAGAACCGTAGTATGACCGCTGACCGTGCCGTCGGCTGCCTGCATCGCGCGCATAGAGAGCACACTGTTTTCGAACTCGAAGCCGGATTGTTTGCCGATATAGAGCTCCGGATGTGCGTTGAAGATTTGCAGCCCGCTCAAAAGCAGGAAGAACAGCGCAATCGCCCATGTCCAATGGGTGATGCGCGTTGCGATGCGGTGCCGGTAGATAACGCGGCTGTCGGTCTTGCTTGATTCTGAGTGCGACTCGATTTCGTCCATTATGGTCATCTCGTGCCTCCCTTATATGCGTAACTACGTAACAAATGGCACGGCAGTTTCAAAAGCACATCCAGTCACCGGCTCACACGTGATGGTGAAGCAGCCGTGAAAACGCTTGTTTTCCAAGGGTTTCAGCAACCAGAAAAATCGCTGGTGAAACATTTCGTGAGTGCTCTTCATCATCGCTCAACACGCCAGGGAAACGCTCCATTAACCATTTAAGTGCAAATGTAGCCTCACATTCCTGACATCGACCATCAAGGATCGTTCATGTTCTCGCGCCCTTCTTTGATCGCTCGCGGCGTTGCCGCAGCCTCACTCGCAGCCCTGACCTGCGCCGCCTCCCCGGCCTTTTCGGGCGATGATAAGGCGTTCTTTGAGCAGGTCGCCGGCCAATGGAAAGGCCCGGGCGAAATTGTCGCCGGCAAGTACAAGGGCACGAAATTCACATGCGACCTGACAGGAGAGCCGTCAGAAGGCGCAGCCGCAGGCATTAAGCTCGACGGTACCTGCCGTGTCGGCGTTTTCAAGCAACCGATGTCGGCTTTGATCACGCAAAAGGGCAAAACTTACACCGGCAAGTTCCTGGACGGCGCCAACGGCAAGGGACTCGATATCGTGTCGGGGAACGTTGCCAGGGACAAGGTCGTGGTCGGCATCAATCGCAAGAAGCTGAACGGCGCCATGATCGCCCGCCTGCAGGATCCGTCTACGCTGAACATCACCATCTCGGTCAAGGTCGAAGACACGATGGTTCCGGTGATCGGCGTCAGCCTCAGCCGTCAGGTCGACAACATGGCTGTCGGCTCGATCGAATAAACTTCCCACAGGATACTTAGAGAGCCGGCTTGTCCGGCTCTTTTGCGTTCAGGATGAAGGCGTTACAGAAATATTCCGCCACCAGTGGCTGCACGTATCGGCAATCTCTATGCCCGTCACATCGGCGTCCTTCAGCCAATCCGCAACGGTGCGGCCGGCAATAGCAAGGTCTGGCGCGAAATCCGCCAGCGGTTTCAGGACAAAACCGCGTTCGGTCATGCGCGGATGCGGTATTTCCAGCGTCTGCGACTGCTGGGCGCGATTATCATAGGTCAGCACATCGATATCGATCGTGCGCGGACCCCAGCGCTCCACCCGCTCGCGTTTCATCTGGAGTTCGATCGACAGGCAGGCGTCGAGCAAGTCGTCCGGAGACAGCGTGGTCCTCACCGCAGCACAGGCATTGAAGAACCAGGCCTGATCGATCTTACCCCACGGCGGCGTGCGGTAAAGTTTTGAAACGTCAGTCACCGCACAATCCGCCCGCGCATCCAGAAGGACGAGCGCGCGCGCCATCAATGCTACCGGATCGCCGATATTGCCGCCGAGGCCAAGTGTCGCCAGATGCCCGTCCATGTCAGGCAAAATGCTCGACCGTCACTTCGACATAATCGAGCACTCCGGGAACCGGTGCATTGGGTTTGCGGATCGATATTTTCGCCCGGCGGATCTGCGGGAAAACCGAACAGAGCGTGGTTGCCACCTCCAGCGCCAGCGCTTCGATCAGATAACGCCGGCGGCCGGTAATGATCTTCTCAATTTCGGTGAAGGCAATGCCGTAATGCACCGTATCATTGATCGAATCATCGACCAGAGCCGTACCCTGGGTGACATCCAGCTCCGCATCGACAAAGAACCGCTGCCCCAGGAATTCCTCCTCGTCGTGAACGCCGTGGCGCGCGAAGAACGCACAGTTCTTCAGGGTGATCGTGTAGATCGCAGTCATGGTCGATTTTCCTTCCCAGGCCGTCCCGGCATATTTCTTTTTGAGGCCAGCATAGCATCCGCCACCAGAAGCGCATCCCTGTTGATTGCGACATCATGTACCCGGAAAACCGCCGCACCCGCCATTCTGAGCAACGCAGTGGTCGCCGCAGTGGCAGCGTCCCTTTCCTGCGCCTCGCGGCCGGTGATGGCCCCAAGAAAGCGTTTTCGTGAAGTACCGGCCAAAAGCGGCAACCCGAACCCGGACAATTCGTCAAACCGGGCCATCAACGCAATATTCTCATCGGTATCCTTGGCAAAGCCGAAGCCCGGATCAAGGACTATCCGCTGACGCTCGACACCAGCCGCAGCGGCAATCTCCAGGGACCGTTCGAGGAATTGATATTGATCGTCCACCACATCGGCGTGTTTTTCACGGTCGCGGCCGGTGTGCATGATGCACAGCCCTGCCCCGGTCGCAGCCGCAACATTGGCCAGATCGGGCTCGCGCTGCAGTCCATGCACGTCGTTGATGATGTGGGCACCCGCCGCGATCGCGAGGCTTGCAGTCCCGGCGCGGTAGGTATCCACAGAAATGATCGCATCGGTGCGGCTGGCAAGCGCCGAGATGACCGGCAGCACACGATCCTGCTCCTCGGCCGCCGTCACCACAGCAGCACCCGGGCGGGTCGATTCACCGCCAATGTCGAGGATTTCCGCGCCGTTTTCGATACAATGCAACGCCTGCGACACCGCCGCTTCGGTGTCGATGTAGCTACCGCCATCGGAAAACGAATCCGGCGTGACGTTGATGATCGCCATCAACCGTCCCTTGGGTCCGAGCGTCAATGTTCGGCCATGTGCTAACGCCCATTCGAAGGCCAGGAAAGGATCGATCATGATGGTTTCATTTCCTTTCTTGCATCTGGCAAGTCACTTGGCGAGCGCTGGACGGCATGCGGGAAGCACACACATTCGGTGGCCACAAATATCGCAAATGCATTGGCTTTTCCGGTTTGCCGGAGGCTGTTGCCCATTTGCTGTTGCGCTCCGGCTGGCTATGCCCCAAGCTCTAGGGAAGTTCAACTGCCGAGACCTGTAAACATATGCCGACTGGCCGCATTTCATTCGCCGCGCTTCTGATAGCAAGCATCCTGGCGAGCCCTTTTTCGACAGCCTATGCCGAAACCGTCGTGAATAAGAGCATCACGTATTTCTCGATCGGCGGCCGGACGGCGGAAGAGCTGGACAAGGCACTGTCGGAAAACGGGCCACTGATGAAAAGCAGCGGCTCGCGCCATCCCGGCGCCACCAAGATCAAGTTCGGCGGTACGGTGACATATGTGAAACACGGCAACCGCTGTGCCGTCGGCAGCGCCAAGGTCACACTCAGCACCCGGCTGATCCTGCCGCGCTGGAAAAACCGCGGCAAGGCGAACCGCGACCTCGCCCTCGTCTGGGATACGCTGTCGAGCGACATCAAGCGCCACGAGGAGCGTCACGCCGAAATTGCGCGCAACCATGCACGCAAGCTGGAAAAGGACTTCCTGTCGCTGAAACCCGAGGCCGATTGCGAGCGTATGCAGGCCCGCGTCGCCCGGCTGAGCGAAACGGCCATCCAGGATCATGATCGCGATCAGGCCCGTTTCGACAGGATGGAAGCCGCCAATTTCGACCGCCGGATGGTCCGGCTGCTGCAGTACCGGCTAGACACGCTGACCAAGAAGTAACCACGGCGCTGCTGCGGAATCAAAGCCCAAACAGTCCAGCGGTGAATCACGTGGCTTGCCTGAAGCTTGCGCGTCAACAGTATCTCATTGGTGATTTCTAGCGATACAACAAGGCCGCAAGATAAGGTACAGTGCAAGCATAGAGTGAAGAACAGGACAACAAACCGGCTTCACTCCCGTCCGGATTACTGCGCGCGCGCCGGTGTCAGCTGCGCCAAACCGGAAGTATTGTTTCGTGCTTGACTGTCTCGTCCCCGATCGATGTTCGACCGGCCAGAGCCACCCTGCAGATTGTGTTCTCCTGGCGTATCCTGATGCAGCAGATGTTCCCTCCCTCATCTGCATGCGATGCGCCCTCCTGGCCCCGCTCGTCGATCGCGACAGGCGGGGCTTTTTTTGGCGATCACAATGGAGTTACCCCTGAACTCAGGCCTGCCTCTCAGGAACATGAACGACCAGCCCGTCAAGGCCGTCGCTCATCTTGATCTGACAGGACAGGCGCGAGGTTGGTTTCACGTCATAAGCGAAATCCAGCATATCCTCTTCCATCGCTTCCGGTGCGCCCACCCTCGCTGACCATTCTTCATCCACATAGACATGACAGGTGGCACAGGCACAGGCGCCGCCGCATTCGGCCTCGACGCCAGGCACCGAATTGCGCACGGCGTTTTCCATGACGGTGGAACCTGCTTGAACTTCAAGATCGTGGCGCGTGCCGTCAAAGGCAATGATACTCAGTTTTGGCATTGTTTCTTCCGGATGCTTGGCATTGTTTCGGCTTACCGCAAGAACAGACACGCCGCCCCGAAACAGAGGCGGCGGCGGAACGCGGCGAATTCATCCGATTTCTTCCAACAAATCCCATCGCCAGTCAACTCGGCCAGTCAACTCGGCCAGTCAATTCGCATGGGTTTTGGCAGGGGCCGGCATTACCATGCCCCTTTGCCGCTCAGGTGTTTTCACCGGAATAGGCCGGTGAAAATTACCGGCATAGTTTCAGGATAAACAGTTCGGCCTCAAGCACGGCCGCGCCAAGTGCTGCAAGATTGGCAGCGTCCAGCGGCGCCGCTTCAACCGCAGCCGCCGTCTCGGCCACGCTGAAAGCGCCAACGGCAAGAGCAGCACCGCGCAGCCTGTGGGCTGTCGCCAACCGGGCGTCGGCGCTCTCGGATGAAAGCTCCTTCATCAATTGCCGGGTCTGGCGCGCAAACATTTGCAGCACTTCGATTTCGAGAAGCTTGTCACCCATGGTCTGCGCCGCCAGATGCACGAGATCGATGGGCCTCGACGCGGAAGGGCAAGCGCCCCCGAAATTGTCGGGTGCTTCGAATGCGATCTTGAGAGCCGCCATGTGCCAATGTCCTTGTTGTGTTTTTTTCTGACGCACCGGCTCGCAACCGGTCGTCCCGTTTTTACCCGGTTCGCGCTGCCATGACGCACCCGGATTGCCCGGATTTGTCTGGAAGTGCCTGACCCGTCTACTTATTATTTGGCTTCAAGATGGCGCGAACCGTATGATCCAGTACCCTTGAAAGCCGCTATTTCCATCGTCTCTGGGGCTGATTAAGCCGGAGCGGCGCTGCTATCTGATTAAAACACGGCACAATGAGGGCAGCTTTCGCTTGGCATGGTTAACGGCCATTAAACCGCCCGATTACAAGGGTTTTTGGCCAAAACACATCCAATTCTCATTAAGAACTTGTTAGGATTTTAACGAATGCCGGAGGGGCTTAATTGTAAGAAACCGGTGAATGTGTCACTACGGTACGTTGAGGGATATGTTTACGTCTTCGGGTGTAAACGGTCCTGACGGAAAACTGTATTGAATGAAGCACCTACGGGTCTCAATGCGTTATCCGTCGGTGCGTGGTTGAAATGGGTGCATGTCAGGGTTCTGCGTAAATGTAATGCGCGTATCCTCATGTCACCGTCCGAGTTTCGGAGGTGTTCCCAATGCAGGCGGTGTTGCGGCGGATCCTTCCGAAAGGACAGTTTGGTAACGAGGCGTATCCGCATGGCGACAAATAAAAGCAATGAGTCGATCGACGACAAGGCATTTCAGGCGTTGGAAGACGCTCTGAAAATCGATTTTGACGAGCTTAAGTCTGCCCTCAACGACAAGACGTCCCTGGATCACCCGGAGGAAAAAATGTCTGAAGCGGCCAAACAGGCTCCCGTGCCCAACCAGGCGAAGAACCAGAAGGCACAGCAGGAACAGGCCGCCAAGGCCGCCCGCGCCGCTGAAACCCAAAGAAGTCTGTCTCCAGAGCCCGCCCCAAAGGCCCCCTCGTTTGCCCCGGCAAACGACGATGGCCGCAAGACGCCTGCCGCCATCCTGCGATCGCTGGATGTGCGCTCCAGCCGTTCGGCAATGCGCATTGCCGCAGCCGTTTCGGCTCTGTGGGTCATCGGCGGCCTCGGTGTCGCCAATCTGCTCTATGGGCCTGAGATTTGGCAAATCCGCTCGCTGGCCGACCTGTCGGCCATGCCGGGCGCCATTGGCGTGGCGATCTTCATCATCCTGCCGGTGATGTTGTTCTTCTCCTTTGCCATCATGATTTCACGCGCGCAGGAATTGCGCAGCGCCGCCCGCTCCATGGCCGAAGTCGCCTTGCGTCTTGCCGAGCCGGAAACCGCCGCCTCCGAGCGCATCATGACGGTCGGCCAGGCCGTTCGCCGCGAAGTGTCGGCGATGAACGAAGGTATCGAGCGGACGATCGCGCGTGCCACCGAACTCGAAACGCTGGTTCATTCCGAAGTCAACGCGCTTGAGCGCAGCTATAGCGACAACGAACTGCGTGTGCGCACTCTGGTTCAGGAACTGGGTCTCGAGCGCGAATCCATCGTTGGCCATGCCGAACGCATCCGTTCGTCAATCTCTGGCGCCCATACCCAGCTCAAGGACGAGCTGGCGATTGCCGGCGACGATATTTCCAACCGCATCGCCACATCCGGCGAAGCATTTGCCTCGATGATCGAGACCCGCGCCGCTGCCCTGATGGAGCGCTCCAACAGCGCCACCCAGACGATCGGCGCCATGCTGTCGACCCGTACCGACGCCTTGGTCTCGGGCCTGACGACCGCCGGCGTTTCGCTCAGCAACGAATTCGATACCCGCCTGGACAATCTGAGCCAGACGCTGGCCAAGCGCGGCCAGCAGTTGCTCGGCCAGTTCGAGACCCGCGCTTCCTCTCTCGATGCCAATACCGAAAAGCTGAACGCAGCACTCAACGAACGCGCCCGCCAGCTCAACGAGACGCTGATTGCCCGCACGCGCGATCTCAACGAGAGCCTGAACATTGGCCAGCAGGCCATCACAGGCGGCCTCGACGACATCCTCAACACGCTGAATGCGACGCTCGACGAAAAGGGCGCGAACTTCCGCCAGAGCCTGAAGTCCAGTGCCGATGACATGATCATGGACATCGATCTGCGCACCGGCTTCTTCGACGAAAAGCTGCAGACGACCGTCGGCCATTTGGCAACGGCCTTTGATAGCCGCTTCCACGAATTTGCCTCGGCCTTCGACAGGCGCGCCGGTATGCTCGATTCCAAGCTGATGGAAAGTCTCGCCCGCATCAACCAGTCGGTGACCGGCGGCGCAGACTCCATTGGCGGTATCCTGGACGGCGGTATCGAGCGCTTCGAGTCTGCGCTGTCGGACCAGTCGCTGACATTGGCGACGACGCTCGGCACCACGCAGGACTTTATCGAGCAGACCATCACCGACAAGACAGCCGAACTCAGCGAAGCCATCGGCAACGCCCATGTCCGTATCGACGGCGTTTTGACGGAACGCTCCAGCACCCTGATGGGCGCGCTGACAGCGGCACAGGACCAGCTCGAAACCGGCTTTGGCCAACGCGCAATTTCGCTCGAGGCAGCCCTCACCGAAAGCCAGCAGCGGCTTGCCGACACGCTCGATGCCCGCACCAGCGCCATTGCCGCAAGCAACCAGCAGCTTGCGCAAAACCTGGATACGCACACAACCGGCTTTATCGACGGTCTGCAGGCGATCCACGGCCGTATCGAGGAAACCCTCACCAACCGCGCCGACGAGATCACCACGTCGATCGCAGCCAGTCAGCTGCGCCTCGACAACACGCTGTCGGAACGCACCGTCGAACTCTCCGGCCTGCTGGCAGCAAGCTCGGAATCCATCGACAGCGCCTTTGAAGGCACGGCGGAACGGATCGATACCATCCTGTCGCAGCGCACCGGCGCACTCGCCAACGTGCTGTCCTCATCGACGGCAGCGATCGACGGTGCATTTGATGGCACTGCAGAGCGCATCGACACCATCCTGTCGCAGCGTACCAGCGCCCTTGCCAGTGTTCTGTCCACATCGACGGCCGCAATCGACGGTGCATTCGACGGTACCGCAGAGCGGCTCGACACCATCTTGTCGCAACGCACAGGAGCGCTCGCAAACGTTCTGTCTACATCGACTGCAGCGATCGATGGTGCATTCGATGGCACAGCAGAGCGGCTCGACACCATCCTGTCGCAGCGTACAGACGCGCTCGCAAACGTTCTAAATGCATCGACGACCGCGATCGACGGCGCATTCGATGGCACCGCAGAGCGGCTCGACACCATTCTGTCACACCGCACTGGCGCGCTTGCAAACGTACTGACCTCCTCGGCTGGAGCAATCGAACAGGCCATCGGCGGTACCACCGAGCGCCTGGATAGCGTCATGACCGAACGCAGTCGTGCGCTCGGCGACACACTCACGGCCCAGACCGCGACGCTCGACACACTTCTCTCCGAACGTTCCGCCGAAATCTCGGGCACGATGGTTGCGCGCGCCAACGAAATGACGGAGACGCTGAGCAGCCGCACCGAAGAAATTGCCGACAGCCTGTCCTACCGCGCCAGCGCGATTGCCGAAACCATGGCCGACCGGGTTGGCGACATCGAACAGCAGCTTTCCGGCCGCGTCGCCGCGATCGCCGACAATCTCTCAGGGCGCGTCAGCGATATCGCCGGTACGATGACCAGCACCTCGGCGGAGATTGCCAGTGCCCTTTCCGGTCACGCATCCGATCTGGCCCTAGCCATGACTGGCCGGGCCTCCGATATCGAGCAGACATTGTCCGGCCGTGCCGATCAGCTGGCGACCTCGCTTGCATCCACGCATGACCAGATCCGGGCAACGCTCGACGATCGGATCAACGCGATCAATGTCGCTGTGGCTCACGGAACCGACCAGTTGTCCGACGTTCTGGCCGAACAGTCGATGTCGATTGCCACGACGCTTGCCACCAGCGCCAGCATGTTGGAAATGTCACTGGACGAACGCCAGGCGGAACTCGGAAGCACCATCGACAAGAGCGCGCTCGCTCTTGAGCAGCGCATGCTTGCCAGCACCAGCCACGTCGCCACCCAGCTTGGCGAAACTGCCGATCAGATCAGCCGCGCAGCCGACACTCTGACACACCGGATGGACACATCGCTGTCCAACATCAACAGCAGCGTCGACGAGACCGGCGCGCGCATCGAAAGCAGCCTTGGGGTTCTGGAAGGCCGCATCCGCGAAAGCGTTGGCGGCGTCAGCGAATTCGTTGACAATGCCGGCCAGCGGATTGCCGATACCCTGTCTGCCAAGGTGTCCGAACTGGACGAAGTCAGCGACCGCGCAGCCGCGCGCATTGCCAGCAGCCTTAATGGCCGCACCGACGAAATCGACCGGATCGGCAGCGTTGCCGCAGCACGGATTGCCGAAACACTATCGACCCATACGGCTGAATTCGATCAGATCAGCACGGCCGCTGCCGCCATGATTACCGACAGCCTGGCTGGCCGGACGGAAGAGATCGACCGCGTCGGCAATGAAGCTGCCGCACGCATCGCGTCGACCCTGTCGGGCCACACGGCAGAACTCGACCGCGTCAGCACCTTAGCCGCCGACCGGATTGCCGTTAGCCTGGCTGGCCGCACCGACGAGATCGACCGGATCAGTGGCGAAGCCGCAAACCGGATCACCGAGACGCTCACCACCCACACCGCCGAACTCGACCGCGTCACCGCCGCTGCCGCCACTCGGATCGAGGCCAGTATCGAAGGCGGCACAGGCCGGATTGAAGAACGCCTCGGCACGATGGACCGCGCCCTTTCGATCGGCCTCGACAATGTCAGCCGGACCATCGAGGGCAAGGCCGCCGGCCTCGTCACCAACCTGCGCGGTGCTGTCGGCGAAGCAGCCCAGGGCATTGATGCGGAAGCACTGCGCTCTGCCGAACTGCTGGCCAAGGCCGGCGATGATTTCGCCCAAGCGATGGCTGCACGCCAGGCCGACTTCCAGTCGGCCGTGGAACAGACGGCAGCGACTGCAGCCATGCGCAGCGCAGAACTGGCCCGTTCCGTCGGCGAAGCATCCGATGGCGCAGCCGCCCGGATTGCGCAGACACAGTCGCGTGTTGCCGAACAGGCATCGTCGCTCAGCCAGAGCCTCACCGAGGTCGAGAAGGCCCTGGAGGCCCGTGGCAACACGATCCGCACGACCCTCGACGACAGCACGCGCGAACTCAACTCGATGCTGGCCGGCCGCTCGGCCGAACTGTCACGCATCATCGACGAGCAGGCTCGCCCGATCATCGATCAGTATGCCGCAACCGGTAAGGAAGCTGCCGACCGCATCAGCGAAGTCGCCCGCGAAAGCGCCGACCGCCTGCGCGCCGAGAATGCCAACCTGCTCGACAGCCTGAGCGCACGTACCGGCGAAACGCTGAACGCGATTTCGAGCCGTGCCGAAGAAACGGCCAAGGCCATGAAGATGGTCGAGAACCGTCTGCAGTCGACGGCCATGGGCCTCATCGACCAATTGTCGGCAAGCAACAGCTCGATCGCCGGCGTCATCGAACAGGCCAGCGCCAATCTCGGCGCCATGGACGAGCAGCTGGAATCGACAACTGCACGGTTCTCCGAATCCGCCACGCGTGCCTCCGACATGCTGTCCACCTCGACCCGCCTTCTCGAAGGCAAGGTCGACAAGTTGGCCGACATCTCCGGCTCGACCCTGTCGCAGATCGGCGGCATCGTCGGACGCTTCGAAGACCATTCCAAGGTTCTCGGCCAGGCCTCCGATCTCCTCGCCGCCGCCCAGTCCAATCTGGTCAGTACGCTCGAAGAGCGCCAGGACGCCCTGCGCACACTCTCCATCGGTCTCGTCAGCCGCTCGGAAGAGATTGAAAAGACCATGCATGCGCTCGAAGGCTTCGTTGACGGCGCCTTCCAGCGAGCAGAAGACCGTTCGGCTCAGGTCGCAGGCAATCTGCGCTCCGGTATCCAGGCGTCGTTCAGCGATGTCGGCCGTATTCTGAGCGAAGCGGAACAGCGCGCGGCATCGGCGGCCGAGGCTATGCGCAATGCCGTCGTCAAGGCCGGCGACGAAGCCAGCATGTCGGTTGAATCGGTATTCGTGCGGGCAGAGGAACGCTCCAACGAGATCGCCAGTAACCTGCGTGCCGGTGTCCAGTCATCCTTCGCCAATGTCAGCAAGACCCTGTCGGAAGCCGAAGCCCGCGCCGCATCGGCCAGCGAAGCCATGCGCGCCGCTGTCACCAAGGCCGGTGAGGACGCCAGCCTCTCCGTCGAGGGTGCCTTCGTTCGCGCCGAGGAACGCTCGAAGGAAGTTGCTTCACGCCTGCGTGGCAGCGTTGGCGCCTCGCTTTCGGACATCGATCGCCTGATGACCGAAACCAGCAAGAAATCCGATGGTGCCGCCGAACATATGGGCTCGGCCATCCGCCAGGCCGTCGAAGACGCTGTCAGCCGCTTCAGCGGTGCCACCGACGAAATCCGGCGCTCAGCCCACGAGATCCGCAAGGAACTCGACATGACCCGCGAGGAACTGAAGCGCGGTGCCTTCGACCTGCCGGAAGAAGCCAAGGAAAACGCCTCGGTGATGCGCCGTGCGGTCGCCGAGCAGATCAAGGCGCTGCAGGAGCTGTCCGACATCATCGGCAAGTCTTCCGGCCAGCTCGAGATCGCCCAGCCGATCACCCGCCAGCAGACCGCAGCACAGCAAGCTGTGCAGCAGGCCGTGGCACCCGCCCCGGTCCGCGCTGTCACACAGCAGCAGCCAGCCGTCGAGCAACGCCGCCCTGAGCCAGCCCTTCGCGGTAGCCTCGGCATCGAGCAGCCGCGTCCCATCGCCCAGCAGCCAGCCGTCCAGCAGCCAGTTGCCCGCCAGCCGGAACCACAGGCAGCAACCCGCCAGCGGACCGAAGAAGGCAGCGGCTGGATGCGCGACCTGTTGCGTGGCGCATCGCGCGATGAAGAGCCAGCTGCAGTCGCAGCACCGGTTCAACAGCGTCCCGCCGAAGCACAGCCCGCTGCAGCAACCCGCTCCGGCGATACGCGTAACCCGCGCCACGTGATGGAATCGCTGAACTCCCTGTCGGTCGATATCGCCCGCGCCATCGACCATGATGCCTCGGTAGACCTCTGGCGCCGTTACCAGCGCGGCGAGCGCGACGTGTTCACACGCCGCCTTTACACGCTGAAGGGCCAGCAGACCTTTGACGAGATCAAACGCAAGTACGATCGCGAACCGGAATTCCGCACCGCAGTCGATCGCTACATCGCCGACTTTGAAAAGCTGCTCGGCGACGTCGCCCGCAACGATCGCGACAAGGTAATGACCCAGACCTACCTGACGTCGGATACCGGCAAGGTCTATACGATGCTCGCGCACGCGGCTGGACGGTTCAGCTGAAAGAGTTGACCATTATCTGAGATATCAGGGCCCTGGAGGAAACTCCGGGGCCTTCTTTTTAGCGACCATTGGGGATCATCGAATTTCACGGCACACGAATGAGGCGATTTAAACCAATAAACAAATCATCGACCGGCGATGACGGAACGAGCGTCCTTCGTCCATACCTTTGTCCTGGCCATCTATCCGACGAGAAGAAATCTGCGGTGTTGAACGGGATCGACGGGCGTTCGCGTCAATATTCATCTCTGTTGTGACTGCGCGGATCATCAACCAGCTTCTCGCGGTAGATATCCCCTTGCCGCGCCTTCGCACGCCAAGGACGGGCCTTTTGAAGCGCGATTTCGTAGGCAGGGTCGCTCCGATCCAGTGAAGCCACAGCCAGATCAGGCTTGGGCTTCTGGGCACATTGCACCATCCACTCGCCATCCGGGCCGATGATGCCGGAGGGACCTTTGCCGGCTTTCTGTGCCGGGGTCGCCGCACCGATCCAGAGGCAGTTCAGTTCAGCGTGGGCGCGCAACGCGATCTGAAAATAGGAGGGCAATCCATAGGATGAGAAAATCACGCCATCGACGCCCATCCGCTCATAATCGCTGAACACCTCGGGAAATTGCGATTCGATGCAGATTGCACATCCAAGACGGAAACCATCCACCTCCACGATAATGGGTGCAGTTCCCGGCGTGTACCAGCCGTCCAGTTCGCTATTGGACAGAAATCTCTTGTCATAGCGGCTCAACAAGGATCCGGAATCGGAGAGGATATAGAGGCAGTTGTGCGGTGAATGGCCGGCCGGGAGACGGTGTGCTCCACCGACCGCGGCGAAAATGCGAAGGTCGCCGCAAAGGACTGCAATGGCGCGAAGCTCGGCCTCTTGTGCTGCCCAATCAAAATGCGGCCATTCGGCCGGGCTATCCATCTGGAATTTCGAATAACCAGAGAGAGCACCTTCGCAAAAGCCGACGAGCCTTGCCCCTTGCGCCGCCGCCTTGGCGATCATGGCGCGTATAGCTGCCCCGTTGGTGGAAATATCGGTCGAGATAACAGTCTGCGCCATCGCCAGCTTCATCAGCACCTCCCCGTGTCCGAATCAAATCATCTCGCCGATGAGCAGTACTGACAATGAGCAGGTACAAAAAAGGCGGCCACATGGGCCGCCTCTTGTCGTCTGAAAGATTGAGAAGTTCTCAATGTTCCTTGTTGGCGTAAACGGACTTCTTCGTCAGGTAGATCAGGCCGGTGAAGATCAGCAGGAAGATCATGACCATGAAGCCGGTGCGCTTGCGCGCTTCCAGATGCGGCTCGGCAGCCCACATCAGGAACGCAGAGATATCGTGCGAATACTGCTCGACCGTCTGCGGCGAACCATCGTCATAGGTAACCTGATCGTCGGAGATCGGCTTGGCCATGGCGAGCGCCGCAGCATTGGCGAAGTACGGGTTGTAGTGCGTACCTTCCGAGATCTCGACGCCTTTCGGCGGCTCCTGGTAGCCGGTCAGCAGCGCGTGGATATAATCCGGGCCACCTTCCTGATACTGGGTGAACATGTCGAAGATGAACGTCGGGAAGCCCCGCTCGATACCGCGCGCCTTGGCGATCAGCGAGAAGTCCGGCGGTGCCGCACCATTGTTGGCGGCAGCAGCAGCCTCGGCATTCGGGAACGGCGACGGGAAATGATCCGAAGGCACGGCCTTGCGGGTGTACATTTCGCCTTCGGCGTTCGGGCCGTCCTGAACTTCGTAGTTGGCCGCAAAGGTCTTCACCTGCGCCGGTGAGTAGCCGAGGCCTTCCAGCGTGCGGAAGGACACAAGGTTCATCGAGTGGCAGGCGGAACAGACTTCGGTGTAGACCTTCAGGCCGCGCTGCAGCTGACCCTTGTCATAGTGGCCGAACGGTCCGGCAAAAGACCATTTTTCCTGTGCCGGCTTGTGGATCGGGAAGTGGGGCGTACCGCCGCCATGCTCTTCCTCAGCGGCAGCACCGGCAGGCTTGGCTTCGCCAGTCTCAGCGGCGAAAACGATGCCTGCACCAAGTGCAGCGACGACTGCGAGCGAAAGAATGCCTGTAACAAGCTTTTTCATTGTTTTGGGTTCCTTGATCTTCGCAGACATCACGCAGCAACCGGCTTTTTCGCAGCCCGTTTTTCCAGAACCGCCTCGGTAATGGAATTCGGGATACGCTTCGGCGTCTCGACCAGACCGAGGATCGGCATGATGACGAGGAAGAAACCGAAGTAATAGAGCGTGCCGAGCTGGGAATAGCCGACGTAGTTACCCTTCAGGTCGCCGGAGAAAATCAGTCCCAGCAAACCGGTGCCTTCGGCAGGGCGCGAGCCCAGCCAGCCGAGCAGGATGGCGTTGACCACGAAGAGCCAGAAGAACAGCTTGTACCAGGGACGATAGACAGCCGAGCGAACCTTCGACGTATCGAGCCAGGGCAGGAAGAACAGCACGATGATCGCACCGAACATCACCAGAACGCCGCCGAGCTTGGAGTCGATCGGGCCGACATTGAAGGTGATGGCACGCAGCATCGCGTAGAACGGCAGGTAGTACCATTCAGGAACGATATGAGCCGGTGTCTTCAGAGCATTGGCCGGAATGTAGTTGTCGGGATGGCCGAGGAAGTTCGGCATGTAGAAGACGAACCATGCGTAGAACAGCAGGAAGACCGATACGCCGAGCGCGTCCTTGAGGGTCGCGTAAGGTGTGAAAGGAACGGTATCCGTCTTGGTCTTGACTTCGACGCCCGTCGGGTTGGTCTGGCCAACAACATGCAGCGCCCAGATATGCAGGACAACAACGCCGGCGATCATGAAGGGCAGCAGGTAATGCAGCGCAAAGAATCGGTTGAGCGTCGGATTATCGACGGCAAAACCACCGAGCAGGAACTGCTGGATCCACTCGCCAACCACGGGGAAGGCGGTAAAGAAGCCAGTGATAACCGTGGCGCCCCAGAAGGACATCTGACCCCAGGGCAGAACATAGCCCATGAAGCCGGCAGCCATCATCAGAAGGTATATGACAACGCCGAGGATCCAGAGGATTTCGCGCGGTGCCTTGTACGAGCCGTAGTAGAGACCGCGGCCGATATGCAGGTAGACGGCGATGAAGAAGAACGACGCGCCGTTGGAATGCATGTAACGCAGCAGCCAGCCCTGGTTGACGTCACGCATGATCTTTTCGACGGAATTGAAGGCCACCGTCGTTTCGGCGGCATAATGCATGGCCAGAACGACGCCGGTCAGGATCTGGATGATCAGCATGACCGAAAGCATGGCGCCGAATGTGTAGGCGTAGTTTAGATTGCGCGGAACCGGATAGGAAACGAAGCTGTCATGCACGAGCCGCGGCAGCGGCAGGCGCGAATCCACCCATTTCTCGATACCGGACGTCGGCGTATAGGTTGAATGATCACCACTCATAATCAGTATTCCCCTCAACCGATCTTGATGACTGTGTCGGTAGCGAACGCAAAAGTCGGTACGGCGAGGTTCTGTGGTGCCGGGCCCTTACGAATACGGCCAGCCGTATCGTAGTGAGAGCCGTGGCACGGACAGAACCAGCCGCCAAAATCGCCAGCCTGGCCGAGCGGAACGCAACCGAGGTGCGTGCAGGAGCCAATCATGACGATCCAGTTTTCTTTTTCCTTGCCGGCGGAGCGATCAACGTCTGTCGCAGTCGCATCGGCAGGAAGGTTGGCGTTACGCGCAACCGGGTCTTTCAGGTCGGCCAGCGCAACAGCGTTGGCTTCCTCGACTTCCTTGTCGGTACGGTTGCGGATGAACACCGGCTTGCCGCGCCATTTCACTGTCAGGGACATGCCCGGCTGCAGGCTCGCAACATCGACTTCGATCGAAGCCAGCGCCAGCGTTGAAGCGTCCGGCCGCATCTGGTCGATGAACGGCCATGCCACGGCAGCTGCCCCGACTGCGCCTGCCATCCCGGTCGTCAAATACAGGAAATCGCGGCGAGTGGGCTCGCCCGAGGTTTCGCTTGATATCTCGTGTTCGCTCACGG
This sequence comes from Rhizobium sp. PL01, assembly GCF_033447125.1. Classification (NCBI taxonomy): domain Bacteria; kingdom Pseudomonadati; phylum Pseudomonadota; class Alphaproteobacteria; order Hyphomicrobiales; family Rhizobiaceae; genus Rhizobium; species Rhizobium sp. PL01. The sequence goes on along the minus strand of NZ_JAWQUM010000002.1, from coordinate 137,171 downwards.
CTAAACCATCCTCTCACGCAATGTTTTGCGGAAACCGCACTGTCCCCGGCGTCGATCCGCGCCCCGTGCTGACACTTGAGCGAAAGAACAGCGCCAAATCAATAAGCCTCTATGCACGATTCGAAGAAAACTTTCGCCTTCCCGCATCACACATTAAAACCGGGCGAACCCCACGCGTCTCACAAACGGCAGATTCCCCGGCATTCCGGCGCGTTCTATGCTTGATCGTTGGGGATGTCTAGCCTTGAGCACAAGAGGTGAGCCACATTGTCGCGGGAAAACCGAAGTCAATGTTCGCAAACCGAATTTCGCCGTCCGGCATCGTTAAAACGGAGCTTTTCCGCGCCGGTCACAGGCTGCTTGCTGCACTATTCGGCCGCAGCCTCTCGCGCGAGAAAACCGCCGGACTGGCGCAGCCAGAGATCGGCATAGAGACCACCGGCTGATATCAGCTGGTCATGGGTTCCATCTTCGACAATACGTCCCTGATCCATGACGATCAGACGGTCAAGCGCTGCGATGGTGGAGAGCCGATGGGCGATGGCAAGCACCGTCTTTCCATGCATCAGTCTGTCGAGATTGGACTGGATGGCGGCCTCAACTTCCGAATCAAGTGCCGAGGTCGCCTCGTCGAGCACGAGGATCGGGGCATCCTTCAGCATCACCCGCGCGATCGCCACCCGCTGGCGTTGTCCGCCCGACAATTTAACGCCGCGTTCGCCCACATGGGCGTCAAATCCCTTGCGGCCCCGCTGGTCCTGCAGGTTCTCGATGAAATCCAGCGCCTCGGCCTTTTCAGCCGCCTCACGCAGGCCGTCTTCATCCGCATCCGGCCGGCCAAACAGGATGTTGTCGCGGATCGACCTGTGCAGCAGCGATGTATCCTGGCTGACGACACCGATCTGCATGCGCAGCGATTCCTGGCGGACCGTCGAAATATCCTGCCCGTCGATCAGAATGCGGCCGGATTCCAGATCGTAAAAGCGCAGCAGCAGATTGACGAGCGTCGTCTTGCCCGCCCCGGACCGGCCGACGATGCCGATTTTCTCACCCGGCTTGACGATCAGAGACAGATTATCGATGACGCCCTGCCCCTTGCCATAATGGAAGTGGATATTTTCAAAGCGGATCGCCGGGCTGTTGACGACGAGGCTAGGCGCATTCGGCTGGTCGACCAGCTGCACCGGCTGCGAGATCATCTCGGCGGCATTCTGGATCGTACCGATATTGCGCATGATGCCGTTGAATTGCACCATCATCCGGCTGAGCAGAAAATTCAGCCGCAGGATCAACGCCATCGTAAACGCAACCGCACCGGAGCTGATCGCCCCCGAAAGCCAGAGATTGACGCTGAGCCCTGCCATGGTGACGATCATGATCCCCGACAGAAACGCCATCGACGCACGCACGCCGGTGATGAACCGGGTGAAGCGGATGATGCTGTCCTGGAAGATATCGAAACCCTGCCGCATATAGCGGTCGTTTTCCTCATCGCGGGCAAACAGCTTGAGTGTCTGCATATTGCTGTAGGCATCGACCATGCGGCCGCTCAGCATCGACGAGGCTTCCGCCGTTTCCCTTGAATGCTTGCGTATCCGCGGGACGAAATAGCGCGCCAGGAAGGCAAAGCCGATCAGCCAGAGAAGAACGACGACGGCCAGAGACAGATCGAGCTGGCCGACCAGCACCAGCGTCGAGACCGAATAGATGCCGACGAACCAGACACTTTCCATCAGCGACGTGACGACATCGCCAACCGCCTGCCCGCCCGACCAGACCTTGGTGACGATGCGGCCAGAAAAGTCATTTTGGAAGAAGGACAGCGATTGCCGCGAGACGTGCAGATAGGATTGCCAGCGGACCAGATTGTAAAAGCCCGGCGTGATCACCTGCTGATCGACCAGCGACATCACCAGCGACACGATGAAGCGGACGATGCCGATCAAAACGAGCATGCCGAACAGTTCGGCGCCGTGGGCCGCCAAAAGCCCACTCCAGCCATCGCTTGGCTTGATGGTGGCAAGAATATCGACAACGCGGCCGACGAACCAGAACAACGTCGCCTCGATCGCCGCCGTCAAGCCACCGAGAACGAGCATGGCGATGAACGGCGCCTTGGCCTGCCTGATGTAAAACCAGACGTATGGGACGAGCCGTTCAGGCGGCTGCAGCCCGTCGCCAACAGCGAAAGGCTGTATCCAGTTTTCGAAATAGGCAAACATGGCGCGCAAGAACATATGTCCGATATAGGCGGATTCGCGCTCGGGACAATCGGCAATCGCCCGCGAATGCCGATGATTTCGATTACAATTCCGTCATGTTTCCACGTGAGGACTTCAGGTTCGGTTGGTCAGTTGTCGGCGTGCTCGGTGGAAGGATAGAGGCAAAATTCGACTTCGTAACCGAATGCTGAAACCAGCGCCATGGTCGAGGGTTTGAGGCCAAGGCTCAAGTCCGTCGTCGTCGCACTGTCAAAATAGACAGCGATGCGAACACCATGGCCATGCCCGAGAGCCCGCAACGCGGAAAGCTGAGCCGCATAGGCATCGACATGGACCGCTAAGAAGCTGCTCGCATCCGGCTTGTCGGCGATCAGCTGTGGCGGCTCGGCCAGAAAGCCGCCATTCTTTCCATAGCGGTATTGCCAGTCCGGATTGGCTGCGGTGAAGACATCGAAAGCCTGCGTGCGCTCACCCTTGATCAGGATGTCGAATTCAAAACCGATATCGCTCACGTCGATCATCCCGGGAGATAGCATACAAGGCTGAGAGGCGGCCTATTCGGCCGCCTCCTCCTTCTGGTTTGTACCGTTGGCATCATCGGCAATGAAGCCACCGGACTGTCTCGACCAGAGGTCAGAATACAGGCCGCTGCGGCTGATCAGCTCGGCATGGCTGCCGGTCTCGATGATCTTGCCTGCTTCGAGAATGACCAGACGGTCCATCTCCGTCAGCGTCGACAGGCGGTGGGCGATCGCGATCACCGTCTTGCCCGTCATCAGGGCAAACAGGTTTTCCTGGATCGCGGCTTCCACTTCCGAATCAAGTGCCGAGGTTGCCTCGTCGAGGATCAGGATCGGTGCGTCCTTCAGGAAGACGCGGGCAATCGCTATCCGCTGGCGCTGGCCACCGGAAAGCTTGACGCCCCGCTCGCCAACCTGCGCATCGAGCCCCCTGCGGCCCTGGTTATCCTCGAGCATCTCGATGAAGTCCCAGGCATTGGCCCGCTTGGCGGCTGCGATGATGTCGGCATCGTCGGCTTCCGGGTGACCATAGGCGATGTTGTCGCGGATCGAGCGGTGCAACAGGGAGGTATCCTGCGTCACCACACCGATCTGTGCGCGCAGGCTGTTCTGCGTTGCCGCAGAAATGTCCTGCCCGTCGATCCGGATCGTGCCCGATTCGAGATCGTAGAACCGCAACAGCACGTTCATCAGCGTCGTCTTGCCAGCACCGGAACGTCCGACCAGACCGATCTTTTCACCCGGCTTGATGTCGAGCGAAAGGTTTTCGATCACACCCTTGTTCTTGCCGTAGTGGAAGCCGATATTTTCGAACGCGATGGCACCCTGCGGCGCTTTCAGCACCGTGGCATCGTCATTGTCAACGATGTCATGCGCCTTGGTCATCATGCTCATGCCGTCATAGACCGTGCCGATGTTTTCAAACAGCGCCGAGACTTCCCACATGATCCACTGCGACATGCCGTTGACGCGCATGGCGAGCGCTACCGCGATGGCGATCGAGCCGACGGACATGCCGCTGGTCATCCAGAAATAGATGCCAAGCGCTGAGATCGCGAACAGCGCGATGCAGTTGTTGGTGTAGACGAGCACATGGAACAGCGTCACCTTGCGCATCTGCCGATGCACGGTCTGCAGGAACGCATCCATGCTTTCCTTGGCATAGACCTCTTCCCGGCCGGCGTGCGAGAACAGCTTCACCGTGGCGATATTGGTGTAACTGTCGACCACACGCCCCGTCATCATCGAGCGAGCATCCGCCTGATCCTTGGAGATCTTGCGCAGACGCGGCACGAAATAGGTGACGATGCAGACATAGATGATGATCCAGACAACCAGCGGTGCCAAAAGCCGCCAGTCGGCGGCTGCGACCACCACGAGCATCGAGATGAAATAGGCAACGACATAGACGAAGACATCGAGGATCTTCATCACTGTTTCGCGCACGGCAAGCGAGGTCTGCATCACCTTGGTGGCAACACGGCCGGCAAACTCGTTGGCGAAGAAGGTCATGCCCTGACGCAGCAGATAACGATGCATCTGCCAGCGCGCGATCATCGGATAATTGCCGAGAAGCACCTGGTGCATGATGATCGAATCGATCGCGACGACCGTCGGCAGGCCGATCAGGATGAGCGCGCCCATCCAGAACAGCTTCGTACCTTCGCTTTGCAGGAACGTGTCCTGCTTGGCAGACGACAGCCAGTCGACGACATTGCCGAGGAACTGGAATAGCGCCACCTCGCCGACGGCGATCAGCATGGTGCAGACCGACATGGTCAACAGCCAGGGGGCCGCCGGCTTGGTATAGTGCCAGCAAAACGCAAACAGCCCTTCCGGCGGAACCTTGGGTTCCTCGACAGGATAGGGATTGAGGCGGGATTCAAACCAGCCGAACATAATAAGCTCCTTCAGGAAACCAGTGAAGGAAGGCGGGAGATCCCGCATTCATCGATCAGACATTAAAAACCGGAAAACAGCTCAATCTTGCACACGAGACGTGTTCGTCCGGAAAGCGGGCGGTCGTGCGCAATGGTACTGTAAAAAGAAAAGCGCGAAACCGGTCAGCCCAAGCGGACTGGAGGCACAGCCTGGAGGCTGGTGGTCATTCGAATATCCATGTAAGCCTCCTGTGGTTCGCGTTGCAGATGTTGCAGACATAGATTGATTTGCGCCAATACGCCAGATTGCTGCTGGCGTTTTTTTCATCATTTTTGTCTCAACGAGGATTCTGTTGCCATTACGGCACAGATTGATTACGGGCATTGATGGACCCCATAAGACTTGTTGATATGTCGCACCATTCGCTCCGCATCGCCCTCTACCAGCCCGATATTCCCGGCAATACCGGGACGATCCTTCGTCTTGCCGCGTGCCTGGGCCTTGCCGTCGATATCATCGAGCCCGCCGGGTTCGACCTCTCGGACAAGAACCTCAAACGCGCCGGTATGGATTACATCGCTTCGGTGACACTCACCCGCCACGTCAACTGGGAGCGTTTTGAGGAGGCCCGGCTTGAACAAGGGCGCAGATTGGTCCTCGCCTCTACCAAGGCCGCCGAACCCTACACGCGTTTTTCCTTCCAGCCGAACGACACCCTGCTGTTCGGCCGTGAAAGCGCCGGTGTCCCGGACCACGTCCATGACAAGGCGGACGGGCGCATCATCGTCCCGATGGTCGAGGGGCAACGGTCGTTGAACGTTGCCATGTCGGTGGCGATGATCGCCGGCGAGGCGATCCGGCAAGTTAACGGCTAAAGCCTGGCGCAAGACCTCATGCGGCAACCCCGCCATAGGCGTTTTCGGCCCGGGCAGTCTTCAGCGCCCTCGCCCACCATTTCAACCGCCGCAGCATCACGATCAGGCCAGCCTTGGCTTCGACCGCCTTGAACGGATTTCCGGCGGCATCGAACTGCGCCCAGACATTGGAAAAACTGACGGTGTCGCGGATCGTCACCGTGTGCAATTCGGCAAACACCTGCCGCAATTGCTCGACGGCCCGTAGTCCGCCCGACACGCCACCATAAGAGATGAAACCGACAGGCTTTGCATGCCATGGCTCGTAGCAGCTGTCGATCAGCTCCTTGAGGGCAGCCGGATAACCGTGATTGTACTCCGGCGTGACGACGATAAAGGCGTCGGCCTCGGCAATCCGTTCCTCCAGCAATCCCGCGTTTAACGCACAATCCCCGGCCGATCCCTTGAACTCGAGCGGATCGATGAGACTAACCCGGAAACCGCTTTCGGCCCATAACTCCGTCAAGACCCAGTTGACGACCGTGTCACAGAAGCGCCCTTGCCGCGCACTGCCATAGACGACGGCGATGGTCATTTTCTCGTTCATGTCTGCGAAAGCTCCGTTGTCGATACGATGGAGCTCATGGTATAGAACCTCAACTAAAGTTGAGGTCAATAGACATGCCGGAAAAAAATCGAACCGATCTCCCGCGCCGCGAACTGACTGTCGGCGAGGTCGCCGCGCGCAGCGGCGTCGCGGTGTCGACACTGCATTTCTATGAGACAAAAGGCCTGATCAAGAGCATGCGCAGCCGAGGCAATCAGCGCCGTTATCCCCGCAGCGTGTTGCGGCGAATCGCCGTCATCAAGATCGCCCAACGCACGGGAATTCCGCTCGCCGACATCCAAAGGGAGCTTTCAGCCCTTCCAAACGACAGGCAATTGCTGGCGAGCGACTGGGCGCACCTGTCGGAACACTGGAAGGCCGATCTGAACGAGCGCATCGCCAAGCTCACGGCTTTGCGCGACCAGTTGACCTCCTGCATCGGTTGCGGCTGCCTCTCCATGCGGGACTGTCCGCTGCGCAATCCATGCGACGCGCTATCGGAAAAGGGTGCTGGCGCCTATCTGATCGAGCATGCTGGCGAGGAGCAGGACTAACCAGTCAGCCGTTACGGCAGCTTGACAGATTGAAACGTCAATCAGCGCTCGGCAGACGCCGCATGGTGAATTCGATCTGGTCGCCGTCAAGTTGGCGCCAGCTCTCCACTTCGGTCCAGTAGGCGGCTTTCGGCCAGGCCTCGAACCATTCCTGCGCCTTCTGGCGGGCATCGGTGCGGTCGAGCCGGAAGGTCTCGCGCACGAACAATCCGTCATTGCGTTGCGGATTGCCATTTCGGTGCCGGGCGATCTGACGTTTCAGGCCGTCAAGCGGTGGTCCTGCCGGAAGTCTTGCCATGTGCTCACCTTTCGCCAGTGGAGCCTCTCATGATCAAGATAGGGAGATATTCCTGCTTTTGCGAGTCGGAATCTCCGAATGGGAGTCTGCGGCAGACTGACCTGTCGATGCCTGCGCCGTTGCAGCTGTGGCAAAAATATGAACTGTCGGCCAATATGCGAATCGGCGCGCTTTTGGGCGCTCGAGGCCCCGCCAAACAGGATTACTTTCATGGAACGACCCAACCTGCCGCAGGGATTGCCCGCGGATATCGAAGACAAGAAGGCAAAAGCCACCGCCTGGTTTCAATCCCTTCGCGATAACATTTGCGCAGCGTTCGAGACCATCGAGGACGAACTGGCAGGCCCGCTATCCGACCGCGAACCGGGGCGTTTCGTTGGCAAGGACTGGTTGCGCGACAAGGGAGCTGGCGGTGGCGGGCGCATGTCGATGATGGAGGGCCGCGTCTTCGAAAAGGTCGGCGTTCACACATCGACAGTCTACGGCGAATTCTCGCCGGAATTCCGCAGCCAGATCCCCGGCGCCGAAGAAGACCCAACATTCTGGGCCTCCGGCATCTCGCTGATCGCACACCCGGTCAATCCGAACGTTCCGGCTGTTCATATGAACACCCGCATGGTCGTCACCACCAGCCACTGGTTCGGCGGCGGTGCCGACTTGACCCCCGTTCTGGACAGCCGCCGGCTCCAGACCGATCCGGATACGATGCTGTTTCACAAGGGCATGGAGATCGCCTGCAAGCGGCACCCGGTTGCCGACCATGCCCGCTTCAAGCAATGGTGCGACGACTATTTCTTTCTGAAGCACCGCAACGAACCGCGTGGCACAGGCGGCATCTTCTACGACTGGCTGCATTCTGAGGCGGAAAAGGGCGGCTGGGAGGCCGACTTCGCCTTTACCCAGGACGTCGGCAAGGCTTTTAGCCTGATCTATCCGAAGATCGTCCGCGCCAATTTCAACAAGGCTTGGAGCGAGGAAGACCGCGACGAACAGCTGGTGCGCCGTGGCCGCTATGTCGAATTCAACCTGCTCTACGATCGCGGCACGATCTTTGGATTGAAAACCGGCGGAAACGTCGATTCGATCCTCTCGTCGCTGCCACCCGTTGTCCGCTGGCCCTGAAACCAGATTGCACGAACGAAAAATCCGGCCGCGTAAACGGCCGGATTTTTGTTGTCTGCAGAGTCCCTGTCAGTCGCAGATCTGGACGCGGCGGATGTGCAGATTGCCCCAGCGGTCCCAGCGCTTCACCTTCTTGGTGTAGCAGGACGGCTCGTAATATCCGCCGCCGTAGTAGTCGCCGCCATAATAGCCAGTGTTGTAGAACCCGATGGAAAACCCGCCGTGGCGATGGCCGTGATGGCCATGTCCACCGGCCTGTGACGGTGCGGCAAACGAGACGGCGGCAATGACTGCGACGGCGCCGGAAATGATAAACTTTCGCATGATACTGTCTCCTCTGTTGGTTCCTGATGAGTTCGTCTCATCCAGTGACCCAACAATCTCACGCGCCCCTTATCTTCGCTGTTTCGAATGGAACAAGGCTGAACAAAAGCCCCGCAGGCGCGTTATCGGCGAACAACCGGATCGGAGAACTGAGCCATGGTTTTCAAAGAGCGCACATTTTACGGCAAGCCCCCCGAAGAGCTTTTCGAGGGATATCAGGCCGACCTGGAAACGCGGGTCGCCAACTGCCTGGCCACGGTAGACGGGCTTGATGCATCGGATATTTCGGTGGTCTCGAAGGGAAACACGATCATCTTGAGCGGCACGGTCGCGACCATTGAGGAAGCGGAGCGGGCAGAGGAAGCCGCAAACACTGTCGAAGGTGTTGCGGAAATCGTCAACCGGATCGCGGTTTCCTGATCAGATCGCTGCCTGGTCAGATGGCCTTGAGTGTCCAACGAACGATCTCGCCTGCAACCTGGGCAAACGCGCCATCAAGGCCTTCGACGAATGCTGCTGCGCCGGTGCCGCGCACGGGCACGCTGGCGCGGAAAGCTCTCTGGGCGCCAACAGTGCCGTTGCGGTCGTTGAGAATCTTGGCAAAGATCTCGACTACGGCGGTGTCCGCTCCTTCGGTCGATATTTCGAACGAGCGGATTTCGGTGATCACCTGATAGTCAATGGCCAGTCCCTCGCCCGGCTTGCCGACGCCGCCGATCTTACCGGTGTTTTCGAAAGCCTGGACAAGCTTTGCCTGAACCATCTTCGGCAGGCGGTCGCTCCATTGCGATTTTGCGAGATACTGGATCTCCGAACCGGACAGCCGGATAACAACCTGATCGCTATCGAGCGCTTTCAGCGCAGTCGGCTCGGGAATGAGGATCTGCTTGCTGGTCGATGACGGGCCTTCAATGGCCGGCGATGACGACAGGCTATAGGTATCGTTGTTCGCCTTGCTTGCGCAGGCCGACAGTGCAGCAGCGAGAATGAGAGTTGTAGAGGCCCGGATCAAACCTGCCTTTCGACCATACAGAACGCCCGGAAACTTCATTTCTAACACTATCCCTCGTCAATCAGCAGCAACTTAGAGGCAAGCTCAGTCAAGACAAGCCAAAAAGCCACCATCCAGGCGCATACGCAGTAAAAAACCGGCAATGCTTGCAGCTGTGCCACGCCCTAAAGGCAGCAGGGACGGTATAGGCGATTCGATACGCCCGCTGGCGAAAATTACCTGAGCCGGCTGCGGATCGAATCAACGGCGCGTGCGTCCGTCATACTGCTTCACGGTTTCGCCGCCGAAAAGCAGCCGCTGCGGATCCTTGTCGAAGGTCGAAATCGTCGTGTCGAGCGTGTTGACCGTCCGGCGGGTATCGCTAACCAGAGCTTCAATATCGCGCAGGCCCGAACCGGAGAAGCGCTTGAGGTTTTCGGCGATCGGGCCGATCTGCGCATTCAGGTTATCGGCAACCTTTCGGAAGGATTCCATCGTGGCACGAGCATCCGCCGATAACGACGGTGCATCTGCGTCACCGAGGAACCCGTCGAGCTTGACCAGAATGCCATCGACGCGGCTGGAGGCGGCATTCAGCTTGTTGGCCATCTGTGTAACATCGGTGATCGTCTGGTCGATATCGTTCTGCCGGCCTTTGATCCGCTCGGCAAATTCCGCGACCGAAGCGACTGCCTTGCGGGCATCGGCGCTTGCAGCGGAAACGTCGTTGACGACGCCGGACACCTTCTGCGTATCGATCGAGGCAATCAGCGTATCGACACGATCCAGCGACGCGGTGGCCTTTTCCCCAAACCGTTCATAGGTCTCGGCCGTCTTCTTGAACGAGGCAATGGTGTCGGCGACGCCGGTGGACGCGGCACTCAGATCATTGCTCATCTTCTCGACATTGCTGACGATCTGGTCGATCTTCTTCGGATCGACCGATTTCACCAGAATATCTGCCGCAGACAGGGTCGAATCAAGCTTGCCGGCCGCAGCCGTAATCGAGGTCGACAGCGCACTCACGCTCTTCAGGAACTGATCGATCCCTTCGGAATTGTCTGCCAGCGACTTGGTGAAACGATCGGCATTGGAAATCGTATTGGTCAACGGTCCGCGCACGTCCTTGACGAAACCCTGGATGTCGCCGATCGCATTGTTCGCCCGGTCAAGGATCTTGTCGGCGGTCGCCAGCAGGCTGGTGACGCTGGATTGATCGGCGGTCAGCTGCGCGGATGTCCCGGTATCGAGCGCCTTGCGCAGGATGTTTTCCTCTCCCTTGTTGCCGCCGCTGAGTTCGATATAGGCAGCACCGGTCAGGCCCTGGATCTCCAGCGTCGCCGTCGTTGATTTCAGCACCGGCGCGTCCGCGGACACCTCGGTCACGGCAACAGAGTAACGCGGATCGTTGGAATTGATGGCAAGGTTACGAACCGAACCAACGGGAATACCGTTGAAACGCACCGGCGAACCGACGCTCAGGCCGTTGGCCGATCCGGGGATGCTGATAACCAGCTCCGCCATCTCGCCGCTTCGCCCATATTGGGACATCCAGTAGACAAAGCCGAAGGCCGCAAAAATGACCGCGACGGTGAAAAATCCGACGATGGCGTAATTGGCTTTTGTTTCCATTGCTACCGGTACCCTTGGGGGACGCCGCCAATGCGGCTCCTTGCTTCAATTAATCAGTCGGTTTCCATCAATCACGCGTGCAACGTCTTAATCATGCAGTGTTGTCAGGAAGCCTTCTTGTCGTCCTCGCGCACGATTGACCGCGCACGCTTGCCCTGGAAGTAGGACGTCACCCACTCGTCGTCGCAGGCCAGCATGTCCTCGATCGTGCCTTCGACGAGAACCTTTTTCTTGCCGAGCACTGCAATCCGGTCGCAGACCGAAAACAGGCTGTCGAGGTCGTGAGTCACCATATACACGGTCAACCCAAGGGTGTCGCGCAGTTTGGCGATCAGGTTATCGAACTCGGCCGCCCCGATCGGGTCGAGCCCGGAGGTCGGTTCGTCGAGAAAAACGAGGTCCGGATCGAGCGCCAGAGCCCGTGCCAGAGCAGCGCGCTTGATCATGCCGCCGGAAAGTTCGGAGGGGAACTTGTCGGCCGCTTCCGGCGCCAGCCCGACCATATCGATCTTCAGCCGCGCCAGCTCATCCATCAGTTCCTGCGGCAGATTGAGATATTCCCGCATCGGCACCTGGATGTTTTCCTTGACCGTCAATGCAGAAAACAGCGCGCCATGCTGGAACAGAACCCCAAGGCGCATATCGAGCGCCATGCGCTCCTCTTCGCTCACCGCATCATATTCAACGCCGAGAATCTCGATCGAGCCCGACCGGCGCGGCAAAAGGCGCAGGACGGTCCGCATCAGCACAGATTTCCCCGTGCCGGATGCCCCGACGAAACCGAGAATTTCGCCGCGGTAGATATCGAGATTCAGCTTGTCGAGAACGATGTTCGAGCCGAACCCGACGGTCAGATCCTTCACCGACAGGATGACCTCCGTGCCGTTTTCGCCGGCCTCCGCGCCCGCTGTCATATTGTCTTTCGGATCCACCGGCAAAACCTCATCCATCAGAAATTGATCGCCGCGTAGAAGATCGCAAACAGGCCATCGACAAGAATGACCACGAAGATCGACTTCACCACCGACTGCGTCACATGCTTGCCGAGCGATTCGGCACTGCCGCCGACTTTCAAGCCTTCTACGGCAGCAACGACACCGATAATCAGAGCCATGAACGGCGCCTTTATCATGCCGGCGAGCACCGAGGAAAAGTCCACCGCTTCCTGAAGCCGGGCCAGGAACGTGGCAAAGGTGATGCCGGAATAGCTCCAGGTAACGACCGCAGCCCCTGTGAGGGCGGCAAAATTCGCCAGGATCGTCAGCAGCGGCAACGCGATGGTGAGCGCGACAAGCCTTGGAAACACCAGAACGCCGATCGGGCTCAGCCCCATCACCTTCAGCGCGTCGATTTCCTCGCGCATCTTCATCGAGCCAATCTCGGCCGTGATCGCACTGCCGGAACGGCCGGCGATCATGATGGCGGTGAGCAACACACCGATTTCGCGCAGCTGCAAGATGCCGACCAGATCGACGACGAAGAGTTCGGCGCCGAAATAACGCAGCTGGAACGCACCCTGCTGGGCAATGATCGCGCCGATGAGAAACGACATCAAAAGGATGATCGGCACCGCCTGAACACCCATACGATCGATCTGACTGACGATTGCCGCCGGCGATACGCCGCTATGGCGGCCAAGCTTCAATTGCGCGCCGCGCACGGCCGAACCGAGAATGAACATCGCCGCGACGGTATCTTCCCAGGCCGAGACCACCGAATTGCCGACAGGGGTAAAAATGCGATTGAAAAATGAGCCGCGTTTATTCTGTTCGACGGCTGGCTCCGGCAGTGTCTCCGGCAGGGCATTCATGAGCTCGAGATAACGCGGCTTGTCGCTCGTCAGCTTGGCATCGCCGATCTGGGTCATGAAACGGCGAATGACCCAGGCGCCAGCCGTATCCATGGCGGTGACGTCGCTCAGATTGACCTCGGCCGTTTCGCCGCCCTTGGCAGCGAATGCATCCAGCTTCGGCGTGGCCAGATGAATGGAGACGCTTCGCCAATCGCCACTAAAACGATAAGCCCGGGCGTTGCCACCGTCAGCTTGTTCAAGCTGCACGTCGGTCTCGGTTTTCACTTCTGAACGCGTCACGTCTGTTGGGTCTTCCGGAGATGGCTGCATTTGATAAAACGTCAGCGACTCATAGCCGCTTGAGCCCGGTCTGTCACCGATTGAAACGTTTCCGTGCCAAACGGTTGCCAGCTGAGATATGGAAGCCACAGGAGAAAGCCATGACCCGCCAGATGAAAACCGCTGTCGAACACTTCCCGATCGCCGGCAGTTTTACCATTTCGCGCGGCAGCAAGACCACGGCCTCCGTAGTCACCTGCCACATCTCGGACGGCGCTTTTGCTGGCAGGGGCGAATGTGTGCCCTATGCGCGCTATGGCGAAACCATCGACAGCGTACTCTTAGAGATCGAAACGAGCAGGCCACGGATCGAGGCTGGCATTGATCGCGAAGAACTACGGCAGACGATGAAGGCCGGGGCGGCGCGCAATGCCGTCGATTGCGCGCTCTGGGATCTTGATGCGAAGAAGGCCGGTGCACGCGCTTTTACGCTGGCTGGCCTTGCGGAGCCCGGTCCGCTCACAACAGCCTACACAATTTCGCTCGGAGAGCCGGAAGCCATGGCCGCGCAGACGGCGCAATATACGCACCGGGCGCTTCTGAAGGTCAAAGTCGGAACCGATGACGATGCCTCGCGCATTCGCGCCGTTCGGGCCGCAGCCCCCAATAGCGCCATCATTCTGGATGCCAATGAGGGCTGGTCGGAAACCAATCTTGCCTACCATTTTAACGTCTGCGCAGAATCGGGTGTCGCACTCATCGAACAGCCCCTTCCCGCAGGACATGACGCCCTGCTCGCCTCCGTTCATCGCCCTGTCCCGGTCTGCGCCGATGAAAGCGTCCACAAGACCGAAGACCTGCCAAAGCTCGCGGGCCTTTACGATGCGGTCAACATCAAGCTCGACAAGACCGGCGGCCTGACCGAGGCCCTGCGCATGCGCGATGCGGCGCGGGCGTTGAACCTCAAGATCATGGTCGGCTGCATGGTCGGCACATCGCTCGGCATGGCACCGGCGGTGCTTCTGGCGCAAGGCGCCGATTTCGTTGATCTCGATGGCCCGCTGCTTTTGGCCCGCGATCGCGATCCCGGCCTGCGCTACGAGGATTCGCTGGTCTTCCCGCCTCTTCCCGCCCTCTGGGGCTGAAGGTACCAGGCGGCAAAGGCGGAACAGCAGCCGACGAAGGCAACAACCGACATCGAATAGAAGCCGTGAACACCAAACCAGGTGTAGAAATAGCCGGATGTGAAGGTGAAGATCGCCGAGAACACGCCGGTATAGAAGAAATACAGCCCCTGCGCCGAGGATTCCTGCTCTTCGGGAACGCGCTGTACCAGAATGTTCTGCATGCCCGTATGCATGATTGCGTAGGTGAAGGCGTGGAAACATTGTAGCGCGAAATAGCCCCAGAAGCCGAGATCCATCGGAAAGATGATCCAGCGCACCACAGCAAGCACGCAGCCTGAAAAGATCATCGTCCACAGGCTGAACCGCCGGATGATCATCCTGGCGCAGAAGAACATCGCCACCTCGGCCGCCACACCGGCACTCCATAGAAGGCCGATTTCCGTGCCTGAAAAGCCGATATGCTGCCAATAGATCGCCGAGAAGGCGAACAGCATCGCATGACTGCCGTTCACCAAAGTCACACCGATCAACAGCAACTGCAGATCGAGTTTGCGCAACGCCTTTGGCGGCGGTTCCGTCAGCGTCGTCAAGGTCGACGGCCGGCGCGGCTTGCCGACGCGCGGCGCGATGAAGGTCAGAGCAATCATCAGCAGAAAGCCGCCCGCCATAGCTGGCAGAACCATCGAGCCACCATAGAGCCCGACCATCACGCCACCCAGCATCGTCGCACCGATGAAGGCGACGGAACCCCAGACGCGCATGGTGGCATAATCGTAGCCCCAGCGCCGCACGCCAGTCAGCGCGATCGCTTCGACGATCGGCACATAGGGTGCATAGACACCGCCCTGAATGGCATAGATGACCAGTACGAACCAGAAACTATGGGATACGAACAATGCCAGCGCCGTCAGCAATGACAGCACGGCTGACCAGATCAGGACTTCCGCCCGCTCGCCGATTCTGTCAGCCAGAAGCCCGACCAGCGGCGCCGTGATGACGCGCACGAACATCGGCAAGGCGAGGATGATGCCGATTTCGAAATCGCTCAGCGACAAGGTGCTTAGCCAGACCGGAAAATACGGCATGGCGAAACCATTGACGACGAGAGGCGCACAAAAGAGCAAGGCGATGCGCGGCACGAAATAGCGCGGCGCTTCCTCGCGAAAGGGAGGCGGAGACGAGGGAATCATGGAAGGACCTGACAGTTACGTCCATGATTTATCACGCAGTGCAAGAACAGCGCCAGCCGCTAGTTTTCCCTACAGTCTGGATCGCTGCAGTTTTATGCCGCCTGTTGCGAAAGAGCCCGCGCCATCATCACTTCGACCTCGGTCGTGTCTTCACGAACCGCAGGCACGTTGCTCAACTCCCGCCAAGTGATCAATTCCATGGTTCCGTCATGATGCTCGGCAATGGCCGTGCAGCTTTCCACCCAGTCGCCGGTATTGATGTAACGAATACCGCCGATGTCTTCCATGACCGCGTGATGGATATGACCGCAGATGACACCATCGGCTTTTTCCCGCCGCGCCTCATCGGCAACCACCCGCTGGAATTCGCCGATGAAGTTGACCGCGTGCTTGACCTGCTGCTTCGCCCAGGCAGAGAACGACCAGTATGGCATGCCGAGACGGCGGCGGATGGCCGCCAGCCCGATATTGATGACGATCGCCATGTCGTAGGCCCAGTCGCCGAGATAGGCGAGCAGGCGGGCATTGCGAACCACGACGTCGAATTCGTCGCCATGCAGCACCAGATATTTGCGGCCGTCGGCCGCCTCGTGCATGTGTCGCTGGGCGACCTCGATGCCGCCGAAATGCACGCCAGGGAAATCGCGCATGAATTCGTCGTGATTGCCCGGAATATAGATGATACGGGTGCCCTTGCGCGCCTTGCGCAACAGCTTCTGGACGACGTCGTTGCAGGATTGCGGCCAGTACCAGCTGCGCTTCAGCCGCCATCCGTCGATGATATCGCCGACCAGGATGATTGTCTCCGCATCCGTCACGCGCAGGAAGTCGAGGAGATAATCGGTCTTTGCAGCCTTCGATCCCAGATGAACGTCGGAAATGAACAGGGTCCTGAAACGCCGGGTTTCTTGCTCTTTCTCGGTCATTCTGCCTCGCAACGGTCTGTTGGCCTCTTTCTAGGGCTTTCCAAAACAGACTCTTGTTTCAGGAGAATGACAGCCTGTGGAAGCAGCCCTTGTGCCGGAGAAACACCTGTTCCTGAAAACCGTTGATAAACGCCCGTTTCGAAACTGTACGGAGCCGCCGTTTCATGCAAAAAGAGCCGCGACGAATAGGTAAGGATTAAGAATATGAGCACCGGCGACAAAGCCAAGACCCCAGCGGTTCCAGCAAGCGGCGACCTTGACGAACAGGCACTGTTCTTCCACCGTTATCCCCGCCCCGGCAAGCTCGAGATCCAGCCGACCAAGCCGCTCGGCAACCAGCGTGACCTGGCGCTCGCCTATTCGCCTGGCGTTGCCGCCCCCTGCCTTGCCATCCGCGACGATCCTTCGACCGCTGCCGACTATACGGCGCGCGCCAACCTGGTCGCGGTCGTCTCGAACGGCACAGCGGTTCTCGGTCTTGGCAATATCGGCCCGCTCGCCTCCAAGCCGGTGATGGAAGGCAAGGCCGTCCTGTTCAAGAAATTCGCCGGTATCGACGTTTTCGACATCGAAATCGACGCGCCCGAAATCGACCAGATGGTCAATGTCATCTCGGCTTTGGAGCCGACATTCGGCGGCATCAACCTGGAAGACATCAAGGCGCCGGAATGTTTCGAAGTCGAACGCCGGTTGCGCGAAAAGATGGATATTCCGGTTTTCCATGACGACCAGCACGGAACCGCGATCATCGTTGCCGCTGCCATCCTCAACGGCCTCGAACTGGCCGGCAAGGACATTGCCAAGGCCAAGATCGTCACGTCCGGCGCCGGTGCCGCAGCGCTTGCCTGCCTCAATCTTCTGGTGACGCTCGGCGCCCAGCGCGAAAACATCTGGGTCCACGATCTCGAAGGCCTCGTCTATGTCGGCCGCGAAGTGCTGATGGACGAATGGAAGTCAATCTATGCGCAGGACAGTGCCAACCGCGTTCTGGCCGACAGCATTGCCGGCGCCGACGTCTTCCTCGGCCTTTCGGCCGCAGGCGTTCTGAAGCCGGAACTGCTGGTCCAGATGGCGGAAAAGCCGCTGATCATGGCTCTTGCCAACCCCAATCCCGAAATCATGCCGGAACTGGCCCGCGCGGCCCGCCCGGACGCGATGATCTGCACCGGCCGGTCTGATTTCCCCAACCAGGTCAACAACGTCCTGTGTTTCCCCTATATTTTCCGTGGCGCGCTCGATTGCGGTGCCCGGACGATCAATGAGGAAATGAAGATGGCAGCGGTGCGCGCCATCGCCGCTCTTGCCCGCGAGGAGCCGTCCGATGTCGCCGCCCGCGCCTATTCCGGCGAAACGCCGGTCTTCGGCCCGGACTACCTGATCCCCTCGCCGTTCGATCAGCGCCTGATCCTGCGCATCGCGCCGGCCGTTGCCAAGGCCGCCGCCGACAGCGGCGTCGCCAACCGGCCGATCACCGATTTCGACGCCTATCTCGACCAGCTCAACCGCTTCGTCTTCCGCTCGGGCTTCATCATGAAGCCGATCTTCGCTGCAGCCAAGAATGCCCAGAAGAACCGGGTCATCTTCGCCGAAGGTGAGGATGAGCGCGTGCTGCGCGCCGCCCAGGTCCTGCTCGAAGACGGCACGGCCCGCCCGATCCTGATCGGCCGCCCCCACATCATCGAGACGCGGCTAAAACGCTACGGCCTGCGTATCCGTCCTGACGTTGATTTTGAAGTGGTCAATCCGGAAGGCGATCCGCGGTTCCGTGACTATGTCGACGATTACTTTGCATTGGTCGGCCGCCTCGGCGTCATTCCGGAAGCAGCCCGCACCATCGTCCGTACCAACCAGACCGTGATCGGCGCGCTCGCCGTTCGACGTGGCGAAGCCGATGCGCTGATCTGCGGCGTCGAAGGCCGCTACAGTGCCCATCTTCGCGCCGTGTCGCAGATCATCGGCAAGCGTGAAGGCGTTTTGGATTTCTCTGCGCTCAGCCTGCTGATCTCCCAGCGTGGCGCCACCTTCCTCACCGACACCTACGTGACCTTTGATCCGACGGCAGAGGAAATCGCCCAGAAAACGGTGATGGCGGCCCAGGAAATTCGCCGCTTCGGAATCACGCCGCGCGCCGCGCTCGTATCCCATTCGAACTTCGGCTCGCGGGATTCGGAAAGCGCCTTCAAGATGCGTAAGGCGATGCAGATCGTTCGCGAACTGGCGCCAGATCTTGAAGCGGACGGCGAGATGCATGGGGATTCAGCGATTTCCGAAAGCCTGCGCAGGCGCGTCATGCCCAATAGCACGCTCACCGGTGAAGCCAACCTGCTGGTCTTCCCAAACCTCGATGCCGCCAACATCACACTCGGCGTGGTCAAGACCATGACAGACAGTCTGCATGTTGGACCGATTCTCTTGGGAACGGCCCTGCCGGCGCATATCCTGTCGCCATCAGTGACCTCGCGCGGCGTGGTCAACATGGCCGCACTCGCGGTCGTGGAAGCCTCCTACCCCGCCTAGTGAAAACTGGATTGAGCCGGCTCAAAACCCGGCTCAATCGAAGTGAAGAAAAACAAAGAATAACAACTTATAGTTTAGTTTTTCGACGAAACATTATTAACCGAAGATTGTACTAGACAAAGACTGAAACCGTTATCATGCTGAAACCTACCAAATAACAGGGTATTTCAGCATGGCTGACCAACAGGCATTCTTTGACCTGCTGGACATCATGGAAACCGAGAAACTCGTTGAGCCAAAACGGTTTTTCGACCTGATGCGCAGCACTTTCAGCATTGCAAATCTGCTTTATCTCGACGTCGACGTCCCGACGGCGGGTTTTTTTATCCACAGGCTGCACCACACTTTCAGCGCGCGCAGCCTCACAACCTATGTCGATAAGCGCTACCAGCGCATCGACCCCATCCTGCGCATGACCTTGGGCAGTGTCAGGCCAGTGGATTGGGCAACAGCCCGTAAGCTTCACCCTGATAGCGAGCCACTTTTTTCCGCAGCGACACAGCTGGGCCTTGGCCTTGAGGGCGTGACACTGCCACTTGCCACACACACGCGGCGGCTCGCCTTTCTGGCAATCCAGTCCGATATACCCGCCGATGAATGGCCGGCCTACCGGCGCTGCCACCTACGCGACTTTCAACTGCTGGCAAATCTATTCCACGCATCGCTGCTGGAAAGCGACAGCAGGATCGAGCTTACGGAACAGTGCGCCAAAGCGCTGACCCACCGGGAAACCGAAGTGCTCGGTTGGGCGGCGGCCGGCAAGAGCTATTGGGAAATCGGCACCATCCTGGGTATCTCCGAGCGAACCGTGCGCTTCTTCATGACCAATACCCGGCGCAAGCTCAATGTTGTCTCCAACACCCAAGCCGTCGCCCAAGCCGTCCGGCGCGATCTCATCCCGACGTTTTGATGTCATTCCGGCAAGGCGCCGGCTCAGCCTCAGGCACCACATCATCTGTCCCTTTTTCCCTGACGGGAGGTCCTTGCGGACCTCCCGTCAGGAGAAACATATCCGCGTGCATTAGAAACCTGTCACTACCGACAGTTATGCCGGATGGCGATCCCTGACAGCATTTGCTCCTCGAATACGAACACAGGAGCAAACAATGATCAGGATTTTCAACCGCAACACCGGCAAGCAGCATCCGGGCGATCTCGATGCCATGTACAAGCTGCGCAAGCGCGTCTTTCATGATTTGTTGAAATGGGACGTCTCAGTTCGCGGCGATTGGGAGATCGACGACTATGACGACGCCAATCCACTTTATGTACTGTCTTATTCCGATGAGACCGGCCGCCTGCGCGGTTCGCTGCGGCTTTTGCCGACACTTGGACCAAACATGCTGGATGATACGTTCCCGATCCTGCTTGGCGACAATCCGCAGGTGCGCAGCGCCTCGGTCTGGGAATCCAGCCGTTTCTGCATCGATCCTACTATCTCGCAGGATCGCGGCTCAAACCAGGTGACGCTGGCCGCGGCGGAGCTGATGTGCGGCGTTGGCGAACTCGGGCTGTCATCCGGCCTCAGTCACATCGTCACCGTCACCGATGTCTTCCTGGAGCGCATGTTCCGGCGCATGGGCTGCCCCGGCGAGCGGATCGGCGAACCGCAGCGGATTGGATCGGTCTACGCCGTTGCCGTTGCCTGGGAGGTCACACCCGATCTTCTGGAACGAATGAAAAGCGTCGCAGAAATCGGTGGATCGGTGCTGGAGCGGCCGATGTCGCTGGAAATGGCCCGGGCGGCTTAAACGACCGGCCCCGGGAGAGCCGCCGATTGTGGCTCTCCCGCCTCGCCCAGCATGTTTCTCCCACCTGCCGTTAACGCTGGTTTGCGGACTGCGTTGCAGCACCGTCGAATGACGCTATGATGGGAGGAAAGTCAGAGTGCGCGGGATGTTCCTTCGCACCCGGCGCGGTGCCGGTATGCTCAGGCGAGAGAAACACGTGATCTTCCGTTCGATATCCTTTGCGGCGCTGATAGCCCCGCTTCTTCTGGTCATGACGGCCACAGCCGACGCCTCATCGGTGTGCGAACGGCTGAGTGCTGACCTTGCCAGCTTGCCGAAGATCGTCGCCTCCAATGCCAATCTGCGCGACTATACCGGCGCGATCTCCCGCCAGAACCTGGACCTGCGGCAGGCGCGCAGCGATCTCAGACGGATGGGATGCAGTTCAGGCAGCGTCATCATTGTCGGAGGCGAGAACGAAGAAGCCTGCCATAGCCTCGGTGCCGAAATATCGCAGATGGAGATGGATCTCGAAACGCTGAAGGCGCGCCGTCAATCCATGTTGGATGGCAGCAACAGCGACATCAGCCGGCGGCGCGTTCACGCCGCGCTGGCTGCCAATCGCTGCTTTGAGGAACAGGATGAAGTCCTCAACGCCGCCGTGGAAGAACCGGAAACCCACCGGAATATCCTAAACGACCTGCCGCCGATCAACGAAGGCTATGACGACTGGCGCGGCAGCAACGCCGACTTCACCACACCGGATGATGGTTTTGGGCCGAGCGCCGACTATCCCGGTAGCCTGCGGACACTCTGTGTCCGCACCTGTGACGGGGCGTTCTTTCCGATCTCGTCGAATTCATCGCCGGCCGATTTCCAGCGCGATGCCGAAACCTGTCAGAGGCGCTGCCCCGGAACAGAGACGGCGCTCTATTATCACGCGCTCGTAACCGAAGAAACAAATCAGATGGTTTCCGCCGCCACCGGCGAGCCCTATGCCGACCTGCCGTCGGCTTTCGCCTACAAAACCCGCGATCTCAGCCGGCCCGGCCAATGCGGCTGCTCTCCAGCCAGCCGGACAGCCACGCAACAAAGCACGCCGGACGACGGCAAGGGTGTCATCGACCTTCGCACCAGCAAGAAGGCTGACCCGATTGAGGCAAAGAGCACAATTGCCGACCGGCCCTACAATCCGCAGGACACCAAGGTCCGCGTCGTCGGCCCAAGCTTCCTGCCCTCGCAGGAAACCTCGATCGATCTCAGGCATCCTGCCGGTCCGGGATATCAGCAGCAGCAAACCAACTGATCAATCGCCTGCTGATCGATTGCTTGGCCTGACGCCCCAGGTATCCTCAAACACCAGCTCCTCAAGCGGCAAGCGCTGACGCCAGCCTTTGACGGCAAGCTCCGGCTCGGCATACAGCGCATCGACATAACCAAGGCACAGCCAGGCGATGATCTCGATATGATCGGGAATGCCGAGCACGTCCTTGATATCGCGATCATGGAAAATGCTGACCCAGCCGACACCCACCCCCTCGGCGCGTGCGGCCAGCCACAGGTTCTGCACCGCACAGACAGTGGAAAACGCATCCATGCGCGGATTGTGCGTCCGGCCAAGAACCACTTTTCCGGCCCGCGTCGGATCGCAGGTAACACAGATGCTCACCGGCGCCTTGCGGATGCCTTCGAGCTTCAACGACCGGTATTGATCCCGCGCCGCGCCTTCGAACATCAGCGCCGCTTCCTCGTTCGCGCGCTGAAAGGCCTCGAAGACACGAGCGCGCTTTTCCTCGTCCCGGACAACGATGAAATTCCACGGCTGCATGAAGCCAACGGACGGTGCACTATGAGCGGCGGCAAGAAGCCGCCCGAGCACGTCATCGGGCAACGGTGTCGGTAGAAATTGATCGCGCACGTCGCGGCGGGTTTCGATGGCCCGGTAGACGGCAGCGCGCTCGTCTGTTGAAAATGCGTCCGCCTTCACAAGGCGGTCTTGCGGTTCAGTTTGCATCGTTTGATCCCCAACAATGCGAAACCTCCCGCCGTCCGCGCGGGGTTGGTCTATCTCGTCAGGCCGGTCTTCTGACTGCGGATCATCCGGCTTTGCCGCCTTCCCAGATCGGTTTAAGATCCAGTGGCAGAATTCTGAAATAATTCAGAGATTCACAAACACAAAGCCGTCCCCGTTACAGCGCTGGGCACGTCCCGGATTTTCACCGGATTCCCGATTCTCCCGCCTGCGCGGGCACCTGAACGGACCGATATGGCCATAGCGGGCCGCCGATTGCAAGGCGGCCCGCCTGTTGTCCTCACATGGCAGCGACCGGATGCGGAGAACCGTCATAGGCACCCCAGATCGACTGATCGAAGCAGATCACCGAGCCGGTCATCAGTCCGGACTCACCAGACGACAGATAGGCGCAGGCACGTGCCACTTCGGCCGGATCGACCAGACGGCCAAACGGCTGGCTGGCGGCAGCCTTTTCCAGCCAGTCGCTTGCCGCACCATGAAATTCGCGCTGGATGCGATCTTCGCCTTCCGACGCCATCCAACCGATGTTCAAACCGTTGACGCGAATGCGGTTGCGCAGGACGGCATAGGCCGTGTTCTTGGTGAGCGTTTCCAGGGCGCCTTTGGAAGCGCAATAGGCCGCAATGAAGGGCTGCCCCGCCTTGGCCGACATCGACCCGATATTGACGATGGTTCCCTCGATCTTCTCCCGGCGCATCACGTTGATCGCCTCCTGCATCAGGAAGAACGGCGCCCGCACATTGACCGCAAACATCCGGTCAAACAGTTCAGGACTGGTATCGAGGATTGTGCCGCGATCGGTAATCGCCGCCGCATTCACCAGCGCATCCACCCGGCCGAATGCGCTGTCGCAGGCGGAAACCACCTTGCGCGCATCCTCGACTTGTTCAAGATCGGCCTGCACGTAGACGACCTTGGT
This sequence comes from Rhizobium sp. PL01, assembly GCF_033447125.1. Lineage (NCBI taxonomy): Bacteria > Pseudomonadati > Pseudomonadota > Alphaproteobacteria > Hyphomicrobiales > Rhizobiaceae > Rhizobium > Rhizobium sp. PL01. The sequence goes on along the minus strand of NZ_JAWQUM010000002.1, from coordinate 113,650 downwards.
ACCCGTCGCCTTGCCGATCTCGGCGGCCTTGGCCTCGCCCTTGGCGGCGTTGCGGCCACAGATGACGATGCCTGCCGCACCGCGCTCGGCAAACAGCGTGGCGATCGTTGCGCCCAGCCCTTGGGTGCCGCCGGTGACGATCGCGATCTTGCCGTCCAGACGGCCATAGTCATTGCTCATTGCATTTCCTCCGGTTTCAATGTCGCTGATGTCAAAAAACTCCCGCCCGGAATTCGGGCAGGAGTTCGAATTGGGTGATTGTAACGCGTTAGCTGAGTTTCTTCTCCGACTGTGCCGCAAGAGCTGCGGTAAACGCGGCCTCCTCCCAACCACCAGACAGTGCCTCGTGCATCAACTGCGCCTGCGTCTTCGGAGCAAGCCCGCCGACGGGTGGGTCCCTGTCGAGATTGGTCGGGAACGAATAGCCCTCGGCACAGGATGCGATCGCGCAGCCCGCTTCCGCATGGGACAACCGGCCATCCGCAAGCATTGCCTTCAACGCCGGATAGAGCACGGCACTCATGCGCTGCCGATTGACGGTCTCCATTGCCCGGCCAAAAGCCGAGGAAACCTGCAAAAGGTTGGCTACGCGCTTGATACCCTCGGAGCGATTGGTTCCGGCTGCGTGAAAGAGTGCCGGGTTAAAGAACACCAGATCCCCCTTCGACAGGGGCAATTGAATATGATGGCGATCAAAATAATCGCGAAATTCCTGGCGTTTCAGCGCCAGATAGCCCGGAACATAGGTCTGGCTGTAGGGCAGGAACAGGGTCGGTCCGCTTTCTAGCGGCATGTCGCAATGGGCAACCGCCCCTTGCAACGTCAGGACCGGTGACAACCGGTGGACATGCGCTGGAAACTGCTCGATCGCGGACGACGTCTGAAAGCCGAGATGGTAGTCCCGGTGCGCCGATTGTGCCGCTCCGCCCGGATTGACCCGATTGACCTGCGCGGTCATCTGGTAGCTCGGCCCGAGCCAGGCTTCGCTGACCAGCGCGATCAGCGCGTTGCCATAATAGGCAGCAAAATTCTCAGGGTCGCGCAGGCAGTGCTTTTCCAGCGAATTCCAGATGCGGTCGTTGGCGCCAGCCTTGGCAAAATGGTCGCCGCCGCCGGTATTGGTCCGGTGCTGTTCGTTGATGATATCGTCGAAAATCCCGCTCGCCGTGTCGATGACGGCCGTATCCTCAAATGCCCGCTTCAGCACGACGACGCCCGGTCCTGTCGCGAAGGCATCGCAGATTTCGGCAAGCACCGCCCGGCGCCCTTCGCTGCTTTCGGCAGCCGTCAGCACGCTGGCGCTATCATAGATCAAAACGTTCTTCTCGATGGCCGCCGCATGAGGATAGTCCGCAAGCACTGTCGTGCGCTCCACCTCAGCGCGAAACTCCTCAAGATCGCAGGCGGCCTCAGTGAGCCAGACCCGGTCCGCGCGCTGCTTTAGACTATTGTCGGTTTTCATCCCATGTCCTCCTGCCGGATGTCCTTCGATGACCGCACTATACGCCGAGGAAAAAGCTGATATAGAGCAGAAACCCATCAAAAAACCATCAGAATGGAGCCGCGATGGCGCACGAGTTTCTGGTCAAGGACATCGCATTTCAGGCCGGGTTGAGCATCGCCACGGTCGATCGTGTCCTCAACGAACGACCGGGGGTGCGCAAACAAACCGAAAAGCGCGTCCGCGCCGCGATCGGCGAGTTGGAAAAGCAACAGGCGGGCGTCGAGATTCAAGGCAGGAAATTCGGCATCGACATCATCATGGAAGCGCCCGACCGCTTTACCCACACGGTACGCGATGCCTTCGAAAGCGAAAGCCTGACATTTCTGCCGACAGTCTTCCGGTCCCGCTTCCATTTCGCCGAATCCATGCGGCCGCAGGAGATCGTGCAACGGCTCGACCGGGTGCGCCTTCGCGGCACCGATGGCGTTGTCCTGAAGGCGCCTGATGTCCCGGAGATCAGCGCCGCCGTCACACGCCTCGAACAATCCGGCATTGCCGTTGTGACGCTGGTCACCGACCTGCCGAACGCACCGCGCACCGCCTATGCCGGCGCGGACAACAGGGCCGCCGGTGAAACCGCAGCCTACCTGATCGGTGAGCGTTTTGCCGGCCAGCCGGCGACGGTGCTGGCAACATTGTCGAGCAGCCGGTTCCGAGGGGAGGAAGAGCGCGAAATAGGCTTTCGCCGCACATTGCGCGACCGGTATCCGTCTATCGGCATCGTTGAAATCAGCGAAGGCCTTGGCCGCGATGATGCAACGGGTGTTCTGGCTGCGGCCGCCCTTGCAAACAATCCGGACATCAACGCCGTCTATTCAATTGGTGGGGGAAACCGGGCGGTGCTGGCCGCTTTTTCTACAGCCGGACGCGCCTGTGCCATCTTCGTCGCACATGATCTCGACGCCGGAAACCTGGAGTTCCTGCGCAATGGGCAGATCCATTTCATCCTGCATCATGACCTAAAGGCCGACGTCCGGACCGCCTTTCGGGCCATTATGGGCCGAAGAAGCGCTCTGACCGGCCACGGTGTTGCACGCCTGTCGGTGGTAGAGGTCATCACGCCCTACAATATCCCACCATCCGATCACTGATCAGGCAGCCTGCACGGTATGTGGGAACTGCTTCGAGAGGACCAGATCATCCGCCGTCTGGACGCGGTTGCGGCCGCGATTCTTGGCCAGATACAGCGCCTGATCGGCGAGCGGTACGATTTCACGGGCGATCTTCCCATGGTCCGGTGCAAAAGCCACACCGATGCTACTGCCGACCCGCAGCAACTGCCCCTCGAACGGCACTGGAACCTGCGCCTCGACGATCAGTGCATCGGCAAGTGCCATCACGTCGGTGCGCGAAACGGTGTGGTTTACAATGATGATGAACTCATCACCACCGAGCCGCGCAACCACGCCACGATCGGCAACACGGTCGGAAAAGCGAGTAGCAAGCGCTTTCAGCACCGCATCGCCGGCCGGATGACCATAAGTATCGTTGACGGCCTTGAACCTGTCGAGATCGAGGCAAAGCAGCGAGAAAGGCCGCTCGTTGACCTTTGCAAGTGATGCATTCAGGACATCGTCAAAACCGCTGCGGTTCAAAAGGCCGGTCAGTCGGTCGTGCTTGGCCAGGTGACGATTTTCCGCCTCGCTGGTCTGGAGCGCGGAAAACACCGCGCCGAACCGGGCTGCGATGAAGGCCATGATCAAGGCGCCGAGCATCGCAATGACGATCACGCTCGGCAGCGTCTCCGAGCGGACAAAGCTGCCAGGAGTGCGCGGCGTCCAAGCCGAAACCATGCAGCCCGGCTGAGAGCAATCGCCGACCGCGACCTGAATGGAGCCCTTTGGCACCTCGCGCAACGGGGCAAATCCAAGGTTTGAAATACCGAGCCTGTCTTCCATGTCGCGGATCATGCGTTCGCTGAAAGGCTTGACGGTGATCATGAATACCGGCTTACGGCGGCCAGCCGGAATGTCCATTGTCTTTGGAACGACGGCCTGCACCACGACGATGCTCATCTTGCCATCGATCATCCGCAGGTCAGCGGCGTGGATGTTCGGCAACGGCGCTGCCAAGGAATCGGCGTCCTTCTCCGTCGATAGAAGCGCCCAGTCGCCCCCCTTGGCGACGAGGGCCACCTCATACAGATCGTTCGCCTTCTCAATGAGATCCTCGACCCATTTCAGGGTGCGCCCACCTATGTCAGCGTCGACCTTGCGGCCATTCTCCACAGCCAGCAACGTCCGGTCGGAAGCCTCGGCGAAGATCATCCAGGAAAAGCCGAAATCCTGCCAGAGCCAGTCGGTCAGCTCTTGCTTGACAAAAGCATCGGTGAAGGTGCGGTCCGCAAGCTGTGCGAAGCTCTTGTCCCAATAGGACAATCCTGCCTGGTACTGCACGACCGCATCGACCTGATGCCGCATCTCGCTTTCGACCAGTTTTCGCTCGGCGGTCAGGCCGAACCGGTCTGCCTCCGTGACGGAGCGGTTGAGCACAAAGGCAAGACTGGCGACGATCAGGAATGCGACCAGCGTGCAAGCAGCATGGATACCCAGCACCGCCCTGCTCGAATTTCGCTTTTTCGCCCCTGATGCCATGCCGCCTCACCGGTCCTTTTCACCAAACCTGCCCCCAGGTTTCATGCGTGATTGAGACGGAGCTTATCAAGGAAAGCGGAAGTTTCATTTAAACAAGCTGGTTGGAAATCCGTAAATTGCCAGGGACCGGTTGATAGCGCACGAAGGCAAATTCCTGGCCATCGGGAGACCAGTTGGGAACGTTGATCGTGCCCTGCCCGCCGAACAGCTCGAACAGGGTGCGGGCATTGCTGCCATCCGGATCCATCAACCGCAATCGGACATCGAGATCACGCGGATGATCGAAGATGTCGCCGTCATAGGAGATCACCAGCAGGTGTTTGCCGTCGGGCGATGGATGCGGAAACCAGTCGCCGTACGCGCTGTCGGTAATGCGCGTGACATCCGAACCATCGGGCCGGATACGCCAGATCTGCATCCGGCCTGTGCGGCTGGAGTTGAAATAGATCCATTCACCATCCGGGCTGTAGTCGGGGCCGTCATTGCGCCCCTCGCCGAAGGTCAGCCGGGTCTCTTCGCCGCCTTCGACCGGGATGGTATAGATATCGAAGACCTGATCGCGAATGCCGCAATAGGCAAGTGTCTTTCCATCCGGCGACCAGCCATGCCAGTAGGACGGACGGTTCTGCGTCACCTGACTCGGCAGCCCACCTGTAGCGGGTAATGTGTAGATCGTCGATGCGCCATGCTCGGTCTTGTCGCTGATGACGATGGTTTTGCCATCCGGTGAAATGCCGTGGTCGTTGTTGCAGGTCCGCGCAAAGCCGGTATCGATCAGCGCCGGTTTGCCCTCTGAAAGCGGCAAGCGATAGAGAAAGCCGTCGCCATTGATGACGAGCGACTGGCCGTCCGGCGACCAGTTCGGTGCCTCGACCAGCTGCTTCGTCTGCCAGACGACCCGGGTTTCTCCAGTTGCGATCGTGTAGATTTCGACGGAGCTGCGCATGATGTCTCCAGAACTAGCGGTCGCGGAACCGGTTGGTGATCGGATAGCGCCGGTCGCGGCCAAAGTTCTTCTTGGTGATCTTTACGCCCGGCGCCGACTGGCGGCGCTTGTATTCGGCGATATAGAGCAGATGCTCGATCCGGTGCACCGTCGCCTCGTCATGGCCACGCGCCACAATCTCCTCGGTGCCCATTTCCTTTTCGACCAGGCATTCGAGGATATCATCAAGCACCGGATAGGGCGGTAGCGAATCCTGGTCCGTCTGGTTCGGGCGCAACTCGGCAGACGGTGCCTTGTCGATGATATTCTTCGGGATCACCTCACCGGACGGTCCAAGCGCACCCGGCGGCACCGTGGTATTGCGCCAGCGCGACAGGCCATAGACCTGCATCTTGTAAAGGTCCTTGATCGGATTGAAGCCGCCGTTCATGTCACCGTAGAGCGTCGCGTAACCAACCGACATTTCCGACTTGTTGCCGGTGGTGACCACCATCGAACCGAACTTGTTCGACAGCGCCATCAGGATCGTGCCGCGCGTGCGGCTCTGCAGGTTTTCCTCGGTGATGCCGGATTCCGTCCCCTCGAACATGTCCGAGAGGGCGCTGAGGAACCCCTGCACCGGTTCCTCGATCGGCACGACATCGTAGCGGCAACCGAGCGCCTTGGCGCAGTCTTCGGCATCCTTGAACGAATCCTCTGACGTGTAGCGATAGGGCAGCATCACGGTGCGGACCCGCTCTTCGCCCAGCGCATCGACAGCGAGTGCTGCGCAAATCGCCGAATCGATGCCGCCGGAAAGGCCAAGCACGACATTTTTGAAGCCGTTCTTGTTGACGTAATCACGAAAGCCCAGCATGCAGGCCCGGTAGTCCGCTTCCTCATTCTCCGGCAGGCGCGACATCATTCCGCGCTGGCAGACCCAGCCACTGTCCTCTCTCCTCCACTCCGAGATCGACACGGCCTCCTCGAACTGGCTCATCTGGAAAGCCAGCTGCTTGTCCGTATTGACGGCAAAGCTGGCGCCATCAAACACCAGCTCGTCCTGGCCGCCGAGCTGGTTGGCATAGAGCAGTGGCAAACCGGTCTCGATCACCTGTTTGATGGCGACCTGATGACGAATGTCCATCTTGGCCCGATAGTAGGGCGATCCGTTCGGCACCAGCAGGATCTCGGCGCCGCTTTCGGCGAGCGTCTCGCAGACACCCAGTTCACCCCAGATATCCTCGCAGATCGGTATGCCGAGCCGTACGCCACGAAAGTTGACCGGTCCGGGCATGGGGCCTTGGTCGAATACCCGTTTCTCGTCAAACTCGCCGTAGTTCGGCAGGTCCACTTTATCGCGCACAGCGATGATCTGCCCGCCATCGATGACGGCGACGGCGTTGTAGCGTCCTGTCTCATCCTGGCGGGGGAAGCCGACGATGATGCCCGGCCCGCCATCGGCGGTGTCAGCTGCCAGTGCATCGACGGCCTTTTGGCACGCCTTGAGGAAGGCGGGTTTCACCACCAGATCCTCCGGCGGATAGCCGGAAATGAACAATTCGGTCAGCAGCAGCAGATCGGCGCCGTTGCGGGCCGCATCGGCGCGGGCTTCGCGTGCCTTGGCAAGATTGCCGCCGATATCGCCAACTGTGGGATTGAGCTGGGCTACAGCGATACGGAACGTCGTGGAAATGGTTTTTTGCGCGGTCATGAACAGGCCTGTACTTGATCTTGCTATCGGGGATGTGAGGCATCCGAGGAGCTGTTTATCGCATTCCGCACCAAAATACCCCGTGCTTGCGATCAAGCCAGAAAAAAATCCGCTCTACCCCTGAGATAGCTTTTCCCCTGCCGCTCACAACCCCGCCGTTCAGGCCATGTCCGATCGGCAACAAGCGCCGAAAAAGTCAGTGGAGAACACCACTTGAATTATTCATCCTCCGTTCAAGATGACGTCTGTATGACATTAGAACGACAGTTTTATGAAATTGGAGACGGCCTTGGCCAGTTTTGAATCGGCAGCAATCGCTGCCACCGCTTCTAGGGCCTATGGCCCGCAAATCGGTTTCGGCGCTCGCCATGCCAAGACGCTTTCGATTGCAAGACATCTCTCGCTGTCGTTGCTTCTGTCTATCGCATTGATTTTTTGCGTTGAATGGATTGCGCGCAATTCTGCAACGGAAGCAGCGCTGTTCTTCCTCGACCCGGCCCGCCCGGCATGGACGACCGCCGGCGTATTCTTTCTGCTCTTCCTGGCGTTCGACGCAATCTTCGCACGCGAAAATTTTGGCGTCATCCTGCTCGCGCCGCTGGCGCTCGTCCCGGCGCTCGTCAGCCGGCAGAAGCAGATTTTCCTGTCCGATCCGCTTTACCCGACAGATTTCCTGTTCGGCCGCCAGATCATGGAGCTGATGCCGGTTCTGGTCCGCGACCGTCCGTGGACGGCTGTCGGCATTGTCGTTGGCCTGATAGTCGCGATTGTTGCCCTTGCCTGGTTTGTCCGTTTCGCATGGCGCCGTTTTCCTGCGCTCGCCCGGCGTCAGCGTTTGGCGCGGTTCGTTGTCGCCCTGCCGTTGCTTGGCGCTTTCTACCATGTGATGGACTACAACACGTTCTCTTGGGTGCGCGACCGCCTGCAGGTCATCCCGATCATGTGGGACCAGACCGAAAACTACCGTCACAACGGTTTCACCATGGCATTTGCGCTCAACCTGCCTATGGCGAACGTCACAGCGCCTGCGGGCTACATGTCTGATGCGATCGACAAGATTCCGACCAAGCCGGTGCCGGCTGGCACGTCCCATCGTGGCAAGCCCGACGTCATCGTTCTGATGAGCGAATCCTTCTGGGATCCGACCCGCCTGCCCAACGTCAAGCTGTCGCCTGACCCGATGCCGACAATCCGCGAAATGCAGTCCGGCAACGTCTTCTCGCCTGAGTTCGGCGGTATGACCGCCAATGTCGAGTTCGAGGCCCTGACCGGCTTTTCGAATGCCTTCCTGCCCTATGGCAGCATTCCGTACCAGCAGTATATCCGCAACCCGATCCCATCGCTGGCCACCTTCTTCCGTGGCGAAGGCTATGTGTCGCGCGCCGTGCATCCGTTCCAAAAGTGGTTCTGGAACCGCAGCGCCGTCTACAAGGCGTTCGGCTTCGAGCAGTTCAAGTCGGAAGAGAACATGCCGGTCATGCAGAAGCGCGGTATCTTCGCCTCGGACGAATCGCTGACCAAGGAAATCATCCGCCAGGCTGACCAGCTGCGTGACCCGTTCTTCTTCTTCACGGTCACCTTGCAGGGACATGGGCCCTATGAGGCCAACCGCTATGCCAAGAACACCATCAAGGTCGAAGGCAATCTCCCCGCTGCCGACAAGCAGGTTCTTGAAACCTATGCACAGGGCATCAAGGAGGCCGACGACAGCTTGAAGATGCTGATGGACTGGGCCAAGGAGCGTGACCGCGAAACCATCATCGTGCTGTTCGGCGATCATCTGCCGCCGCTCAACACGGTCTATCCGAGCACCGGCTTCATGAACGATGTCACCGCATCGCGCAAAGGTTCGCTCGAACAGATGAAGGCGCAGCACGAAACGCCGCTGGTCGTCTGGTCGAACAAGACCGGTCCGGTGAAGGATATCGGCACGATCAGCCCGGCCTTCCTGTCCTACCAGATCCTCAAGCAGGGCGGCTTCGAGCACCCCTACTACACGGAGTTCCTCGGTAATATCTTCAACAAATACCGCATTATCGACCGCTACATGCTCGTTGATGCGGCCGGCAAGGAAACAGCCTCCTGGGGCCGCCAGAAGACGATCGCGCCGCTGATCCGCGACTATCGTTTCCTGCAGCATGACATGATGTTCGGCCAGCGCTTCGGAACCGACCGATTCTTCCAGTCGCACGCCGATCTGTTCGCGAACGCGATGTAAAAAGAAGCGGGGATGCCGGAGTTCGGCATTTCCGCAAATCACCGGCGTGGGCTAGAACAGGGCAACGTTTTCTGACGGAGCCAGCCCATGTCGCACCTTGACGAAATCTCCCATATCCTTTTCGGCAAACCCAGCAGCGAACTCGGCGCTGTCGAGCGCCGAGTCCTTCATCGCGCCAAAGAGCGCAAGATCGTCTCTGAGGACACCAACGCCGCCTTCGTTGCGGGACAGGGCGTCGGCGACCGGATGGCCGATAGCATTGCCCGTATCGGCGGCTCCTGGGGTTTCATCATCGCGTTCCTGGTCTTCCTTGTCGTATGGGCAATTGCCAATACGGTCCTGTTGACGCGCGACGCCTTCGACCCCTACCCCTTCATCTTCCTCAACCTTCTTCTGTCGATGATTGCCGCCATCCAGGCGCCGATCATCATGATGTCCCAAAACCGCCAGGCGACGAAAGACCGTTTCGACGCTTCGAAGGACTACGAGGTCAACCTGAAGTCAGAGGTGGAGCTGATCTCACTGCACAACAAGATCGACACGGTGCTGCTGCGCGAAATCGCTGAACTTCGTGCCGATGTCGGACGGTTGCAGGGACAACTCGCGCAATACACGGATGCCGGTAGCTCGCAATCCTGAATTTAGCTGTACCATTCCGGTGCGGTCGGCATAACCTTGAACGCAACCGACCAAGAATGACACAACTTAAAATAGGAAAAATGCGACATTTAGGAGTGAAAGCCTAAAAGACGATTTATTAGCGTAGAGGAAAATTAAGAAATGAAGCACACGATATAGGTGTAACAGGACCAATATATCGGCCAGATAAAAACCTGGGAGTGTGTTAGATGTCTCTCATATCGCGGATGCGCGGCGATACCGACGGTGCGGCCGCATTGGAATTTGCGATTATTGCACCCCTGTTCTTCCTGACGATTTTCACCATGATCGGCTATGGCATCTATCTCAGTGCCACACACGCAATCCAGCAGATCGCCGCCGATGCCGCGCGAACTGCCGTGGCCGGACTGTCCGAGACCGAACGAAAAAGTCTTGCCCAGTCATTCATCCAGACATCGACCCTGAATTACGCCTTCATCAACAGGGCAAAACTCACCGTCGACGTCGCGGATGACGTCAAGAACCTCAATCAATTCACCGTCACCATCGTCTACGATTCGAGCGAGTTGCCGATCTGGAAGCTGTTTTCCTTCGCACTACCCGACGAAGAAATCAAACGTTACGCAACCATCAGGCTGGGAGGTATTTGATATGATCCGCGAAGCGCTGAAACGCCGTAATATTCTAAAAAACACCTCCGGCAATATTGGCCTCTCCGCAGCCCTTGTTCTGCCTCTCGTCGTCCTGTCGGTCGGGCTGGGTGTCGACTACGGCTATCTCACACTGCAGAAGCAGGAGTTGCAAGGAGTCGCCGACCTGACCGCCATCGTCGCTGCCGCCGACCTCGCCAATGTCGAAAATGCGGCGCGCGATCATTTCAAGACAAATGGCCTTTCTATGGCAATCGCAACCAAGGATGGATTGATCAACCCTGACGGAAAGGTCATTCCGAAAGATATCGTCGCGATCAAGAACGGCATCGTCACCATCGTCAAGGGACGTTATGTCCCCGACCCGGCCCTCGCAACCGGTCAGCGTTTTATCCCCAATGCTACACCGGCGGACGCAGCCCAGGTCTCGATCGAGAAGGAGGGCGAACTTCATCTCGCGGCCATGTTCAGCGCACCGCCGACGATGAGCGCGGTCGGTATCGCAGCCAGCACCAAGCTGGCATCCTTCTCCGTAGGCTCACGGCTCGCAAGCCTCAATGGCGGGATTCTTAATCAGCTGCTGGGCCAGATGCTTGGTACGACGATCTCCCTGAAGGTGATGGACTATCAGGCGCTGGTGGATGCGGATATCAACGTCCAACCCTTTCTCAAGAGCGTTTCCACGCGCCTCAGCCTGACAGCAGCGAGCTATGAGGATGTGCTGAAGGCCAACCTGACCATGCCGCAGCTGCTTGCCTCCATGCAGGCAGTTCAAGGGATTTCCGCCACGGCGAATTCCGCTCTCAAGGCACTCGAAACGGCCACCAAACTTAACAAGAAGACCTTCACCTTGTCGCAGATCCTCAACATCGATCCTAAAAAGGGATTAAAAGTCGATGCAGGGTCAAACTGGGCAATGAAAATCAGTGCACTCGATATCGTCTCGGCAGCGGCGGCACTGGCCAATGGCACCAACCAGATATCGCTCGCTGCTGTGGCAGGCCTGCCCGGCATTGCCTCGGCCAGCGTCAAGCTCGCCATCGGTGAACCACCTGTTACAACACCGGCACACCGTTTGGGTGCTCCGGGTTCGGCAGTACGCACGGCGCAAACGCGGCTTGCCATCGAGGTCAATATCGATGGACTGGCGCTGCTTGCCGGCCTGCGGATCAAGCTGCCAATCTATGTCGAAGTTGCCTACGCCGAAGCCAAGCTCGCCGATATTCGCTGCTATGGTGGGTCGAACACCAATGCCAGCGTCATGATCGATGCAGTTCCGGGGGTCGCAGAGATTGCGATCGGCACGGTGAACCCTGCTGTTCTCTCAGATTTCAGCGATGACGCAAGGGTCGAAAAGGCAAGGATCCTCGACTCGCTTCTGGTCAGAATCGATGGCATTGCCCATGTCGAAGCCAAAAACCTGCAGCCGCAGAGGCTGACATTCAGCCCGTCCGAGGTCGCTGCAAATTCTATCAAAACTGTCTCGACCAAGGACATCCTGACTTCGGCAACGCAGACGCTGCTCAATAACTTGGATGTCGATATTCAGGTTCTGTTCCTGACACTCGGCAGCCCCAAGCTCGTTCAGGCAGCACTCGCCCAGACGCTGGGAGCGGTTACACCGGCGATCGACACCCTGATCTACAATCTGCTTCTGGCGGTCGGCGTCCGGGTCGGTGAAGCCGATATTCGCGTCACCGGTGTCAACTGCCTGCAGCCAGTCCTGGTTCAATAAATCTCACAACCAGCGGTCCCCTCACCGGACCGGACGGCACCCTTGCCGCCCGGTCTTTTTTTTCGAATAGATCGCAGGCCAGAACCGTCCTTTTATTTGCACCCTTTGGTGAAACAATTGATGGACTTATACCGTTTTGCAACAGACATGCCTTAACAATAGATCCTCAGCCGATTCCCGGCTCGATATCATACCCGTTTGGACTCTCGCCAAAAACATGACCGGCACACAGTCATCAGCGATAGACGTAACCGAAGCCGGCCTCTCGTCCGAGGTCGATCTGTTTGCGGCAAACCCTGCCCTGTTCCCTGTCCTGCAGCAGGGAGCCCGGCATATGATCGAGCTTTACGATCATTTTCCCCGGATCGCCCGCCTGGTCGCCGCCCAGCAGAAATGGCTGCTCACCCAAGCCGCCTACGCACTGCATCTGCAACGCGACCCCACTGATCCGCTCTCCGGCATAACTGCCGCAAGATTTCTCGACGTCATAGCCCAAGCCAACCTTGCAAGCCGCAACACCGCCACAGCATTTCTGGCCGAATTGCGTGCCTACAAGCTCGTCCGCGACGTCACGGGATCACCGAGCAAACGCAGCCGCCCGATGGAGCCGACAGAGACCAGCCACGAGGCGATGACCTTGTGGTTCCGTGGCCAGATGCGCAGCCTCGACCTCATCGACAAAGGGGACCGGGTTGCACGGCTGCAGGCGAATGCGGATATCTTTTTTCATGCCCAGCCGCTTGCTGCCAAATGGCTGATCGCAGAACAGGCATGGCGCGAACCGCCCGTCAGCATCTCCTGCTTCGTCTGGACCGAATATGGCGGGTTGATCCTGGATGATTTCATCTCACGGATTGCCAATGTCGAACCGGTGGATGGCCGTCACTGGGTAGAGGACCTGCGCTTTTCCGAACTCTCAAGCCACTACTCCCTCTCGCGCACCCATGTCCGCCGTCTTTTCGCCCGCGCCGAAGCGCAGGGCTCATTGGGCTGGCAGGATCGCAACGGCAGCAGGAACAGGATCTGGGCCACGGCGTCATTCGTTGAAGACTACAAGCGCTGGCAGTCCATCAAGTTTTGCGCGCTTGAGCGGGCCTACAACGCGGCAGTACAGTTGATCGGCACAAGCGCCTTTTGAGAAAAACAGGCGGTCAGCCGCCGTCATCAAGCGTTTGACTGCGCAAACTGCGGCAGATCATCATTGATCTCGTAGAAATCGCTTTTATCGGCACAGAAGATGTGGACGCCGAATGCCAGGCCGGTCGGCGTGTCGAAAGCTCCGGCCATGATCGACGTGTAATCGAGACTATCCATTTTCCAGAACAGTGCCGAACCGCAAATCTTGCAGAACCCGCGGCGGGCCTGCGGGCTGGAACGATACCAGGTGATATTCTCGCCGCCCTCAAGATCCAGATCGCCATCGAGAACGTTGGTCGCCGCATAATAAAGCCCGGTCTGTTTTCGGCATTGGGAACAATGGCAGGCAATCACCTCGCGCAATTCACCATGGGTGTGAAAACGGACTGCACCGCAATTGCACGATCCGGCGTTTTCTTTTGCCATTCTTTATTCCCCTGAACTGAAACCCCGGCGCGTCACCCGGGCAGTAAAAAACCGGGCCAGCTTCATCAGCTGGCCCGGTTCTGTCAATTTCAATTCGCTCAGACTGAGGATCAGCGGCGCTGATCAGCCGTTGACGACCATCCGCTTTTCATCGCGGCCGCCCTTCATGCGCTCGGCAAGAAGGAAAGCAAGTTCGAGCGCCTGGTCGGCGTTGAGACGCGGATCGCAATGGGTGTGGTAACGATCGCCAAGGTCAGCGCCGGACAGCGCGCGGGCACCACCGGTGCATTCCGTAACATCGTTGCCGGTCATCTCGATATGGATGCCGCCCGGATGCGTTCCTTCGGCGCGGTGGATCTGGAAGAAGCTTTCGACTTCCGACAGGATCCGCTCGAACGGACGTGTCTTGTAGTTGTTGAGCGTGATCGTGTTGCCGTGCATCGGATCGCAGGACCAAACGACCTTGCGGCCTTCCTTTTCGACGGCACGGATCAAGCGCGGCAGATTCTCGGCAACCTTGTCATGGCCGAAACGGCAGATCAGCGTCAGGCGGCCGGCCTCGTTCTGCGGGTTGAGCAGGTCGATCAGTTCGATCAGGCCATCGGCCGTCAGGGACGGGCCACACTTGAGACCGAGCGGGTTCTTGATGCCGCGGCAGTATTCGATATGCGCGTGGTCGGCCTGGCGTGTACGGTCGCCGATCCAGATCATGTGGCCAGACGTGGCATACCAGTCGCCCGAGGTCGAATCGACGCGGGTCAGCGCCTGCTCGTAACCGAGCAGCAGCGCCTCATGGCTGGTGAAGAAATCGGTCTCGCGCAGGTTCGGATTTGTCTCCGGCGTGATGCCGATCGCCTTCATGAAATCCATGGTTTCGGAAATCCGGTCGGCGAGCTTGCGGTAGCGCTCGGCCTGCGGGCTCTCCTTGACGAAACCGAGCATCCACTGGTGCACGTTGTCGAGATTGGCATAGCCGCCCATCGCGAAGGCGCGCAGCAGGTTCAGCGTTGCCGCCGACTGCCGGTAAGCCATGATCTGGCGCTCCGGATCCGGGATACGGGACTTTTCGTTGAATTCGATGCCGTTGATGATGTCACCGCGATAGCTGGGCAGCTCGATATCGCCCTGCTTCTCGATGTTGGAGGAGCGTGGCTTGGCGAACTGGCCGGCAATACGGCCGACCTTGACGACAGGCTGCTGGGCGCCGAACGTCAGGACGACGGCCATCTGCAGGAACGCGCGGAAGAAGTCGCGGATCGTGTCCGCGCCATGCTCGGCAAAGCTCTCGGCGCAATCGCCGCCCTGCAGGAGGAAACCCTTGCCCGCAGCGACATTCGCAAGCTGGCTCTTCAGACGGCGCGCTTCGCCGGCAAAAACCAGCGGCGGATAGGTCGAGAGCTGCGCTTCGGCGGCGGCGAGTGCTGCCATATCCGGAAAATCCGGCACCTGCTGGATGGGCTTCTGCCGCCAGCTGTTCGGGGTCCAATTCTGTACCATGTCGATCACCTGTTCTCTTGCGCAAGGTCCGCCGCAGCAGCAGTCGCATCGCCGGATCACGCCCGGGCAATGCCGCCTGAAACCGGTTTTGAACCGCGTATCAACGGCACAATTCCTGAACCGCAGCTTCCCTTGAGAGAAAACGGCGATTTTGCGGATGCGGGCTTATAAACGTTAACATGGGGATTGCAAAGCCATTGTGCCAGCAAAGTGCGCGCAGCCCCGGCGCGCCCTACCCTATGATGTCAAATGTTTGGTGCAACAGCCTATCGGCTCAACCCATTCGCTCGCCGTTCTTGATCCGGTAGCTCGGATTGTACATCGTCACCAGTTCTTCAGATGCCGTCGGATGTACCGCCATGGTACGGTCGAAATCATCCTTGGTGCAACCGGCTTTCAGCGTAATTCCAAGCAATTGCGCCATTTCGCCGGCCTCGTGACCGAGAATGTGGGCACCCAGAACCTTGCGATCGGCGGCATTGACGACCAGCTTCATGATGGTCTTTTCGCTGCGTCCGGACAGTGTCGCCTTCATCGGGCGGAACTCGGCCCGGTAGATTTCCAGGTCTTCGAATTTCTTGGCGGCATCGTCTTCCGACAGCCCGACTGTGCCGATTTCCGGCTGAGAGAAAACAGCGGTGGCAATCAGATCATGATCCGGGGATGTCGGGTTGCCCTTGTACTCCGTCTCGATGAAGCACATCGCCTCATGGATCGCCACCGGCGTCAGCTGGACGCGGTCGGTCACGTCACCCAGAGCATAGATGCCGGGCGCGCTGGTGCGCGAAAACGCGTCGATGGTGATGGCGCCACGCTCATTGACGGCAACACCAGCGGCCTCTAGGCCAAGCCCCCTGGTGTTCGGCACGCGCCCGAGCGCCAGCATGACCTGGTCGACGGTCAGCGCGCCATGTTTCTTCGTCTCCACCACCAGCCTGCCATCGGCATTTTTGGCGACGGATTGGATCAGGTCCTCGCAGAGGATACGGATACCCTTCTGTTCCATCGCCGCATGCAGCCCGCGCCGCATGTCCTGGTCGAAGCGCGACAGAATTTCCTTGCCGCGATAGATCAGCGTCGTTTCGACACCGAGACCATGGAAGACATTGGCGAATTCGACCGCGATGTACCCACCACCGGCGATCACGATCGCTTTCGGCAGTTCCGGCAGATCGAAGGCTTCGTTCGAGCTGATGCAGAACTCGTGGCCCGGCAGTGCATCGTGGGAGCTGGGGTGACCGCCAACGGCAATGACGATCCGCTCGGCCGTCACTGTCTTGCCGCTATCGAGTAGCTTGATCGTGTTCGGCCCGGTCAGCTCTGCTCTTGTGTGCAGGATTTCCGCCCCGGCATTGGCCAGCCCCTTCTGATAGAGCCCCTCCAGCCGGGTGATTTCCTTTTCCTTGGCCGCAACCAACTTTTTCCAGTCAAACGTGCTTTCGCCGACGGTCCATCCAAAACCTTCCGCATCCTCGAAATGCTCGGCAAACTGCGACGCATAGACGTAGAGCTTCTTTGGAACGCAACCGCGGATCACGCACGTGCCGCCATAGCGGAACTCTTCGGCAATCGCCACCTTCTTGCCCATCGCAGCTGCCAGCCGGCCGCTGCGCACGCCGCCGGAACCGCCACCAATAACGAAGAGGTCATAATCGAAAGAAGCCATGATGAAATACTCCCGGCCGGGTCATATGCGAAGGGAGGCGGGGCGCGGGGCAAGGCTGCGATCAAGAAGAGGATACAGCGTCTCACCGGCGATTCCGCCGTGTGCTGGTGATATAGGGTGGCAGGATACAAAATGAAAAGCCCGGAATGACCCGGGCTTAAGCAAATCCGCGTGAAGCTTGCTGCCTTGAACCGGCAGTGGCTCCCTATTGGGCGGGCGTTACAGGCGCCGCACCATCAATCGGCTGCTGACCGGCGGTCAGGGTGGCGCTGAGTTCCTTGGTCGCTGCCGCATTCAGGTCGCGGGAAATGCCGGAGGCCCAGATATCGGCTGCCTTGACCATTTCGCGCGAAGCGATAGGGCCGTCGTTCAAAAGCTTTTTGCCGGCGTCGGACGTGTAGAATGTCGCAATCGCATTCAGCTGTTCGACGGTGAAGGTCTTGGCGTAAATCGTTGCCGCTTCGCGCTCCAGGTCAGCGCGGCGGGCAGCCAGTTCCAGCGCCTTGCTGTCAACCGTCTTGGAAATCAGGTCTTCATAGTTCGGCGAAGACTGGATGAGTGTCGTCTTCAGGCGCTCGGCCAGGTTCGGCAGGATGTTGTCGAAGCCGTTGGTGGCGTTGATCGCGGCAATTGCAGCACGCGCAGCCTTGATTTGTTCGTCCGTGACTTCCTGTGCCCGCAGGGTCGGAACCATGACGGCGGAAAGGATGATAGCTGTTGCAGCCATTGTACGGCCGAGACCTGCGAATTTAATCATGTCTGTAACGCTCCTGTCAGTTGATGCCGGGTTGCGCGCGCGCCTTGCATCTGCGAACCCCTGCATAATCCAATTTCAAAGCTGTCGCCACAGCTTCGGGCAAACCCGACCGGCGGCAACGCTATAACAATCCGGCGCGACCATCTCGGCCGCAGCCGGTCAAGCCGTCATCACCCTCGCCCCCGCCGGACCGGCGATAATGGCAAGCGATGCAATGCCGATGAATAGTCCATGTTCGACCACGCCAGGAATGGCGTTCAGTTCGCGTGCAAGCGCATCTGCATCAGGAATACGGCCAAAAGATGCATCCAGAATCAGATGTCCACCATCGGTCATGAACGGTCCGTCGCCTGAAGCGCGCACCGCGATTTCGCCGGAAAGTCCGTGCCGCGCGGCAAGCTTTTCAATGGCAATACGCGTCGCGCCCAGCCCGAACGAATTGACTTCGATCGGCAGCTTGAAAGCGCCGAGTGTCTCGACGACTTTGGTTTCGTCGGCAATCACGATCATCCGCGCCGACGCGCAGGCGACGATCTTTTCCCGCAGCAGTGCGCCGCCTCCGCCCTTGATCAGGCGCAGCATTGGATCCACTTCGTCTGCACCATCAATGGTCAGATCGAGTTCGGGGAGTTCTTCGAGCGACTTCAACGGTACACCGAGTTCCAGGCAAAGCCGTGCGGTACGCTCGGATGTCGGCACGCCCTCGACCCGGAATCCGGACGCCACTTTCTCAGCCAGCAGACGGACGAACTCTTCCGCCGTCGAGCCTGTGCCGATACCAAGCCGCATGCCATCTTCGACATAGTCCAGTGCTGCAGCCGCAGCCTTGATCTTCATTTGACGGGCGTCCATGCGCCACAATCTCCTCAAAACTCACCATTTGACCGCCGAAAAGTACGGCGCCTATCATTCCGATGAGACGTTTACACGGCTGCAACGGCAAACAAAAGCCCCAATAGCGGCCTGAATGCAAAAGCAAACTGGCGCTGTCGCGTAAAGTTGCGATTGCTTTTCTTTGCTGCTTCCCCTACCCGGATGGCAACATTCCCTACAGACTTCATGAGGTTTCCATGTCCGCATCCGTTGTCGTGTTTGATCTTGATGGAACCCTCGTCGATACAGCACCCGATCTGGTCGCAAGCCTCAACCATGCGGTGACGCAGGCGGGCCTTACGCCGGTGACCTATGATGACCTGACACACCTGGTCGGGCATGGTGCCAAGGCCATGATCGAGCGTACGTTCACGCTGCGCGGTAAGACACTCTCCAGCACGGACCTCGATTGGCAGATGAAGGAATTCATCGACTTCTATCACGGCTCGATGCCGGGCGATTCCTTCCCTTATCCTGGCGTCATCACCGCGATGGACCGCCTGTCTGCCGCCGGCTACACCCTTGCCGTCTGCACCAACAAGCTGGAAATGCTGGCGAAGAGCCTGCTCGAGGGGCTTGGATTGACGTCCCGCTTTGCAGCCATCACCGGCGGCGATACGTTTCCCGTGCGCAAGCCTGATGCCGAGCATCTGCTGTCGACCATTCGTCTTGCCGGCGGTTCACCTGAAAAATCGGTGATGGTCGGCGACAGCCTCAACGACATCCTCGTTGCACGAAACGCTTCTGTGCGCTCGATCGGTGTACCGTTCGGCTATTCCGATGTCCCGGTCGAAAGCCTCAAGCCGGATATCATCGTCAACCACTTCGACGAACTGACCCCAGACCTGATCGAACGTTTAATCGCCCGGGCATAAAAAAGGCGGCTTGAAGCCGCCTTTTTTAATGGATTGATCCGGCGAACCGGTCTCAACCTTCGGCCCGGCGCGCAAGGCGCGTAGCTTCCAGCGCGCGGTCCATGTACATGTCGCGATCATAGACATCGTGGAAGTACTCGACCGTGCCGTCCTTGTTCGGCCATGCCGTGAAATAGGCGACATAGACCGGGATCTTCTGCGGCACGGACACGCCCTTGTTGCGGCCGCCGGCAATCTGCTTGCCGACATCCTCAACCGTCGTGCCGAGTACGGCAGCCGCCATCTTGCGCGGATCTGCCAGGCGCACGCAACCGTGGCTGAGCGCCCGGTCATCCTTCTTGAAGAAACTCTTCGACGGCGTGTCGTGCATGTAAATGGCATGCGCGTTCGGAAACAGAATTTTCAGTTCGCCCAGCGCATTGTCGCTGCTTGGCGGCTGGCGCACAGCGACACCGGCGGTGGAACCGTTCCAGTTGACATCATAGGACGACACCGGCCGTCCCTTCAGTTCGACCTGATAGCCGAGACGATCGAGATAGCCCGGATCGGCGCGCAGCTTGGGCAGCATTTCGTTGATGATGATCGACTGCGGCACGCCCCAATAGGGGTTGAACTCGACGGTCTGGATCTCGTCTTCGAAGAAGAATGTCTGGTGGGCCTTTGAACCGACAACCACCCGCATCGAAAACTGCTCGGCGCCCTGGTTGTGATAATAGACCATGAAGGCAGGCTGATTGATGAACACATAGCGGCTGCCAAGATCGGCGGGCAGCCAGCGCGCCTGCTCCATGGCGATCCGCACCTTTGCAGCCTTGCTTTCAGTCGTGTCCCCGCCTGTCAGGATGCGGATCGACGCCTTGCCGACGACGCCGTCCGGCGTCAGGCCGTGTTCCTTCTGGAAGCCTTCGACCAGCGCCACCAGTTCCGGGGTATAGTCCGGCGTGCCCTGGTAGGCGGACAGGGTCAGCGCATGCTCGACCTTCAGCGCATCCGATCCCTTAACGCGGATGGCCGCGACCACATTGGCCAGTTCCGGATTGCTGATGCCCGGCTTCAGAAGCGTGCCCGGCGCGATCGTGATCCGCGGTGCATCGCCGGTCTTTGCCTGGAGTGTTTCAAGCTCACGCTTCAGCGCCAGGAATTCGGTGCCGGTCGGCGTCTGCGAGTTGAGATAGGCGGCGACATCATGGCTTCTGGCGATATTGTCCAGTTTGCCGGTCAGGTTCACAGCCTTGCGTTTGAAATCGTGATAGCCGGAAATCTTGTTCGGATCGATGCGGCCACGCACCGTGTCGGTGATATAGGTCAGCGTTGCGGCGGACAGCTGGATCTCAAACTCGACCAGCGATTTTTCACGCGCAGCCATGTCGTTGCGGTCGAACGTGTCGGACGGCACGGCGACGGCATAGTCCTGCGGGTCGAGACCAACGTTGGCCGCCTCCCCCAACACGGTCAGAGCAGCCTTGGCAGCAGCGTTCGGCGCGTCGCCATCGATCCAGACAAATCCGTCACGGCCGGTATAAAATGTCTCGATTGCCTTGGCCACATCAGCCGGCGCATACGCCGTGACCTCGGGCAGGAACTGGCGGGCGTCGGAAAGTGCAGGGCGCGGCATTGCCGGCAGAGGCTCATTGTTGACGGAACCGGTCACCACCGGATCAACGAGCTTCGCCGTGGCGATCCGGCGCAGCGGTTCAGCCTTGTAAGTATAATATTGCGGCGAGGTCACCTTTGGCAGCGGACGAGCGGCCTGCTTCTGCACGGGCTGCATCTGTTCAACGCCAGGCAGCGGCTGAACCTCTTCAACAACCGGCTTTTTCTTGCGGAAAAGATCCAGCAGGTTCAGCGCTTCGGCGCGCTGGACACCGAGAGAGGCGAACGCGCACCCGGCCATCAGTGTCATGATTGCAGCAGTCTTCATCAACTTCATTTGGTTCACTCGTCCCCGTATCGCATTGCCGCCGTCAGCGGTTCGCGCCCGATACCCATCATGTCACCAGGCTTTCGTACTTATAAGAAAGGATGGTGAATGAAAAGGAAACGACCACCCCTGCGGACCTCCGCCGACCGTCACAAATGCGTGAAAAGCCCAGCATGAAGAAGACGGGTGGCGGCCCGCAAAAATTTGAATTTCCTGCATTATTTCTTCATGGCCCAAAAAAATCGTCGGATGGGGCGGAAATTGCCGCAAACACCACCAAAACTATCCGTCCGCTTGTGTCTGAAAAGGCACAGCATCATGGCCACCGGCAGGTTTGAACGATCACTGCCGCAGGCAATCACAGGAAACCAAGATCAGGATGGATTTTAAACGATTGTAGCGTGGCGCACGCCGCTGCAACCTCTTTACAAGCACCAGCCACCTGGGCCAGAGAGAACCGCATCACAGCTTCAGACCGTTGCGCTGCAACGGCCTCATCCACCCTCCGGCAACGACACCGCCCGGTCTCATTGCCGAATGACGAAAGCAGGGATTACCATGACATCAACGCGCACCGAAACAGATACGTTTGGCCCGATCGAAGTCGCAAGCGACCGCTATTGGGGCGCACAGGCGCAACGCTCGCTCGGCAACTTCAAGATCGGCTGGGAAAAACAGCCGCTTTCGATCGTGCGCGCGCTAGGCATCGTCAAGCAGGCCGCCGTCCGCGCCAACATGGAACTGCAGGGCCTCGACCCCGTCGTCGGCAACGCGATCATCGCGGCCGCCCAGGAGGTCATCGACGGCAAACTCAACGATCATTTCCCGCTCGTGGTGTGGCAGACCGGCTCCGGCACCCAGTCGAACATGAACGCCAACGAAGTCATCTCCAACCGGGCGATCGAAATGCTCGGCGGCATCATGGGCTCGAAGAAGCCGGTGCACCCGAACGATCACGTCAACATGAGCCAGTCGTCAAACGATACCTATCCGACGGCCATGCACATCGCCTGCGCCGAACGCGTCGTCCATGACCTGCTGCCAGCCTTGAAGCACCTGCATGTTGCCCTCGTCGCCAAAGTGAAGGCGTTCGACCACATCATCAAGATCGGCCGCACACACACGCAGGACGCAACCCCGCTGACGCTCGGCCAGGAATTTTCCGGTTATGCGGCACAGGTCGCCTCCTCGATCAAGCGCATCGAAATGACCCTGCCCGGCCTGTGCGAACTCGCCCAGGGCGGAACGGCGGTCGGAACCGGCCTCAATGCGCCGATCGGCTTTGCCGAAAAGGTCGCCGATGAGATTGCCAAGATTACCGGTATCGCCTTCGTCACCGCACCCAACAAGTTCGAGGCGCTGGCCGCCCATGATTCGATGGTCTTCAGCCACGGCGCGATCAACTCGGCCGCTGCAGCTCTGTTCAAGATCGCCAACGACATCCGCTTTCTCGGCTCCGGCCCGCGGTCCGGCCTTGGCGAATTGTCGCTGCCGGAAAACGAACCGGGCTCGTCGATCATGCCGGGCAAGGTCAACCCGACCCAGTGCGAAGCGCTGACGCAGGTCTGCGTGCAGGTGTTCGGCAACAACGCGGCGCTGACCTTTGCCGGCAGCCAGGGCCATTTCGAGCTCAACGTCTACAATCCGCTGATGGCTTACAACTTCCTGCAGTCGGTACAGCTCCTGTCCGACGCCGTGGTCTCCTTCACCGACAATTGCGTTGTCGGCATCGAGGCGCGCGAAGACAATATCAAGGCGGCACTCGACCGCTCGCTGATGCTGGTCACGGCACTGGCTCCGAAGATCGGCTATGACAATGCCGCCAAGATCGCCAAGACCGCGCATAAGAACGGCACGACCCTGCGCGAAGAAGCTGTCGGCGGCGGTTACGTCACCGACGCCGAATTCGACGCGGCAGTTCGCCCTGAAACGATGATTAGCCCTTCCTGATACACTATCGACGCAATCTCCGGTAGATCATTCGGGCAACCATCACGGTTGCCCGTTTTCGTTTGGCAGGACGGGAGGCTTTATCTTCATGCAATCTAATTGATCGGATTTGCCAAACGTTAAGCCTTCCAAAATCTTTAACCCCTAAAACTAGCGGCTGGAGACAACAAAACAGGAGCTTGCCATGCAAGCGGCTTCGACCAAGGCACAAATACCGGATATCGCAGCGCAGGTGACCTACGCGATGCGGATCATGGGTATCTCGCCGCTACCGCGCAACTATGAGCTTTATTACGAAGCCTATATAGGCTCCAATCCGAAATTGACCAAGGAGCTGGCGGCGCTTGGCAGCCGTGCGACCCAGGAAGAACTGGACGAGATCGGCGCCCGCTATTTCAGCCATTTCCACCATGCCGCCGGCATCGATCGAGCCCACAGCCATCTGACAAGCGAACTCGGCGATCTTCTCAAGCTGTTGAAGGATGAGCAGTTCGCGCTCGAGAACTACAACAAGCTGCTGGACGAGACCTATCAGAACATTACCGGCAAAAGCAGCTCCAGCGCCGAAATCCTGCGCCAATGCGTCAGCCTGCTGACAGAGGCAACGGCGGACACGATGAGCCAGGGCAAGGAGCGCGCCGAAAACGTTTCGCTCAAATCCTTCGAGATGGAGGTCATCCGCCAGGAGCTCGATGAATACAAGCGGATCGCCAACACCGATTCTCTGACCCGCCTTGCCAACCGCCGGGCGTTCGACGAAAAACTGGCCGCGATCTACAATGTCGAACAGCAGCGCGGGTTTACCGGCCTGCTGATCGCCGACATCGACCATTTCAAGAAGGTCAATGACAGCTACGGCCATCCGGTCGGCGACAAGATTCTGGCCACCGTCGGCACGGTCATCCGCGCCAACCTGCGCCGTGACGCGTTCGTCGCCCGCACCGGCGGCGAGGAATTCGCCGTCATTCTCGGGGACAGCAGCCTGGAGGAAAGCCTTCAGGTCGCCGAACGCATCCGCAATGCGCTGGCGACCACACCGTTCAAGAATTCCAAGACCGGCGTCAACTATGGCCCGATTACCTTGTCCGTCGGTGTCTGCCAGGCATCGCATGCCGACGACCCGACCGATCTCTACAACAAGGCTGACATCGCGCTCTATTGTGCCAAGAACGCCGGCCGCAACAGGACGATCCTGTTTGAAGACGGCATGAAAAAAGATACCGGCAAGAACTGGCTGATCTATCGCAAATAGACGGAAATCCCGTTGTCAGACCAGGGCGCCCATCTGGCGCCCTTTTTTTTGTTTTCGGCCATCCGGCAAGCGGCAACGCTAATGGCAGGCCGAAGCACCCGCTGCTTTGCCAATGGCAATGAGCTCGGGACGGTATTCGAAATGCATGGTGTCATAGTGGTACCAGCGCCCGCCCCAGATAAAACCGTGCCGCTCGAAGGCATCGACGATCTTCATCGGGTATTTGTTGCGGTACTGTGTCACCCTGCCCGGCTTACCGCCTGACCAGACCCAGTAATCCGCATATTGGGTGTTGATATCGATCGCAGCGCCAAAACTGTGGACCGACATGTTCGGCGCGCCTGAAACCTTGCGCCAGTTGAAAGTGCCGGCCGATGGCGCCAGAAACGCTTTCATCTCCGGCATCGCCTTCAGCTCATCACGCACCTTTTCAAGCGCTGCGGCGACGCCCTGCCGCTTGGTAAGACGCAAGGTTTTGCCGAACCAGTCGACAGGGACCAGCGATGCCTCGACTTCCTTTGCCGTTTTGCCATAGAGCCGCATCATCAGCGCATCGCTGCGGATGCGGCCGGGATCGACATTGACATCGGGCTTGGTCTCGCACGGGCCAGCCGGGTAAACCTGAGACAGGCTGTCCTCAACATCGCCCGCCGCGAGTTTCTCCGCATGCCCCTTGGTCTTACCATCATCGACCGGTAGCAGACTGCCATCGCGAAAACGAATCGCTCCATCTTCCGGCTTCGCAAGCGACCAGGGATAGGCCGAGACCAGTAACTCCAGTTTCCGGGCGAGCGTCAGATCGGCAGCACCGACGGGAAACGCGGTAGCCAGCGCGGTTGCAAACGCCACGCCGGCCAGCATACGGTCAATCGACCGTGACATTGATATAGTCGCCTTCAGCGCCACGGAAAATCTGCACGTTGATGACGGAACCGCCACGCAACAGCGCGCGGGCAGCGCCGGTTTCGATCGTGCCATATTCGATCATGCGTTCGGCCTTTTCGCGGTTCTTGGCGGAGGCGAAGAAACTGTCACCTTCATCGCCGGGCTGGGTGACGCCATAGCGATGATAGTTCGCCCTGTCCTGGCGGATGACCTGCCATGGCTCGGTCAGCGCCTCGCCATTGGAGTTATAGAGGTCTTCCTCGCCGATATAGGCGTTGTATTCCTCGACCAGCCGGTCGGCTCGGGCAACGCCCGCCGAAAGGCCAAACGCCATGACGGTTGTCAGAAAAATGGTCCGGTATGTCATGTATATCCCCCAACAGACGGATTCTGCGCGCCGCATCCATTTAACGAAACGGGGTGCCCGCTGCTGAAAAAACGTTTCGCCGCCACATTTTATTCGACCGGTCTTGCTCGGCTACCACATGGTTTTTGCAGCGCGCTCCGGCCATTCGCGATCGTAGGTCTCCTTGTCGAAATCCGCTTTGGCTGCTTTCAGCAATGTCCCCGGCGTCGGCAGGGTTTGCGGATCGACGAAGCGCTCCGGATTCCAGATCTGCGATCGGATCAGTGCCCGAGCGCACTGGAAATAGACTTCGCCGATGGTGACGACGATAACGCTGCGCGGATGTTTGCCATCAATTTCGAACGAGCCGGTCAGCTCTGGATCGACGCTGACCACGGCAGTGCCGTTGATCCGCATTGTCGTGTTGGAGCCAGGCACCAGAAACATCAGGGCCACGCGCGGATCGCGCACGATGTTGGCAAGCGAATCGACTCGGTTATTGCCGCGCCAATCGGGCATCAGCACAGTCTTGTCGTCGGCGATCCTGACGACGCAGGCGTCATCGCCGCGCGGCGAACAGTCGAGCCCCTCCGGTCCAACCGTGGCAAGGGCTGCAAACGGAGCCGCCTCGATCATGCAGGCATAATCCGGCGTCAGCCGGCTGGTCACCTTGACCATCGATGCCTCGCTGGTGCTGCCGTAAAGTGCGGTCAGTTCCTCGACCGTGCGAATGATTGTCATGCTGCCCTCCATCGAACCCGCCTTGATCGGCCCCTCTCCAAAGAGCCGTGGCGATCCTTTCGACCGATAGCATGACGCATTTATGACAGCATCGTCGAAAATCGCTCAGGCAGCCTTTCGGCGATCCACCGTTTCCGCAAGAATGAAGGCATTGATCCGCGCGATCACCGGTGCGGCGGAAACGATCCGGCGATGACCGAGGCCGTTTGCCCATTCAAGCTGGACATTGTCGCCTGCCACCGCATAACGGCGCGCATGATCGGCCGAAACCTCCTTGTCATCCTGCGCGTGGATCACGAGAACCGGCGTGATGAGCATGCCGAGAATGCGGGCGGCATCGAACTCTTCGAGCCTACGGCCAGATAGGCGAACGACCATGTTTTCAAGCGCCGCCTGCGCCTTCGCAGACAATCGAAGGTATTTTCCAAAGCCCTTGAAAAGCCAGGTCATCTCGCTGGGCGCCCCTATCAGCACCATTTTCCTGGCAACATGGGACGGCACGTCATCCACGACACCACCGGCGGCACAGGCCAGACTGGCGCCGCCAAACGAATGCCCGACGGCCACATCAAAACCGCCGAACTGCCGCCATGCCGCATCGACCGCACGCACAGCGGCCGGCATGGTCAAGGTCCGTCCCGGTGAAGCGCCGTGTCCCGGCCAGTCAAGCGCCACCACCTCGGCACCACCCGCCGTTAGGCCGTCGATCATCGCTGCCAAATAGTTGCTGCACGATCCCCAGCCATGAACCAGAAGGATACGTTTTGTCGGACCACCGGCGGATCGCGCTTCAAAATGCTTCGCCGTCACCCAACCGCCGGCAAAAGACAGCGTCACCAGCCGCGCTCTCGCCATCACGGGTTCTGCCGCCGCAAGCGCTGCTTTTTCCTTGCCGCTCTTTGGTTTGCGTGATGGCGTGATACTGAACAGGCGAAACGCGAGCTGCCCCGCTGTCTCCGGTGAGAACGCCGCAACGGTTTTAAGCGCAAGGCGGGTGACCTTGATCGCAAACGATGCCATAGTGGGATTCCCTTTAAATGTTCAATGATGAACATTATTGTACAACGATGAACAAAAAGCAAGAGACGATCGAACAGCATCATTTTCCCTGGGATCATCCGCGTTTCCGCAGCTGGATCGCCGTGGCCCGCGCCTGCCAGCTGGCGCAGCAGGCGCTGACCCGCAAGCTCGCCGTGCTCGACATAAAGCCGCCGCATCTGGATATCCTGATCAACCTCTATCGCTTCGACGGCATCTCGCAACAGGAACTGGCGCGAAAGCTGCTGGTCGGCCGCTCCAACATGAGCATGCTCCTGCCGCAGCTCGAGAAGCGTGGCCTGATCGAGCGGCGCGGCGATGAAAAGGACAAGCGGGTGCTGCGGCTGTCGCTGACGGCAAGCGGCCGCCTCCTGTCCGAGCAGGCGATGGAGATCCAGACCACGCTGATCGACAAGTCGCTGGCCGATGAGCCGATTGAGGAATGCCTGATGGTCGCCCAATCGATGGAGCGGCTGATCCAGCGGTTGTTGAAAGAGGAAATCGATCTGGATTAGACGGCGAATACGCGCTGTCAGCGCGGTTTTTCAGCCTTGTCTCGCGTCATGCCCTTCTCGGCCAGATCCCGTTCATAAGCCGAAAACAGCGTCTCGCCGGTAGCACCAAGCTCACGCAGGTAATTCCAGGTGAAAATCCCGGTATCATGACCGTCGTCAAAGCCGATGCGCACGGCGTAATTGCCCGTCGGCGTCATCGAAATAATCGAGACATTGCGCTTGCCGGGCACGGTCAGGCCCTGCCCCGGTCCATGGCCCTGCACTTCAGCCGAAGGCGAGAGGACCCGCAGCATCTCCGCCGAAAGATCAAAGGACGTGCCGTCGTTGAAGGCAACCGTCAGCCGGTGACGGTCCTTTGACACGCGCAGTTCGGTCGGCCAGATATCGCTCATGCCATGCAGTCTCCATTGGTGCACAGCAGCACTAGCGCAGTTTCCAGCGGGATGGAATTGTTTGCGCGCGTGCCGCACTTCTCTTGTTCAAATGAAAGTGTTTCGCGTCTGTTTTCTCATGCTTTTGACCGCTTTCACCTTGACGCGGCCGGTTTTGGTCACGACATTGAAGCAATAGGGAGAATTGTGTTGAATACCGTCACCATCGACAGGATCGGCGCCCACAAGCTGGTCGATGCCAAAGCACCGATGATCGACCCGTTCGGGCGGGCCGTTACCTACCTCAGGGTTTCGGTGACGGATCGCTGCGACTTCCGCTGCACCTATTGCATGGCGGAAAACATGACCTTCCTGCCAAAAAAAGACCTTCTGACGCTTGAGGAGCTGAATCGGCTCTGTTCCGCCTTCATCGCCAAGGGCGTGCGTAAGCTGAGGCTGACCGGCGGCGAGCCTTTGGTGCGCAAGAACGTCATGTTCCTGGTGCGCGAACTCGGCAAGCATGTCCACGCAGGCACACTCGACGAACTGACGCTGACCACCAATGGCTCGCAGCTGTCGAAATATGCAGCCGAGCTTGCCGATTGCGGTGTCCGCCGCATCAACGTCTCGCTCGATACGCTCGACCCCGAAAAATTCAAGCAGATCACCCGCTGGGGCGAATTGTCGAAAGTCATGGAAGGCATCGACGCAGCGCAGGCAGCCGGTATCCACGTGAAGATCAACGCCGTCGCGCTAAAAGGCTTCAATGACGCGGAAATCCCCGGCATGATGCGCTGGGCGCACGGACGCGGCATGGACCTGACCTTGATCGAAACCATGCCGATGGGCGAGATCGACGAGGACCGCACCGACCACTACATGCCGCTGTCCGAGATGCGCGACCGGCTCTCCGAACAGTTCAGTTTCTCCGACATTGCCTATAAGACCGGCGGCCCGGCCCGCTATCTGCAAGTCGCGGAAACCGGCGGCCGTCTCGGCCTGATCACGCCGATGACCCATAATTTCTGCGAGAGCTGCAACCGCGTCCGCCTCACCTGCACCGGCACGCTCTATATGTGCCTCGGCCAGAACGACGCCGCCGACCTGCGCACCGCATTGCGCGCCTCGGATGACGACGCCTATCTCTCGGCCGTCATCGATGAGGCGATCACCCGCAAGCCAAAGGGCCACGACTTCATCATCGACCGCACAAGCAACAAACCCGCCGTCGCCCGCCATATGAGCGTGACCGGCGGGTGATCGACAGCGTGTTGCTGATACGCTCAGGATATCGATGCCGGTAGCAAAGATGCATGACGACGAGCTTGATATCGGCAAGCCGCTTGTGAGCCGCCTGATCGCGGAACAGTTTCCCGGATGGGCCGGCCTTCCCCTGGAACCCGTGGCATCGGCAGGAACAGACAACGCACTTTATCGGTTGGGAAACGATAGGGTGGTGCGTCTGCCACGTCATGCCAGCGCCGCCCAGCAGGTGGAGAAGGAAAGCCGTTGGCTACCGCGCCTCGCCCCACAGTTGCCGCTTGCAGTTCCCGTTCCGCTGGCGCTCGGCATGCCCGCTTCCGGCTATCCTTTCCATTGGTCGGTCTGCGATTGGCTGCCAGGCGACGACGCTGTTGAAAGCCCCATCGCCGATCCGGAGGCCGCCGCCGTCACTCTTTCGTGGTTCATCTCTTCCCTGCAGAAAATAGACATCACCGGCGGCCCACCACCCGGCACACATAATTTTTTCCGGGGTGCCTCACTGGCAAGCCGGGACGCTCAAACCCGCGCGGCAATCGAAAGCCTGAACGGTCTTGTTGAAACGGCCCCTTTGACGCAAGCCTGGAATACAGCCCTGCATATCGAGCCATGGGACAAGCCGCCCGTCTGGCTCCATGGAGATATTCACGCAGGTAACCTGCTGACCAACCAAGGCCGCCTCACCGCCGTGATCGACTTTGGCGGTCTCGGCGTCGGTGATCCCGCATGCGATCTGATGGTGGGCTGGAACCTATTGACGGCCGAGACCCGCGCCACGTTCCGCTCAGGGCTCACCGTTGATGACGCGACGTGGGCCAGAGCCAGAGGTTGGGCCCTGTCCGTCGCAGTTGTCGCCCTGCCATACTACCTCGATACCAACCCGGTCCTTGTCGCCATATCGCGTCACACCATCGAACAGGTCCTTGCCGATCAAGCGGAAGAGTTGAAGGACTGACGCATTACAACAAGAAAAGCCGCCCGGTTTAAGCCGGGCAGCCTTGAAGCCTGTCAGTGTCTCACGATCACGCAGCGTAGCTTCTGCCGTACTGCTGAACCCGGCCGCCCGAGACGGAACGGCTGGTGCCGGTCTTGAAGCGTTCGATCTTCTCGTTGAGAATATCGACCTGATGGCGAAGGCCGTGGATTTCGGCGGTGTTTTCCTCGACCATCGCGGCGTTCTGCTGGGTGATCAGCTCGACCTCGCGCACGGCCTGGTTGACCTCATTGAGACCGCGATACTGGTCTGCGGCGGCCGATTCGATGTTGCTCACCAGCTGGTGGATGGTCGAGATATGGTCGTTGATGACGGTCAGCGCATTGCCGGTTTCCTGAACCAGTTCCACACCACCGCGCACCTGCACGGAGCTTTCCGAAATCAGCCCCTTGATCTCGCGGGCAGCACCCGCACAGCGCTGGGCCAGCTCGCGCACTTCCTGGGCAACGACGGCGAAGCCACGGCCGGCATCACCGGCACGGGCTGCCTCGACGCCGGCATTCAGCGCCAGAAGATTGGTCTGGAAGGCGATCTCGTCGATGACGCCGATGATCGTCGAAATCTTCTCCGAAGACTTGTTGATCGCCGCCATCGCGTCAATGGCCTTGGCAACGACTTCGCCGGAATGCTTGGCATAGCTGTGGGTCTGATCGACCGAAACGGTTGTCTTGCGGGCACTTTCAGCAGTCGACCGAACAATCTCCGTCAGCTGGCCGAGGGCACGCGAGCTTTCCTCCAGCGCCGCGGCCTGCTGTTCGGTACGGCGCGCAAGGTCGTCGGCCGAGGATGCAAGATTGCCGGTGCCGCTGGTGATTTCGTCGGTCACGGAGCGGACATCGATCAGTGTCGCGCGTAGCGCTTCGACGGCGTTGTTATAGGTACGGGCCATGACGATATAGTCTTCGGAAAGATCCTCCGCCATGCCCTCTTCCAGATTGCCATCGGCAAGCTTGGCGAGCACATCGGATAGTGCAGTCAGCGCTTCCATCTGCTCGGCCTCAATGCGGGCACGCTCCTGGCGGCGGCGGGCCTCCTCCTCAGCCGACAGCGTGCGGGCAGCCTCTGCCTCTTGCCCCAAACGGACGTTCTCGACTGCATTGTCACGGAAGACGGCAACCGAGCGCACCATGTCGCCGATTTCGTCGCCACGATTGCGGCCTTCGATGGCAACTTCGAGATCGCCATTGGCAAGCCGGGTCATCGTCTCGGTCACGCGCTTGAGCGGGCCGCGCAGGGTTTCGATCAGCATCAGGCCACCGACGATGGCCAAAAGCGTGCCAGCAACCATGGCGATGATCGACACATCTGCAGAGCGCTGGCTGTCCTTCTTGCCGGCTTCCTGGGCGCTGCTGACGAAATTCTCGAGCGTCTGGCTGGCATCGGCCACCAGAGCGGAGGCTTCGGTCTTGGCGGCCTGCCAGCGTGCGCCGACATCGATCAGTTGCGCAGTCCCGGTATCGATCTGCTCGAGAGACGGGGAAAGCTTGCCTGCGAGATCGCGCAGCGCCGCATTCTTGGCGCCCAGTTCGGACAGTTTCGTCACGCTTTCGCGAACCGCGGCGATATCGGCGATGACATTGTCGCGGCTCGCCGTATCCAGTTTGCGATGTAGCTCGCTGATATGCAGACGTGTGTCGTCAAGGCCCTTGAAGGTCTCATTCATCAGGCCAATCAGCGTCTTCAGGGTCGAAATCTCGCTGTCCATGCCAACAAAGCGTTTGGCAGCCGTGTCGGAATTGGTGACGGCTTCCTTGGCAAAATCGGATTCGTATTTGGAAAACTTGATCAGCGCCGAGCTCAGCTGTGTCTTCTTGAGGTCATTCGGATCGCTGCTGGCGAGGATATCCTGGATAACCTTGGTATCGGCCTTCACCTCGGCGATCTTCGTCAAAACCTTGTCCGAGGCGATCTTTTCAGCTTCGGCAATCTGTTTCAGCAGATGCGGCAACAACGTCGTGGCCTGCTGAACCTTGGAATCCGGCGCAATCGCCATGGTGACCGGCAGGCGGAATTTCTTGATCCGTTCGGCAAGGCCCTGATAGGCGGCGGCATCGAACAGCAACGCCTTGGCAAAGGATTCCTTTTCGCCCGATTCCTTGCGCAGGATGTCGATCTGCTTGAAGGCCGTATTGCCCTGCGCCGTCATATCCGCAAGTGCTGCGTCGAGCGATGCCGTGACACTGTCGCGCTCGGTTTTGATCGACCAGAGCTTGTCCTGCTGCCCGCGCATCGCGTCGCCGAGCGAAACGACCGAGTGGACCTTGGCCTTGTCTTCTCCGGCCGTCAGCAGACCATCCAGCGTCCGGATACCCTTTTCCTGTTCGTCGATGCGGCTTGCAAGCGTCGCGCGCGCCTCTTCGGTGGGATTGTCGACGAACATCTGCAGTCCGCTGCGCAGCGACTGGAAATCGGAGAGGTTGTTGATCGTTTCGCGCGTCACAGTCATGTGCCCGTTCAGCGTGCTTGCGGTGAAGTAACCGACAAGACCGATCCCGGCAATCAATGCCACCAAAGGCACGACGAACAGCAAAACCTTGGTGACAATGCGCAGACGCTGCAAAGAACGATCGATCAGGGACATTCCGAACTCCAGATGTTGAGCAAATCGGACATTTCCGCCAGATTGCTCTCTGGTTGAGAACGAACGAACCGGGGCGCATCCATGGCGCTTGTCGGAATGTCATCCGGTTGATCTCAACGGAAATACTTGCCGTTACGTCAACCTTATTCGCATCATGCGAAGGGCAGCGGAATTCCGGCACGATAGGCAGCGAAACTTAATAATTCGCCAAAAGATCCGGGGTTTATTCTTGCGATTAAAAAACCGGCAAGGCCATATTTCGCGGTTCTACAACGCGGATAGAAATGGCTATTCTTGCATTTCTGCCGTCAATTCGAACAGACGAACGATCGCAGTTGCATAAAAGAAATGCCGATGCTTTAGAGTTAGGCAAGACCAGCAGCGCAGACTTTCAGCCCGCCGCATCGCTGATTTGTAAAAACCGGGCAGCGATGAGAACGGACCTGTAAAAATAATGCAACCTACCGCCAATTTCCGCGGCGCCATTTTCATGTGTTTGGCCATGGCGGGCTTCACCTGCAACGACGCATTGATCAAATCCGTCACCGGCGTCATGAATGCCGGCCAGATCATGCTGGTGCGCGGCTTCTTCACGTCGGTTCTGGTGCTGCTGCTTGCCCGCCATTTCGGCGCCATGCGCTCGTTCCGCCTGGTGCGCTCGCCGGTTGTCGCCCTGCGGATATCAGCCGAGGTTGGGGCCTCGATCTCCTATATCTATGCGCTCGGCCAGATCCCGCTCGCCAACGCCTCGGCAATTCTGCAGGCGCTGCCGCTGGCGGTTACACTGGGTGCGGCACTGTTTCTCGGCGAGCCCGTTGGCTGGCGGCGGTGGCTGGCAATTCTCGTCGGCTTTGCCGGCGTGCTGATCGTTCTGAGGCCCGGACCTGACGGTTTCACCGGCGCAGCCCTTAGCGTCGTTGCGTCCGTCGTCTTCGCAGCGATCCGCGATCTCTGTACCCGTCGCATTGACCCAGCCGTACCGTCGCTGTTCATCTCCGTAATCACGGCAACGGTCATTACGCTAACCGGCGCCGTTCTGATCGTGCCGCTCGGCGGTTGGCAGCCGATGTCGATGACCTCGATCGGTATTCTGGCCGGTGCCAGCCTGCTGCTTCTTGTCGGCTACCAGTGTATAGTACTGGCCATGCGCAACGGCGAAATCGCCATCGTCGCGCCGTTCCGCTATACCAGCTTGCTCTGGTCGATCAGCATCGGCATCCTGTTCTTTTCCGAGGAGCCGGACACCTGGATGGTCACAGGTGTGGCGATCATCATCGCGTCCGGGCTTTATACATTCGCCCGCGAAAACAAGCGGCGGGCGGCACTGGCACGGCATTCGGACCCGGGATCGCCGAAATGACGGGATTGAAAGGCAGGACAAATCGATGAGTGCCTCGGCAAGCCAGTCGGCAAATCTCCCGCGCGGCGTCGTTCTTGCCGGAGGCCTGTCTTCGCGCATGGGTCAGGACAAGGCGGTGGTGATGCTTGGTGGCAAACCACTTGTCCATCATGTCATCGAACGCCTCGCCCCGCAGACGGCAGGCCTCAGCGTCAACAGTAACACAGACACCGGCCTGGACCTTGCTCCCGCTATCAGCGTTTTTGGCGATACCGTTCCAGGTTATGTCGGACCGATGGCAGGCGTGCTTTCGGGCATGCGCCATGCGGCAAGGCATTTTCCCGTGGCAAGTCACGTGGTCACCGTGCCGATCGACACGCCGTTCTTTCCAGCCGACCTTGTGGCGCGCTTTCAAGCGGCAATCACAGGGCCAGGCCAAATTGCCGTCGCCTATTCGGCCGGCATCATGCACCCCGTCTTCGCCCTCTGGCCGGTCGCCCTTGCCGATGAACTCGAACACTGGCTGGTGACCGACGACAAGCGCCGGGTGCGTGGCTTTATCGAACGTCATCCCATGGCAAAGGTCGAATTTCCCATGATCGAAACTGCGGATGGTCCGATCGATCCTTTTTTCAACATCAATACGCCGGACGACCTCGAAACCGCCGAACGCTGGCTGCAGCTTATCGAGGGGATGGAACAATGACAGAACCAACGCCGGGGCCAAAAGTCTTCGGGATTGCCGGCTGGAAGAATTCGGGAAAGACCGGCCTTGCGGTCCGGCTCGTCACTGAATTGACCCGCCGCGGCTACCGCGTCTCGACGGTCAAACACGCCCACCATGATTTCGACATCGACAAGGTCGGTGCGGACAGCTTTCGCCATCGCGAGGCGGGCGCCCATGAGGTGACCATCGTCTCGGGCACGCGCTACGCCATCATGCACGAATTGCGCGGAGCACCGGAACCGACTTTCCCGGAAATCCTTGCACGCCTTGCGCCGTGCGATCTGGTGCTGATCGAAGGTTACAAGCGCGAGCCGATCCCGAAGATCGAGGCGCGCCGGCTGGAATCAAAAAATCGCGAGCCCCTCGCCCCGACCGATCCGCACATCGTCGCGATTGCCGCAGATCACCCGGTCGAGGATCGTGACCTCATCCTGTTCGATCTCGACGACACACTGGCCATCGCCGATTTCATCGAGCACACAACTGGATTGGCAAAGCAGCCAGCATGATCTGTGCAATCAGTTGGTGGTTTCGTCGCTGCCATCTTCGGTCGCATCATTGAGGCGAACGAACGTATAGCCCTTGGCCTTCAGGTCCAGTATACCCTTGACGACACCAGCACCGGCGGCATGGGTCGGCTGGTTGATATGGGCGATGATCACGTCACCGTCTTTGGCGGATGCAAACCGTTTTTCCGCAGCTCCCGCACCCAGCAGCGAACCGCCATCGCCGTTGACCGAATAGCCGGCAATGCGAAATCCCATCTGCCGGATCTGACCGATCGATGACAGGCTGTATTTCGCCGTTGCGCCGCGAAACCAGTGCGGCTGTAGTCCCTGCCCCACGATCGCTGCAGCACCGCCCGCCACTTCCGTTTCGAGAGACTGCGGGCTACCGGCGGCCGCGATGCCATAGATCGACACCGGGTGATCGACGGCCGGCACATGCATCGCCCCGTGATTCTCGATCTCGAACAGATCCGGATACGCCTTGAAGACGGCCATCGTGGCGGCGTTGCGCTTCAACCAGCGCGCCGTCACGAAAATGGTCGCAGGGATACGGTTGTCGATCAACGTCGACAGGATGCGCTCGTCCGTCTTACCGCTGCACGCATCGAATGTCAGGGCGACCCGCGGCGCTGCTCCCTTACTCTGGCTTTCGAGCCGCAGTTGTGGCTCTACCAGCCGCGTTGCGGCAAGCGCGACATGGCCAGCCGAAACGCTGATCAGAAATGCGGAGAGAAGGGTTTTCATCGGAAACTCACAATGCGATCCGGCAGCAATACCAGAGGATACGTAAACGCCATGCAAAACGGCCCGGCGCTTCCGCACCGGACCGTGTTCAGCGGCATCTCTATCTGAGAGACCCGACTATGGCTATTTCTGGGCCACCGGACGCACCAGTGGCGTCACGCGACGGATTGTCACGCGACGGTTCTGCTGTTCGGCAACCTGCGTCTTCACCTTCAGAAACCGCTCGCCATAACCCTGCGTCACCAGGTTTTCCGGCGGGATTCCGTAGACGTCGGTCAGGAGTTCGGCCACCGATTCGGCGCGCTGGTCGGACAGCACCAGATTGGGCTGATCCTTGCCGACGGCATCGGTGTGGCCCTCGATCAGGAAGGTCTCGCCCTGGTCCTTTTTCAGCACCTCGCTGATGGCGTTCGCCACCTTGCGCAGTGTCTTTGCCTGGGCAAGCGGCACTTCCGCGCTGCCCGTGGCAAAGGTGATCGTGTCCAGATCGATACGGCGAACCTTGTCGCGCAGACGGGCCGAATATTTGACCTCATCGATCGAATAGACGCGCTCCACCTGTTCGACCGGTGGTTCCGCCAGGAAGTCGTAATAGTCACGGTCCGGTTCGCTCGATGTATCGATGATATAGTCGCGAACCGGAATGCGCAGGCGCATCGGCGGCAGCTCGTAGCCGATGTCGCGGATGCGCGGCGGACGGTCAGCCTCCGGTTCCGGCGCATAGACCATCAGATATTCCTCGCCGTCGCGATCGATGCGCGAGCGCTGGATGATATCGCCATAGCGGTCATAGACCGTCACCAGCCTTGAACCATTCGGGCGGACGATCGTTTCGCGAACACGGCCGCGCGAAAGCTCTTCATAATAGCTCTCCTCCGAATCGCGGCGCAGGCGCGGACGGTCATCATTGCGGATGATGATCTGGTTATCGACATTCAGAATCGTCCGGTTGTCGATCTGCTGCTGCACCACCACATTGGTAATGTTGTTGTTGATGACCGTATTGTTGACTGTATTGTTGGTCACGTTGTTGATGATCGTATTGTTCTCGATATTGGTCA
Source organism: Rhizobium sp. PL01 (assembly GCF_033447125.1). NCBI lineage: Bacteria > Pseudomonadati > Pseudomonadota > Alphaproteobacteria > Hyphomicrobiales > Rhizobiaceae > Rhizobium > Rhizobium sp. PL01. The sequence goes on along the minus strand of NZ_JAWQUM010000002.1, from coordinate 76,224 downwards.
CACCCGGCGTCACGAACACCGGAACGGCGTCGAGCTTTTGACCTTCTTCAGTAATCCCGGCCTGAATGGTGGCCGGTTCGACGATGGCGATCGCCGCCTGGGAATCGGCATCGGTGGTTGGCGCTGCGACTGATTCTTGCTCGGCGCGCTGGGCTTCACGCAGTTTTTTGCGCTCGTCGCGGGCTGTCTGGCCACCGGAATTGTCGGCGTCCTTGTCACTGTCGAGCACGGCGGCGCCATCCTCGATCGGCAGCACGATCGTTTCGTCCGTCTTTGCCGGGTCAGCGGCGATCTCCTGCTTCTGTTCCGGCGTCGCGGTATCGACGATCTCCGGCACCACTGCGGGCACAACCGGCGTTTCGGTCGTCTGCTGCGGCTGTTCTACGGCTGGATTGGTGGCTGGATCGGTCTGTGGCTCGACAGCCGTTGCCGGCTGCTCTCCGGTTACAGGCGGCTCGCCTTCCACTGCCGGCTGCACGGCAGTGGCTGGGTCTGTGGCTGGCTGTTCCTGAGCTGGCTGCTGCTCCTGTGCCTTTTGCGCATCCTCGGCAGCCTTCTGTTCCGCAGCCTTTTGTTCGCCCAGCAGGCGCTGTTGTTCTGCAGCAGCAGCATCATCCGTTGCCTTCTGGCCAGCGGCTGCAGCATCATCAGCGGCCTGCTTTTCTGCAGCAGACGCATCATCGGCGGCCTTCTGCTCTGCGGCCTTCTGTTCGGCCGAGGCAGCGGCGCCAGCTTCGTCAGCAGCCTTCTGCTCGGCGGCCTGTTTCTCGGCAGCAGCTGCTGCTGCGGCCTCATCGGCAGCTTTCTGTTCAGTCGCCTGCTGTTCGGCGGCGGCCGCCGCAGCGGCTTCATCCGCAGCCTTCTGCTCGGCGGCTTGCTGTTCGGCAGCCGCACCAGCGGCAGCATCGTCAGCAGCTTTCTGCTCGGCGGCCTGCTGCTCGGCTGCAGCGGCAGCAGCGGCTTCATCAGCGGCCTTCTGTTCAGCAGCCTGCTGTTCGGCGGCCGCCGCAGCAGCGGCCTCATCGGCGGCTCTCTGCTCAGCGGCCTGCTGTTCCTGCACCTGACGCTGCTGCTCTGCTTCCTGCGCAGCCTGCTGTTGAGCGGCCGCTTCGTCGGCAGCCTGCTGTTCTGCGGCCCGCTGTTCAGCTGCCTGTTGCTCTGCTGCCTGCTGTTCTGCGGCTTGCTGTTCGGCTGCTCGTGCGGCTTCTTCGGCCTGCTGCTGCTGCTGTTGACGCAGCAATTCCTCTTCGTTTGACTGTGCCTGGCCCTGCGAGGGGTCCTCAGCCTGAGCCACCTCAAACGAGGACGCGAGATTCGCTGCCAGCGCCGGATGGAAAACCATCGAAGCCGACAACACGGGCATGGCAACTGTCGCGAAAAGTTTGGATCGAATACTCATATATTTCCTCCTTCAGAGGTCCCGTTTCGTCGTTTTCTACCGGGATGGCGTCTCCGCCTTCCACATTTGCCCCTTTGGACAGACCGAAGCGGTCAAAAAAAGGCGCAGCGGTTCAAATCAGCCAGAGACGATTATCGAAACCTGCATTAACTCAGCATGAATGTTCTGTTCATCCGCCGCAGACATAGGCTTCTCCCTTCGTCAGGCCAGTGCCGCGACATGATTATGTGCGGACATTTCATCAACAGACGCTGCTTTCCTGTTGATTTTTCCATTTAAAGCGTAGGAGTATCCCGCCAGCCCGATCGCAACGACGGTCGGCGTACCGGCGGCCGCGAAAAACAAGAAACCGGCTGTCCGCCAACAGAGAGGATCACAATGCGTATTTCCAGACGTCTCGCCATGGCCGCTTCGGCCGCCGTTTTCGCGCTGATGGCAGGCTCGGCCATGGCCGATGGCGAAAAAATCGTCATCGGTACGGAAGGCGCCTACCCGCCCTTCAACAAACTTGAAGCCGATGGCACGCTGACCGGTTTCGACGTCGATATTGCCAAGGCGCTTTGCGTCGAGATGAAGGCCGAATGCACCTTCGTCGCCCAGGATTGGGACGGCATGATTCCAGCCCTGGTCGCCAAGAAATTCGATGCCATCATCGCATCGATGTCGATCACGCCGGAGCGGCTTGAAAAGGTCGATTTCACCAACAAATATTACAACACCGGTCCGGCTATCGTCGTTCCGAAGGACTCGCCGATCACCGAAGCGACCGAAGCTGGCCTCGCCGGCAAGTCGCTCGGCGCGCAATCGTCGACCACCCACTCCAACTATGCCGAAGCCTTCTTCAAAGAATCGGAACTGAAGCTCTATCCGACCCCGGACGAGTACAAGCTTGATGTTGCCAATGGCCGCGTCGACGCCGTCATCGACGACGTCGTCGTTCTCACATCCTGGCTGAAAACCGCAGACGGCGCTTGCTGCAAGCTTCTGAAGGCCCTCAAGCCCGATCCGGAAATCAACGGCATCGGCGCTGGCATTGCTATCCGCAAGGGCGAAACAGCACTGAAGGATAAGTTCAACACTGCCATCGCGGCGATCCGCGCCAATGGGAAGTACAAAGAAATCAACGACAAGTATTTTGAGTTCGACGTTTACGGCGATTAATCTTACCTGTTGCTGAAATATGATGGCGGAGGGCTTGCCCTTCCGCCATTCTTGTTTGACAACGCACAATAACAATAAGCGCGCCGTAACGCCGTACAGGGGAAATCAGACTTATGCAGGCTGCTTTTGCTGCCCTCTCTTCCATTGTGTCTTGGTTTGCCAGCATGATCGATCCGATGTGCGGCCCGATCGGTGTCTTCCGGCTTTTCGCAGAAGGTACGCTTTTAGCCTGTGGCGACACCGGCTGGGGCGACGAGATTGCGTATGGCTTCATGATCACGGCCAGCCTGGCGATCTGCACCTTGCCGATCGGATTGTTCTTCGGATTCTTCATTGCCCTGGCAAAACAGTCCGAGGAAAAATCGCTGCGGCTTGCGACCAATATCTATACGACCATCTTCCGCGGTCTTCCGGAGCTTCTGACGCTGTTCATCGTCTATTACGGCCTGCAGATCGTTGCCCAGCAGGTGATGACGGCCGTCGGCTACGAAGGCCCGGTCGAGATCAATGCCTTCATTGCCGGCATGATCGCGCTGGGCGTTGTCTTCTCCGCCTATTGTTCTGAAGTTCTGCTGTCGGCATTCAAGGCCATTCCACGCGGCCAGTATGAAGCCGGCGACGCGCTGGGCTTTCACCGTGGCAAGACCATGCGCTTGATCATCCTGCCGCAATTGGTGCGCATCGCGCTGCCCGGCCTCGGCAATCTCTGGATGGCACTGTTGAAGGACACGGCGCTTGTCTCGGTCATCGGCCTGCCGGACATCCTGCGCCAGACCGGCGTTGCCGCACGCGTCACGAAGAATGCGTTCGAGTTTTTCTCGATCGCCTGCCTGCTGTTCCTCATCCTGGCAATGCTCTCCTCGCTTGTATTCTCTGCCCTTGAGCGCTGGACCAAACGTTCGGAGACCGTCCGATGAGCCATGCTGAAACCATGCTGCCTGCGCTGCCGCCACCGCCCGAAGCGCTGAAACGCTATACGCTGTCCCGCTTGATCGGCCACATCTTGCTCGGTGTCTGGCTGGCTGCGTCCGTCGGCATCTTCCTGTTTGCCGTCGAGTCCTGGAGCCCCGAAAAATTCACCAAATACGGCCCGAGCTTTCTGTCCGGCCTGCGCGTGACCCTGACACTCGTCGCCATCTCCATCGTGCTCGGCGGTATTCTTTCCCTGCCGATCGCCTATGGCCGAATGACCAAGAACAAGGTGCTCTCCTGGATCGCCTATGGGTACGTCTACTTTTTCCGCGGCACGCCGCTGATCACGCAGCTCTTCCTCGTGTATTACGGCCTCGGCAGCTTCCGTCCCTATCTCGAGGCAGTCGGGCTGTGGTCACTGTTCAAGGATGCTTGGTTCTGCGCGCTCTTTACCTTCACGCTCAACACAGCAGCATACCAGGCCGAGATCCTGCGCGGCGCAATCGAAAGCGTACCGCGCGGCCAGCACGAGGGGGCGGCTGCCCTCGGTCTGCCAAAGAGTGTCGCCTTCTTCAAGATCATCCTGCCGCAGGCGATGATCGTCGCGCTGCGTCCCTATGGCAACGAAATCATCCTGATGATCAAAGGCTCTGCCATCGTGGCGATTGTCACCGTGTTCGACCTGATGGGCGAAACACGCCGCGCCTTTTCACGCACTTATGATTTCCAGATGTATCTGTGGGCAGCCGTCCTCTATCTGATCATGGTCGAGGTGCTGCGCAATCTCTGGGCCTGGATCGAAACGCGTCTCACCCGCCATCTGAAGCGTTGATGTGCGAAAGAGTTTGGCAGCACTCGACATGTCATGCTGCCAAACGATTGTTTCTGAACGGTATTTTGTTTTTCCGTGAAGCATTGTTAATAGCAGATTAACCAATCCCGTGCTTCAATCGTAGGGACCATCATTGAACAAGATGAGGTCCGACATGACAAACGAAATGGAACTGCAGCTCAAAGGATACGGCCTGACCACCGCCCAGATCCTCTACCGGATGCCCGATCATCCGGCTTTCCTGCAGACCTATATCTGGCAGCACTACGATCTGGCGCCGGAATTTCCGGAAATGAAGAGTTTTCTCAAATTCTGGCAGGAAAAGCTCGAAGGCCCGCTGCATTCGGTGCGCTACGTCCACCGCAAGCTGATCTCGGCAACGGACTGGCGGGCGCTCAAGGGCGAGTTCATCATCAACTGATGCCTCGCCCCTAAACCTTGAAATTTACACCGACCGGGTAATGCCGCCGTCGATGCGGATGTTCTGGCCTGTGATGTAACCGCCGCGGTCGGTCGCCAGCAGCGCCACCAGTTCGGCCACTTCTTCCGACGTGCCGTAGCGGCCCATCGGGATGCGCAGGCGCCGCTCCTCGGTCTCCGGCAGGCTGTCGATGAAGCCCGGAAGCACGTTGTTCATGCGGATGTTATCGGCAGCGTATTTGTCGGAAAATAGCTTGGTGAAGGCGGCAAGACCCGCGCGAAAAACGCCTGATGTCGGAAACAGCGGATCGGGCTCAAAGGTGGCGTAGGTGGAGATATTGACGATGCTGCCGGATTTTTGCTCCAGCATGATCGGCGTAACCAGCCGTGTCGGGCGAACGACGTTGAGGAAATAGACGTCCATGCCTTTGTGCCAGTCGTCGTCGCTCAAATCGAGAACCGCCGCGCGCGGCCCGTGACCGGCCGAATTGACCAGTGCATCCACCCTGCCCCATTTTCCATAGGCCGCATCCACAAGGCGCTTCAGGTCATCGTTCGACTGGTTGGAACCAGTGACGCCGATGCCGCCGAGTTCCTGCGCCAGCGCCTCGCCCTTGCCCGAGGACGACAAGATGGCGACGTGATAGCCCTCCGCCGACAGCCTGCGCGCCGAAACAGCCCCCATGCCGGACCCGCCCGCCGTTATGATTGCAACCTTCTGATCAGTCATCGTCGTCTCCCTCATCTCAATGAAGGCGCGATAAAATCAGCCCCCGCGACAGATCACAATCAAGAAATCCTGCATCTGCTATCAGTGCCTCTGTCTTGCAGGGTCACACATGCACTTCCCCATGCGCCAGCTCCCCTTCGCCGGGCTCCTTGTGAAGCGCCGCATAGACCATCAGGGCGTAGAACACGCAGACAACGCCGATCACCAGCCAGCCTGGAACGGGCCCGAGTGCCGCATTGGCCGCCGCTTCAGCAAGCGAATCCACCTTGCGCGCCGGACCACCTTCGGCCTGCAGCACCGGCGATGAGATTTTCAGCGCCCAGGCGAGAAGCAGGATCAGGTACATCCAGCAGTAATTGCGCCGCAACCGCCGGCAGACAGCCTCCCGGTAGCTCATCAGGAAAGCGGGACGGCGCAGACTGTCGGCAATTGGCGATGCCCAGTTGGCTGAAAACGATGCCTGTGGCGACAGCATCTGGGCGAAATAGCAGCGCTCGATCTGGCGGACCCGGGCCCTGTAGACATCGAAGAACCGGTAGCGCCGCGCCTCGATGAACAACAGCAGCGTGACCAGAAGCATGGCAAACAGAAGCACGCCGTGATGCGAAGCGGGTGTCGACAGCGACACGGATAAAAGCGCTGCCACCACGGTGATCGCCCAGTTGGACGTCCGGTCGATGCGGTCACGCCATCCGGCCATACGCCCCATTTCACCGCGATAATAGTGAATGAGCGCGGTGATCGTCTCCCCCGGCGTGGCCGGCAAAGGCGGGCTTTTCGGATCGGCATTGTCCTTGAGAAGCCCGATCGGGCTGAATTCCGCAGCCATGGTCATTTCCTCCGGATTTTTTGTTGTTTTGCCCATCATGCGCCCAATCTCAATGGCGACCAACGGTTTTCCGGGCGCAAACGCCTGCGAATGCTGGTTTTCGCATTGCCAAACGCCTGCTCGCGCCGTAAAGACGCCGCCATGCAGAAGATCGATGAAGAAGCCCTCGCCGAAGCCTATAACCGCGCGCTTGCCCTGGAGAAATCCGGCGACGTCGAGGCGGCTGTCAAAGCCTATGAAGAAGTTCTCGTGATCGATCCCGACGATCACGGCGGCGCAGCCGTCCGCATCGCGTCGATGGGTCGCGGCGAAACGCCCGACAAGGCGCCCGACGCCTATGTCGCTACCCTGTTCGATCAGCATGCCGACGTATTCGAAGACGTGCTTGTCGAACAGCTTGAGTATCACGTGCCGATGCTGGTGCGTCAGCGCCTGCAAACCTTGAAGCTCGGCCCGTTCGTCCGAGTGCTCGATCTCGGTTGCGGCACGGGCCTGACCGGCGGCGCGCTGCGCGACATGGCCGATGACATCACCGGCATCGACCTGTCGGAAAACATGGTCGAAATCGCCCACGAGAAGGACGTCTACGAGACGCTCTACGTCGCCGAAGTCGTCGATTTTCTTGAAGACAATGACGACGAGCCCTTCGATCTCATCACCGCGACCGACGTCCTGCCCTATCTCGGTGCGCTCGAAGCCCTGTTCTTCGGCGTCGCCGAAAACATCAATGCTGGCGGCCTGTTCATCTTCTCAAGCGAAACCCTGCCCGCAGACACCTTCGCAGGACGCTCCTTCATGGTCGGCCCGAACCAGCGTTTCGCCCATGCCGAAAGCTATGTCCGCGAACGCCTCAATGCGATCGGCTTCGATGTCGTCGAATTGACGGACATCACCGTGCGCAAGGAAGAAGGCGAACCGATCGCCGGTCATTTGGTGATTGCCAAGTTCCGCGCCTGACACCGCTGTCAGGCGTCGTGAACTTCCGGCAGTTCGTACCAGTCGCCTTTGAACTCCTTCAGGATGTTCTTGACGATCCGCTTGCCGGTGTCGCCATCGATGACACCGGCGGAGACCATCAACAGATCGGTGCCGATATTGTCCTTGAAGAGCCGGCTGCCGCAGGTCGAGCAGAACCCGCGCCGGGCCTTGTCCGAATAGCCATACCATTGCAACGTGCCATCAGCCTCGAACCGCACGTCGCCGCGTGGTGCGCCGATCACCGCCATGTAGTTGCCGTGCGCCTTGCGGCAATCGCCGCAATGACAGCAGAATACACCCGCGGACTCCACCGGAATTGAAAATTTGACGCCGCCGCAGCGGCACGAAGCATTCAGTCGATCGGCCATGGATTACTGTCCTTCCTCAGGTAGGCAGCCGCAACGCGGCCGCCAGGAGGGACATACGGCGCAAAGCCCGGGCTTCAAGCCTTGCTCTCAAGCAATCATCGCCTCCCCAGCAACAGGCACGGCTAATTTATTCTCGAAAAATACAATCACAGATTGATAGTACAATCTATTGATGCAGGCGGTTTATGGACACCAGCCAACTGTCAACCTTACGTTACAACCACAACTTAAGGGGGAATATTCATGGAGATTTTTTTAACCTGGCTCACCAGCGCGGGCGGCATTTTCGGCCTTTTGATCACCGGGATTAAAAATGTTCTCGGTCTTGAGCCACTCGCTTTGCTGGTTGCACTCCTGACCCCGAGCCTGTTGCTTTACAGCCGGCACGAAGTCCGGCTTCGCCGCCTGCGCTCGATCAAGGATTTTCTGATCTCGTTTGGCACCGACAACGAACGAAGCCTCAACGCCGCCAATGCTGCCCCGCTTCCGGCCGACGCCGCCACCCCCGGGGCAAACGTTCGATTGACCAACAATCCCTCCTTCGAATTCGTGAAATCCAAGTACATTTCGGACCTGCAGGTCCAGGATCCCCCCGAGGGCAAGCCGTTTAACGCGATGAACGACATCGATCAGATTGACTGGATCATCAAAAGCATTGGCAATTTTGGCTCGCGCGGCGACTGGAGGATCTTTCTATCTGCGATCGGCTTCATCCTTTTGTGCTATTTCGGCTTTTCCGCCCTGTTCAACACCCTCTCGTGCGGTCTGGGCGCAGCCGTATGTTGTGCGCCCAGCGCTGCTGCCTGTGTCGAATCGGCAGACAGTTACGGCAATTGGCACCAACTGCGCGTGATCGGTTCGCTGGCCTTTGCCGGTGCCTTTATCGCAGCGGTCCGCAACTTCGTCCGTTCGGTCGCCGTCTTCGACCTGTCACCCTACACATTCCTGCGGCACACGGCCGAAATCGTCGCGTCGGTGATTTTCACCATCGTGCTGTTTGCTGTCTTTCGCGACCCGATCAGCGGGATCACCAACTTGGTCGCCGGCATTCTGCCATCCGCCTCTGCCCCCACAACGCAAACGGCGGCGCCGTCAGCCGTGACGGCAACCGGTAATCACATCCAGCCCATATGGTTCGGCCTTGCGCCGCTGCTTGGGCTTTTGCCGCAAAGTGCGACGAAATTCCTGCTGATGAAGTTCCAGAACCTGATCAGCTGGATCAAGACAACCGATGACCGGTTCATCAATGTCACAAAAATCGTCTCGCTCGATATTATCGATGGTATCGATTACGAGACCCGCTTCCGTCTGGAGGGATGCGGTATCTTCGACGTTCAGAATCTCGCCACCTACAATCCCATCATGCTGCACATCGAATCGCCATACGGCATCTATCAGGTGATCGACTGGGTCGCGCAGGCGCAGCTCTGCCATATTCTCGGCCCGGAAAAATTCCTTATCTTCCGCGAGCTGAACATCCGCACCATCTTCGATCTGGAAAGGGCGATCGGCAGCAAGCAGTCGGTCAAAGCCTTCGATGAGATTTGCGCCGGGGTCCTGCTGGCCTCGACCAGCAGCCTGCGTGAAACGGTGAAGATCAGTGCGACAAAACCGATCACGATGGATCCGGACAAATCCCAAGCCGTCGACGCCGATGCCTATTGCATCTGGGCACGCCAGAAAATGCAGCGAGACGACGATTCCAAGGCGACCGAGCATGTCCTCAGGTGGATTGCCGACGATCTGCATGTCCGCCGCCTCCGCCGCCTCTGGCTTGATATCTCCGCAAGCCTTGGCCCGGAGGCCGAATACCTGCCGGATAGTGTCGACGCAAAGAATGCGACTAGCGCCGGCGCGGCCGAGGGCACCCCGCTTTTACCCGTAATACCAGTACCGGCTCAATAAAATATGGTTGAAAACGGCGCCTCAAAGCGCCGTTTTCATTGCTGACAATAGGATTCAGCTCGCCCGCCCTTTCCAGACGATATCGCTGACCGTCAATTGCTTCGGGATGATCTGCAGCTGGTAGAACTCGTCGGCCAGCGCCTGCTGATAGGCAACTGCGTCCGGCCCGAGCGTGGAAACATTCGCCAAGCTGAAATCCTTGCGCGTCAGGACAATACGCTGGATGTCTTCCGGCACACCGGTGATCTTCGACAGCGCCGCCACGGTGCCATCGAGATCGTTTTGCGCTGCGGCCCCAACCTTGGCCAATTCGTCAAAAATTTCACCCAAAACATCGCCATGCGCCGCGGTAAAATCGCCATTGCTGAGGAAATAGCTCCAGGAATCGACGATCCCTTCGGCCGTGGTCAAAACCCGTGTACCCTCATCCTTTTCGGCGACGGCAAAATACGGATCCCAGATCGACCATGCGTCGATCTGCTTGCTGGCGAAAGCCGCCGCTGCATCCGACGGCGAGAGATCGGCAGCCTCGATGTCGGCGATACCGAGACCGGCCTTGCGCAGGGCCTTGACGGTGAAATTATGCGCGCTCGATCCGCGTTTGAAGGCGACGCGCTTGCCCTTGAGGTCGGCCACCGTCTGAAATGGGGAATCCTTGTGCACCAGAATAGCCGTGCCTGCCGACGAGCCCCTGTAGGTGCCGGCATAGAGCAGGTTGCCGCCTGCGGCCTGGGCAAACAGCGGGGGTACGTCACCGGTCGGGCCGAAGTCGATGGCACCGGCGCCAAGCGCCTCAAGCAGCGGCGGGCCGGAGGAAAACTCTGCCCAGGCAATCGCGATGCCGCGATCGGCAAAGCGCTTTTCCAGCGCGCCCGTTCCTTTGGCCAGCGCCAGAACGCCATTCTTCTGCCAGCCGAGGCGCAATTCCTTGAGCGGTGATGCCGAAGCGCTGCGTGCCGTAGGCAGGACCGCTACTGCTGCCGCTGCGCCCAAAAGCGACAGTGTCTGTCTGCGGGTAAACATGGACTTCACCTCTCCTGTTGTGCCTGCCCGGCTGTCCGGCAGGGCCTTCGGCAACAAGAATGAAGAAAACTATATTTTCTATCGACATTATATTTATCTTAAATGAGGACGTTGCGGCAAAATTTGCGACGCCTGACCCGGTTCTGCCGGAAAACGGTTTCGAAACCGGTTTTGGCAGGATGCAATCATCACAGGCCTTCCCCGCCCCATCCGCATCAGCTAAGTCTCGATCAAAAGGAATTTCAGGAGCTTTTTTTAATGGCAAAAGTCGCGTTCATTGGTCTTGGCATCATGGGGTATCCGATGGCCGGTCACCTCAAGGTCAAGGGTGGCCACGACCTGACGGTCTATAACCGCACCGCCGCGAAAGCTGGAAAATGGGCAGAGCAGTTTGGCGGACGCGCGCTAGCGACGCCTGCGGAAGCGGCCGATGGCGCCGATTTCGTTTTTTGCTGCGTCGGGAATGACGATGACCTGCGCTCGGTGACAACAGGCAAGGACGGTGCCTTCGAAACGCTGAAGGCCGGCGCCATTTTCATCGACAACACCACCGCCTCGGCCGAGGTTGCCCGCGAACTCGATGCGGCAGCGACAGCCCGTGGCGCCCATTTTATCGACGCCCCGGTCTCGGGTGGCCAGGCTGGCGCTGAAAACGGCGTGCTGACGGTGATGTGCGGCGGCGACCCGGATATATTCGAGCGCGCCAGACCGGTCATCGACGCCTATGCCCGCATGGTTGGCTTGATGGGACCGGCGGGTTCCGGCCAGTTGACCAAGATGGTCAACCAGATCTGCATCGCAGGCCTCGTCCAGGGCCTTGCCGAGGGCATCCACTTCGGCAAACAGGCCGGCCTCGATATCGAGAAGGTCATCGAGGTGATTTCCAAGGGTGCTGCTGGTTCCTGGCAGATGGAAAACCGCCACAAGACCATGAATACAGGCAAATACGATTTCGGCTTCGCCGTCGACTGGATGCGCAAGGATCTCGACATCGTGCTGACCGAAGCGCGCAACAATGGCGCCAGACTACCGGTGACGGCCCTTGTCGACCAGTTCTATGCCGACGTGCAGGCTGAGGGCGGCAATCGCTGGGATACATCGTCGCTTTTGGCGCGGTTAGAAAAATAATGCTCACGCCATCTTCGCCCGCAGACGCAGTCATTGCGCATCTGAAAACACAGGGCGGGGAGAAAAACCTTGCAGAAATGGCGTGGTTCGGCATCAAGACGGCAAACTGCGCTCGGGATATCGACCCCGGCGCTCAGGCAGATTGCCCGGGTGATCAATCGTGATCACCCACGCGCCCTCACCCTATGGGACAGCGATATCCGCGAAGCCAGGCTGCTGGCCGCCCTGACTGCGGAGCCACGAAAGCTGACGCTCGAGACTGCCAAGCAATGGGCCGGTGATTTCAATTCCTGGGAAATCGTCGACAGCGTTGCCGACCTGTTTGTCAACGCCCTGCTGGAAGCACGCCTGATCCCGGAATTTGCCGCCGATGAACGGGAATTTGTCCGTAGGACGGCTTTCAGCATGATCGCCGTTGCCGCCGTTCACATGAAAAGGGAACCGGACGAGACAATTCTCGCCTGGCTGCCGCTGATAGAAGCCCACGCGGATGATGAACGGAACTTCGTGAAAAAAGGCTGTAAACTGGGCGCTTCGTGAGACGGGAAAACGCAGCACTGGCTGCCATGGTCCCGCACTGTCAGTGGCGCAGACATTGGCCGCACGGCCGGACCGCGCAGCCCGGTGGATCGGCAAGGACGCTGTCCGTGAACTCACGAGCAGCGCCGTCTTGCAGAGGCTGGGCCTCCAGCCGTTGCCAAGCTGACTCAGTCCTCGCTGGACTTCGCCTGGTCGATCATCATGTAGTCGAGCGGCAGCTGCGTCGTATATTTGATCTGCTCCATAGCAAAGACCGACGACACGTCACGGATTTCGATCTTGGTGATCAGCCGCTTGTAGAAAGCGTCATAGGCGGCGATATCGGGCACGACCACGCGCAGCAGATAATCGACATCGCCGCTCATGCGGTAGAATTCGACCACTTCCGGAAACTCGCCGACCACCTCGGAAAAGCGCTTCAGCCATTCGATCGAATGGGTGTTGGTGCGGATCGATACGAACACCGTCACCTTGGTGTTGACCTTGACCGGATCCAGCAGCGCAACCCGGCCCCGGATAACGCCATCCTCTTCCATCTTTTGGATGCGCCGCCAGCAAGGCGTGGTGGACAGACCGACTTTTTTAGCCAGATCAGCAACGGCGAGCGTGGAATCCTCCTGCAACAGGCGCAGGATTTTGCGGTCAAGACGATCCATGAAGAGCCTCCTTCGAATATTATTCTCTCTATAGCGCTAAATTCATCAAAAGAAAGAAAATTGTTTCAAATCACCAATTTTGACACGCGTTCGCGCAGCACAGGCAGGACATCGGCCGCAAACCACGGGTTTTTCTTCAGCCAACCGGTATTGCGCCAGCTCGGATGCGGTAGGGCCAGCACCGGCGGCCCCGTGTTGGAGCCCAGATGCGCGCGCCAGTTGCGCACCGTTTCGGTCATCGTGGCAGCCCGGCGTTCGCCCAGATGCCAGCCTTGAGCATATTGGCCTATGGCGAGCACAAGCTCGATCTGCGGCATTGCGTCCATTACCTGCTGGCGCCAGCGTGGTGCACATTCCCGGCGCGGCGGCAGGTCGCTGCCATGGGCGTCATACCCCGGAAAACAGAAGCCCATCGGCACAATGGCAAAGAGAGTGGGATCGTAGAACTGCTCGCGCGTCACGCCGAGCCACTGGCGAAGCCGGTCGCCCGACGCATCGTTGAACGGCAGGCCGCTTTCATGGACACGCAACCCGGGCGCCTGACCGGAAATCAGGATCCGCGCCGCCGATGAAATCACCGCGACCGGGCGAGGCTCGTGCGGCAACCGGTCGTCTGGACCGCGCGCCGGCGCGTCACGACAGATCCGGCAGGCCGCAATCGCCGCCCGCAAATCTTCCAGCTCATCCACCTGCCCGTCCGTTATTCCGTCCATAGCATCGATACCGCATTCCCAACCCAGTCACTGATCCGCGAAATTGCCGTACCCAGCCAGCCCTCCGGTATATGGGGCATTTCGTCCATTCCGCCATGGGTCTGGCGCCAGGTGCGCGGCGCATCGAACGTACCGGCCCACAAACCAAGCCGTTTGTGCCTGGCAACAGCCTCCTCGACCTCATAATCTCCGAATGCGATGGCATAGCCACCATCCACCATCGCCGCGTTCAGGTCGCGGTTTGAAACCCTACAGACAGCGAGAAGCCGCCCGTATTTATCGCTGCCATCCGCGTCGCATGTGGTTTGGGCGTCGCCAATCAAGGCTGCCAGATGGAGTTTGGCCTCGATACCGCAGGGCCAGTCCCCTTGTTCGCGCTGGCAAACCTGCCGCAACTCAGGGGCATCGATGCCAACAAGCCGAACACGCTTGCCGTCAAGCACCAGCGTATCGCCATCAACGACCCGCGCGCGTCCGGACATTGCCTCCTGCGGCCCCTCAAGCCGCACCACCACGAGACCCAGAAACAGCAGGATCAGCGCGGTCAGCAGGAGGTCACGAGTGATCCGAAGCATGTTTTTCATGGCTGCCCTTGCGACGTCTTCCCGTTGGTTTACGCTACGGGATGGGAGCGGAAAAACAGGAAATCGCAGCAACTTCTTAAGGATTCCCCCTTAAAGTTCAACGGATTCCGTTAACGCGTATGAGATCATGAGCAAGGGCGTCAGCACCTCGACCGACAAGAATATCGTCGACAAATCGCGCAGCCATCGCAACACGGCTGTGTCGAAAGCCGTGCGTACGACCCGCGAGCGCCTGCAGGCCGGTCCCTCGAATGCGTCCGGCTTCGACAAGGAGATGCTCGGGCTTCACGTCGACACAATGCTGCAGGGCGCCATCGCCATGCCGCTGTTCATCATTTTGGTCACCGCTATCGGGGTATACCTGTCGCAAAAGCTGGATCTTGTCGCTTGGTGCGTGGCGGCTCTGTGCGTCAATGCCATCGGCATTCTTCTGGCCCGCCGGGCAAAAGCGATCGACATCACTGCGGACAAAGTGTCCTCCTGGCGCAACCGCTTCCTTATCGTTCAGCTCGTCTTCGGCCTTTGCTGGGCAGCCTTCATCCTTCAAGATTGCGATACCTGCCGCGAAATTGACTTCGGCTTCTACAAGGCCGCAGTGTTGCTGATTGCGCTTGCCGTCACGGCGATGGGCACGTTCCTGCTGCGCAATGCACTGCTCTTCACATTCGCCCCGGTGGTTGTTGCGCTGGGCGTCCTGACAATGAGCACCGGTAATGCCGGCTACCTCGCCTTGACCTCAGTTCTCTCCGCAGCGCTGGTCTTCCTCGTCTTCGTGACCAACCGCATGCACCGTGGCAACGTGCACATCCTCTCGGTTCAAGCGGAGAAGGACGATCTGATCGCCGAACTCGAAGTGGCCAAATCGATGTCCGATGAGGCGCGCCGCCGCGCCGAGGAAGCCAATATGGCAAAATCGCGTTTCCTCGCCTCTATGTCACACGAGTTGCGGACGCCGCTGAACGCCATCCTTGGCTTCTCCGAAGTTATGTCGACGGAAGTGCTCGGCCCGCTCAACAATCCGATCTACAAGGAATATACCGGCGACATCCACCGCTCAGGACAGCATCTGCTCGATCTGATCAACGAAATCCTCGATCTTTCGCGCATTGAAGCCGGCAAGTACGACCTGAATGAAGAAGCCATCCATCTGTTGGAGATCACCGAGGATTGCATCGGCATGGTGCAACTGCGCGCCCGGACCAAGAATATCAGCATCACCGAACAGTTCGAATACGGCATGCCTTCGGTGTGGGTGGACGAAAAGGCGATGCGGCAGGTGATCTTGAACCTGTTGTCGAATGCCGTGAAATTCACGCCGTCCGGCGGCGAGATTTCCGTCAAGGTCGGCTGGACCGCCGGGGGTGGTCAATATCTGTCTATCAAGGACAATGGCCCGGGTATTCCCGAGGAAGAAATTCCGGTGGTTCTGTCCGCTTTCGGTCAGGGCTCGATCGCCATCAAGAGCGCCGAACAGGGAACAGGGCTCGGCCTGCCGATCGTTCAGGCGATCCTGGCCAAGCACAATGGCTACTTCATCCTGCGCTCGAAACTGCGCGAAGGCACCGAAGCCATCGCCATTCTGCCGTCAAAGCGCGTACTGCAAAGCGTTCCCGCCGTCGAGGATGCCCCAGCCGTCGAGCGCCGCAGGAAGAGCTTTGCCTAACTGACGCTCACTCGGGCAAAACATGCGCCGTGCCGTGAACGCTGATCCCGACCAGATCGCCAGGCTCGGGAATATCCGCGCCGACGCATTTGATCGACAGGAAATCCGGCATCGCCCGGTCGCTGCGATCGATTCTGACAAGAACCATGCAGTTGCCGCCGCCGAACTCCACATCATCGACGCGCCCGAACGGCCCCTCGATTTTGCTGCCTGCCGCCGCCGTCGTCAGCCGGATCTGTTCAGGACGCAGCATGACGGTCGCCTGCCCTGTTCTGAGACCAGCTTCGACGACCAGAGATCCCAGAGCACACTGCGCCCGCCCCGACGCAATACTGGCGTCAAGCAGGATGGCTTCGCCCAGAAAGGTCGCTGTCTCACGATCCTTCGGTTTGCCGTAAAGCGCGCGCGGCGAGCCAAACTGGACCAGCCGGCCTTGCCGCAGAACCGCGACCTGATCGGCAAACGATAGTGCCTCAGCCTGATCATGCGTGACCAGGATCGCAGTAGTGCCGGAGGCTTTCAGAACACGGGCCACAGCACGCCGCAGCGTATCGCGCAAGCCGGTATCCAGCGCCGAAAACGGCTCGTCGAGCAGCATAAGCCTTGGTTTGAGCGCCAGAGCGCGAGCCAGCGCCACGCGCTGCTGCTGGCCGCCGGAAAGCTGGTGCGGACGTCGCGTGGCCATGACTTCGTCAAGCTCGACCATCTCCATCAGATCGGCGATCCGCTTGCTGCGATCAGGCGCTTTTTTAGATAAGCCGAAGCCGATATTATCAGCAACAGTGAGATGCGGAAACAACGCGCCATCCTGCGAGACGATGCCGATGCCGCGCCGGTGGGCCGGAACAAGCAGCCCGTCACCCGCAAGCTTCTTTCCGTCTAGCACCAGCGACCCACTGTCCGGGGTTTCGAAACCGGCAATGATACGCAACAGCGTCGTCTTGCCGGACCCGGAAGGCCCGACAATCGCCGTGCGCCCGCCCGCCGCGATGCTCATGTCGATGGCGTCGAGCGCCACCGTCGGGCCGTAGGATTTGCTGATGGCATCAAGTGTCAGAAACGTCATTGTCCGGCTGCCCGTCTGGATTGCACGTAAAGAAGGAAAGTCAGCGGCAGCGACAACATCACCATCATCACCGCATAGGGAGCGGCGGCGACATAGTCGATCTCGCTGGTCAGCGACCAGAATTTCGTCGCCAACGTCTCGACGCCGGTCGGCGACAGCATCAGGGTCGCGGTCAGCTCGTTGGTAATGCCGAGCGCCACTAGCGCCGTGCTGGCCGCGATGCCGGGCGCCGCCAGCCGCATCGTCGTCTGGCGAACCGCCTGAAATGGCGTCCGGCCAAGCGCCATAGCGGCGCGCTCAAGCTCGACCGGGGCCTGCGCTATACTGGTGCGCAGCCCAACCATCGCGCGCGGTAGAAACAGCATGATATAGGCGAGGAACAATGTCGCGAATGTCTGGTAGAGGGGCAGCACCAGCCGCACGGTGATGGTCACCAGAGCCAGCGCCACCACGACGCCGGGCAGCGAACCGACATAATAGTGGCAGGCCTCGAGAATCCGCTGCAGCCTCCCGGGCGCCCGCACCGACAGCCAAGCCATCGGTGCCGCAGCAATCGTCGCCAGCATGCCGCCGGCAATGGCGAGAACGACCGTCTGGCCAAAAGCCCCGCCGACAAGATCGATCCGCCAGATTTCAGTGCCGCCAATATAGAGCCAGCGCGTCAGGGTGACGAACGGTACACCGATCGCCAGCGCCGCTGTGACAACATTGAGCACTAATGCGGGAATCACCATCCGGCCGAGCCGGCGCCGGTCGGCAGGCCGGGCTGCACCTGACCCCACCCGCGCATAGCGCTCGCCACCGCGCGCGAACGCCTCGATCACCAGCAGCAACAGGCAGCACGACACCAGAACCCCGGCCAGCATGTTCGCCGCCGGGCCGTTGAAGGCGGACTGAAACTGATCGACGATCGCCGTGGAAAACGTGTCGAACCGGATCATCACGTAGAGCCCGTATTCGGCGAGAAGATGCAGGCCCACCAGCAGCGAGCCACCGCAGATCGCCAGCCGCAACTGAGGGAGAACGGCGCGAAAAAACACCTGCCAGGGATTGAGGCCAAGCGATGCGGCCGCATCCTCGATCGCCGGGTCGAGACGGCGCAGCTGCGCCGCAACCGGCAGATAGAGAAATGGGAAATAGGCCAGCACCGAGACCAGCACACCGCCGGTCAGGCCATGCAGCCCGGGAACGAGGCTGATCCAGGCATAACTGTGCACGAAGGCCGGAACGGCAAGCGGCGCCACGGCCAGCAGCGACCACAGGCGCGCGCCGGGCAGATCGGTGCGCTCCGTCAGCCAGGCAAGCGCGACCGATAGAGCAATTGTCAGCGGCAATGTGCAGAGTTCAAGCAATGCCGTATTGATCAGCAGTTCGCCAACGCGGCCGCGAAAAATAAGCTTCGACGCGGTTTCCCAGCCGGTCTGCACCGAAATCCAGGCGATAAAGCCGAGCGGCATCAGGCTGACGAGCGACACGAAAGCGGCAACGATCGTGACCCAGAGATAAGGAACCCGGGAGCGCCCTTTGGCGGCGATGATCAGCCGGCGCAGGGCGGAGGCGGGCTCGGCAGGAAACGCGGTGGCGCTCAAAGTCTCTGCTTTCAAACCAAAACGACATTCGCAGCCACCTTTTCAAGCGGCTGCGAATGTCACCGGTAGTCCGGAATGACGATACCTAACCGGAGCGTTCCGTTCAGGTTTAGGTTCTGCCTATCACAGCAGACCGGCGTCCGTCATCAGGTCTGTGACTTTTGCGCTGTTGAGTGTGGCTGGATCGACCTTCGGGTATTGCAGATCCGAAAGCGCCGGCAATGCCGTGTTCGAGGCTTCGCCGTTGCCGACAGCATATTCGAACGAGGTGCCGTCACGCAGGATGCCCTGCCCGCCCTTGCCCGTGATCCAGGCGAGGAATTTCTGGGCATTTTCCTTGTGCTGGCTGGAGGCAAGCACGCCGCCGCCGGAAATGCTGACGAAGGCGCCCGGATCGTCGTTCTTGAAGAAGTGCAGAGCAACGTTCTTGCTGTTCTCGCCAGTCTTTGCCTGATCGCCGAAGTAATAATAGTGATAGATCACCGCACCTTCGACTTCACCGGCATTGACGGCCTTCATCGCGGTCGAGTTGCCCTTGTAGGCGGTGAAGTTCTCTTTCATCGCCTTCAGCCAGGATGCGGTCGCCTCTTCACCCTTGAGCGACAGAAGCGCGCTGACGATCGCCTGGAAATCGGCGCCCGACGGGGACGCTGCCCAGCGGCCCTTCCAGCTCGGATCGGCCAGATCAAGCATCGACTTCGGCAGCTTGTCTTCGGTCAGCTTGGTCTTGTCATAGGCAAACACGGTCGAGCGGGCAGCAACGCCGATCCAGTGGCCATTAGACGGCCGGAAGTTTTCCGGCACCTGCGCCAGCGTCTCAGCGGCCACAGGCTCGAACAGTCCGGCACCATCGACCAGCGACATGGCTGGGGAATTTTCTGTCAGGAACACGTCGGCCGGCGAAGCGGCCCCTTCTTGGACGATCTGGTTGGCGAACTCCATGTCGCCGCCCTTGCGCAGCGTCACCTTGATGCCGGTTTCCTTGGTAAAGGCTTCGGCCCAGGCGACGCCCAGGCTTTCGTGCTGAGCGTTATAGACGACGATACCGATGTCTTCCTGCGCCAGGGCAACGGTTGCACCCGTGCTGGCGAAAAGGGCTGCGAACGCGAGTGCGCCTGCTGAGCCTGAGAAGGAAATTGTCATGGAAACCTCTCCGAGTTTTCTGCGGACCAACATGTCCAGCGGCCCCGGTATATAATCATGATTTTTCGCGTCAACTTTGAATTAGCTGTCAGACAAAAAGAAACCGCTCAATTAAATTTGACTATTGAAGAGGGAATAAAATCACGACCTGTCGATTCACGCCTCAAACAGTGAAGAAATGCCTGAAAACCACGACATAGGCGACGTAACCGCCATTGGCGAGAATTATGCACAGGCAGGCGAGCGAGCCCAGATCCTTGGCATTCTTGCCCATATCGGAAATTTCCGGCGAGACCCGATCGACGATTTCCTCGATGGCCGTGTTCAGCGCCTCGAACGCAATCATCAGCAAGAACAAAACGAAGGCCGCGACATATTGGAAGAAGGTCGCGCCGGTGACGGCAAACGCTATCATCGCCACCGCGAAGGCCCCAAGTTCATGGCGGAAAGCGGCTTCGCCGAGCAAGCGCTTGGCGCCGCCAAAGGAATAGGTCGCGGCCGCAAAGAAATGCCGGATTCCCGTCAGTTTTTTTACCGGCTTCTCATTGGCCATTCGACGATAGTCCTCGTTCAGATACATGCTCGCTCCATACTCTGCAAAATGCCGCAAGGAACACGCGATACTGACATCAGCCTGAATGCCCCGTGAATACGGGCATAAACCGCAACCATCAAATGAATCGCCGCTCTCGAATAGGTGAGAAGCCGTAGGCTATCAAGCCCCGGCATGGCGGTCGGGGCCTGGCAGGGACCGCAATTTACAGTATCAGCCGGACAGCGCCTCACGCACTTCGACGTTTCTAAAAGGCCGCCGTCAGCTCTTGTTGCTGACCCCGGCCTGCGCAAACGTCGCCATGCCCGAATGGCACGCAGCAGCGGCCTTGACGATGCCAGCGGCAAGGGCTGCCCCGGTGCCTTCACCAAGCCGCATGCCAAGCGCCAGAAGTGGCGTCTTGCCGAGCATCTCGATCGCCTTCATATGGCCGGGCTCTGCCGAGACATGGCCGATCAGGCAGTGATCGAGCGCTGCCGGATTGGCAGCCTTGAGGATTGCCGCTGCGGATGTCGCAACGTAACCGTCGATGATAACGGGGATCTTCTGCATGCGTGCGGCAAGGATCGCACCGGCCATCGCCGCGATCTCGCGGCCACCGAGGCGGCGCAGCACTTCGAACGGGTCAGACAGATGGTCGCTATGCAGCGTCACAGCCTTTTCGACCGCCGCAATCTTGCGGGCTAGAACGTCGCCCTGCGCGCCGGTACCGGGACCTACCCACTCTTCAGCAGTGCCGCCATAGAGCGCCAGATTGATCGCCGCTGCGATTGTCGTATTGCCGATTCCCATCTCGCCGATGCAGAGCAGATCAGTCCCACCGGCAACCGCTTCCATGCCGAAGGCCATGGTGGCAGCGCAATCGCGCTCGGAGAGGGCTGCCTCTTCGGTGATATCCCCGGTCGGATATTCCAGTGCCAGGTCGAACACCTTCAAGCCAAGATCGTGGCTGACACAGATCTGGTTGATGGCAGCGCCACCAGCCGCGAAATTCTCGACCATCTGTGCGGTGACCGATGGCGGAAACGGTGTGACGCCCTGCCGGGTCACGCCGTGGTTACCGGCAAAGATCGCCACCAGCGGCCGGTTGACCGCAGGCGCCCTGCCCGTCCATGCCGCCAGCCAGAAGGCGATTTCCTCAAGCCGTCCAAGCGCGCCCGGCGGCTTCGTCAACTGTGCATCGCGCTCGCGCGCCTTCACCAGCGCCGCACTGTCCGGGCCTGGAAGGTTACGCAGCAATTCACGGAAATCGTCGAATGGCAGGCCGCTGGCACTCATGATGCAAATCCTTGTATCGTCTCGTCGTCAGCGAAGCATCGCTCCGCTACTGCATGAAATGTTACAGCGACCTTGCGCGCCATGAAGGACATGCGGTGCTGCTGTAGGGTGCTCCCTCATAAAGCGCGGCGATGAATCCGGCAACGGCATTTGCGCCGGTTCGTGTCGCCGTCGCATGATCGGTTTGAAAACACCGATTCGCTGGGGGCGGATCGGCTTGGGGGAAATCTTTCATGTTCGATATCCGCGACTTTATGGACGACGTGGCGCGCTCGGTGGCGTTCCTTAGCCGTATCCACATGCCGCAGCGTCATTTCGTCAATTTCGATGGCCGCCTCAGCCGCGCCGTGCGGGCCTTTCCACTCGCTGGGCTGCTGATCGTTCTGCCGGCGGCCGCCATCGTTTCGGTCTTCAGCGCCCTGCAAGTCTCGCCGCTGTTTACTGCCTTTGTCGCGGTAGCTGTCCAGGCCATGATCACCGGCGCCCTTCATGAAGATGGCCTCTGCGATACGGCCGATGGCCTTGGTGGCGGCAAAACCAAGGAAAAGGCGCTTGTCATCATGAAGGACAGCCGCATCGGCTCCTATGGCGCCGTTGCGCTCATCCTGTCGTTTGGACTCAGAGTTTCGGCGCTGGCTGCGGTCATGCCGCTGGTATCGCCGACAGGCGCAGGATTGCTGGTGCTTGCGGTGGCCGCGCTCAGCCGTACCGCCATGGTCTGGCACTGGTCGAAATTGCCGCCTGCTCGCCAGGATGGCGTTGCTGCTTCGGCAGGCGAGCCGCAGGCTTCAGCCGTCACCTTTGCGCTGATTTTCGGTATCGTGTCGGCGGCGGTGTTGCTGCTTGTGTCCGGCGCTTCGCTGCTGGCTGCGGTCCTGGCAATAGGAGCCTTTGCCGCCACGGTTCCTGCCTTCAGCGAAATCGTCAACGGCAAGATCGGTGGCCATACCGGCGACACAATCGGTGCCACACAACAATTGACCGAAATCGCTGTTTTCGCTGCTCTTGCGCTGGCAATTTGAAACGACGATATAAGCCTGAAGCATTTTTATCCGGATAGTCGCGCCCTTATGGAAACACCCTGTATTCTCATGTGTTCGATCGATATGAAAACCGGATTTTGCTTCGGTTGCGGCCGCACGCGCGACGAGGTTGGCGCCTGGTCGCTGTATACACCTGAGGAACGCCGCGACATCATGGACAGCCTGGCGGCCAGACTGAAAACGATGGAACGCAAGCCGCGCCGCGAAACACGCCGCACCCGCATGGCCCGCGAAAACGTGAGCGGCGAATGACCAGACTGACCATTCTTCTGGGCATCCTTGCCGTCGGCCTTGTCTTTCTGATCCTCAACCATGACAGCGGCCGCACCTTCGGCATCATGAACGACGATTTCGGCCGCCTGGTCACGCTCGGAGCCATCGCTGCGATGTTCGCCGCCGGCATCGTGCAAAGCCGCCGCCACATCGGCCAGAGCCTGCGCCAGTTCGGCATCTGGGTGCTGATCATCCTCATTCTTGTTTCAGGCTATCTCTACCGCAACGATCTGGAGTCTTTCGGCAACCGGCTGGTCGCGGGCCTCATTCCCGGCCGCGCAGCCGTGTTCACCGACAATGAAGGCATTCAGGAAGTCGTGTTGCACAAGGTGCTGAACGGCCATTTCGAAACGCCGGTCACCATCAACGGTGCCACCGTCCAGATGCTGGTCGATACCGGTGCCAGCCGCGTGGCGTTGTCTTATGAGGACGCCGAAACGCTAGGCCTTGACCCCGCCAATCTCGCCTATACCCAGACGGTATCGACCGCCAATGGCGAAGCCCATGCAGCACCCGTGACGCTCAAGGAAGTGGCGATCGGTCCGATTGTTCGCAATGATATCAAGGCCATGGTCACGGAGAAAGGGAAACTCGACCAGAGCTTGCTCGGCATGAGCTTCCTGTCGACACTGGATTTCCTGCAGATGCAGACAGATGAACTACGGTTGAGGGACTAACGAAACCGGCGGGAGGCCATGCATGAACCGGCTGTTGAAATCATTTCTTGTCGTTGTTGCCCTGCTGCTGCCATCTCCCGCCGCCTTCGCGGACGAACACGTTTTCTCCGGACAATGGCAACAGGTGAGTTCAAATGCAGGCCATTGCGGATCCTGTACAATCACCATCATGCGCCACGGATCAGTTCTGACCGTTACGGCAAACAATGGCTGGACCGCTGCCGTGCAGACTGACATGCCGGGCAATGCCCTGTGGGCAGTCGGGAGCGGCCGTTGGAAAAAAGGAAAAGGCAGCGTTTACGCCAACACCGCCTTCGACATTGTCATCGCACTGAGAGATGAGCAGTTGCAGATGTTGATGCTGACCAAGACCGGCAACAGCCGCGGCGGTACGATCAAGGCTGTTTTCAAAAAACAATCGGCAGAGGCCCCCCCTGACGAAGATGTAGCGCTCAGCTAAATCCGAAATCCCGTCAGTTCCTCAACCGGTAACCCGTCTTGAAGATCCACGTCAGCAATCCCATCAGCACCGCCAGAAATCCGACGATGATGGCAAAGCTGACCACCGGGTTGACATCGGCGATCTCGAAGAAGCTCCAGCGGAAACCGCTGATCAGGTAGAGCACCGGGTTGAAATGGCTGACCGCCTGCCAGAACGGCGGCAGCATGTTGACCGAGTAGAAGCTACCGCCAAGAAAGACCAGCGGCGGGATGACCAGCATCGGTATCAGGTTCAACTGCTCGAAATCCTTGGCCCAGATGCCGATGATGAAACCGAACAGGCTGAAGGTAACGGCCGTCAAGACGAAGAACAGCAGCATCACGAAGGGATGGGCGATCGAGAGATCGACGAACAGCGAGGCTGTCCCCAATATGATGATGCCGATCATCATCCCCTTGGTCGCCGCCGCACCAACATAGCCGAGCACGATTTCCGTCATCGACACTGGCGAGGACAGAAGCTCATAGATCGTGCCGGTGAATTTCGGAAAGTAGATGCCGAAGGAACCGTTGCCGATACACTGCGTCAGAAGCGTCAGCATGATCAGCCCAGGCGTGATGAAGGCGCCGTAGGAAATCCCGTCGATCTCCTGGATGCGCGATCCGACGGCAGCGCCGAAAACGATGAAATAGAGCGAGGTGGAGATAACTGGCGAGACGACGCTCTGCAAAAGCGTGCGGCGCGTGCGCGCCATCTCGAAGAAATAGATCGATTTGACCGCTTCGAGGTTCATGCCTTTGCTCCCACCAGTTCGACGAAAATGTCCTCGAGCGAACTCTGCCGCGTCGAGATGTCCTTGAGCCTGACACCCGCTTCCGCAAGCGCGGTCAGCAGCGTCGTGATACCGGTACGCTCGCCGGATGTATCATAGTCATAGATCAGGCTCTGACCGCCGTCCTCGATCTTGAGGTCGTAGGACGCGAGCGCCTCTGGGATAGCCGAGAGCGGCTCCTGCAGATCGACCCGCAACTGCTTGCGGCCGAGCGTCTTCATCAGGTCTTTTTTTTGTTCGATCAACAGGATCTTGCCGCCATTGATCACGCCGACGCGGTCGGCGATTTCCTCGGCTTCTTCAATATAGTGGGTGGTCAGGATGATCGTAACGCCGGTTTCCCGCAGTTTCTCGACCACCTTCCACATATCCTTGCGCAGGTTGACGTCGACACCCGCCGTCGGCTCGTCGAGGAAGAGCACGCGGGGCTCATGGGAAAGCGCCTTGGCGATCAGCACCCGGCGCTTCATGCCGCCGGAAAGCTCCCGCAGCATGTTGTCCTTCTTGTCGTAGAGCGACAGGTCCTTCAGCACCTTCTCGATATGCGCGGGGTTCGGCTTCTTGCCGTGCAGCCCGCGCGAAAAAGACACCGTGTTCCACACCGTTTCGAACTGGTCGGTCGTCAACTCCTGCGGCACCAGCCCGATGATCGAGCGGGTAGCGCGAAAATCCTTGACGACATCGTGTCCACCGACCAGCACCGTGCCACTGGTCGGATTGACGATACCGCAGATGATCGAGATCAGCGTCGTCTTGCCGGCGCCGTTCGGCCCGAGTAGCGCAAGAATTTCGCCTTCCTCAATATCGAGACTGACATCTTTCAGCGCCTGAAAGCCGGACGCATAGGTTTTCACCAGATTGGAAACGGAAACGATGGGCGCCATGAAATATGTTCCGGGGAATATGAGGCGGAAGGAGATGCCTTATATGGGATGTTCTTTCGAAAATTTCAGCTGCAAAATCGAGAAAAGACGAAAACAGATCGCCATGCGGTGTCAGCCGCTCCGGATTGGCTGCTGCCCCTGTCCCCCTTTGCGCTTCCGGCAAAGGCATTCTATTCTCCCTTCGGGGGTGACGGAGCGCTCGGGGGATTGAATGCCGGCCATGCTTGTCTCGAAGATTTCGGCGCCGCTCAACGCGCTTCTGGCGATAACCGGCCTCATGGCGGTCGCAGCACTCACCACGCCTGATATCACCGCGCCTGTCCGCTTTGCGCTGGAGATGTTGCTGGCCGGGATCTGGGCGGTCTACGGTCTACAACTGATCGGAACGATCATCCTGCGGCAGATGAACGGCGTTCACGACGCAATACCGGCAATCATCATCGACGTTCTGGCCGTGCTGCTGCCGCTGCTGGCGTTTCTGGCCATCAGTCGCCGCGACCAGAGCCTCTATTGCGCCATCTGGCTGTTGAAGCCGCTGCGCCAATCCAGTTTTTTCCGGATGATGGGCAAGGTCATCTCCAACGAGACGCGAAACCTGATCGGCGTAACGTCGGTTTTCGGCATCCTGCTGTTTGCCGCATCGCTCGCAGCCTACCTGATCGAACGCGACGTGCAGCCAGACAGGTTCGGCAGCATCCCCCAGGCAATGTGGTGGGCGGTGGCGACACTCTCGACCACCGGCTATGGCGACGAAATTCCGCAAAGCCTTGCCGGGCGCATCCTTGGCGGTCTGGTGATGATGAGCGGCATCGGCGTTTTCGCACTCTGGGCCGGCATCCTCGCCACCGGCTTTTACGAAGAAGTCCGCCGTCAGGATTTCGTACGCAACTGGCAGATGGTGGCTGCGGTACCGCTGTTCCAGAAACTCAGCCCCGCGGCCCTGATCGAGGTCGTGCGCTCGCTGCGGCCGCGTACCGTGCCCGCGGGTGCCGTCATCTGCCGAAAGGGCGACAGGGGCGACCAGATGTATTTCATCGTCGAGGGAAGCGTTGTCGTCGCATTACCGAGCCCAGTGAGAATCGATTCCGGCAGCTTCTTTGGCGAGATGGCCCTGATCACCGGCGAACCGCGTTCGGCCACAGTCACCGCCGCCACTGAAGTCTCGTTGCTCTCGCTCTATTCAGTGGACTTCCAGATATTGTCGGGCAGCAGCCCCGAGATCGCCGAAATCATCCGCAAGACGGCCCTTGAACGCCGCCAAGCAGTCCCAGACGCCTGACCCGATACAACGCCGCAACTGCCGTTGGCGTTTTCCCCGCCCTGTCATGAAACCGTGATGGTCCTCGGTCATGTTCGCGGCCGGGACATAGACGACTCCAGTGATTTGCAAGAACCCGCCGGCAGTCCCCCTTCGGTCAGGTTCATTTTAGGCCGGTTCCCACCGGCCCTTTTTTTTCCCGCCACAGATCGAAATGACGCAGCCCGGTTTACCCTGCAGCCGGGATCGTCCACCAGGTTGGGCATGCGTCCTCGAACGAATGGGAGACCGGGCGCAATTCCTCGACATCCTGTGTATCGAAGCTACCAGTGACCAGCGCAATCACCGGTGCGTCATCGACAGCACCCAGTGTACTGCCGCATTTCGGGCAGAAGGAACGGCTGGAGTAATCGGACGAACGATAGACGGAAGGCAGTCCGCCCTCGCCGGTCCATTCGACAGCCTCGCGCGGAAACTCTACCCAGCAGAGCGTCTGCGCGCCGGAATGCCGCCTGCAATTTTCGCAGGAGCAGGTGTGCGGATTGCCGGGCGCACCTACTGCGCTGAAGCGGATATTTCCGCACAGGCAGCCGCCGAGATATGTCCTGGTTTCCATTGCGAATCCTCCGTTTTCACGCAAGGCCGCGATAGCATTCTTTCAATCCATTTTGGCAGCTAAAGAATGAGGCTGGCATACCGCGCGCCTCGGCTCAATCGCAGTGCCGGTAGCCGGACTTGCGTTCTCTGAGGTCAAAGTGGAAATGATCCTTGTGCTGCGGATCGCTGCCGGGGCCGAGCACAGTGTTGAAGTATTTGCAGCTGTCGCTGCGCACCGCCTTCAGCAGCCCCTTTTCCCGGAAGGCGAAGAAGCCGGGCTTGCGCACATCGATCTCCTTGCCGGAGTTCAAGACGAACTTGCCGACATCGATGGCATTGCCGTGAGCGTGCTCCGACATCGGATTGCCGCGCTTGGAATTCATTGTCCGGCAGGAATAGCCGCCAAGTGGCTTGATCGTCTTGATACCGGAGAGATAGCGGTAACGCGCAGACGGGGCGAGTTCGTTCTTCACCCATTTGGCAAAGGCTTCCGTCACCTCGCAGTTGAGCTTGACGGCGGGTTTGATATCGATGCCGCCGGAAAGGCCGGTCAGCTGGATCGGATAGTCGATGCCGCATGCCTTGCCGTTGGAAATACGCGGAATATCGGTGAATTCGACCCGCAACTTCTTCAGCCGCTGGCGGCAGGCCACTTCGGCTGCGGGCATCCGCCCGGTGAAATCGGGCTCGGATTCAGACAGAGGATTTCCGGCGCGCGGCAGGAAGGCCACC
This sequence comes from Rhizobium sp. PL01, assembly GCF_033447125.1. Lineage (NCBI taxonomy): Bacteria > Pseudomonadati > Pseudomonadota > Alphaproteobacteria > Hyphomicrobiales > Rhizobiaceae > Rhizobium > Rhizobium sp. PL01. The sequence goes on along the minus strand of NZ_JAWQUM010000002.1, from coordinate 48,016 downwards.
TGCTGTTCCTCCTGAGCCTGGCTCTTGCGCAGCATCACCCGCTGCTGCTGGTCGAGGAACTGCGCCTTGCGTGCGTCTTCTGCAGCCTGTTTTTCCGCGTTGAGCGGCGGCAGGTCCGGATCATAGCCGGGGTCGGCAGCCGTGGCCGACATGGCCTGTGGTCCGCCAAGCTGCTGCACGCTGTCGCCGCCGATACCGCCCACCACAGGCTGGCTGGCGTTGCCCTCGGCGATCTCGTTACCCCGGCCATAATCGCGGCTCTGCTCCTCCGCCAGACCGACAACCGGCGTCGAGCCGGTTTCGACCCCCATCATCGCGTCCATGTTGACGCCTTCCGTGGGCACTGTCATTGGCTGAGCGCTGGCAACGGCAAGCGGTTGCTGCGTTGGCTCGCTGTCGATCATCGGCAGCCGCTGGTTAGAAGCCTGCAGGCGCGGATCGGCTGGAACGGCATCGTCGGAATTTTCAGAAAAAGTGCTGACCGGTGTATTGGCTGCAGGATATGGATTTTCCCGTGAGCCGCGCGCATGACGGTTTACCGGCTCGATGGCGCTCACCCGCGCGGAAGAATCGATCCGGCCCGGCGGCGTAAGATCATCCGTTGAACAGGCAGCCAGCGACAAGGACAGCGCGAATACCGCCACCGGCCGCCGGAAAAGGGAAACATACGCCATACTCACTTGCCGCCTCTACCGATGACGATGCCTCGAAACGCACCATCTGCACCCGCCCGGTCCCTCATAAAAACCTGCGGCCTCCCTGTGTCGAAAGCCGGGCGCAGCATGGGAAAGACCGAAACTGAAGCGGATTTTATGCAAACAGGGTAAACGAAGCCTTTCGAAGCCGTCACCGGATATAGGCTGCCGCAGTGGCAACCAGGCTCTTCAGAGATGGCGGACAGTCAGCTTACCACCCCATTTTCCATCGAGATACTCGCAGACAAGCTGGCGATGGCATTGATGCGGCAACGCTTCCGAGCAAAGCAGGCAGCTGCCGGCAAATGAGGAAGGTTCCAGCCGCGTCTCGATCTGCCGCTCCGCCATCAGGCTCATGAACCGGCTGCGCAAAGTGTTCCAGTCACCCTTCTCCTTCTTGAAGGATGCCAGGATGTCCTCGGTTGGCGCCAGCAGCGGCTGATGCACATAATCGGCGCCGCAGAGTTCCTTCAGGAAAAACGGCAGATCGACGGCTTTGGCGAATCCGGCAAGCTGCGATGTGTTGTGGAGCCGGATATCGATAACCCGCTTCACCCCCGCCTGCCGGATGCGGCCGAAAAAATCCGCCGCCGTGCTCTGGGTAAAGCCGATCGTCGTCATCTCGATTTGCATCTGCAGCGCTCCCCATCGCAGTCTTGCCGTCTTCGTCTTAGGCGGCGTTCTTCAACCCAAGCACATCGACCTGTTCGATGGTAGGCGGTTGCGAAAACAGCACTGGCGCCTGTGCCATCAGCGCCTGCGCGATCGGGCCGCTCAGATGCGCCTTACGGCCGGCCTCGTCATGGAAGGCGTCGAAGACGCCGAAGGTGGATGGACCGAGCCGGAGCGCAAACCAGATCGGCGTCGTTTCCTCCTGCTCGGCCAGTCCCAGGCCGGTTTTCAAGAATGCCTCGACATCGGCTTCCTTGCCGGGCTTGGCCTCAAGGCGAACGAACAATGCGAGCTTGATCATAAAAATCTCCCTTTGAGCGGACACAGCGGCGAAAGGCCGGTGTGTCATCAGTGTGCGCGAAAGGGAGCATTCCTGCCTATTGTCATTATAGACATCTTTGATAGCATTCTTGCCATGAAAATCCAGGTCCTCGCCCTTGATGGCGTCTTCGACACCGGACTGGCAACGGTGCTCGACGTCTTCACCACCGCCAACGAGCTGTCAGCCATGCTGTCACTCGGCATTGCACCTTTCGACGTCAGGATCGTCGGCCTGCGGCGAAAAGTGCGGACATCGCAGGGTCTTGCCGTGCCAGTGTCGGCAAAGCTCGATCCATCCACGGCCGATTGGCTGGTCATCCCGGCGATCGGATACAAAACGCCCGAGCTTCTGATTCCGGCCCTGGAGCGCCCGGACGTCCGCGACGCAGCCAAAGCCCTTGCCGAAGTTGCTCCCGGCACGAAAGTCGCGGCCGCCTGCATCGGAACCTTCGTGCTGGCGCAATCCGGCCTGCTCGACCGGCAAACGGCAACGACCACCTGGTGGCTGGCGCCGCTCTTTCGCCAGCGTTATCCGGCGGTGCAGTTGGACGACGCCCATATGCTGATCAAATCGGGGTCCTTTGTCACGGCGGGCGCCGCCCTTGGCCATATCGACATGGCGCTCTGGCTGGTCCGGCAGGTCAGCCCTGAACTCGCAGGCCTGGTGGCGCGCTATCTGATCGTCGATTCCCGCCCGGCCCAGTCGGCCTATGTCATCAGCGATCACCTCGCCCATGCCGATCCGCTGGTCGAACGTTTCGAACGCTGGGCACGGGCAAGCCTGGCCTCCGGTTTTTCGCTGGATATCGCGGCCGATGCCGCCGGCACAAGCAAACGCACGCTCGCCCGTCGCATGCAGCAGGTCTTGGGAAAAACCCCGCTGTCCTATTTCCAGGATCTGCGCGTCGAACGTGCCGTGCACTTGATGAAGACCAGCGGCAAGAGCCTCGAACAGATCGCAGCCCTCGTCGGTTATGCCGATGGCGTCACCCTGCGCGCCCTGCTCCGCCAGCGCCTTGGCCGCGGCGTTCGCGATGTGCGCATGAATTGACGGCAGCATTAATGCGATGGCCAGCCACTGTGGCCGTCCATCACAATGTTCAAGGCGTGGTCGCTAGGGATGAACCGGATGTTTCCCCGTTATGCAGGCATGCTGCTCATATCCATCCACATGAACTCAAGCACATGGCCATCGGTATCTTCGACGGCACGGCTATACATGAACCCCATATCCTGCCGTTCGCGGATGTCGGCCCTGCCGCCAGCGGCAGCCACGGCTTCGGCAACGGTGTCCACATCGGCGCGGCTATCGAAGGAGAGCGCAAGCAGAACCTCGGTCACGCCACGCGCATCGGCAACCGGCTTCGGCGTGTAGGCCGCGAAAGACCCGGTTACCAGCAGCTGGAACGTGATCGTTTCCGACCAGACCATGCTGGCCGAATTTTGGTCGCTGAACTGTTCGTTCTTTTCGCAACCGATCGCCTGATAGAAACGAGTGGCAGCGGCTACATCAGCGACTGGTAGGTTCACAAAAATCATCTTGGGCATTGCGGGTCTCCTTGAAGGTCCATTCATCGTGCGGGCTCACCGCCCGTACCAACACGACGAACGACCCCGGCTGCGATCGACACGCAACATGAAAAAAAATGAACGGCACAACATTTTTCCGTCTGGCAGATTAAACGGCGCCATTGAGGAGAGACCGCCCCTAGCGCATCTCCAGCAGCAACGCCCGATGATCGGAAACCTCCGGCTCACCAACAGCGTCGAACGTCACAACCTCGACATCCGGCGTCACCAGCATGTAGTCGGCAAAACGCCCGGCTTTTTCATAGTGGGATGTCCGGGTATCGGTATGCCCGCGCGATGTGACCAGATCGGTCAAGCCAAGCGCGGCAAGTGCACCGAACATGCGATTGTCCGGAAGGACATTGAAATCGCCGCAGACAACCAAGCGCTCGTCTCCTGGCCACAGCCGTTCAATGAGATTGATCAAGGCCTTGGTCTGCGCATCGCGCACCGGCAGATCCCCCTTGCCGGCAATATCCCGCAAGCCATGCATCTGCGCAACTGTGAATGAAAAACCATATTCGTAGCTGAAAAGCCGGAGGCAATGGGCGTTGCGCGGGCGCGGATGCGGCCCCCACCCATCCGGCGAAAACGTGCCATGCACAAAATCCTGCGCCTGACCGATCACCGCCAGCGACTTGCGCACAAAGGTCGCAAGGCCAAATTCGGAGGTAACGATGCTGCCGTCATGAAACAGCTCTCCCCGCGCCGTCGGGGCAAAGAAAGCATCATGCCCGGGCAAGGCGGCGCCGATCTCCTCGAACATATTGGCGCGTTGCCAGAGTTCGACAGCCTGATCACGATACTGCAGCCAATCGGCAGGAGATGTCTGCGTGCGCACCACCTCCTGCAGGCAGAGCACATCCGCGTCGACATCGACGACATACCGCATCAACGGCTCATGAAGCTGCCCGCCCCAGGCATTCAACGAAACAACGCGCAGCACCATGGATCAGCTCCCGGCCTCTTCCTGACATAAAAACCGCCACTGTGGGGTGGCGGCTGACGAATCCGAAACACATGGGCGCGAAGGCTTGTGGCACGCCTCTCGTCGCTTTGGACGCCCAAACTCTCCTGCGTGATTTCGGGCGCCCAAACTCGCCATCACCTTGCTTCAAGCGCCCAGACTTTTCTCCGTCATCCTCGCCCTTGTGGCGGGGATCCAGTGCGTTCAAGCCCTTGAACGTCAAAGACTCTTTTCGCGGCGCAGTCTCATCGTGGCTGGATCCCCGGGACAAGCCCGGGGATGACGGAAGATATGCGACACCAAACAGATCACAGATGTCGGTAACCGCCAACGAGCACAAAGCCCCCGGCAGCACTCACGTCACCCGAGCCTACCGGCACTCACCATCGCCGATCACCCGGAACCCTTGTCCCTGCGCGGTGCAGGCGTTCGGGAATGTTTGCTCGCGGCGTCCCTGACGCGCGCAGACCGGCGCGTATTCCTGCGAGCACATCTGCGGTTCACGCGGCGGACGCATGCCGGCGTCATCGTCCGGCCAATCGCCTCCGCGGCGGCATTCGCCACGGCTTACCACGCGGAAACCGTCAGCTTCGGCCATGCAGGCATTCGAGAATGTCTGCTCCCGCCGTCCCTGGCGCGCGCAAACGGGTGAATATTCGCGGGTGCAGATCTGCGGACGGTCACCGCCGGAATCAGGCCGTTCTGGGCGGCACTCACCGCGTCCGGTGATCCGGTATCCATCCGCCCGCGCCTGGCAGGCATTGGAAAACGTGCGGCGATTGTTGCCGCGCTCACCACAGACCGGGTCATATTGCATCGTGCACATTTGCGGGTTCGACGGCTCAGGCCGGGGGTATGGCCGCCCGCCGGGCTCGTCGACGACGACCGTGCAGGCGGTCAGTGCCCCCAGCGACAGCGCGGCAAACGCCGCGATACGGATCATAACGCGTTGAAACGGCGTCATTCGCAGTCCTTCTCCCTTAAACATCGAACACCATCGGCACCAGATATAACATCTTGAATCACCTCGCCATTCTGGTTGCAATTAGCCCCCGGTCAACCCGGGTTGCACACCCTTACACCCAAACAACGATGGAAACATTACGCCAGGACAATGCCCGCCTGACGTGCATCACTCAACCACCTATCACGGATTTCATTCATGTCAATTTCACCGATCAGCATACAAAACAGCGCGAGGCCGACCGGTAAAAAACAATCCCCACAAGAAAAAGCCCGCGTCCTTTCGAACGCGGGCAATCGGCATTTCTGTCTTTTTGGAAAGGCTCAGGCAGCGCGGCTGTAGCCGCTCTGCCTGTTGTCGGCGGAAAGACGGAAGGTCTGCAGCAGGCTCTTCAGCTCTCGGCTTTCCTGCGCCAATGTCTGGCTGGCCGCCGTGGTCTCCTCGACCATGGCTGCGTTCTGCTGGGTCATCTGGTCCATGCTATTGACGGCTGTGTTGACCTCGGCAAGCCCGGTTGCCTGCTCGCGGGCAGCTGTGGCGATCGAGGCCACATGCTCGTTCACCCGGTTGACCAGACTTTCGATTTCCGTCAGCGCATCGCCGGTCGAGCGCACCAGCGTCACGCCGGTCTCGACTTCGGTGGCGGAGTTGCGGATCAGCTCCTTGATCTCCTTGGCGGCACCGGCCGAACGCTGCGCCAATTCACGGACTTCCTGCGCGACAACGGCGAAACCGCGGCCGGCTTCGCCGGCCCGCGCTGCCTCGACGCCGGCATTGAGCGCCAGAAGGTTGGTCTGGAAGGCAATCTCGTCGATGACGCCGATGATCTGGCTGATCTTGGTGGACGAACCTTCGATCCGGGTCATCGCAGCGATTGCGTTGCGGACGATGTCGCCGGACTTGGCAGCGCTGCCCTTGGTCTCGTTGACCATTTCACGAGCCTCAGCAGCGCGGTCCGACGCGCTCTTGACCGTCGAGGTAATCTCATCCAGAGCCGCCGCCGTTTCTTCAAGCGCCGCAGCCTGCTGTTCGGTCCGGCGTGACAGGTTGTTGGCGGCTTCGGAGATATCCCCGGCGCTGCCATAGACCACCTCGGTCGAGTGCGCGATCGATTGGATGACTCCGCGCAGTGCTGTAACCGCCGTGTTGAAATCATCGCGCAGCTTGGAATATTCCGGCGCGATCCGGACGATTTCCGCAGTCAGGTCACCGCCCGCCAGTTTTTCCAGCGCACTGCCAATTGCCCCCATGGCATCGGCCTGCGTCTGCGCGTCGGACTGGGCGCGAAACTCGTTGCTGCGCCGCTCGTCGTCGAGCTGACTTTGCTGTTCGGCTTCGCGCTGCCGCAGACCGATGCGTTCCTTGACGGAATCGCGCAGCACCGACAACACGCCGGCCATCTGGCCGATCTCGTCCTTGCGGTCGGTTTCCGGAATGGCAGACGACACGTCTTCGTCGGCAATAGCCCGCATCGACGTCTTCAGCCGCTCGATCGGACCGACAACGCTGCGAACGATGGAGAAGGCAGCGAGCAGAATGACCAGCGCCGCCAGACCGCAGATCACGGCGACCTGGATCAAACCTTCCTTGAACATGGCCGCAAGATCGTCGGCGTAGACGCCGGTGCCGACGATCCAGCCCCAGGGCGCGAAACCGGCCACATGCGAATATTTCAGCACCGGTTCTTCGGCACCGGGCTTCGGCCAGTAATAATCGACAAAACCCTTGCCCTCGGCAGCGACCTTCTTGGCAAACTCGACGAAGATGTGTTTGCCGGTCGGGTCCTTGTTGTCAGTCTGGTCGGTACCATTCAGCGCCGGCTTGATCGGGTGCATGATCATCATGCTCTTCATGTCGGTGATGAAGAAATAACCGTTGCCCTGATAGCGCATCGCCTGGATCGCCTCGATGGCGCGCGCCTGTGCGTCCTTCTGCGACAGCGTGCCGGCCTCTTCCTGCTTATGGTAGGCTTCGAACACGGTGACCGCGTTCTCGTTCATCGCCTCAAGCATGGCCTTGCGCTGTGCCACCAGCTTGTCCTGCTCCTGGAACAGGCCAAGCGTCATCACAGCCGCCATGGTCAAGAGCGCCAGCCCCACCAGCGCATACAGACGCACCGAAATTCGAAAATGTTTCATGCAGCCCAATCCCCTCAGATTTTTATGGCCGCACGATATCCTTCCGAATTTTCGAACTTCCTAACAAGATACCGCTAAAATTGATAAGCCTGAATTTACGCTTTGTTCATACGACGCATGTTGAGGCGCTGTCCGTCGGGATATTTCCGCAAGGGGTCTTTTCCGATTGCGCCGCATCAGGTTACATCGGACCAAACGGAGAATGACGTCATGGCGAAACCGAACGGCGACCTCACCCTGCGCACCTTGGCCATGCCGGCAGATGCCAATGCCGCTGGCGATATTTTTGGCGGCTGGGTCATGGCGCAGATGGACCTGTCCTGCGGCATCCGCGCCGCCGAGCGCGCTCGCGGCCGCGTCGTCACCGCCGCCGTCAAGGAAATGGCCTTCGAAATGCCGGTCAAGATCGGCGATACGCTCTGCATCTATACCGATGTCGTCAAGGTTGGCCGCACCTCGATGACGCTGAAGGTCGAGGTCTGGGCGCAGCGCTATCTGTCGGACCGCATGGACAAGGTGACCGACGCACTGTTCGTCATGGTGGCGCTTGATGAGACCGGTCATCCAAAGCCGGTGCCACCGGAAGTCTGACGCAAAAGGCACGACAACCATGAAGGCCTAAAACCATGGACCAGCCCGTCGATCCGCAGATTTTCTCGCATATCCGCGTGATCATGGGCATGGTCATAAGCCTGTCGATGGCGCGGCTGCTGACGGGCCTCGCACTGTTCGTCCAGCATCCCGGCAAGACCAGGATCTACTGGCTGCACCTCGGCTGGGTGCTCTTCATGTTCCTGTTCCTGATCTATTTCTGGTGGTGGGAATACCGGCTGCATTCCGTGCCGGTGATCGATTTCAGCGTCTATCTCTTCGTCATTTCCTATTGCTGCATCTTCTTCTTCCTCTGCGTCCTCCTGTTCCCCACCTCGATGGAGGACTACAGCGGCTATGAGCACTATTTCATGTCGCGCCGTGCCTGGTTTTTCGGCTTCCTGGCGCTAGCCTACGCCGTCGATCTCGTCGACACCGCCGTCAAGGGCAAGCAGTACTTCCTCGCCTATGGGCTGGAATACCCGCTGCGAAACGCTGTTTACATCGCCCTTTGCATCATCGCCGCCATCACTCCCAACCGCCGTTTCCACGCGGTCTTCCTGATTGCCGGGCTGGCCTATCAAGTCATCTGGATTTTTCGCGCCTTTGATCTGCTGGAATGATCGGTGGGAGCACGCGACCGCGTGTTCTTAGCCAGCTTGCGCCTCAAAGAGAACGAAGGACAATTCGTTGTCCGGGTCGAACGTTTTCGCGTTCTCGATTGCCTCTTTGAGAGGCTTCCCACGTTGAAGGAGCTCATAGAAGAGGCCGTGCAGGAACAAAGGAACCGCAGACCCGTCCGGAAATTCTGAGGGCGCAAGATAGGCGTGTGCTCCGCCAGCAAGAAAGGCTTGGCCGAAAGCCTCCGTTCCGGTCATGCAGGCGGTACTGATGACCGTTTTTGCCGGAAGTCTGATTTCACTCACGAGAGCGCTTGCAGGCAGACTTCCGTCAACGAGTGACCGGGTGTCGATTTCCGCAATAAACTCGCCAAGCACGAAGCCGTTCTCATCGCCATGACCGGAGAGGACAATGTACTCGGGATCATTTTGGTCCCGGCGCAGGCATTTGAGAAAATCTCCGGGCGTTCCGGGAAGATGCAGAAGCACCGCCGCCCCGAGGCTTTCAAGGATGGAGCGGATCAGCAACGCCTCCCCGGTATCTCCAAGGGCAATGATGACAACGGGCTTGCGGGGATAGAAAAAACCTTCGTCAATCACGCGAACAATACTCCCCGACAAATCGATAAATCCTGCAATCGATATGTCAGATTCGACACGAGGAGAAAATTCCGCAACCGCACATTGTCCGCCTCTGGGCCAAACACAGCTTTGCTAGCTGCATCTGGCCCAGCACGGCCAGCCTAAGCCGGCATTTCCGGCCGGAACATCTCGCGCATACGGCTGAGATAGTGTTCTTCCGAGGTCGACCAGCGCAACTGTGCCAGCATTTTGCTATCGGCACCGGCCGGATAACGGATCGCATCGCCCTCGTCCGTTGCCGCTGCAAACGTCGCCTCGGCGACCTCGGCCTCGGTGCAATAAGGCGTCGGATAATTGGCCATGATGCCGAAATAGGCCTGCGCAAAGGCGCCGTAATCATCCGGGATCAGCCCCTGCATGCGCGGTCCGCCATTGGCCGCAAAGCCGGTGGTCGGTCCAAGACCCGGTTCCACCAGCCGCGCCTTGATGTTGAACAGCTCCAGTTCGTAGGACAGAGATTCGGTATAACCTTCGACGGCACATTTGCTGGCGGCGTAGATCGCCACCAGCGGCATCACGCCAAGGGTGACGCTCGATGTCACGTTGACGATGGTCCCATGCCCCTGCCGGCGCATCTGCGGAATGATGGCGCGGCAGGTTGCAAACACACCAAACGTGTTGGTCTGGAAAATCTCCTGGATCGTGCTGTCCGGCGTCGCTTCAACGGCCGAGGCCATGCCGATACCGGCATTGTTGACCAGCACGTCGATCGCCCCGAAGGCGGCAACGCCGTCGGCGATGGCCTTGTCGATGGTTTCCGCTCTGGTCACGTCCAGCGGCAGAACCAGCAGGCGCTAGGACGCCGTTGCAAAGATGCTGGCATCGGGCCGCCGCATGGTAGCGATGACGTTCCAGCCGCGCGCCAGAAAGAGTTCGGCAATCGCCTTGCCGTAGCCGGACGAGGTGCCGGTGATGAGGATGGTCTTGGTCATTCAGGTCTCCATAATCTGTGCCCTCAGCATAGACAAAATGGACAGACGATCTATAATCATAAATCCATATATCATTACGGATCGTCCAGATGGACCCTTTCAGCGACGTTATCACCTTGCTTCGTCCGCATGCAGTCTTCTCCAAGCCGATCACCGGCAAGGGAGAATGGGGCGTGCGCTATCCGGCCTATGGCGCACCGGGTTTCGCAATCGTGCTGACCGGCCAGTGCTGGCTTTCGGTGGAAGAGGATGCACCGGTGAAGCTTGCCCGCGGCGATTTTGTGCTGCTACCATCCTCGCCTGCCTTCGACATGCTGAGCCGCCCCCGCGCCCGCTGCGTCCCCGGCCAGCCAAACGCCACCGACATCCGCCATGGCGATCCCGAGGGCGAACCCGATTTTCGCATGCTGGGCGGCAGCTTCCGGCTCAATCCGGTCAATGCGCCGCTGCTGGTGTCCCTGCTGCCGAAGATGATCCATATCAGTGCAGCCGGTGGCAATACCGGGCGCCTCGCCAGTGTCATCGATCTGATCATGGAAGAATGCGCGACTGAGAGACCCGGCCGGGACATGATCGTGGAACGGCTGCTCGAGATACTGTTGATGGAGTGTCTACGCTGGCCGGGCGCCGGAACCGCCCCCTTGCCGGCCGGTCTGCTGGCCGGAATGCAGGATGCCGCCCTTGGCCGCGTGCTGAGCGCCATGCATGCCGATATCCGTGCCGGATGGACCGTTGCCGATCTTGCGAAACTGGCCGGCATGTCGCGATCCGCCTTCGCGGCCCGTTTCAGTGGGGTGATCGGCTGCGCTCCGATGGAATATCTGGCGCGCTGGCGCATGACGCTCGCCAAGGACGCGCTCAGCCGCGGCGGCACACCGCTCGATCGCTTGGCCGAGGAGATCGGCTACGAATCCGCCAGCGCCTTCAGCACCGCTTTTCGCCGCCGTGTCGGCTGCGCGCCTGGCGCGTTCCGCTCCCGTGTTGATGCCCCGCAAGCCTGACGACACCTGTCAGCGAAAAAATCCGTCCGATTGCTCTGCCTGAGCGAAAAAGCGTTTCCCAAAAGCCCTGAACTACAAAACAAACAAACTCTATAATCTTAATAGATTTAACTAGCATGATCCCACGTCAAGCGGAGATAGCATCCGCCAACCATAAGAGGGATCGATGTTCACACTCACAAGACGCCTATTCGGCGCTGGCCTGTTGGCCACCAGCCTGTTTGCCTCAACTGGCCTATCGACGACCGGAGTGTCTGCCGCAGAATTGACCGAGTTCAAGATCGGCTATCAGAAGACTGGCCTGCCGGTCATCGCCCGGCAGCAGCAAATCATCGAGAAGGCACTGGCGCCAAAAGGCATCACTGTCTCCTGGGTCGAGTTCACCGCAGGCCCGCCGCTTGTCGAAGCGCTGAATGTCGGCTCGATCAATGTCGGCTGGACCGGCGATGCGCCGCCGATCTTCGGACAGGCCGCAGGCTCCGCGATCACCTATGTCGCCGCCCTTCCCTCCAACGGCGCCGGCGAGGCGATCTTCGTCAAACCGGACTCGCCAATCCAGTCGCTGGCCGATCTCAAGGGCAAGACCATCGGCGTCGGCAAGGGCACGTCAGCTCACAATCTCGTCGTCGCCGCACTGGAAAAGGCCGGTATCGACTTCAAAGACATCACCCCGGTCTATCTGAGCCCTGCCGATGCGGCCGCCGCCTTTGCCAGCGACAAGATCGATGCCTGGGCCGTCTGGGATCCCTTCTTCGCCATCGCTGAAACCCGCTACAAGCCGCGCATCCTGACAACCTCGGCCGAAACACTGAACGTCAAAACCTATTTCCTGGCCAATCGCGACTTCGCGAAGGATCATCCGGAAACGGTAACGGCGACCATCGCCGCCCTGAAGGACGCTGCAGCCTGGGCTGACGCCAACCGTGGCAAGGTGGCCGAAGCACTGCATGAAGTGACCGGTGTACCGCTGGAAGCCCAGACCATTGCCGCCAACCGCAGCACGTTCGGCATCGAGCCGATCACGCCGGAAATCGTCGCCAGCCAACAGCAGACCGCCGACCGTTTCTTCAAGCTCGGCCTGATCCCAAACAGATCACCATTGCCGATGCCATTTGGACGGCACCGTCGAACTGATTTCCTCCCAGGAAAACGCAGGCGTGCCGGTCAGTCAGGACCGGCACGCGAAACAGGCTGGCAGATAAACGGAAGGGCAGATCATGAAATCCACCGCTCAATCGATCCTGCGAAGCGGCACGGGCTGGCTTCTACCCGCCCTCATCGTGCTCGCCTGGGAAATCGCTGCCCGCACCGGGCTGATCTCGCCGAATGTCATGGCGGCCCCATCCGCCGTCGCCGAAGCCTTCTGGCGCCTGCTGCTCTCGGGTGAGCTTGTCCGCAATATCGGCGTCAGCACCGCCCGTGCCTTATCGGGCTTCGTCATTGGCGGATCGATCGGCCTGATCTTCGGCCTTGCCAATGGACTGTCCGGCCTGTCGCGCAATCTCACCGATACGACGCTGCAGATGGTCCGCAACATTCCGCATCTGGCGCTGATCCCGCTGGTCATCCTCTGGTTCGGCATTGACGAAGAGGCAAAGCTCTTCCTTGTGGCGCTCGGCGTTTTCTTCCCGATCTACGTCAACACGCTGCTCGGCATCCAGAGCGTCGATCCGCAGCTGGTCGAGATGGGCCGCGTCTATGGCATGTCGCGCACCACGCTGTTCTTCCGCGTTATCCTGCCCGGTGCCTTGCCCGCCATTTTTGTCGGCCTGCGTTACGCACTGGGCATCATGTGGCTGACGCTGATCGTCGCCGAAACCATCGCCGCCTCCTCGGGCCTCGGCTACATGGCCATGCAGGCCCGCGAATTCCTGCTCATCGATGTCGTCGTGCTGTCGATCCTGATCTACGCCCTGCTCGGCAAGCTCGCCGACAGTTTTGCCCGGCTGCTCGAGCGTCTGACGCTGCAATGGCATCCGGCCTTCCAGACTGCCTGATTTCTCGCGAAACGAAACACGGAGTACCGGAAATGTCCGTCATCGCCCTCGATCCGAAAAACAAAGCCACCCGTATGGTGAAGGAAACAAACGAATCCCGCGCCTTGCGAGAAACGCCTCCCGGCCAGTGGTTTCCTTATGCCGCTCCCCAGCCACGCGAGCGCGACAACCGCGACATCGCCTTTTCCTTCCGGGGCATCAGCCGCAAGTTTGGCGACAAGACCGTCCTCGACAATATCGATCTCGACGTGCCCGCCGGTCAGTTCATCGCCGTTATCGGCAAGAGCGGCTGCGGCAAGAGCACGCTGCTGCGGCTGCTGACCGGCCTCGACAAGCCGACCTCCGGCACGCTGACGGTCAACAAGGGCACGGACAACGAAAACCGCACTCGCATCATGTTTCAGGAACCGCGCCTTCTGCCTTGGGCAAAGATCGCGAAAAATGTCGAAGTCGGCCTGACCGGTCTTGCCAAGGGGGCGGACGCCCGCGAAAAATCGCTCGCCATTCTCGACGAGGTCGGCCTTGCCGACCGTGCGGAAGAATGGCCGTCCGTCTTGTCCGGCGGCCAGCGCCAGCGCGTCGCCCTCGCCCGCGCACTTGTCGCCCATCCGTACATTTTGGCACTCGACGAACCGCTCGGCGCACTCGATGCGCTGACCCGCATCGAGATGCAGCACTTGCTCGAGAGCATCTGGCAGCAGCAGGCATTCACCGCCGTGCTGGTCACCCATGATGTCGCCGAAGCCGTGGCACTGGCCGATCGCGTCATCGTCATTGACCACGGCAGGATTGCACTCGATCTCGATATCCCGCTCGAACGCCCGCGCCGCCACGGCTCGCCGGAACTGGCGCGGCTCGAAGGCAAGATTCTCGATACGCTGTTTGGCGGAACCGATTGATCTCTAAGCTCTGACCCGGCGCAATGCGGCGGCAATTTGCCTGCTCGCCCACTGAACACAGACGGACACGACGGAGGAGACCAGAAACGCGATCTCGGCATTCTGTCTTGGCAGAATCCAGATCAGGCACAGGCAAAAGGCCGCAAACGAAAAGCGTCCCAGCACCATGCCGCGCAGCAGCCGGACAACGAAGTCGGGCCCATAGGCCCGCTGCGACGATACCGAGAGGATCAATCCCAGCAGCGGGAACACCGTCAGCACACCGCTCCATTGCGCGCCAAGCGAAGCCGACAGCATCGTCACGGCCAGCGTCAGAACCGCACCGGCAACCATGCGCATGAACAGGTCCGTCCGGGTGATAGAAATCACCTTGCTCGCTGCATTGGTCCGCGGCAAAAATGTCTGCGCCGACACAACGCCCAGCAGCGCGACACCGAGCGCAACGACGGGTGTTCCCGGTAAATTCGTCAGGCCAATGGCCGCGATAAACCAAGCGGCAAGCCCCATCACGGCCGCGATGCAATAGTGATACCAGCGGCTGGTCCAGGCATAGGCGAGGTTGAAGGCTTCCGAGGCAAAGATCGCCGACAGGGTCGCAGCAGCTGCGCCAACGCCAAACACGGCCCCCTGTTCCAGAACAAGAAGATAGAGGATAGGCCCTGCCACGATCGGCAAGCCCGCAAGCCAACCGGCCACCCCCGGCCCCCAACGCACGGCCGCCATCGAAACGGCAAAGAGAAAGAAAGGAACCAAAGTCAGTTTCAAGAGAAGCATGCCGGTCCCGTTCATTCCTGTCCGCAGACGCCCGATGCCTTTCACCGGGTTTAGTCAAAGCCGTCCAAGCCGTTCCGTCATAAGGACAACAGCGTCAGGCCAGACCCGCGCAATGCCGCCACGCCAGGAAAATGTCAATCCGCGAAAAACCACGCCTGAACACCCATCCTGCCCATTGCCGGTCCGGACAGGACACCCTATGCCCCGTGCAATGAGGAACCGTTGAAGGGGGATTCGATGACCGCTGTTACGTCCATGGCAATGACACCGCCGCCACGCCTTTTCTGGCGGCGTGCCGTCGCATTCTTTGTCGATACGGTGGTCTTCTACAGTATTCTGATGCTGCTCGCCCTGCCGCTGCAGGCGGTCACCGGCTGGAACCTCGGCTTTTACATCGGCCAATCGACCACCTGCGAGGCTACGACGGACAGCCCGCTGATCCGTGAGGTTGAAACCGAATGGCCACTGGCGGATGGCGAAACCCGCATAAACCAGATCTGCATCAATGCCAGCATCGGCATGCAGCAGCGCTTCTTCATATCGACGGTGACGAAAATCTCGGATGGAACCACTTCCAACCGCTCCGTTTCGATTGGCATCGATCAGGACGGAAAGGCCATCCCCCTGGATATTTCCGCCACCAGCACGGCATCAAACATCCTCCTCCAGCTGCTCTTTCTCGCCCTGTTCGTCCTTGCATCCGCCAAGATAACGGCGATGGGCCGCAGGACACCCGGAAAGGCTCTTCTGTTCCTGCGCATCACCAATGCTGCGGGGACAATGCCGTCGCTCAAACAATGCCTGGCGCGGGAATTCTGGAAGTTTCTGCCATCCTGCCTTCTCGGCATCGCCGTCACCGTCCACGCCGCCCAAAACCTGCCGGGTCTGTCGACGCTGGCATCCGGTGAATTCGCCGACGTCATCCGCGCCGCCCGCGACATGCAGGTGCCGGACTTCAGCACATTGCTGACCGTCGATGTCGTCGCCTCGCTCCTCGGCGCCCTCTGGTGGTTCGGCCCATTCATCGTCTGGCGCGGCCAGACCATCTACGACCGCCTCGCCGGCTGCATCGTGGTGCGGTCGAACGAGGGCGTGACATGGTGAGGCCGCTGGCAAATTGGCGGCCTGAACAAACTCACCCCTTGAACACGAACGCTGCGCCACCGGCGATCATGCAGAAGCCGATCGCATGGTTCCAGGTCAGCGATTCCTTCAGCCAGAACACCGAGAAACCGGCAAACACCACCAGCGTGATCACCTCCTGCATCGTCTTCAACTGTGCCGCCGAATAGACCTCATGGCCGATCCGGTTGGCCGGAACCGCCAGGCAATATTCGAAGAAGGCGATGCCCCAGCTGACAATGATCGCCATGTAAAGCGGTGAAGACGTGTATTTCAGATGCCCGTACCAGGCAAAAGTCATGAAGACGTTTGACAGGACAAGCAAAAGGATCGGCAGCACGGCGGCCGTATTGAGCGAAAAAGGCATCAGCGAATCCTTGGGAAGCCAGAATGGCAAGACGCCAAGCATGTACCGCCAATCCGCTGCTGTTCAAGCCGGATGCCCTGCCGCGTGAAAAGAAAAACGGCCTGATCGTGCATCCGCAACACAGTGTCAGAAACTGGCAGTAGCCCGCCACCCCGTTGCCTTTTTGTACTCATCGCCCCCTTCACATTTCGCCGGACTCTCTCCATATTCCCCGCATGTCGAAAGCACCGAAAAAATCCTCCCATCCTGACCTTGGCGGCTTCGAGGAAGCTCCGCAGGCCTCGTTCGAAGGCGCTCCTCTGTCGTCCAACGTCGCCGACTGGGCTGAAGAGCTGCAGCGCATGGCCGAGGCCGAGACGATCGAGACCCGCCACGACGTCGCCTCCAAGGCTGGCAAACACCGCAAGAAGGTCGAGATCGCGGCGCAGAAGGCTCGTGACGCCGAAGGTGCACAAAAGAAAAAGACCACCGACAAGTCCAAGGATGGTGTGGGCGCCAGCCGCAGTGCACGTGGTACCTCCATGGGCGGCACGTCCGATCCGAAAGCCCGCGCCGCCGCCGGCCTCAATCCCGTGGCCGGCATGGATACAGCACTCGAGGATGCGCTCGCGCCCTCCGCCGTCACTGCGACGGTCGAAG
Source organism: Rhizobium sp. PL01 (assembly GCF_033447125.1). Taxonomy (NCBI): domain Bacteria; kingdom Pseudomonadati; phylum Pseudomonadota; class Alphaproteobacteria; order Hyphomicrobiales; family Rhizobiaceae; genus Rhizobium; species Rhizobium sp. PL01. Next base: position 31,106 of record NZ_JAWQUM010000002.1, on the reverse strand, counting down.
CCCTGTCGGCGCTGATCGAGAGCGGCAATCCGCTGTTCAAGGATGGCAAGCTCTGGACGCCGCACCGGCCGGCCCGCCCGGAAAAGTCCGAAGGCGGGCTCGAGATCGTTATGAAGTCGGACTTCGAGCCGGCTGGCGACCAGCCAACGGCGATCAAGGACCTGGTCGAGGGCCTGTCGAACGGCGACCGGTCCCAGGTGCTGCTCGGCGTCACCGGCTCGGGCAAGACGTTCACCATGGCCAAGGTGATCGAGGCCACCCAGCGCCCCGCCCTGATCCTGGCACCCAACAAGACGCTGGCCGCCCAGCTCTATTCCGAGTTCAAGAACTTCTTCCCGGATAACGCGGTCGAATATTTCGTCTCCTACTACGATTATTACCAACCGGAAGCCTATGTGCCGCGCTCGGATACCTTCATCGAGAAGGAATCGTCGATCAACGAGCAGATCGACCGCATGCGCCACTCCGCCACCCGCTCGCTGATCGAGCGCGACGACGTCATCATCGTTGCCTCCGTCTCCTGCATCTACGGTATCGGCTCGGTCGAGACCTACACCGCCATGACCTTCCAGATGACGGTCGGCGATACGCTTGACCAACGCCAGCTGCTCGCCGACCTCGTCGCCCAGCAATACAAGCGCCGCGACATGGATTTTCAGCGCGGCTCGTTTCGCGTCCGGGGCGACACGATCGAAATCTTCCCCGCCCACCTGGAAGATGCCGCCTGGCGCATTTCGATGTTCGGCGACGAGATCGATAGCATCACCGAGTTCGATCCGCTCACCGGCCAGAAGACCGACGACCTGAAATCGGTGAAAATCTACGCCAATTCCCACTATGTCACCCCGCGCCCGACGCTCAACCAGGCGATCAAGTCGATCAAGGAGGAGCTGAAACTGCGCCTCGCCGAGCTGGAAAAAGGCGGCCGTCTGCTCGAAGCCCAACGGCTGGAGCAGCGCACCCGTTACGATATCGAGATGCTCGAAGCCACCGGCTCCTGCGCCGGCATCGAGAACTATTCGCGCTACCTCACCGGCCGCCAGCCCGGCGAGCCGCCACCGACCCTGTTCGAATATATCCCCGACAACGCCCTTTTGTTCATCGACGAAAGCCACGTCTCCGTCAGCCAGATCGGCGGCATGTACCGCGGCGACTTTCGGCGCAAGGCGACGCTCGCCGAATACGGCTTCCGCCTGCCGTCCTGCATGGACAACCGGCCGCTGCGGTTCGAGGAATGGGACGCCATGCGCCCCGACACCATCGCCGTCTCGGCGACGCCGGCCGCGTGGGAAATGGAACAGGCCGGCGGCGTTTTCGCCGAACAGGTCATTCGCCCCACAGGCCTGATCGATCCGCCGGTCGAGGTCCGCTCGGCCAAAACCCAGGTCGACGACGTCCTGGGCGAAATCCGCGAGACGGCGCAGGCCGGTTACCGCACCCTCGTCACCGTGCTCACCAAGCGCATGGCCGAGGACCTCACCGAGTACCTGCACGAGCAGGGCATTCGCGTCCGCTACATGCACTCGGATATCGACACGCTGGAGCGCATCGAGATCATCCGCGATCTGCGCCTCGGCGCCTTCGACGTGCTGGTCGGCATCAACCTGTTGCGCGAAGGCCTCGACATCCCCGAATGCGGCTTCGTCGCCATTCTCGACGCCGACAAGGAAGGCTTTTTGCGCTCGGAAACGTCCCTCGTTCAGACCATCGGCCGCGCCGCGCGTAACGTCGATGGCAAGGTCATTCTCTACGCCGACAACATCACCGGTTCGATGAAGCGCGCCATGGAGGAAACCTCCCGCCGCCGCGAAAAGCAGGTGGCCTATAACGAAGCCAACGGCATCACCCCGGAATCGGTCAAGGCCAGGATTTCCGACATTCTCGACTCGGTCTACGAAAAGGACCATGTGCGCGCCGATATCGGCATCAAGGGCGTCAAGGGCGGCATTACCAGCCTGGTCGGCAACAATCTCGCCGCCCATCTCGAAGCGCTCGAAAAACAGATGCGCAACGCCGCCGCCGACCTCGATTTCGAAACCGCCGCCCGCCTGCGCGACGAAATCAAACGCCTCAAAGCCGCCGAACTCGCCGTCATGGACGACCCGATGACCCGCCAGGAAGCCCGGGCGATGGAAGGCGGTGGAAAGAAAAGCGGCAAGGCCAACCGCGAGTCCCTTCTCCCCGCCAGCGGGGAGAAGGTGCCCGACAGGGCGGATGAGGGGCAAGCCAAATCGCTCTTCACCAAACCCACGCTGGACGACATGGGCCCAGGCACCGACATGACCCGCCCGGCCCGCAAGGCATCGCCGGACGACGAGACGCAATCCGGCTTCCGCAAACCCACGCTCGAAGACATCGGTCACAACATCGCCGTCCCTGCCCGTGGGGAAACCAGCCTGTTCCGCAAGAACAGCCTCGACGAAATGACCGTCGGCCGCACCGAAAAGCCGCTCAACACGACGGGCAAACTGCCGGAAAAACCGTTGCTGCAGGGCCAATCGGAAAAACGCGACCCCGCCGACTCTCCGTCATCCTCCTCTCCGTCATCCCCGGGCCTGACCCGAGGATCCAGCGCCGACGACGCCAAACCCTTCATCCGCGCCAAATCCGGCGCCGGCTCCTACGAGGATGCCGGCGACGCCAAGCGCCAGAAAAGGACCAAGGGCAAGACCGGCCGCCCGGGCCAATAACCCTCCCCTTGAGGGGGAGGGTCGGCGCACAGCGCCGGGGTGGAGTGACCACCACACCCACGCACCCAATCTCCCCGCACGAGGAGAGAACAATAGCAGAGGCCCCCTCAGACTGCTGACAAACTCATTGTCTCACCACTCGGCGGTTCACGTGGGAAAGGATGCGATTGCCAAATCCTCCGTCATCTCTGTGCGTGTCACAGAGATCCAGCCAGCCCAAGTCCTTGCGCTAAAAGGTTTTTTGACCCGGCAGACGCCGGGCCGCTAAATCCCGCCACAACGACGAGGATGACGGAGAGTGGGGTGCCGCTCTCGCCAGATCATCGTTTTAGGGATTGTCAGCAGTCTGAGGGGCCGAAGGCACCCTTTCTGGCTCGGCCGCCCCCCTCGTCGCCTCGCTCTACTCGGCACCTCTCCCCACAGCGGAGACGTGGGAGACCGCTGCCGCACAGGCAATTGCCACCCCACATCCCCAAAAATGCAGCATGGCCAGACCACCGCGCATCGTCTACGCATGGCGATCACCTCATCCTGCGGAGAAGCCTTTCATGCGCCTGCCCACCCTCGCCTTCGCACTCGCCGCCCTCTTCGCCCTGCCCGCGGCCGCGCAAACCTACAAGAGCCCGGAGGCGCTGCTACAGGCGCTCTACAGCTACGACACGTCAGAGACCAGCGCCAATGCCCCCTCGCTCTATTCCCCGTTCTTCTCCGACCAGCTGAACGCCCGCTACCAGGAAGACGCCGACAACACCCAGGCCGGCGACGGCGGCACTATCGATTTCGACCCGGTGATCTCAGGCCAGGACGGTCAAGCCACCAATGTCGAAGTCGGGGAAGCCATCGTCATCGACGATACCGCCGAGGTCGAAGTCACCTTCAAGAATTTCGAGCCGGTGACGCTCTACTACACCCTGGTCAGGGAACACGGCGGCTGGAAAGTCGACGACATCGCCAACCAGCAGGGAGAATATCCGTGGAGCCTGAGTGCGTTGTTTGATGGGGCGCGGTAGGTGGCACGCGCAATAAAACTAGCTTCCCGGCGTAGAACTTACCTCGGTCTAGATTGTTGCATCTCGCTCGAAGGGCGTCGAAAAGTCCCGGACCAATGCCAAACCGGAGCTGTATTCGGTAACTAACATTTGCTGCGCCTCATAAGAGGAAATCTCTCTAATCGTCGAGGAGTCGTATTGTCATGATCAAGGGGATAGCGATTGCTGCTCCTATCATACCAATGCAATAAGTAGATTTGGCCCATATGTCAGGACAACGGTATCTGAATGAGCAAACTCCACCTCTTTATTGGTTCCTCAGTAGAAAACATAGAATTGGCGAGGGCTGTACAATCCTCGTTGGATTACGACGCCGCGCCGATAGTTTGGACATCCACCTTCCCGCCCTCGCACTTCCCTTTAGAGGCTCTTGAGGATTCGTTGGATTGGGCTGACTTCGCAGTTTTCATCTGCGCTCCTGATGACATCACTGACATTCGAGGAGAAAAGCTCAAGACAGTTCGTGATAACGTTATTTTTGAGCTCGGTTTGTTTATGGGCAGGCTGGGTCGCAAAAGGACCTTCTTGATAAGCCCTAGAGGAATAGACATCCACCTTCCGACGGACTTGAACGGAATATACCCGGAGCTGTTTGATCCTAGCCACCTTGAAAACTCTGAGGCGGCATTGGGCCCAGCCTGTTAAAATTCGCAAAGCTATGCGGAAGTTAGGACCTCTCCATAGATCTGTTCGCGATTTGCAGGAAGGAGAAGGTGATGATCCGACGAATCTTCTCTCTCCCGAGAAACCCACGTCACCCGCACCCGATTGGTCACTTGAAGACTATCAACGCGCGCATTTCATTGCAGCCTTGAGAAAGGACGTGGATGCCGCTTCCAACATTGACAAGGCATTTCGTAACTCCTCATTTGCCCCCTCCGAGGAAGTAATCGCAGAATGGGAAGGATGGCGTGAGCTTGCCTACATTCCTGCTGGAAGCTCGGTCAATTTAAAAATATTAAGGGACAGAACTGAAAAGTACCCAGATAATGCTCAGTTAAAAGAGCTTCTCGGCAGAGGCTTGGCTCACTACGGTGACGAAAAAGGCGCCGCAGAAGCTTACTACGATGCGGCACAGCTTGCGAAGGCAATGAAAATTGCCGCAAGAACCGTCAAACGAATACTTGAATCTGAAAAAACACCAACGGATTTTCCTTCCTCTACACGTTTTATACTGCTTCTTCACCGACTACCGCAGGAGACACACGAGGACAAACTCAGTTTTGTCGACGCGATGCAATCAATATCCCAAACGGGGAAACTTACGGAGGTGTCAAAGGCAATCGCCGAGGTGGGCTTATCTCTGGCCCCAGAGGACATATCCGCGCGTTTTCAACTTGCGCGCCGCTACGCTGATGATGAACAGCACAACCTTTCCTTGCTGCACTACCAGAATATTCCGCGAGACGAACGAAGTGGAATGGCCTGGAATAACCTCGGCGTAAGTTATGCAAAATTAAACATCATTGGCTTGGCGGCAAAATCATATGAAACTGCAGCTAAATTTGGTGAAACTATCGCCGATGGAAACTTAGCGCAGATATTGTCGAGTATCGGCCTCTTCGACGATGCACAGCAGCGTGTCGAAAAAGCCATTTCTATTCCGGAGCACCATGACAGCTTGGTCGGCGTCCTTTCCTCGATAAAGGAAGCGCGAGATATAGAAGAGGTACACCATCTTGACCAAGTGTCAAAAGCCAAGGAACAACAGGTCAGCCGAATCTCTCTCGGGAGAGCCGCTTTAGACTATGTGGGGGCCGAAATTGAAGGTAAATGGATAACACCGGCTGGGCTAATAGAACTATCGTGCGACGAAGATGGTCGATACTCTGGAGTCGGACAGATAGTTCGAGAAGTCAAACAAGGTGGTCTTTTCGGGTTAGCCTCTGCGACTTCAATGCGTTTCCATGCTTCCGCGATCAAAATTAAACTGGCTCGTATAGGAAATGCGCTTGAGGGAACTTTGACGGTGGTGGGATCACCGGAGCCGCTAAGCCTCCTTGGTGCATTCGATTTTGAGAAGCGATTAGTGTTTCAGGTTTCCGAAGATGGCACCACATTAGACGGGCTTGAGATTGGGTACGATGAAAAGCGTGTTTTCTGGCGTCGGGCTGACTCACTTGCTATCATCGCAAATTCGATGGTGCCCAACTCAAATGCACACTAACAAATCTTCTATTCGGATGACGCGAAGTAAGTCTGGTAGGCTAGATGCAGGGATCACGGGCCAAGAGTACCTATGACCTCAACAGGAAGAAGGGGATTTTTTTCGTTGTAAGCGACATGCCAAATATCTCCCATAGTTGTATAAAAGCTTTTTTACAATACATTGAGAGAATTACCTTCCTTAGAAATTGCGATTGTGGCCGATCGGCAATTGCCTTATTCACCCCTCAAAATCCCGCACCCAAAACCACGCCATACTTCTCCCGTCCCACCACGGATACACTGCCAGCCGCCACAGCGAGGTGGGACCGGCGCCGGCTTTGAGGGAAAGACGGAAATCTCCCATCCGGGGTTCGCGGAAAATGGTCTCCCTCCGGCGAGGGCTCCGTCATTCCTGTGCCCGTCACAGGAATCCAGTGCGCCGTGCCCACGTCGCGCAAGGCTCATCGTTCAGGCAAAAGGTCTTTCACAGCGCGGACGCGCTGTGGCCCCGGAACAAGGCCGGGGAAGACGGAGGAAAGGAGAGTGCCCCATCAGGAACCATACCGGGGACGTCAGGTCACCGCCAAGCGTCCCGCACGCCACCTCTCCGCCAGTGACAGAACCCACAAAATCAACATTTTAGCCGCAAACCCAGTTGCTCAATCCCGTTCGTGAGCCCCTCCCCACTTTCCCCCAAAATCCCCGCACCCAAAACCCATGCCATACTTCTCCCGTTCCGCCACGGATACACTGCCAGCCGTGGCAGCGAGGCGGGACCGGCGCCGGGTTTGAGGAAAAGACGGAAGTCCTCTCATCCGGGGTTCGCGGAAAATGGTCTCCCTCCGGCGACACGGGGAGAGACGAGGGTTTTCGCCCTTGTCTCTTGAAGCCCGAAAGCGCGCGCCGGGCGTGCCTGTGCGGCACACAGGGTGGTTGAACGGATGGTTTCGCCGAACGTCAAAATCCGGCGGCGGCCAGGTAGATCGTTGCCGGGTTCGGCCGGGTCCACAGGGTCAGACGAACACCGTCCGAATTGATCACCTCAGAGAGACCCAAGTCGCGGGCAAAAACCGCCGAACGGGGCGCTGAAAGGTGTCATTTTTTACCATTTTACGCGGCAGCTTTCAGCGCCCCGTCCGAATGGCTCTCACACCACGGCGAGATTTTCGCGCGTGACCGAAAACGCATGCCCGGCAACAGAGAAACGCCACGGAGAGAGACATGCCCCTTCCCGTCTACACCAGGCTGATGGCCCGCACCGCCGAGATGCTGGCCATGCCGCATCTGGCCTGCCACCACCGCGACTGCCGCCGCAAGAACGCCTGCCGCTGGTATTTCGAGACGAGCGGCAAACCGAGCTGCCTGCGGAACCTGAGCGCGGAGCAACGGCAGATTTTCGATGAATTCTACGCTCAAACCCTGATCATTATCGAGCATGGCGGCCATCACGGCCTGACATATGCCTGGGGCGATACCGATCAGCGGGCCCTTTTCGACGCCTGCGTCGAGATCGCCCGCACCGCCATTCCGCCGCCGGACAAACGCCGTTTCGACGCCTTCCGACGCGACAGGGAGAAGATCCCCACGTCGCCGGTGGCGCAGCAAACGAAATGAACGCGGATGGAAGACAGTCGCTGCGAGCATCGCGGGCTCACGAGTACGCCGCGCAGGGGGCCCACTCTCCGTCATTCCTGTGCCTGTCACAGGAATCCAGCCACGGCGCGTCTGCGCCGTGAGAAAACCCTTCCACCCGAAGACCCAAGGAGTCTTGCGCGCCGCAGACGCGTCGCACTGGATTCCTGTGACAAGCACAGGAATGACAGAGGAAGGGGGAGGTACCGGAGACACAACGGCAAACAGCATAATGCGCTGCCACCCAAAATCCCAACCCGCCCTATTCCGCCGCCTTCACCTCTTCGAGAAATTCCAGCTCGTACGAATAGCCTTCGAGGATCGTATAGGCCTGCTCGGTCGCCTCGATCTGCGCCTCGGCGCTGCGGATGGCATCGGCGATCGATTGCGAGCGGGTGCGCAGCATCGAGCCAAGGATATCGGCGGACGGGCGGCGGCCGAGGCGGTCGAGATGCTGGCGGACCCGGGCGCGGTGGCGCTCCAGTTCGAGAATGTGGAATCGGCTCTTGACGATATCGTCGGACAGTTTGCGGCGCATGGCGGCCACCGGATCGAAACTGCCCGGTTCGCGCTCGTCGAGGATGAAGTCGTTGACCAGCGTTTCGAGCTTCAAAATGCCCTGCAGGTCACGCGGGTCGGCAAGCTGCGGGTCGTAGCCGGTATTGTCGTAGACTTTCCGGCGCACCGGGTCCTTCAGCAGGTCATAGCAGGCCTGCAGCCGGCCAAACGCCTCGGTATCGCCGCCGCTGTCGGGATGAGCGGCCTTCACCACCTTGCGATAGGCCGCCTTGACCGCCTGCTCGTCGGCGCCACGGTCAATTCCAAGCGTTTCATAGGGGTCGATCACAACGCCACCTCTTCCGTCCCAACATTCGTCCTGTCCGCCCCTGACCTAACCGTTCGCCCGGCCCGCATCAACCCACAAGCGGGCATCGGCCGGGTGCTCTTCTTCGGCCATGGTCGGGACCAAATTGCGGCGGGATCGGGACCGCGCGCGGTTTTCCCCGGCGACGACCGTGGCGGCAGGCAAAAACACGCCGCTGTACCGTCGTGGTGCACTGCCTCGCCAGTACCGACAGCCGGTTGAGTTAGAAGGATTAAACGCTTGCTATTTTCTTTTTTTGCTGCAAATATTTCCGCGTTCGGGCGTTAGCATCCCGGAGACTGGACTGGCTGTATGGTCCCGGAAAAATCCGGGCGTGCCGAAAGGCACTGTAGACGTTCTTTCCCCGTTATCGACTTCTCCGACTGGCTTTCCGGAATAAAGACAAAACCGGAAAGAAAAACGTCTCCACCCTGGCAGGGGTGAGGACACATCATTAAGGGAAAAAGGACTTCTCCCATGGCCACCAAGGGCACCGTAAAATTCTTCAACCAGGACAAGGGTTTTGGTTTCATCACGCCGGAAGGCGGCGCAAAGGACGTGTTCGTTCACATCTCCGCGCTGCAGGCCGCTGGTCTCCAGACCCTGAAGGACGGCCAGCAGGTCACCTTCGACACAGAGCCGGATCGCATGGGCAAGGGCCCGAAGGCTGTCAACATCCAGGCTGACTAAGCCTCGATCTGACTGCTTGCGAAGACTGATTGAACGGCGTTCCTCGGGACGCCGTTTTTTTTGTGGCCGCGATCTGCCCCGTGCTAAAAAACCGTGCGATGATCCACGGGATCGATCGGCACTGGGGTAAGCCGGTTTTTTTATTCCGCCGCCTGCTTTGCTTCGGCGGCAACAAAGATGGCGTCGAATGCGGCCGCGATCACCTCCGGCCCGGCCCCGGCCCGCGTCGCATCGGCCGACAGTATCTGCCGGAACCGCCGTGCGCCCGGCCAGCCCTGAAACAGGCCGACCATGTGGCGGGTAACGTGGATAAGGCGTCCGCCCGAGGCGATATGCCCAGCCGCATAGCCCATCATCGCATCACGCACGCCGGCCCAAAACTCCAGCGACTGCCGGTGACCATGGGCGGTAAAGGCTTCGCCGGCAAAATCGACGGCAGCCGCGCCCGTCAGCGGATGCGGAAAATATCCGTCCACGGCCGTCAGCATGGCGCTATCATGATAAGGTGCCCGCCCCAGCATGACCCCATCCAGCACCGCCTCCTGATTCAGTTCGTCAACAGCCTGATTCAAACTGCCAAGACCACCGTTGATGCCAATGAAAAGATTGGGATTTTCTGCCTTGAGACGATGCACCAGCTCATAATCCAACGGCGGAATATCGCGGTTCTCCTTCGGCGAAAGCCCCTGCAGCCAGGCCTTTCGCGCATGCACCCAGACGGCGTCCGTGCCGGCTTGCACCACCCGCGTTACAAGATCGCGCAGCGCGACTTCCGGATCCTGATCGTCGACACCGATCCGGCACTTGACCGTGACGGGAATGGACACCGCCGCCTTCATCGCCGAAACGCAATCCGCCACAACGGAAGGCTCGCGCATCAGGCAGGCGCCGAACGTGCCCGACTGCACCCGGTCCGACGGACAGCCAACATTGATATTGATCTCGGCATAACCGAACTGCTCGCCGATGCGCGCGGCGTCCGCCATCTTGCGCGGATCACTTCCGCCAAGCTGCAACGCCACCGGCTGCTCGATCGCATCGAACCCCAACAGCCGGTCCCGGTCCCCCCGCAGGATTGCCTCCGAGACGATCATCTCGGTATAGAGCAACGCATGCTTGGAAAGCTGCCGGGCAAGAAAACGGTAGTGCCTGTCCGTCCAGTCGATCATAGGCGCAACGGCAAAAACCGGCTCTCCGAAATATGTCGAAGCGGTGCCGCCCGATGCCGAAATCGCTGCATTGCCCATCAAAAAATACTTTCATCCCCGCCCCGCTCGAGGGCAGTACACTGTGGTGGAGAAACAGGCGGGCAAGCGGAGAAAGATATCTCGCGGCTCAAACGGCCTAACCAATCGCCGCCTTATACAGCGGCGCGGTTTTGAAAGCGAGATGGAAGTTTGGAAGGGCGGTGGGCGGCACTTTCACGAAGGAAACGCCGAAAGGCTCAGCATGCAAAAGGGAATCCAAAAACAAACCACAACGTTTAACGGCTACATGAGGCAGCGATCTCACAAAGAGACTACCAACATATAGCAGCCACCACTGCGTCAGACGCGCAGCTGGTCAGTTTATCTCTGCCTAGCGCGTCAGTGCGCGTGCAGCTTGGCCTCTTGTGCGGCCGCGATGAAGACTTCCCTTGCCTCCTCCGGCGACTTGCGGCCATCAATGGCGGCGCGGCAGAAACTTCTGGCCGCGACGTAGCGCGGACCGCGAAGATCCGGCCAGGTGTCCATCAGGCAAATAAGGGCATCGAACGGTCCCAGAACGACCTGAGAACCTTTATGCTCGAACCCCACCTCCACAGGATTGGACCATTTGGCATTTGGCATGAGCGTCTCCTCCGAATGTCTTGCCAGACCACAACGGCACAATAGCCGATTTGGTTCCCGTTGGGCAGAGCGCAAAACGAAAAAAGCCTGCCGCGGGAGGAGGTGCGGCAGGCTTCTGAAAATGACCCACGGTCGGGAGGAGGTGACCGCTGGTCGATCGCAGCTTTTCGGGAGGAGGTGAATCGCTGCGATAAAGATGACGATAATGCTGCGATGCACAAAAATCAAATAAAATCTGATGCACCGCAACCGTTACCAGTAACTTCTTCGTGTTGGCTGATCGCTTGACGCGCTACCGATCAGATAACCTGCAACGAAGGCGGCTGCACCGAATACCAGCAAGGCAGTACTGGTCGCCGAGGGATGATCCTGTGCGCTTTGCGCCACTGCAGTCGCCTCATCTCGGACATAGCTGGCCGCCTGCTTGGCTTTGGCAGCCACACCGCCGGTTTCCTCGAGTTCTCCGGTAAAGCCGGTCCGCAAATTCTTGATATTCGCCATCTCGCGCTCCTTTTCTGTTCGTGAACACAACACCCGAACATGGGGATTGTTCCAATTCAACAAGGCTGGCAATGAGCCGGTACCGGATGCGCGCGTCGTAAAGGCCAGCCGAGGTTCTCCATATTGTGCGTCCCATTCCGGCACACATTAAAGCATCTGCTAAAAAATCACTGTTGCGATTTCTTCATGTGTGGCATGCTAATAGATGATGTGCCTCATAAAAACCAATTTCGGAGTAGCTACTGCAGCCCAGAATCAGAAAAATAAAGAGACGGGAGAGAACAAATGGTAGAGGAAAATCTGTATCGCATCGTTGAAGTCAGCCTGAAGCGCGGCAGCGACCGCCGGGACGTCGGCATCATGACCGTACGTCAGGCGCTGGAACTTCCAGATGTCCCGAGCCTGGAATATACCCATCCGGAATACAACTCCCGGGCGGACAACGAGTTTCTGACACGCGACCAGCTTCAGGCCTACGTCTGCAGCTGAAGGCACTTTCCCCGCCCCGCAATGGGGTGCTATCGTCCGGCATTCGCAATCGAATGTCTGGATGTCGATGACAACTGTAATCCCCCTTCCCGCGCCGGTGCTTTTGCCGGTGTTGAATTCCGAGCAAACCTTTCCAGTCCGCCGGGTCTACTGCGTCGGGCGCAATTATGCCGCCCACGCCATCGAGATGGGCCATGATCCGGACCGGGAACCGCCCTTCTTCTTCCAGAAGAATCCGGACAATCTTGTCCATGCGGCTGAATTCCCCTACCCGCCGCTTTCGACCGATGTGCACCACGAAGTCGAGCTGGTTATCGCGCTGAAACGCGGTGGCAATGCTATTGACGCTGCAGATGCGCTCGATTGTGTCTATGGCTACGCTGTCGGCATCGACTTCACCCGCCGCGACCTGCAGGCGCAGGCAAAATCCTCAGGCAAACCCTGGGCGGCGGCAAAGGCCTTCGAACATTCCGCGCCGGTGTCGCAGATCGTTCCGGCGCAAGCGATCGGACATCCCGCGGACGGCAATATCTGGTTGAAGATCAACGGCGAAACCAAACAGCAAGGCGACCTCAACCAGATGATCTGGAAAACACCGGAAATCATCGCCGAGCTGTCGAAGCTGTTTACGCTCGCCGCCGGAGACATCATCATGACCGGCACACCATCGGGCGTCGGGCCTGTGTCGCGCGGTGACACGGTGTCATGCGGCATCGATGGCGTCGCGACAATGACCGTTACGGTTGTTTGAGGGGGGAACCATGCCGCTCTATGCTCTTGGCCCCACCCGGCCCACAGTGCCGCCGGAAGGCCGCTATTGGGTTGCGCCCGACGCCCACGTCATTGGTCAAATCGAACTGGGTGAGGATGTCGGTATCTGGTTCGGCGCCGTGCTGCGCGGCGACAACGAACCGATCCGCATCGGTGCCCGTACCAATATCCAGGAGGGTGTAGTCATTCATGTCGACCCCGGCCTACCCGTCACCATCGGAGAAGGCTGCACCATCGGCCACCGCGCCATCGTGCACGGCTGCACGATCGGCAACAATTCGCTTATCGGCATGGGCGCAACCGTGCTGAACGGCGCTGTGATCGGCAACAATTGCCTGGTGGGCGCCAATGCGCTGGTCACGGAAGGCAAGGTCTTCCCGGACAATTCATTGATCGTCGGCGCACCGGCCAAGGCCATCCGGTTGCTGGATGAGGCGGCCGTTGCCGGGTTGAGGAAATCGGCTGATGGTTACGTCAAAAAATGGCAGCTGTTCGCGACCAGCCTTTCCGTCATCGGATAGGCGAAGCCGCAGCTGAACAGTATGCGGTCTGGATGCCTCGCCAATGGCGGGGCCTCCAGCTTCAACCAAGCCCTCACTTATTCAGCGGTGCAATTCTGGCAATGGCCGCGAATCTCGATCGTGGTCTTCTCCGTCTTGAAATGCTGCTTACCCGCCAGCACCGACAGGCGCTCCTCCATCGCGGTATCGTGCATCTCGGTCACCTGGCCGCAGTCCTCGCAGATCGCAAAAGCCGTCACGCCGTGATCATGATGATGGTGATGATCAGGATGGGCGCAGGCGACGAAGGAATTCATGCTTTCAAGCCGGTGGATCAGGCCAAACTCCAGCAGCTTGTCGAGCGCCCGGTAAACCTGCAGCGGTGCACGAAACCCGTGATCGCGCAGCTTGTCGAGGATTGTATAGGCGCTGAGTGGACCTTCCGCATGGCTGAGCGCGTCGAGGACCAGCGACTGGTTCCTGGTGAGCTGCTGTGTCGCCATCAATGTTGTCCTCCATGCGTCGAGTGTATTGCCGTCTCTGCCTGCCTGTTGCGGCCGAACGGCAGGAGACTGAGCACGAAAAGCCCCATTGCCGCAACCACGATCGACGGGCCGGACGGCGTATCGAAATGCAGCGAGCCGAACAGGCCGCCAGTGACCGCAAGCGCACCAATGACAGAGGCGAGCACCGCCATGATCTCGGGCGATGTGGCAAAGCGCCGGGCGGTGGCTGCCGGTATGATCAGGAGCGAGGTGATCAGGAGGATGCCGACGATCTTCATGGCGATGGCGATCACCAGTGCCATCAAGAGCATAAAGTACAGACGTGCCCGCTCCGGCTGCAACCCTTCGGCCTCCGCCAGTTCCGGATTGACGGTGGAGGCAAGCAGCGGCCGCCAGAGATAGACGATCGCCGCCAGAACAAGGATGCCACCGCCCCAGACCAGATCGATATCGGCCTCGGACACGGCAAGGATATCACCGAACAAGAAGCCGACGAGATCGATCCGCACCCAGGTCATGAAAGCGACCATGACGAGGCCGATCGACAGCGCCGAATGCGAGAGAATCCCGAGCAGCGCATCGGTGGACAGCGCACCGCGCTTCTGCAGCAGCAGAAGCAGCAGCGACACGGCGGCGGCGACAATGAAGACGCTGACCATCAGGTTGAGATCGAACAGCAGCGACAACGCCACGCCGAGCAGGGCCGAATGCGCCATGGTATCGCCGAAATAGGCCATGCGCCGCCAGATGACGAAGCAGCCGAGCGGTCCGACCGTGATAGCAAGGCCGATGCCGGCGATAAGGGCGCGGGTGAAGAAATCGTCAAACACGGCCGCTCTCCTTGTTATCGAAACCCTGCAGGCGGCTCTTGTAGCCACAGCCGCAATCCGGGCCATGCTCATGCGAACCATGATCGTGCCCGCTATTTGCATCGTCGCCATGGTGATGGCCGTCATCGGGGTGGCAATGTTCGGTAATGCTGCCGTCGGTGTGCAGCACCCGCCCGTCCGGGAGATGGGTATGATCGTGATCGTGGCTATAGACGGCAAGCGACTTGGCCGCGCGGCTGCCGAATAGCTTTAGATATTCCGGGCTCTGACTGACCATCTGCGGCGTGCCACGGCAGCAAACATGGCCGTTGAGGCAGATCACCGTATCGGTCTCGGCCATCACCACATGCAGATCGTGGGAGATCAGCAGGATACCGCAGCCGGTACTGTTGCGGATCGATTTGATCAGGTCGTAAAGCGCGATCTCGCCGGAAAAATCGACGCCCTGTACCGGTTCGTCGAGCACCAGCAGATCCGGTTTGCGAGCAACGGCGCGGGCGAGCAAGGCGCGCTGGAATTCGCCACCGGAGAGATGCTGCACCTCGGCACGCGCAAGATGGGCAATACCGGTCGAATGTAGCGCTTCCTCGACCTCACGTCCCTTGAGTGGTCCGGTCAGCGTCATCAGCCGCTCAACGGTCAAAGGTAGCGTCCAGTCGATCGCCAGCTTCTGCGGCACATAACCGACCTTCAGCCCCGGCAGTTTCTCGACCCAGCCCTCGTCCGGCTTCAGCACACCGATCGCGGCCTTTGCCGTCGTCGACTTGCCGGAGCCATTGGGGCCGATCAGCGTAACGATCTCGCCGCGGCTGATCGAAAACTCGACGCCGCGCACCAGCCAGCGGCCATTGCGGCGGATGCCGGCATTGTTCAGGGAGACAAGTGGTGCCTGTTCAGGCTTGCGGACATTCAGCATCAAAAAAATCCGGATGGGGTGTTGCCAGCCGCTATGCCACACGTTATAGCATAACGCAATTGATGTAATAACATTACATTGATTTACAAGACAGGAGTTCCCGCATGAGCCTGAAAAATTCCCTCCTTTTGACATCCGCGCTGTTTTTTGCCCCCACCGTGCTTCTCGCGGCGGGCAGCGCCCATGCCGAAGTTCCCAATGTCGTCGTCTCGATCAAGCCGATCCATTCCCTGGTCGCCTCGATCATGCAGGGTGTCGGCGAACCCGCGCTGATCGTTGAGGGTGCCGCCTCCCCGCACACCTACAGCATGAAGCCCTCCAATGCGTCGGCGCTGGAAAAAGCCAATGTCATCTTCTGGGTTGGCCACGGGATGGAAGCCTTCCTTGAAAAGCCACTGGAATCGCTCGGCAGTAAAGCCAAGATCGTCGAACTCGACGATGCGCCAGGCCTCGAAAAGCTGAAATTCCGTGAAGGCGGCGCCTTCGAAGCACATGATCACGGTGATGAGCATGAAGCAGAGGCTGAAGGTGCCGAGGGCCACTCCCATGAGGAGGCCGGTCACCATCACGATGAAGGTGAGTTCGACCTGCATCTCTGGCTCGATCCGGCCAATGCCAAGGCAATGGCAGCCGAAATCGAAAAGACACTGGCCACGGCAGATCCGGCCAATGCCGCTGCCTACAAGACCAATCTCGACGCCCTGAACACGCGGCTGGAGGCCCTCGACAAGAAGCTCTCCGAGACCGTCGCGCCGATCAAGGACAAGCCATTCATCGTCTTTCACGATGCCTATCAGTATTTCGAACACCGCTATCATGTGAAAGTGGCTGGCTCGATCACCGTCAGCCCAGAGACACTGCCCGGCGCCGCGCGTCTGAAGCAGATCCACGAAAAGATCGTCGAACTCGGCGCCACCTGCGTCTTTGCCGAACCGCAGTTCGAACCCAAACTGGTCAATGTCGTGCTTGAAGGTACATCGGCGAAATCCGGCACGCTGGATCCGGAAGCGGCCACGCTTGAAGCTGGCCCCGATCTCTACTTCCAGCTGATGGACGGTATCGGCACATCGCTGAAGACCTGCCTATCCTCTGCCAGCTAACATGTTCCTCCCGAGCGACTGAACGAGGCGGGCCACTGGTCCGCCTTTTTCAGATAACGATGCGTAATAGTATAACATTAAGGATGAATAACATGTCCGACAAACTTCCGGTCACTGTGTTGTCCGGCTTCCTGGGGGCTGGAAAGACCACGGTGCTCAATCACATCCTCAACAATCGCGACGGACTGCGGGTGGCCGTCATCGTCAACGACATGAGCGAGGTGAATATCGATGCGGCATTGGTGCGCGATGGCGGCGCCAACCTGTCGCGAACGGAGGAACAGCTGGTCGAGATGACCAACGGCTGCATCTGCTGCACCCTGCGCGACGATCTCTTGAACGAGGTGCGCAAACTCGCCGAGCAAGACAGGTTCGACTACCTGCTGATCGAATCGACCGGGATCGCCGAGCCCCTGCCCGTTGCGACCACATTTGAATTCCGCGACGAGGCTGGCCACAGCCTCGCCGACGTTGCGCGGCTTGATACGATGGTCACCGTGGTCGATGCCGTCAGCCTGCTGGGCGATTATTCCTCTGCCGATTTTCTCGCCGATCGAGGCGACACCGCTGGCGAAGATGACAATCGCACGCTTGTCGATCTCCTGGTCGAACAGATCGAATTTGCCGATGTCGTCATTCTCAACAAGACGGGAAGTGCGACACCCGGACAGCGGGACGCCGCGCGGAAAATTATCACCGGGTTGAATGCCGATGCGCGGCTGATCGAGACGGATTTTGGCAAGGTGGCGCTACGCGACGTTCTCGGCACCGGCCTGTTCGACATGCTCAAGGCCGAGCAGCATCCGCTCTGGTACAAGGAGTTGCACGGCTTCAAGGACCATGTGCCGGAAACCGAGGAATACGGCATCCGCTCCTTCGTCTACCGGGCGAAAAGGCCGTTCGATCCCGCGCGGTTTCACGACTTCGTCCATCGGCCATGGCCGGGCGTCGTGCGGGCAAAAGGCTTTTTCTGGCTGGCAACCCGCCCCCATCATGCCGGCGAACTCAGCCAGGCCGGGCCGATGGTGCGCACCTCGAAAATGGGGCTGTGGTGGTCGGCGGTTCCGAAAACCCAATGGCCGGATGATCCCGGCTTCCCCGCCATGATGAAGCCGTACCTCGATCCCATCTGGGGCGACCGGCGCCAGGAGATCGTCTTCATCGGTGCTGATCCGATGGATCAGCAGGCATTGGAAGCGGAACTCGACGAGTGTCTGGTCGATGCCAAGACGTTCACCCCGGATCGCTGGAAGGCGTTGCCGGACCCGTTTACCGAATGGTCTGCAAGAGCAAGTTAGGCCGCCGCACCAGCGGCTGCCCCGCGATCATTATTCTATAAAAGGGCGGCGCATGCCGCCCTTTTGGCCATCCTGTTCAGCCTGATCAGCGTGTCGCCAGATTGACGATCACGCCGGTAGCGACACTGATCAGCAGGAAGTCGTTATCGACCCGAACCCATTGTTGGCCACGCGGCGGCGCGCGGAGCTTGTAGCGGCGATAGTCGTTCACGGCAGCGATCCGGCGGCGTTCGGCTGGCGAGAGGCGGTGGCCACGCGCCCAGCGTTTCTTGACGACCACATTCTTCTCGACAATCTTGGTGTTGCCGTGCCTGTAAACACGTTTCTCGACATGACGCTCCTTCATCTGGGTGGCTTCATACGAGCGGGCGGGCTGGGCAAAAGCCATCGGCGCCGTCAGGAAGGAGCTTGCGACCAGCGCAATCAACAGACGTTTCATCGGGGTGTCCTTTCGTTTTTTGACACTCCGAAACTACGACCGCAAAGATGAACGGAAACTGAAACAGCAAATTACAAAATTGTAATGATATCAGTTAATTATAAGGATTAACTGATACAGTGAACAAACTTGCAACCAGCGATTACAGGCTCTCATAGGAAAATCGGTCGAAATCCGCGACCTGCGCCCGGCCCGATGTATCGAAGGCAAAGACACCCGCGAAGGCGCCGGTAAAGGAGCCGTGTTCCCCGCGACCGCCTTCGTCAGAAACGACGCCTGCATCGAGCAAAGGCCCGAGTTTCCGCCATGTGCGATAGCCATCCGGGTGCCAGAAGAACTGCAGATCGTTGTCTCTGACCTCCATGGCCAAATGCACCCGGCCGAACGGCACCGCGACGCCGCTTTCGACCGGAAATGTCATGCGGCTGTGCGGAAAATCGCCGTTACAGGAAAAGATCGTCACCACCCGGCCGAGTTGTTCATGGAGCGTGACGGCGAGTGCATGAAACTTGTGGCGATTGTAATAATGCGTCAGTCCCGCCGCCTGCTGGTAGGTATCGGGCTCGAACTCGACAACCGTTTCGACGCGGAAAGAATGATGTTCCTGGCGCCTGGCCACCAGCGCCTGCTCGAACCAGCTGCCGATGCTTTCGCGGCCGAAAAGCCGAAGATGGCCCGGTCTCTCGGTGAGCGAGAAAATCCGCTCCGGCACCGGCGTGCGTAGCCACTGGAATTCCATCGGCAGCTTCGAACCGTCGAATTCGGTTTCGACGCGCGCCGGTTTCTCGGTGATGACAGCCTCTCCCGGCGCAAGCACCTCGACATCCGGCACGACACCGCCTTGTGCGAGATAGAGCCAGCCATCGTCACCCCAGATGCATTTCTGCAGCGCCGTCTCACGCCCGAGCGTACAGCGGCGTTGCGGCGCCAGAGGCCGGCCGGTCAGGTGGGTGTGATAGGCCTGCCCATCCGGCGTTTCGACATACTGGCCGTGCCCTGCCCTTTGCAGCACGGCATCGGGATGATCCTTGGATGTGATCAGATGCGTCTGTGGATGCATCTCGTAGGGGCCTTCGATGGTTCTGGCCCGCGCCATGGTCACCACGTGATCGTAACCGGTGCCGCCCTCCGCAGTCGTCAGATAGTACCAGCCGTTGCGTTTGAACACATGCGGTCCCTCTACCAGCCCCTGCGCACTGCCAGCGAAGATATTGCGGATCGGGCCTGTCAGCGTTTTCGTCGCCGGGTCCCATTCCTGCATCAGGATGCCGTCGAAGGCCGGTGATTTCGGAGCACCGCCAAAGCTCTCGGTCCGGTGGTTCCATTGCATGTTGAGAAACCATTTGCGGCCGTCGTCATCGTGGAACAGCGAGGGATCGAAGCCGGAGGAGTTGACATAGATAGGATCCGACCACTCGCCTTCGATCGTCGGTGACGTGACGATGTAGTTGTGGGCGTCCTTGAAGTTGCCGTCGAAGCGCTTGACGTCCGTGTAGACCAGAAAGAATTGGCCATCGGCATGCGACAGGCACGGCGCCCAGACGCCGCAGCTGTCGGGATTGCCGCGCATGTCGAGCTGGCTTGCCCGCTCCAGCGGCCGGCGCACCAGCGTCCAGTTCACGAGGTCCCGCGAGTGATGGATCTGCACACCCGGGTACCACTCGAAGGTCGAAGTGGCGATATAATAGTCATCGCCGACACGGCAGATCGACGGATCAGGATTAAAGCCCGGCAGGATGGGATTGCGGATCATCGCGGTCATGACGAACGTACCTCACGGATTGTTAGAACGCCATACGGCCTTAAACCAGGCGACGTTTCAAGCCCTATCGTGACTTCAGAGCGACATTCTTTGCGAGCCCGCCGACTCGGTTGTTTCGCTTCCTCGCGAGCGTCATCGCGCCTTCAGGTTATCCCACTACCGTTCAGGTTTCCCACAGTTCTTGCCTAAGCTTTAGGCAAACCCGAACCTGTCTATATGCGACTTTGGTATGACGTTGCCGGACTATGCCGGAAAATCCCGGAGCGCACTTGAAACGGGGCTTGAAATCGGCACTGTGACTGTGCTTGGCAAAAAAAATCAAAATCAGCTTAGCGGGGAGGAATACACAATGACCGCACTGCTCGGTATCAGCAGGCTCATCGACCGCATTACGGAAATCATCGGCAAATCAGTCTCATGGCTGATCCTGGTGGCCGTTCTGGTCAGTGCCGGCAATGCCATCATCCGAAAAATATTCAACATGTCGTCGAACGCCTGGCTCGAGGCGCAGTGGTACCTGTTCGGGGCCGCCTTCATGCTGGCGGCAGCCTATACGCTCAGCCAGAACGAACATATCCGCATCGATGTGGTCTACGGCAAGTTTTCGCGCCGGACCCAACACTGGATCGACCTGTTCGGCCACGTCTTCTTCCTGATGCCGTTCGTCCTTTTGATGACATACTATCTCGTCCCCTATGTGTTGATGTCGGTTCGCTCGCAGGAAGGCTCCTCCAGCGCCGGCGGCCTGATCGTCTGGCCAGCCAAGGCGATCCTGCTGTTCGGCTTTGTCCTGCTGGCGCTCCAGGGCGTCTCCGAGATCATCAAGAAAGTTGCGATTATGAACGGCCAGATGGACGATCCAACGCCCTATGTGCCCACGCATGCGCCGCTGGACGCCACCACCACACCGGAGGTGCGCCCATGATGGAGTTCATTGCCGTCAATCTCGCACCGATCATGTTCGTATCCTTGATCGTCTTCCTCCTGCTGGGCTACCCCGTCGCGTTTTCGCTCGCCGCCAATGGCTTGCTGTTCTTCATCATCGGTGTGGAGCTCGCGCCTCTGTCCGGCGGGTCCATCAACCTCTCATGGCCGCTCCTCAATGCGATGCCGGAACGGTTCTGGGGGGTGATGTCGAACGACACATTGCTCGCCATCCCCTTCTTTACCTTCATGGGGATCGTGCTCGAACGATCGGGAATGGCCGAAGACCTGCTCGACACCATCGGCCAGCTGTTTGGCCCGATCCGCGGCGGTCTCGCCTATGCGGTCATCTTCGTCGGCGCGCTTCTGGCTGCAACCACGGGCGTGGTAGCGGCTTCGGTCATCGCCATGGGCCTGATCTCGCTGCCGATCATGCTGCGCTACGGTTATGACCGGCGTGTCGCATCCGGCGTCATCGCTGCATCCGGCACCCTTGCGCAGATCATCCCGCCATCGCTCGTCCTGATCGTCCTTGCCGACCAGCTTGGCCGCTCCGTCGGCGACATGTATGCCGGCGCGCTCATTCCGGGTCTCATTCTGACCGGGCTCTACATGGGCTACATCCTGCTGATGAGCTTCTTCAAGCGTGATTCCATGCCAGCCTTGCCGCCAGAGGCCCGCACGCTGGGATCGGGCGTCACATCGCTGTTCATTGCGCTGATCGTCGCCGGTGCCATCGCCTATGCTGCTCACGTCTACCTCTATCCGACACATGGAGAGAATGCAGACATTCTCGGCGCAACGGTTGGCGTGGCCTTCATCTACATCGTCGCCCTCATCGACAAGGGCATGAAGGTCAATGCGATGTCCCGGCTTGCCCAGCAGGTGATCATTGTCCTCATCCCGCCGCTGGCCCTGATCTTCCTCGTCCTCGGCACCATCTTCCTCGGCATTGCCACACCGACCGAAGGTGGCGCAATGGGTGCCGTCGGGGCGCTGATCATGGCGGCCGCCAAGGGCCGTCTCAACATGGACGTGATCAGGGGCGCGCTGGCCTCGACGACACGTCTTTCCGCTTTCGTGCTGTTCATCCTGATCGGCGCCCGCGTCTTCTCGTTGACTTTCTACGGCGTCAACGGGCACATCTGGGTCGAGCATCTGCTGACGGCGACACCGGGTGGCGAAACGGGCTTCCTGATCACGGTCAACCTGCTCGTCTTCTTCCTAGCGTTCTTCCTCGACTTCTTCGAGCTCGCCTTCATCATCGTGCCGCTGCTCGCACCGGCTGCCGACAAGCTCGGTATCGACCTGATCTGGTTCGGCGTCTTGCTTGGCATCAACATGCAGACGAGCTTCATGCATCCGCCGTTCGGCTTTGCGCTTTTCTACCTGCGCTCGGTCGCGGCCAAGGTGCCGTATCTCGACAAGGTGACCGGAAAAGTGACGCAACCGGTCACCACCGGGCAGATCTACTGGGGCGCAGTTCCGTTTGTCTGCATTCAGGTCATCATGGTCGGCCTGACCATCGCATTCCCGCAGATGGTCATGCACTACAAGGGAGAGGGAACGGGCATCGATCCCAATACCATAAAGATCGAAGTGCCCGGCTTTGGAGCCGGTGGTGGCGGGCTAACCCTGCCCGACAATGGCGGCGGGCTTGGACTACCGGGCGGCTTGCAGCTACCGGGTGGCAATCCGCTCGATGGCGGCAGCCAGAAGCCGGCGGATCAACAGAAGCCTGCCAATGATCTGAGTGCTCCGCCCTCATTCAACTAAGCGTTACAAGGGCCGGTCTTCTGACCGGCCCTCACACTGCTGACAAATTCATTTTCTCACCATTCGGCAGGTCACTTGAGAAATTATGCTATTGCCACATCCTCCGTCATCTCTGTGCTTGTCACAGAGATTGTACATAGTTATTCGTCAATGAAATCAACGAATATAGACTGAAATTTGAATTTGGGGGAAGCCATGGGGGAAGCCGTGATCGCGCTAGGGATCGAGTCGGCGGCGGGGTAACGGCGACTTAGCGATCTCAGCCGCGAAGTTTCCGGCGCGTCGGATGGTTTTCTCGGAGACGCCGTATTCAGCCGCTAGCGTTTCGGATGTTTTGGGGTGGTCATTTTGACCACCCGAAAAATCGCGGTCACTCCGTCCACCGACCGCCCTTTTCACCCGATTATAAACGCGGCCTAACACGAGGCGGAATGCGTCCGCTGTCAGATTGCGTCTTCATTATCAATCAAATCAACAATGAACGGCTTGCCATTCAATCGATCAATGCTCAAGCATCAATCGATAACAGTCGGCAACGGTTGCCGCGCGTCCAGTTTTTTGATGGTTGACGCTGCCTGTACAGCGTCCATCATTGTTTTTCTGGTCATACGGATCACGCGAAAACGCGGGCTAATTTCCAGACATGCTTTGTCCAATCCGAAAAAAGGCCGGTGATCTCTCACCGGCCAATTCTCAACCCGTTCTAACCGGGGAGCATTCCTGTGGCCTGTGACTAGCAGGCGCGACAGGAGAAGCGGCCAGTATAGCTGCTTTTCTCCCGGTTTGACAAAAGCTGTGTGAAGAGGAAGTTGCCGTGGCTGGTGGCAATCTCACAATGGAATTCGCGTTATTCTATGCATCGATAGGCTGGAAGGTCATACCCTGCAAACAGGATAAGACACCGGCCGTCAAAGGCGGTTTCAAAGCTGCATCCACCGATCCCGAACAAATCAGATCGTGGTTCAACAAGAACAGCATGATGATCGGCATCAATACCGGCGACAGCGATATTCTGGTTGTTGATATCGACATGAAAGGCGGACTCGACGGCGAGGGTTCGTGGAATGCCTTGATGGCAGAGCATGGCGGATATGAGCCTGTCACCTACATGGTCGCCACACCGTCAGGCGGTCGGCACCTTTATTTCAAGGGACATCGCGGCATCCGCAATTCGGCCAGCAAGCTTGGTCCCGGTCTCGATGTCAGGGCGGCCGGTGGCTACATCATCGCGGCCGGATCGGTCAACGGCGCTGGCACCTATGAAAATCTCTTCCCGGAACGCGGGCTGGCACCGCTACCCGACTGGCTGGCAACGGTGCTGATGAGCAAGCCGAAACCGAAAGAGAAATTACCAGCGCAAATCCAGGACGAAGACGACGCCAAATTTAACCGGCGCTATGCCCGCGCTGCCATTGATAGAACCTGCGACGTCATCCGCTCCGTACCTGAAGGTGCGCGCAATGCCGAACTTTACATGGGTGCCATCAGGATGCTCGGCTTTGCCAAGAGCGGCTTGCTTGGCGAAACCGAAGTGCGTGGTGCCTTGGCGGACGCCGCGCGTCACATCGGTTTGGGTGATGAGGAAATCGATGCCACGTTGAACAGTGCATGGCAGACAGCAGAGAAACGAGAAGGTCCAACCGGAAAAACCGCCAAGGATTCTTCCGTCATGGTTTCTGCCAAGGCAGAAGCACCACCAAAACCGGAGCCGCTCGCCGTCGTCAAGGCATCGGACTATGCCGGGAAGCCGGTTCCAGAACCGCGTTATCTCGACGGGCGCGGCTTCATTCCGCGCGGTTGCGTCGCACTCCTGTCCGGGTCGGGTGGCGTCGGAAAGACATTGCTGGCGCTGCAACTGATGGCCGGGACCGCGATCAAGGGACGCTGGCTTGGCAAGCCGGTCAATGAAGACGGACGCGGTTCGGTGCTGTTCTACTCGGCTGAAGAACCGGATCACATCATTCATCGCAGGCTGGCCGATATCGCCGCGCAGGAAGGTTTTGATCTCGCCGATCTCGCCGGTCTGAACATCCACTATGCCCATGATGAACCGGCCTTGTTCGTGCAAGGCAACCACGGCCACGTGATCGAAGCGCGCCGGATCGCCGATCTCGACCTGACGATGACGACACTGAAGCCGGACTTGCTGGTGATCGACAATCGCGGACAGGTGGTCATGGCTGAAGAGAACTCACGCATGGTCGCACATGAGACCATGACATCGCTCGGCAGACTAGCCAGACGCCACGACACAGCAATCCTGTTGCTCACTCATCCGTCACTGGCTGGCCTGAACACCAACACCGGCAATTCAGGATCAACCGGCTGGATCAATGGGGCACGCGCGCAACTCGACATGACACGACCGAAACCGGCTGAAGGCGACGACGACATGCCGGATGAGGGCAAGCGGATTTTGACGGTTCGCAAGATGAACGACGGGGCAACCGGCCAGACAATCGACATGACATGGGAAATGGGATGCTTCCGGGCCACCGATGAAAATCTAAGGTCCGGGCATGACATCGGACAGGCCGACAGGGCAGAGCGCGTCTTCCTGTACTTGTTGCGCCAGCACGCCGCCAGACTGACGCCGGTTTCACCACATCCAACCGCCCGGAACTATGCACCGCGCGTATTTTCAGCCGATCCAGAAGCGGAGAAATGCAATCTCTTCATGTTCCAGAAGGCGATGAAAAGCCTGTTCCGGCAAGAGGCAATCGAGGCTGTCAAATACGGTCCACCGTCGCGTTCTTTCGTCAAAATACAGGTCGTAAAAATGAAACTGGAGGTGGTGAAATGAAACTTCTAGTACCCTTCTTACCCAGCTACTTCTCAGCTGTTCTCAGCTACCCGCTTCGTGAATGAAATCAAACACATAACCAACTGCTCTTACTCACCCCATGTATTACATACATATAGGCTGGGTAAGTAACCCCAGCCTAATTGTAAAAAAACAAGACACAACCAAACCCGAAAATATGGAGCGTGAAATGACCGATAGTTCGAAACCATCCACCACCATGCTGTGCGGCCATGTCGATGTCGAACTGCCGGACGGAACAGTGATCAAAGGTAACTGGGAAACCGAAGATGCGCCGCTGCTGAAATATCTGGTGGCAATACCGATGGCCGATGGCCGCTATGTCGCTTGGGATGAATTCCCGGTGATCGCCACTTTCCAGCCGGATGATGGATCGCACTTTCTGCCGGTCACCACGGAACACGGCATCATCTTCGAAATGCCGATGCATTGCGCCTTGCAATCAGATGATCTGGAAACCTATCACCCGGCCATCGGCGTCGGCTTTGACACGGCGCAAGGTTGGATCGATGATCTCGACAGGAGAAGCCAGCCATGACTGAGAAGAAAGATTTTGTCCGCGAAACCTTTGCCGGGACATCGGTATCGGTTCGATCCGCGCTGTTGTTGCGCGACAATCCGAGACTGTTCGAAGCGGTGATGAACAGCGACGGCGATCACGACGTGTTCTTCGAGCGGCTACGGCATTTCGCGGTCGGGCTCGGCAAGGCGGCGTTCTGGCTGTCGCAAGGTGGCGGCGAGAAGCGGATCGTCAAGGACATCGATGTGGTCACCAAGCGGATCGCCTACATGTGGTTTGCGACGACACGGCCAAGCAGCGGCAGTGCGTAACCGGGGTTTCAGATACCCCGGTATTAATCGGGTTATTTGAAAACCCGATATTAGCGGCAGTGCGTAATCGGAACCATTCCGGTTTTGCATTGATGGGGTTTGCCGTACCCCATCTAATCGGGGTATCTGAAACCCCGATATTGCATCGGGTTATTTGGAAACCCGATCTTAACGGTGGGTTATTTTTTAACCCACTGCTCTTGGCGGCAGGCGTTCCGCTCTGGAACAGCTGTGATATCCTGTCCCGGCTGATCAAGGCCGGACGTGTGAGCTTCAGGATCGGAGCCTGTAAACGCGATCTTTGCGTGCCAGCGACAGCACGGTTTGAGCGCAGGAGATGGTGCACGTCGTCTCTTGCGCTCGCCAACGAAAGTTCGTGTCAACACGATGTTGTTGGCGAAATTCGCCAACAAAACGTACCGACATCGGAAGGTTCACATGGCACTGAAGGCGAAATTCATCGGACGGGATCAGCTGTTGCGGCGGATGGATGCGATCTCGCCAGCCATCCAGCGGAACCTGGCTGACATGCAGATGAAGGTCGCGCAGGAAGTGGCTGAGAAGATACGCGCCTATGCGCCGGTTGATCGTGGTGATTACAGACGATCGATCCATGCCGACAGGCTGTCGAACAGGCCGGACGCCAATTTGCGCGGCATTGAGAAAACCACCGATCCGAATGCAACAGGCGTGTTTGCCGCGTGGTACTGGCACTTCATCGAGTTCGGGACAAGAGCGCACACCATCACGGCCAAGAGCGCGCCGATGCTGGTCTATGACAGTGGCGGCCAGATGCGTGCCGCTCGCTCGGTCAACCATCCCGGAACAGCGCCGCAACCGCATATCTTCCCGGCCTACCGGATGATGAAGAAGAACATCAAGCGACGGCTGGCGCGTGTGGTCAATGCGTCGGTAAAGAAGGCGATGGGATCGTGACTTCCCCGTTTATGGGGAAGTTCAGGATAGATCAAATTGATCTATCCCTTTTGGCTTCTGGTCATTTTGTCCACAAGTCACCATTTGTGGTGGTTTTGGCAAAGGATCATTTTGATCTCTTGCCACCGGGGCCATGCCGGGGGGGACGTCTCGAAATCTGGAACCTACCCCATATGCACCGACGGCCACCAAGAGCGCCTTTTATCGGGGAATAGGAATTTGAGACGGCGCAACAAACTTGCGCCACCCCGCAACAATCTTGCGCGTCCTGCCGGTGATCGCCGCTAACCCGGTGCCAACTTGGCATAGGGTCCAGCCAAGTTGGCTGAACCGGGGTATTTGAAACCCCAGTTCCTAACTTGGTGCCAACTTGGCACTA
Organism: Rhizobium sp. PL01; assembly: GCF_033447125.1. Taxonomy (NCBI): domain Bacteria; kingdom Pseudomonadati; phylum Pseudomonadota; class Alphaproteobacteria; order Hyphomicrobiales; family Rhizobiaceae; genus Rhizobium; species Rhizobium sp. PL01. The sequence continues at coordinate 3,421 of NZ_JAWQUM010000002.1, read as the reverse complement.
GGTCTGCCAACTTGGCAGGGCTGGCTACTTTAAAACCCAGTTCCTAACTTCCCGCCAACTTGGCGCAATGTCCTGTCCATCAGGCGGTTCCAGAGCGGGACTGCCTGATGGAAGTTTTCTTGGCGGTTCCAAAGCCGTACCGCCAAGAAGGACGTCTCTCGGCGGTTCCAAAGCCGTACCACCGAGAAAACCGGTTCTCGGGCGGTCCCAGAACGATACCACCCGAGAACTTACCCAAAAGGTAACAAGCTTTCAATGACTTAGCCTGTTATTCTGACGTCAACCGTGGAAGACGCGCCGGTTCGCGACACAACCCTTCCACATAGGAGGGGTCATGGATGTCGCTCAAGAAATTCAATCATTGAAGGGTTTGATGGTTTCCGTCGAGCGGTCCTTGCGCAAATCGCGGCAGCAATCGCCAGCGCAGGCGGCACGGCACGCTCTGATCAAGGGCATCGTCGTCACCTTCGTCAAGGTCGCACGTGGCAACAGGGGCGGAACCGTCTTCGATGTTGCTCGCAGCCTTTATCCCGGCAATGCCGTCCTAGCCAAATCCTTCGGCGATAACGGCCAGTATCGCGCCGCTGTCGATCCGGCCATGACATCGGTTCCGGCATGGGGTGGCGAACTCATCGGCGAAACCGTCGTGTCCAATCTGTTGCTGCTGACACCGATCAGTGTCGCGGCCAAATTGGCGGCACGTGGTCTTCAGTTGCCGGAAAACGGCCGGATCATCCTGCCGACATCGAAGCCATCGGACATTCCACCGGCCGTGTTTGGCGTCGAGGGCGCGGCGATCCCGGCACGGAAATCGATCCTAAGCAGCCTGTCGCTAACCCCGAAACGCGCCGGTCTTTTGGCCGTGTTCACAAACGAACTATCGCGGCGAAGCACGCCTGCCATCGAAGCCATCATCGGCCAGATGCTTGCCGTCGATCTGGCGCGTGGCATCGACGCGGTTCTGCTGGATGCTTCACCGGCAACCGCTTGGCGTCCGGCTGGCCTTTTGAACGGCGCGACGGAAGTCTCGGCCAGTGACAACACCGATCCGGCCGCCGCGATGGTCGAGGATATTTCAAATCTAGTCGCGGCCATTGCCGTTCCGGGCGGTCCTGTCGATCCGGTCGTGATCGTCAACAGCAAGCAGGCGGCGAGCGCCAGCCTGTACTATCCGGGCGGCGCGTCGGTGATCTCTAGCGATCTTCTCGCAGTCGGAACCGTGATCGCCCTGGATGCGTCCAGTTTCATCCTAGCCGGTTCACCGGAATCGTTCTCGGTCGAAGGCAGTTCACACGCGCTTAACCGGCGCGTCCTCGACGAACACCGCTCGATGCTCGAAAGCTTTGCGCAGCGAACCGTTTCCTATGCGCGGCAGGACGACACGATGACGCTTGCCGCGATGTCTCGCCGTCTCGACGCCATGGCGATGCAGGTAGCCAAGCTTCAGTTGGACATCGACGAACTGAAACAAGGACGCTGATCATGAACCGCACCACCATTGCAGCAATTCCGACAGAGACAGGCGGCATGCGCCACGACATCCCGGTTCATGCGGGCAAGCCGGGTGAGCCGCTGGTCGTTCTGGTGAACGCTGGCATCGCCATGATCATCAGTCAGGACGCGGACGGCCACATGGGCGATGCGGTCGCGGCGAACCAGCGCATCCTTGGCGGCAATGCCACCCGCGAAAGCGTGCTGGCCTACGCGCAAAGCCGGACACGCACGCAAGGAAACCGGGAAGAAAAGCAGTCTCTGGAAGACTTGCTGATCACCGAAAAGGAACGCCGCGATCTTCAGGCTGAGATCAACACGATCAATGCCAATGCGTCGCTGACGGAAGAACAGCGGCTTTACCAGATCGATCAGTTGACGAAGGCCACCGAATTGCTGTCGGCGGCCAAAAAGCAAGAGATCGAACTGACACCGGCCGCCATTGCCGCGATCAATGCCGAAGCCACGGCACACGCCAATCTGGAAGCGCAGAAGCGGCAGATCACCAATGCCAGCCGGTCGCGCGAACTGGAACGCAAGGAAGTCGAACAGCTGGCGCAGGCCTACACCAACCTTGCCAAGAATGCCGTGTCCGGCTTTGTCAGCGATCTCAGGAATGGCGTTTCGGCGGCCGAAGCATTCAACAATATGCTCGGCCGGGTGGTCGATACGATCATCGACATGGCAATCCAGAGCATCTTTGCCAAGAATGCGCTTGGCGGGGTGATCTCGAATTTCTTCGGCGGGTTTGCGGGTGGCGGCGTTGGCGTTGGCGTCAAACACCATGGCACCAAGACAGGCGGTTCGAACGCGGTCCGCAATGTCTCGCCTGCGATCTTTGCCAATGCGCCGAAGCTGCACAACGGTCTGCTACCGGGTGAATTCCCGGCCATCCTTCAGCGCGGCGAGCAAGTGATACCGAAAGGCACCGCGCGTGCCGGTGGCGGCGGCAACAGCGGCAACACCTACCTTGGCGACGTGGCGATCGATGTCTCGACGGGCATGGTGACGGCATCGAACGACGATGCTCGAACCCTTGGCAGGCGGATCGATACGGCTGTTCAGGCGGTTCTGGTGCGGGAAAGTCGGCCGGGTGGACTGTTGCGTCGGCCGGGTTAAGCGGTTGCAATCAGTCGCGGCACGGTTGCGTCGTCGAGGCGGGTGAGTTCAAAAACAGCAGTGAAATCAATAGGCATTACTCTCGCATGCGAGAGTAAAATCGACTGAAATGCTGAAGCATGCTTCAGCAAAATCGGGCGATCACTTGACGATCTTGCCGTGAAGCTGTTCCACCTTGCGCACCGAGTCATAGGCGGGATCGCGCGCTTCACCTTGCGCCAGCCGCCATAGTGTCGTGCGCGACAGATGGCATCGCTCGGCGATCTCATTGGCGGACAGGCCGGACTGCCTGAGATCGTGGATCATCAAGGCAATATGGTCTGGAACGGGAAAGTCCGGGACGCGCTTCATCTGCTGATGTCCACATTGCGCACCCAGTTGATCAACTTCAGGCGGCGGATCGGATTGGAAACCACGCTGTCGATGGTCGCGCTACTGTCGGCAAGGCCTAGGCGGCGGCGGATGGTTATCGCTTCGACGCCATGCTTGCGCAGCGTCTCATAAGCCGCGCGGGCTTCATCGATCGATGGCGTGTGATACGACGTGTCCATGGCGGCAGTATAGACGCGATCCGGGGCTTCAGAAAAGGGTGCCGCGATTTGGGTTTGCCCGACATTTCGCCAAAGGCCACGTGCACGCCGCTCTGATAGCGAATTTCGAGGAATGAGGCCTTTTGCGCCATTTGGCGCATTTTCCAGAGCGGACAAGAAAAAGGGCTTGCGGCTGACGAAACCCACAAACCCTTTTTCCCAACATCCAAAGACAAGGTGGGCAATCAACCCGGCATCAGTATAGCGCTGATCGGGGGGAT